>NZ_SPDV01000014.1 GCF_004564275.1 Sphingomonas parva (ex Maeng et al. 2020)
CCCCACCCCTTTATCCCCTCCCGCGAGCGGGAGGGGAGATGTTCAATACCCCCGCAACCTTGCGACGCGGTCTGCGTGGTAGTTCGCGTCGCCGAACAGCTCGTTCAGCACCCGGTCGCGCTTCATGTAGAGGCCGATGTCATATTCGTCGGTCATGCCGATGCCGCCGTGCATCTGCACGCCCTCCTGGGCGGCGAGCGTCGAGACCAGGCCGGCCTTGGTCTTGGCGACCGACACCATCACCTCCGCCGCCGCGTCGCCGGCGTCGAGCAATTGCTGGGCCTTCAGCACCGCGGCGCGGGCGATCTCCAGCTCGGAGTAGAGATGGGCGGCGCGATGCTGCAGCGCCTGGAATTCGCCGATCGGCCGGCCGAACTGCTTGCGCTGCTTGAGATAGTCGACGGTCATCGCCATCGCACCGGACGCGACGCCGATCATCTCCGCCGCGGCGCCCGCCCGGGCCGCGGCGAGCACGCGGGAGAGGATCGCCTCCCCCTGCCCCACCTCCCCGAGCACCGCATCGCCGTCGACCTCGACAGCGTCGAAGGTGAGCCGCGCGCCGATGCTGGCATCGGCGAGGCGCACGCCCTCGACCTCGAGGCCCGCTGCCGCCTTCTCGACCGCGAACACCGTCGTGCCTTCGTCGGCCTGCGCCGCGACGATGAAGACGTCGGCGGAGGCGCCCTGCACGACGAACTGCTTGGCGCCGGACAGGCGGAAGCCGTTGCCCGAGCGCTCGGCCCGCATCGCAATCGATTCCGGCCGGTGCTTCGGCCCCTCGTCGACCGCCAGCGCCGCCACCGTCTCGCCCGCCAGCATGCCGGGCAGCCAGCGGCTGCGCTGCGGCGTGCCGCGCAGCGCCTCGACCGCGGCGACGGCGGTGATCAGGAAGGGTGAGGGCGTAAGGTTGCGCCCGATCTCCTCGAGTACCAGGCCCGCCTCGACATGGCCGAGCCCGAGCCCGCCATCGGCTTCGTCGACGAGGATGGCGGTGAAGCCCATCTCGCCGAACTGGCGCCAGAGGGCATGGCCGAATCCGTCCTTGCAGTTCATGTCGCGATACTTGCGATATTGCGTCGCGATCGCGCCTTCCTCGGCCATGAACGCGCGCGCGGTCTCGCGCAGCATCGCCTGGTCGTCGGTGAGGGTCAGTGGCATTGGGTCCTCAATTCCCCCTCTCCCCTTCAGGGGAGTTTGGGGCCTTTTGGTTCTGTCCGGGGGACAGAACGGCCCCCAAACTGGTTGGGGAGAGGGGCAGTGAGAGCCTCTCCGAGTTCGTCCATGGGGGCTCTGACTCCCCCTCTCCCAACCTCTCCCCTGAAGGGGAAAGGAACGTTCATGATCCGGGCAGCTCCAGGATCCGCTTCGCGACGATGCCGAGCTGGATCTCGCTGGTACCGCCCTCGATCGAATTGGCCTTGGTGCGCAGCCATTCACGGGGGCGCTTGCCGCCGCGGCTGCGCTCGCTCTCCCATTCGAGCGCGTCGGCGCCGCCGGCGGCCATGACGATCTCGTGGCGGCGCTTGTTGAGCTCGGTGCCGGCATATTTCATCATCGAGGGCTGGGCCGGATGCGCCTGGCCCGCCTTCAGCTCGTCGATGAAACGCTCCGACATGGCCGAGAAGGCGAGCGCGTCGACATCGAAACGGGCGATGTCGGCGCGCAGGAACGGATCGGCGATCCGCCCCTCTCCGTCCCGGCCGATCGTGTCGGCGAGTGCCGGACCGAGCGTTCCGTCCGAGCCGGCGCCCACGCCCATGCCGCTGATCATCTCGCGCTCGTGACCGAGCAGATATTTGGCGACGTCCCAGCCCTTGTTGATCTCGCCGACCACCTGATCCTTCGGCACTGCCACGTCGTCGAAGAAGGTCTCGCAGAACGGCGAATAGCCGGAGATCAGCAGGATCGGTTTCGTCGAGACGCCGGGCGTCGCCATGTCGAACAGGAGGAAGCTGATCCCCTTGTGCTTGGGCGCGGCCGGATCGGTGCGCACCAGGCAGAAGATCCAGTCGGCCTTGTCGGCGTAGGAGGTCCAGACCTTCTGGCCCTTGACCAGCCAGTGATCGCCTCTGTCCTCCGCCCTTGTCTGAAGCGAGGCGAGGTCGGAGCCGGCGTTGGGCTCCGAATAGCCCTGGCACCAGCGGATCTCGCCGCGGGCGATCTCGGTCAGGAAGCGCGTCTTCTGCGCCTCGGTGCCGTATTTGAGCAGCGCCGGACCGAGCATCGAGATTCCGAAGCTGTAGAGCGGGTTGCGGGCGCCGATCCGCGCCATCTCCTGGCGCAGGATCTTGGTCTCGGCGGGCGAGAGCCCGCCGCCGCCATAGGCCCTCGGCCAGTCGGGCACCGTCCAGCCGCGCTCGGCCATCATCTCGAGCCAGCGGCGCTGGGCCTCGTTCTTGAAGGTCGCGTTGCGGCCGCCCCAGCACAGGTCGCTCTCGTCGCGCACCGGCTCGCGCATCTCGGGCGGACAGTTCGTCTCGAGCCAGTCCCGAGTCTCGGCCCTGAAGTCTTCCAGCTCCACGCGCGCCTCTCCTTTACGTAAACGTAAATGCCGGGCGGCGCAGCGGTCGTCAACTCTCCGGCGGCGCCGCCGCGCGAGTCTCGAACACCATCGCCTCGTCGGCGACCGGCCGCAATCGCATCGCCGCGAGATCGAGCAAATAGTTCTGGTGGACCCGCCAGGGCGCCCGCTGCCCCTGCGCCGGAAGGATGGCGGCGGCGCGGCGCACGTAGCCGGAAGTGAAATCGAGCAGGGGGCGGCGCGGCGCACCGGGATCGCGCAGCCGCGGTGTGCAGGCGGCATGGCCGTGCCGGTCCATGTGCTTGAGCAGCCGGCACACCGTCCGGGCGGTGAGGTCGCATTTCAGCGTCCAGGAGGCGTTGGTATAGCCGAAGGCGAGCGCGAGGTTCGGCACGTCGCTCAGCATCATGCCCTTGTAGACCAGCCGATCCGCCGGATCGACCGGAACACCGTTGACGGCGAGCGTCATGCCCCCGAACAATTTGACAACCAGGCCGGTGGCGGTGACCACGATGTCGGCCTCGATCTCCTCGCCCGAGCGCATCCTGAGGCCGTTGCGGGTGAAGCTGTCGATCTCGCCGGTGACCACCGCGGCGCGGCCGCTGCGGATCGCCGCGAACAGGTCACCGTCCGGAACCAGGCACAGCCGCTGGTCCCACGGCCGGTAGGACGGCGCGAAATCCCGCTCGATCGGATAGTCCGGGCCCAGTTCCTTGCGCACGCCCTGCAGGATCAGGCGCCGCACCGTCTCCGGGCGATGCCGGGCGAAGCCGAAGAAGCCGAGGCCCAGCAGCACGTTCTTCCAGCGCACCAGCTTCTCGGCGAGCGGCGCCGGCAGCCACCGTGCGGCCCGCGCGGCGAGCGGATCGCGGGCCGGGCGCGAGACGACGTAGGTCGGTGAGCGCTGCACCATCGCGACATGCGCCGCCTGCGCGGCCATGGCCGGCACCAGGGTCACCGCGGTCGCGCCGCTGCCGATCACCGCCACTCTCCTGCCGTCATGGTCGAGATCGTCGGGCCAGAATTGCGGGTGGACGATCCGCCCGGCGAACGCCTCCTCCCCCGGCCAGCGCGGACGGAAGCCCCGGTCGTAATCGTAATAGCCGGTGCACAGATAAAGGAAGCCGCAGGTGAAGCGGCGGACGGCGCCGTCCGCCTCGGCCTCCACGGTCCATCGCGCGTCGGCGGAGGACCAGTCGGCGCGGATGACTCTGTGTCCGAAGTGGATCCGCTCGCTGATCCCGAATTCGCGGGCGGTCTCCTCGACATAGGCGCGGATCGAAGCGCCGTCGACGATCGCCCGGTCGCCGCGCCACGGCCGGAACGGAAAGCCGAGCGTGTAGATGTCGCTGTCCGAGCGGACGCCCGGATAGCGGAACAGGTCCCAGGTCCCGCCCATCGCGTCGCGGCCCTCGAAGATCGCATAGCCCTTGTCCGGACACCGCTCCTGCAGGCGATAGGCAGCGTCGATGCCGGAGAGGCCCGCCCCGACGATCAGCACGTCGAAATGCTCGCTCACCGCCCCACCCGACGCCCGCATTGCCGCTCCCCTTTGCGGCCGTCATGACACTCGCGGCACCGCTCCGGCAAGAGCCCGGCTCTGGCGCGAATCCGCCGTTTCTGGCAGCACCGGGAGAGGCAGGAGAGCGAGGAAAACGGCCGTCATGGACTTTGACCTTACGGAACGGCAGGCTTTTTACCGCGACCGCGTTCGCGACTTCGTCGAGACCGTGATTCGGCCGCGCGGCGACGACTACAAGGCCCAGCTCGCGGCCGGCGATCGCTGGCAGCCGATCCAGGTGATCGAGGAGCTGAAGCCCCTCGCCCGGGAAGCCGGCCTGTGGAATCTGTTCATGCCGCCCGGCCGGGCCCTCGCCCATGTCGACGAGAGCTTCGCCTTCGAAGGCACGCAGCTCACCAACCTCGAATATGCGCTTTGCGCCGAGGAGATGGGGCGGGTCGGCTGGTCCTCCGAGGTGTTCAACTGCTCCGCTCCCGACACCGGCAACATGGAGGTGCTCCACCGCTACGGCACGAGGGAGCAGAAGGAGCAATGGCTGCGGCCCCTGATGGACGGCGAGATCCGTTCCGCCTTTTTGATGACCGAGCCGGCGGTCGCCTCGTCCGACGCCACCAACATCGAGTGCGACATAAGGCGCGAGGGCGACGAATATGTGCTGAACGGCCGCAAATGGTGGTCGAGCGGCGCCGGCGATCCGCGCTGCAAGGTGGCGATCGTGATGGGCAAGACCGATCGCACGGCCGATCGCCATCGCCAGCAGTCGATGGTGCTGATGCCGCTCGACGCGGCCGGCGTGACGATCGAGCGGGCGCTCACCGTCTACGGCTATGACGATGCGCCGCACGGCCACATGGAGATCGTGCTGGACAACGTGCGCATCCCCGCCTCGAACATGCTGCTCGGCGAAGGCCGCGGCTTCGAGATCGCCCAGGGCCGGCTGGGGCCGGGTCGCATCCACCATTGCATGCGCACGATCGGCGCGGCCGAAGAGGCGCTCGCCGCCATGGTCCGCCGCCTCCAGTCGCGCGTCGCGTTCGGCAAGCGCCTTGCCGAGCATTCGATCTGGGAGCAGCGCGTCGCCCGCGCCCGGATCGACATCGACATGTCGCGCCTGCTCTGCCTCAAGGCGGCCGACCTGATGGACAAGGCCGGCAACAAGGCCGCGCAGGCGGAGATCGCGATGATCAAGGTCCAGGCGCCGAACATGGCGCTGAGGATCATCGACGATGCTGTCCAGGCCCATGGCGGCGCCGGCGTCAGCCAGGATTTCGAGCTGGCGAAGAGCTGGGCGGGGATCCGCACCCTGCGCCTCGCCGACGGGCCGGACGAGGTGCACAATCGGGCGATCGCGAGGATCGAGTTCGCGAAGCACGCGTCGCGGGGCTGACTCCCACCCGTCATCCCGGCGGAAGCCGGGATCTCGGATCGGATAGGCGCCGCGGCCAATCTCCAGGAGATCCCGGCCTTCGCCGGGATGACGAGAGGTTCGGATGAAGAGGGAAATCAGATGAATTCGTTCGATCTGAGCGGGAAGGTGGCCGTGATCACCGGCTCGTCGCGCGGCATCGGCCGGGCGATCGCCGAGGCGATGGCCGAGCACGGCGCCACCGTCGTCGTCTCGAGCCGCAAGGCCGAGGCCTGCCAGGAGGTCGCCGACGCCATCAACGGCCGGCACGGCCTCGGACGAGCGATCGTCGTTCCCGCCAACATCTCGTCCAAGGAGGCGCTGCAGACGCTGGTCGACGAGACCCGGGCGCAGCTCGGGCGGATCGACGTGCTGGTCTGCAACGCCGCGTCCAATCCCTATTACGGGCCGATGGGCGGCATCTCGGACGAGATGTTCCGCAAGATCCTGGAGAACAATGTCATCGCCAACCACTGGCTGATCCAGATGGTCGCGCCGGAGATGATCGAACGGCGCGAGGGCTCGATCATCATCGTCTCCTCGATCGGCGGCCTCAAGGCCTCGACCGTGATCGGCGCCTACAACGTCTCCAAGGCGGCCGACTTCCAGCTGGCGCGCAACCTCGCCGCCGAGTTCGGGCCGCACCAGGTGCGGGTGAACTGCATCGCGCCCGGCCTGATCCGCACCGACTTTGCCCGCGCTCTCTGGGAGAATCCGCAGACGCTCGCCGCGGTGACGATGCACACGCCGCTGCAGCGGATCGGCGAGCCGCACGAGATCGCCGGCGCCGCCGTCTTCCTGGCCAGCCCGGCCTCGACCTTCGTCACCGGCCAGGCGATCGTCGTCGACGGCGGCTCGACCACCGGCGTGGGGCTCTAACGCGGAGGCTGGCAATGAGACTCGAGGGGAAGATCGCGATCGTCACCGGGGCCGGCTCCGGCATCGGCCGGGCCAGCGCGCGGCTGTTCGCCGAGCAGGGCGCGCGGCTGATCTGTGCCGACCTCAAGGGCCATGACGAGACCGCCGCGGAGATCGGCGAGGCGGCGATCGCGATCCAGGCCGACGCCGGCAGCGACGAGGATGTCCAGGATCTCGTCCAGGCGGCGCTGCAGCGCTTCGGCGGGCTCGACGTCTTCTTCGCCAATGCCGGCATCTCGGGCGGCCTGGCCTCGATCTTCGAGCAGAGCGCCGAGGACTGGCAGGAGATCCTGCGCGTCAACCTGATCGGGCCTTTCCTCGCCATCAAGCACGCGGCGCCCGCGATGAAGGAGCGCGGCAAGGGCTCGATCATCTGCACCGCCTCGGTCGCCGGCATCCGGGCCGGCGCCGGCGGCCCGGCCTATTCGGCCTCCAAGGCCGGCGTGATCAACCTGGTCAAGGTCGCCGCCACCCAGCTCGCCGCCGCCGACATCAGGGTCAACGCCATCTGTCCCGGCCTGATCGAGACCGGCATGACCAAGCCGATCTACGATTGGGCGCGCGCCTCCGGCAAGGAAGACCGGCTCGGCCACCTCAACCCGCTGAAGCGCGGCGGCGAGCCGGAGGAGATCGCCGGCGCTGCCTTGTTCCTCGCCTCCGACGAATCGAGCTACGTCAACGGCCACGCTTTGGTCGTCGACGGCGGCCTCTCCATCTCGCACCCGTTCAACCAACAGGAATATGGCCGCACGGCCTTCTGACCCACGGAGACATACATGAGCCCGATCAGCACCCGCCGCCACGGCGACGTCCTCATCGTCACTTCGAACAATCCGCCGGTGAACGCCCTCGGCCATGCCGTCCGCGAAGGCCTGGTCGCAGCGATCGATCAGGCCGATGCCGACGAGGCGGTGAAGGCTGTCGTGATCATCTGCGCCGGCAACACCTTCTTCGCCGGTGCCGACATCACCGAATTCGGCAAGGCGATGCAGATGCCGATGCTGCCGATGGTGGTCGATCGGATCGAGGCCTGCACCAAGCCGGTAGTCGCCGCGATCCACGGCACCGCCTTCGGCGGCGGCCTCGAGGTCGCGCTCGCCAGCCACTATCGCGTCGCCGTCCCGTCGGCGAAGCTCGGCGTCCCCGAGGTGAAGCTGGGCCTGCTGCCCGGCGCCGGCGGCACCCAGCGCCTGCCCCGCGCCGCCGGCGTGCAGAAGGCGCTGGAGATGGCGACCAGCGGCAGCCCGATCGGGGCGAAAGAGGCCTATGAGGTCGGCCTCGTCGATCGGCTTATCGAGGGCGATCTCGAGCAGCACGCCGTCGCCTTCGCCGAAGAGGTGCGTGACGTCCGGCCGATCCCGAAGACCAGCGAGCGCGACGACAGGATCGACGAGGCGCGCGCCAATCCCGGCCTGTTCGACGAGTTCCGCAAGGCGCAGGCCCGCAAGTTTCGCGGCTTCGATGCGCCCGAGGCGAACATCAAGGCGATCGAGGCGGCGGTCGCCAAGCCTTATGCCGAGGGCGTGCAGACCGAGCGGCAGCTGTTCATGCAGCTGATGAGCGGCACCCAGGCCAAGGCGCAGCAATATTTCTTCTTCGCCGAGCGGAAGGCGGCGAAGATCGACGGCCTGCCGGAGGAGACGCGCGCGCGAGACATCCGCAAGGTCGGCGTGATCGGCGCCGGGACGATGGGCGGCGGCATCTCGATGAACTTCCTCAGCGCCGGCATCCCGGTGACGATCGTCGAGCAGCAGCAGGAGGCGCTCGACCGCGGCACCGGCGTGATGCGCAAGAACTACGAGGCGACCGCGGCCAAGGGCCGGATGAGCGCCGAGCAGGTCGACCAGGCGATGGGCCTGCTCACCCCCAGCCTCAGCCTCGACGATCTCTCCGACTGCGACCTGATCATCGAGGCGGTGTTCGAGAATATGGACGTCAAGAAGGAGGTGTTCGGCAAGCTCGATCGCATCGCCAAGCCGGGCGCGATCCTCGCCTCCAACACCTCCTATCTCAACGTGGACGAGATCGCGGCCTCGACCTCCCGGCCGCAGGACGTGCTCGGGCTCCACTTCTTCTCGCCCGCCAACATCATGAAGCTGCTTGAGATCGTCCGCGGCGCGAACACCGCGCCGGACGTGCTGGTGACGGCGATGGGTCTCGCCAAGAAGATCCGCAAGGTCGCGGTCGTCGCAGGCGTCTGCTACGGCTTCATCGGCAACCGGATGCTGATCCCGCGCCAGACCCAGGCGATGCAGCTGCTCCTCGAGGGCGCGACGCCCGAGCAGATCGACCGCGTCCATGTCGAGTTCGGCATGCCGATGGGGCCGTTCCAGATGGCCGATCTCGCCGGCGTCGACATCGGCTGGCACCGCGATCCCAACCGCATCGAGAACATCCGCGACGCGCTCTGCGCGATCGACCGCTGGGGCCAGAAGAAGGGCGCCGGCTTTTACGATTATGACGACAGGCGGCGGCCCTCGCCGAGCCCCAAGGTGCAGGAGATCATCGACGGTTTTCGCGCCAATGCAGGCGTGACCGCGCGCGAGATCAGCGACCAGGAGATCGTCGAGCGCACGCTCTACACGATGGTCAACGAAGGCGCGAAGATCCTCGAGGAAGGCATGGCCCAGCGGGCGAGCGACATCGACGTCGTCTGGGTCTACGGCTACGGCTGGCCGGTCTACCGTGGCGGCCCGATGTTCTGGGCCGACACCGAGGGGCTGCCGAAGATCGTCGAAGGCCTGAAGCGGCAGCAGCCGCGGCTGGGAAGCGACTTCACCATCTCCGAGCTGCTCGCAGGCAAGGCCGAGGCCGGCGAGAAACTCGCCCGCTGATCCGCACGTTCACGTCGCCGGGGCGTCCGCGCCCCGGCCCCGATCAGGTGACCCGATGAAAGCGACCATCTACCATAATCCGCGCTGCGGCACGTCGCGCAAGACGCTGGAGATCCTCGAGCAGGAGGGTGCCGACGTCACCATCGTCGACTATCTCAAGAGCCCGCCGTCGGCCGACGAGCTGCGCCGGCTGTACCGGCAGGCCGGGATCAGCCCGCGCGAGGGCCTGCGCGCCAAGGAGAGCCTCGCCGAGGATCTCGACCTCGTCTCGGGCGCGGTCAGCGACCAGGCGATCCTCAATGCCATGGCCGAGAACCCGATCCTGATCGAGCGGCCGATCGTCGAGACCGAAAAAGGCGTGCGCCTCTGCCGTCCGCAGGACCGGGTGCGCGAGATCCTCTGAAGGCAGGACCGCCGGAGTTGACCTCGGCGCGCGGCTTGCCCAATCGGAAGCCATGGCGCTGATCGATCCCGACCTGCTGCTGCGCGCCTATGCGATTGGCGTCTTCCCAATGTCGGACAGTCGCGAGGCGGACGACATCTTCTGGGTCGAGCCGCGCAAGCGGGCCATCCTGCCGCTCGACGGCTTCCGCCTGTCGCGCTCGCTGCGCAAGACGCTGCGCGCCGACGTCTTCGAGGTCACCCGCGACACGGCGTTCGAGGAGGTGATCCGGCTCTGCGCGGCGCGCGAGGAGACCTGGATCAACCATCAGATCGAGCGCAGCTTCGTCGCCCTGCACGAGCTCGGCTTCGCCCATTCGATCGAATGCCGGCAGGACGGAATGCTGGTCGGCGGGCTCTACGGCGTGCGGCTCGGCGCCGCCTTCTTCGGCGAGAGCATGTTCTCGACCCGGACCGACGCCTCGAAGGTAGCGCTCGCCTGGCTGGTCGCCCGGCTCAAGCTCGGCGGGTTCCGGCTGCTCGATTGCCAGTTCATCACCGATCACCTCCGCAGCCTCGGAGCGATAGAGATCAGCCAGAAGGATTATCTGGCGCTGTTGGCCTCGGCACTGTCGCCGGCCGGAGGCGCCTCGGGGGTCGCGGCGCCGGGCGCGGCCGGCGCGGGGGCCGCCCTGGTGCGGGGCGCGGTGCCGGACTTCGGCGCGCTCGACCGCTTGCTCTCCGATCCGGCCGCAACCGTGGATGCGCCGCCTTCCGGATGCGTCATCTCGCAGCTCTTGGGCCAGACGTCGTAGATCGGGTGCTCGACGACGTTGAGCGACGGAGTCTCCTTGTAGAGCCAGCCGGAGAAGACCCGCTGCACCTGGCCTTGCGGGTTGCGCACGTCGAGCTGCACGAACGCGCCGGTCAGCTTCTGCACCTCCCACGGAGCGCTGGTCTCGCAGGCGCGCAGCCGGACGGTGGCGTCGCCGATCCGGATCGCCTGGCCAGGGCGAAGCTTCAGGTCCCGCGACAGCCCGTTGCGCTTGTTGAGCAGGCCGAGCACGGCGACTCGCTGTGCCATCGGCGTCGTGCCCGGCGCGACCGCCGTTACCGTCTGGGGAATGTCGACCGTCTGGGGCTCGGCCTCGGCCGATCCGTTGGCGTGGGCGCCTTTCTGCCGCTCGCCGCTTTGGCCGCCGCAGGCGCCGAGCGCCAGCGCCGCGGCCAGAGCGAGGAAGCGCGCGGGACGGCTCATGCCTGGTCCGGGGTCCACGCCTCATAGTCGCCGCTGGCGGCGGGGCGCTGCCCGCCCCGCTCGAGCGCGCCCGAGGGCTTGTAGGCCTCCGGCGTGCCGGTGCGGTTGCCGGTCGGCTCCTTCAGGAACTTGGGCGGCGGCGGCAGCGCCTCGTCGGGCACTGCGTCGATCTGGTGATGAAGCCAGCTGTACCATTCGGGCGGGATACGCGCGGCGTCGTTCGGGCCGTTGTAGATGACGAAGCGCCGCCCGCCCTTCTTGGCCGCATAATAGACGTTGCCGAGATGGTCGCTGCCGACCTTGCGGCCGTTGCGGCGCACGTGCAGCGACGTTCCGATCGTCGCGCCGTCCCACCAGGTGAAGATCTGCTTCAGGAAACCCATGGCCGCCCGCCTAGCGCCGAAGGAGGGGCAGGCGCAAGTCTGGGATCGTCCGCGGCGGCCGTGTTTCGGCGCTGCGCGCGAGGCCGGCGGCGGAGCGCGATCAGGGCGTCGGGCCGCCCGGCCAGGAGACGCGCGCGTCGGTGCCAATGCCGAGCTCGGCGGCGCGGCCCCCGGGGATCTCGAGCACCGCCGCGACCGGCTCGCCGACCTGCACCGGATCGAGCGAGAGCGGACGTGCGGTGGCGATGCGGGCGATCGTGCCGTCGGCGCGGACGAACAGCATGTCGAGCGGGATCAGCGTGTTCTTCATCCAGAAGCTGGCCGGCCGCGGCTTGGGGAAAGGAAACACCATGCCTTCGCCGGGGCCGAGCGTCTGGCGGTTCATCAGGCCATAGGCCTGCTCCTGCTCGGTGCGCGCCACCTCGACGTCGAAGCGGTGGACCTGGCCGCCGCTGCGGATCTCGAGCGGGACGATCGGCAGCCCGGAGACGGGCGAGGTGCGTTCCGCCGCAGCGGTCTGCGCGGCTGGCTTCGTCGCCGGCTCCGCGGCGTTCGGCGCGGCGCCGTCGGCGGTCGGCTGGGCGTGGCAGCCGCCGAGACCGAGGACGAGAATCGCGGGCGCGACCAGCGCGGCAGGCCTCACCTCGGCTCCACCTCGACGGCCAGCGGGCCCTTGCGGCCGCTCGCGATGCGGGCGCGCAGCGGCTGATCGGGGGCGAGATCGGGCAGGCCGCCCCGCCGCACCGTCTCCATATGGACGAAGATGTCCTGCGAATCGTCGTCTTCGCGGTTGAGGAAGCCGTAGCCCTTCAGCCGGTTGAACCATTTCACCCGCACCGGCTCGAACGCCCCGGCCTCGTCGAGCAGGCTCGCCGGGTCGACCCGCTCGCGGGTGGCCGCGCCGGTGCGCAGCGGCTCGGCGACGACGGCGCGGCTGAGATCGATCGAGAGCACCTTGCGGGCCTGGAGGCCCCTCTCCTGCTCGGCGACCAGGCATTCGACCACGGCGCCCTCGGGGAGGCTGCGGCGGTCATGCTCCTTCAGGACGCTGAAATGGACGAGGATGTCGCCCTTGACCTCGTCGCTCACCAGGAAGCCGAAGCCGCGCGTGGCGTCGAACCACTTCATCGTGCCCGTGACTTTGAGCAGCGCCTCCTCTTCCGGACGCGCGACCGCCTTCCGCCCGTCGTTCGGGTCGGAGCCGTCCGCCAGCATTTCCCCGCGCGACGTCATGAACGCTCGATCCACCTGGAGTACGCACAAGAACTATCACGGCTTTTGTCGGCTTGTGAACTGTTTACATGTGTTTTTCAGATATCGTCCAAATCCGGGATTTCCCCGGGCAAAGCGTTAAGAATGCGGCGGACGTGATCCATGTCGTGGCCGGCCCTCAGCATCGCCGCCATCGCCTTCTGCCGCGCCTCGCGATCGGGGCTCCCGGCGGCGAACGGTCCGATCCTCTTGCGCCGCGCGAAGCGCAGCGCCGCCTCCCACGCACCCTCCCGCGCCTCCTCGCGGACGGGCTCCGCATCGGACGCCTCGATGCCGGCGGCGCGGAGCGCCTCGCCGACCCGGCGCGCGCCATAGCCCCGTCGGAGCAGCGCGGCGGCCTTGGACGAGGCGAAGGCGCGATCGTCGACATAACCGAGCTCGGCGAAGCGCTCGACCAGCCGCTCGACGGGGGCCGTGCCGCTGCCGGACCAGCCGCGCTCGCCGAGCTTGCGGGCGAGATAGGCACGAAGCTTGGCCCGGGTGGTGGCGTAGCGCCCGGCATAGAAGAGGGCGAGCCGCTCCAGGCCCTCGTCATCGAGGGCAGGCCGGGGCTTTTTGGGGCTGGTCCGTGTCACGCGCCATGTTTGTGCCACAGTCGGTCCCGATTATGAACGGCCATTGCCTCCCGAAAGGGGCTGGGCCGTCGCGCGCCCTTGATGAGGGTCCCTGATGAGGAACGAGACCGCAGTCCCCTTGCCGCCGAAAACCGGAACCATGCAGACATCTGAACCGAATATTCTCGCCCCGACGCCGACCGCGGACGACCTTCCCAGGCGCTTTGCCGATTTCGCGACGCTCGGCGACGCCCTTGATTACGCGGCCAAGGGGCAGCGCGGGCTGAACTTCCACGATCCGCGCGGCCAGCTCGCCCGCGTCTATCCGTTCCGGGACCTGCGCGAGGACGCCCTTGCCGCGGCCTATCGGCTGGTCGCGGCCGGCGTCCGGCCCGAAGACCGCATCGCCCTGGTCGCCGAGACCGGACCCGATTTCGCGGCCCTGTTCTTCGGCTGCATCTATGCCGGCGCCTGGCCGGTGCCGCTGCCGCTGCCGACCTCGTTCGGCGGGCGCGATTCCTATATCGACCAGCTCTCGGTGCAGCTGAAGAGCTCCGATCCGCGCACCCTCTTCTTCCCGGCCGAGCTCGCCTCGATGGCCGGCGCCGCCGCCGAGGCGGTGGGCGTCGAGGGCATCGCCTGGGAGGAGTTCGCCGGCCGCGAGGCGCCGGTCGTGGCGCTGCCCCAGGCGGACAGCGACGACATCGCCTATCTGCAATATTCGAGCGGCTCGACCCGCTTCCCGCACGGCGTCGCCATCACCCACGAAGCCCTGCTCAACAACCTCGCCGCCCACAGCCACGGCATGGAAGTGCGGGAGAGCGACCGCTGCGTCTCCTGGCTGCCCTGGTATCACGACATGGGCCTGGTCGGCTGCTTCCTCTCGCCGGTCGCCAACCAGGTCTCGACCGATTATCTCAAGACCGAGGATTTCGCCCGGCGCCCGCTCGCCTGGCTCGATCTGATCAGCCGCAACCCCGGCACCACCCTCAGCTACTCGCCGACCTTCGGCTACGACATCTGCGCCCGCCGCATCGGCAGCCAGTCCAAGGTCTCCGAGCGCTTCGATCTGTCGCGCTGGCGGGTGGCCGGCAACGGCGCCGACATGATCCGGCCGGACGTGATGCAGTCCTTCGTCGACGCCTTCGCCGAGGCCGGGTTCGACGCCAAGAGCTTCCTGCCGAGCTACGGCCTCGCCGAGGCGACGCTCGCCGTGTCGATCATGCCGCCGGGTGAAGGCATCGTTGTCGAGCTGGTCGAGGAGACCCTGCTCGCCGGCGGCGGACGCGCCGAGCGCGACCGGCCGCAACGCTATCGCTCGATCGTCAATTGCGGCAGGCCGGTGCGCGACATGGAGGTCGCGATCCTCGACGAGGACGGCCGGCCGCTCGCCGATCGGGCGATCGGCAAGGTGTGGTGCAAGGGCGCCTCGGTGATGGTCGGCTATTTCCGCGACCAGGAAGCGACCGAGGCCTGCCTGACCGACGACGGTTGGCTGGACACCGGCGACATGGGCTACATGTCGAACGGCTATCTCTACATCGTCGGCCGCGCCAAGGACATGATCATCATCAACGGCCGCAACCACTGGCCGCAGGACATCGAATGGGCGGTCGAGCAGATCCCCGGCTTCAAGGCCGGCGACATCGCCGCTTTCTCGATCACCACGCCGGGCGGCGAGGAGACGCCGGCGGTGCTCGTCCAGTGCCGCACCTCGGACCTCGCCGAACGCACCCGGCTGCGCGACGCGATCCGCGAGCGGGTCCGCGCGATCACCGGCATCAACTGCGTCGTCGAGCTCGTCCCGCCGCGCACCCTGCCGCGCACCAGCTCCGGCAAGCTAAGCCGGGCCAAGGCGCGCAACCTCTATCTCTCCGGCGAGATCCAGCCCTACGACATCGCCGCCTGAGCGCGCGAGAGGGGGGCGGCTGCCCGTTCCCCTTTCGCCGCGGCATTCCGGCTGGCCCTGTCGCAACCTCCGTGGCACCATCCCGGCCGGAGGTGCTCCATGGTCCTGTCCGTATCGATCGCTTTGTGCTGCGCCGGCGCCTCGCCGGTCCTTGTCCGCCCGCTCGAGGCGCTGTTCACGCCTCGGGATTATCCGTTGCAGGCCCTTGAGGCGAAGCAGAGCGGGGACGTCGCCGTCCGGCTGGTGGTCGGTACGAACGGTCGGGTAACCGGCTGCACCGTGCTGCGCTCCAGCGGCTCCCCGACCCTCGATTCGACGACCTGTCGCATCCTTTTTTCGCGCGCCCGGGTCCGGCCGGCCCGTGGTGACGACGGCGCGCCAATGACCTCGCAGCACGAATACGTTCAGCACTGGACGCTTCCTGCTTCCTGACCGGCGCGGGCCCCTTGCCCCGGGGCGGCGCCTTCCCATCTTGGGGCTTGCACCGCCCAAAGCCCCCGGCTAAGGACCCGGCTCTCCCTGGCTCCCTAGGAGTGTAGCTCAGCTGGTAGAGCATCGGTCTCCAAAACCGAGGGCCGTGGGTTCGAGTCCCTCCACTCCTGCCATCCCCGCCAAGGCGCGGGAGGGCTGAAGGGAAACCAAGGGACAGGGGGTCAAGCAAGGTCAAGGACGGTCCGCCAGGCGGATCAATCCTTGGCCTGATTTGTGTTGTTTTGAGGGTTCGAAACGGTGGCCAAAGTCAGTCCGGGTGCATTCCTCAGCCAGGTCCGAGCCGAGACGGCGAAGGTCGTCTGGCCGACCCGCAAGGAAACGGTGACGACCGGGATCATGGTCGTGATCATGACCACGATCCTGGGCGTGTTCTTCTTCGCCACCGATTCGGCTTTCAGCGCCATCGTCAAGGCGCTCCTCGGTCTGCTGAGCTAAGGAAGTCACGTGTCCCGCTGGTACATCATCCACGCTTACTCGGGCTTCGAGAACAAGGTCCGCGACTCGATCCTCTCGGAGGCGCAGCGTCTCGGGCTCGAGCAGCTCGTCGAGGCGGTCGAGGTTCCGACCGAGAAGGTGACCGAGGTCCGCCGCGGCAAGAAGGTGACCTCGGATCGGAAGTTCTTCCCGGGCTATGTCCTCGCCAAGCTGGCGATGAACGACGACGTCTACCACCTGGTCAAGAATACGCCGAAGGTCACCGGCTTCCTCGGCTCGTCGGGCAAGCCGCAGCCGATCTCGGAAGCCGAGGCCGCGCGCATCCTCAACACCAAGGACGAGGCCGCCGCCGCGGCCCCGAAGACCAAGGTCAACGTCGATTACGAGATCGGCGACAGCGTCAAGGTTCTCGACGGCCCGTTCGCCAGCTTCAACGGCCTGGTGGAAGAGCTCGATTTCGACCGCGGCCGCGTCAAAGTCGGCGTGTCGATCTTCGGCCGCGCCACCCCGGTCGAGCTCGAGTTCGAGCAGGTCGAGCGCGTCAAATAAGATCCCCCTCTCCCTCAAGGGGAGTGGGGCGCTTCGCCTTGGCGAGCCTCTTGGGCGAGCTTAGGCGAAGCTGGGTGAGGGCCCTGCTGCGGAGACCATCCGTCAACGGTGTCACCCTCACCAACTCCGCCTAGGCGGCATTGCCGCCAAGGCTCCGTATCCTCTCCCCTCCAGGGAGAGGATATTCCGCCGCGGGAGGCGGTCCCCAGGGGCCGCCGTTCGTACCGCTAAACTTGAGAAAGAGTGAGACATGGCAAAGAAGATTACGGGCTACATCAAGCTCCAGGTGCCCGCGGGCGCCGCCAATCCGTCGCCGCCGATCGGCCCGGCCCTGGGTCAGCGCGGCGTCAACATCATGGAATTCTGCAAGGCGTTCAACGCGTCGACGAACGAGCTCGAGAAGGGCATGCCCATCCCGACGATCATCACCGTCTACGCCGACCGCTCGTTCAGCTTCGAGACCAAGACCCCGCCGGCGACCTTCCTGCTGAAGAAGGCGGCGGGCCTGAAGTCGGGCTCGAAGGAGCCGGGCAAGACCTCGGCCGGCCGCGTGACCCGCGCCCAGCTGCGCGACATCGCCGAGCAGAAGATGAAGGATCTGAACGCGAACGATCTCGACGCCGCGACGAAGATCATCGAAGGCTCCGCCCGCGCGATGGGCCTCGAAGTGGTGGAGGGCTGAACCCATGGCTAAGCAGACCAAGAAGCAGAAGGCCCTCGCCGCCGCCGTCGACCGCGACAAGCTGTACGGCGTCAACGAGGCGATCGAGACCCTGAAGGCGAACGCCACCGCCAAGTTCGACGAGACCATCGAGGTCGCGCTGAACCTCGGCGTCGATCCGCGCCACGCCGACCAGATGGTCCGCGGCGTCGTCACCCTGCCCGCCGGCACCGGCAAGGACGTGCGCGTCGCCGTCTTCGCCCGCGGCGGCAAGGCCGACGAAGCGACCGCAGCCGGCGCCGACGTCGTCGGGGCCGAGGACCTGATGGAGTCGATCCAGGCCGGTAACATCGATTTCGACCGCGTCATCGCGACGCCCGACATGATGGGCATCGTCGGCCGCCTCGGTAAGGTGCTGGGTCCCAAGGGCCTGATGCCGAACCCGAAGCTCGGCACCGTCACCCCGAACGTCACCGAGGCCGTCAAGGCGGCCAAGGGCGGCCAGGTGGAGTTCCGAGTCGAGAAGGCCGGCATCATCCACTCGGGCATCGGCAAGGCGAGCTTCTCGAACGAGGACCTGCGCCGCAACTTCGACGCTTTCGTCGAGGCGATCGTCCGCGCCAAGCCGACCGGCGCCAAGGGCAAGTACGTCCGCAAGGTCGCGGTGAGCTCGTCGATGGGCCCGGGCCTCAAGGTCGATCTCGCCGAGGTCGCCGGCGCGTAAGCGCTGCGGTCATCGCAACCGAAAGAAGGGCCGGTGCGCAAGCGCCGGCCCTTTTTCGTTGCCGTGAGCGGCCGGCTCGTCGCGCCCGCATCCTCCGCTGAGTCCCAGGTTCAAACGAGCATTGGTCCCGTCGCCGCGCCCGGCTACAGCGGGCCGCGATGCTGAGCCGCCGGAACCTTGTGGGAGCGTTGGGTGCGTTGATGGCGCTGCCGGCCGTCGGGGCGGCAAAAGGCAGAGCGGCCTCGGACGCGAAGGCGGGCGCGGGCAAGCCGCCGCGGCTGCGGCAGGGCGACGTCGTCGGCCTGGTTGCGCCGGCCATGTTCAGCGACGGCGGCGAGGAGCTCGAGTGGATCAAGGCCAACATCGCGGCCCTGGGGCTGGTGCCGAGAGTCGGCAGCTACGTCACGACGCGTTACGGCTATCTCGCCGGCAGTGACCGCCACCGCGCCGACGATCTCAATCGGATGTATGCCGACAAGGAAGTGGGCGCCGTCTTCGCGGTGCATGGCGGCTGGGGATCGGCGCGCATCCTGCCGTTCCTCGATTGGAAGACGATCGCCGCCAATCCCAAGCTGCTGATCGGATACAGCGACATCACCGCCCTGCATCTCGCCTTCGCCGCCAAGGCCGGCTTCGCCACCATCCACGGTCCCAATGCCGGCAACAGCTGGCAGCCGATCACCGCCGGCAGCTTCACCAGCCTCGCCTTCGCGGCCGAGACGCCGCTGTTCCGCAATCCTGCTCCGATGGCCCTGCCCTCGCCGCCGCCGATCGAACCGGGCCCGGCCGCCGCCGCAGCGGCGAGCAATCCAGGGGCGGGTTTGCCGCCCGGAACGGGCGAGCCGCAGGCCGCCGTGCCGGTCGATCCGCGCTGGCAGACCATTGCAGTCCGCCCCGGGCGCGCCCAGGGCCGGCTGATCGGCGGCAACCTGAGCGTGCTTGCCGCTCTGGCCGGCTCGTCCTGGCTGCCCGACTTCAGCGGGGCGATCCTGGTCCTCGAGGAGACGGGCGAGGCCGAATATCGGATCGACCGGATGCTCACGCAGCTCAGCTATGCCGGCATCCTCGGCAAGGTGGCCGGAATCGTGTTCGGCCAGTGCACGCGCTGCACCGGCGGTGCCCCCGGCTACACCGGCTTCACCGTACCACAATTACTCCACCATCATTTCGGCCCGCTCGGCGTGCCGGTCTTCTACGGCGCCAACATCGGCCACGTCGCGAACCAGCTCTGCATCCCATTCGGCGTCCGCGCCGAGATCGATGCCGCCGCCGGCACCATCCAGATCCTCGAACCGGCCGTCTCCTAGGCCGGCCGATCCGAGGGTGGTCGGGGCGGGCTCCTCGGTGGCGCTGAGCTCCTCCGCGAGCCCGGGCCTCAAGGCCGATCTCAACGAAGTCGCCGCCCCTGACCGCCGCGATCATCTCCTCAGAACATGAAGTCGCCGCTGTTCAGATAGACGGTGCCGCTGAGGACGATCTGCAGATCGGCGCGGGCATCGCCGTTGACGTCGGCGAAGACGAACGTGTCGCCGCCGATCGTTTCGAAGCGCAGCTGACCGGGCTTTCCGTAGAAGTCGCTCTTCCCGATGAAGCTGAACGCCTGGTCGCCGGCGCTGCTCGCATTGGCATCGATCGCGCGCAGATCGATCCGGTCATATTCGAAGCGCTGGAAATCGGCGATCCGGTCGGGCGCGGTCGGCCGCGAGTCCGCCACCGCATTGAACACGAAGGTGTCCGCGCCGCTGCCGCCGATCAGGAAATCCACGCCGCTGCCGCCGATCAGGCGATCGTTGCCCGCGCCGCCGTCGAGACGGTCGTTGCCGCTGCCGCCGTCGATCAGATCGGCGCCGCCCAGCGCCATGACGTAATCGTCTCCCGACGTGGTTCCGGATGGAGTGCCGGGCGTGATCGTGTCTGCCATCTCGGCGCCCAGGATCGGCTCGCCCGGCTCACGCACGTTCGTGACGCTCACCTCGACGGCGATCTTCGCGGCCTCATCCCCGTCGCGGACGCCGACGACGACCTCGTAGACATTGTCGCGCTTCCAGTCGGTGGGGAGCTCAAAGTCCGTGGCCTGCACGAAGCTGAGCGCGCCGGTCAGCGGATCGATCCGGAAATGCTGGGCATCGACGCCCCCGACGATCTCGAAGGTCGGCTTGTCGATCGTCCCCGTCGCGCTGACCACGGCGACCGCCGCCTGCCCTTCGGGAACCGCGATGCGCCCGTTCTCGCCCGCCCCCGAGACGGAGAGCCGCGGGCCGCGGTCGGTGACGCCGATCCGGAACTCGTGACCGGTCTCGCCCTCGTCGTCGCGGGCCAAGACGAACACGTCGTAGACATTGTCCCCGCCGAAGTCCGCCGGCCGCTCGAAATCCGGTGCGTCGACGAACGACAATGCGCCGGTCGCGGCGTCGATCGTGAACTGGGCGGCGTCGGCGCCGCCGCCGATCCGGTAGGTCACGGCGCCGTCGGCGCCGGTGCTGGCGAAGCCGGTGACGCTGCGCGTCCCTTCCTCGAGGGCGATCCTGTTCCAGCCGTCGAAACCGAGTGCGTCCGGGCTGAAGTCGAGCGCCGACATCGCGTCGGCGACGGTAACGGCGAGCTCGAGAGGTTGGGCGGAGGGGCCGTCCGGCCTCATCACCACCAGGTCGTAGACATTGTCACCGTCGGCGTCGGCCGGCTCCTCGAAATCGGGCGCGGCGAGGAATTGGAGCGAGTCGCCGACGATCGTGAAGAGATGCGCGTCGGCACCGCCCAGGATCACCCACGACACCGTCGGAGACCAGGGCGAGGAGCTCCACGGGGGAAGCATCGTCACGAACGCCTCGTTCTCGGATACGGCGAACGACTTCGGCCCCATCGGCACCGGTTCGTCCGCGACGTCTCCGATCTCGATCGAGTAGATGCGATCCCAGCTGGAATAGCCGTCGTCGATCCGCACGTTGACGTCGTAGACATTGTCGCCGCCGGAATCGCCGGGCGCCTCGAAGTCGGGCGCCTTGATGAAGTACAGCGCCTCGCCGACGATCGCGAACAGATGCGAATCCGCCCCGCCTGCAATCGCCGCGCTGGTCGCAGAGGGCGACGGATAAGGCTGCGGCATCCACAGGCCGGTAACGAATGCCTGGTTTTCGGAAAGATCCAGCCGGACCTCTTCGGTCCATTCGTCGGACGTGCTTTCCACGGATTGTTCGTTGAACAGAGAAACGTTCCCCACAGTCATCTCCCCTGGTTCGGAGACTGCGGCTTAGAAGACTGGCCTTGCGATACCGTAAATGGATTGCGCCGCAATGCTGTCGCACGGCAGCCGTTTTATTGCAGCGCCTTGGACTTCAGCGGGTCGCCTGTGCCACCACGTCGCGGACGACGTTCGAGGGGATGGCGAAACCGATGCCGACATTGCCCTGGTTGGGGCTGATCAAGGCCGAGTTGATGCCGATCACCTCGCCCCGCATGTTGATCAACGGTCCGCCGGAATTGCCAGGATTGATCGGCGCATCGGTCTGGACGAAACGGCGCTGGTCGTCCTCGCCGAGGCCGCGCTCGGTGGCGCTGACGATCCCGGCGGTCACCGTCTGGCCGAGGCCGAACGGATTGCCGATCGCCACCACATAGTCGCCGACATGGAGCCGGCTCGAATTGCCGAGCGGCAGCGCCGGCAGGTTGCGGCCGCTGATCGTCAGGATGGCGAGGTCGAGCTCCGGTGCGACTCCGAGCACGCGGGCGCGCAGCTGGCGTTTGTCGCGCAGCCCGACCTCGATCATGCTGGCGTTCTCGACGACGTGGAAGTTGGTGACGACGAGGCCGCGGGCCGCATCGACGATCACCCCCGATCCGGCCGAGATCGCCGGCTCGAGCGCGCTGTCGGGCACGCCGAAATAGCGGCGGAAGAACGGGTCGCGCAGCAGCGGGTTCTGCGAGGCCGGCGAAGGCTGCAGCACGGCGATGTTGACCACGGCCGGCGCCGTCCGCTCGACCAGCGGCGACAGCGAGAGCCGATTGAGCGGCACCGCGTCGCTGGCGAGGAGGGCGGCACCGCCCGACCGTGCGCCGTCCTCCTGCCGATCGAGGAGCCGCGCGCCGAGTCCCCCTGCGAGACCGGCGAGGAGCAGGCCGACGAGGAGGACGAGGAACCAACTGCCTCGCGCCCGGGTTCGATTGTCATGG
Source organism: Sphingomonas parva (ex Maeng et al. 2020) (assembly GCF_004564275.1). Lineage (GTDB taxonomy): Bacteria > Pseudomonadota > Alphaproteobacteria > Sphingomonadales > Sphingomonadaceae > Allosphingosinicella > Allosphingosinicella parva. The sequence goes on from NZ_SPDV01000014.1 coordinate 21,986, forward strand.
ATCGGTTCACGCATGCTCGCCGCGATGAACGGCACCGCCCCGATCGGGTTCCAGGTCTTGCCGCCGCCCGGCGCGCCGGGCAGGATCGGCGGATGACGAGACCCAGTCTTTTCACCCCCGGTTTCGCCATGCGCGGCAGCGGCTGGCAGGCGATCTGGACCTTCATCGCGATCCTCGCCGGCGTCCGCACGCTCGGCGAGCTGTTCCGCCACGGCTGGTCGGACGTCGTCCTGCTCGGGCTCTTCTCGCTGGTCGCGGCCGTTGCGTTCGCTTTGGTCGCGCGGCGCCACCGCCCGATCGACGGCTCCGCCATGGATCCACAACTCGCGTCGGCGCGGAGCCCCGGGCGCCGCCCTGCCGATCCGATCCTGCCCGGCCGGCGCTTCTTCTGACCCGCGGTTCCCGATGATGGACGACGAGACACCCGGCCAGGAGCTTTCGGCCGCCGCCAAGGCGCGCTGGCTGGCGATCGCTCTCGCCGAGGAGCAGGCCCAGGTCCGCGAGGGCCATGCGCCCGGCACCGAGCGCATCCTCGCCTATCTCGCCACCTGCGGCGATCTCGAGGACGGCGAGGGCGAGCGCGACGACACCCCCTGGTGCTCGGCCTTCCTGAACTGGTGCGTGATGCAGGCCGGTTTCGCCGGCACCGATTCCGGCTGGGCCACGTCCTGGGCGCGCTGGGGCCGCGAGGACCCGCAGCCCGGCCCCGGCACGATCGTGGTCTGGCGCCGCTCGCGCGATCTCGGCAACGGGCTGGAGCCGGTCGGCGGCCACGTCGCCTTCCTGCTCGAGCGGCGCGGCGACATGGTCCACGTCCTCGGCGGCAACCAGCGCGACGCGGTCTGCCGCCGCGACTATCCGCTCCACGGCTTTCTCGCCGACACGGTCGACCGCGCCGGCGAGGTCTCCGATCATTACGAGCTGCTCGGTTTCCGCACCGCGCCTTGACGCCGGCGGCGTCACCTTTCTGTTGATCTTTCAACCGTCTCGTGTATAGGCGCGGCTCGCGTGCGGGCTCGCCCGCGCGCAGCCGTCCGAGACAGCGGGTGATCCTTCCGGATCTTAATTTCCCGCCTAGACGGGGAAGAGTTTTTCCGGCCGCGCCTGGCGCCGCCGGGTCTGCCTGGTTTCAGGCCGTCAACCACTCCCCACGGACACGCTCGTCGAGGCTCCGGCTTCGGCGGGTTCGCAAGGACGAGGCTTCGCTTCGTCCTTTGAAGTCGCCCGACGGACATCTCCGCCGGGCAGTTTGGAGTGTAAGGCATGGATCGAGCTCAAAAGTCCGAGCAGGTCGCCCAGCTCAAGCAGACGTTCTCCGAGACGAGCGTGGTGGTCGTCACCCGCAATCTCGGGATGACGGTGGCCCAGTCCACCGCCCTCCGGAACCGGATGCGCGATGCTGGCGCGAGCTACAAGGTGACCAAGAACACGCTCACCCTGATTGCGCTCGAGGACACCTCCTACGCCGGCATCGGCGAGATGCTGACGGGGCCGACCGGCCTCGCCACGTCCGCGGATCCGGTCGCGGCCGCCAAGGTCGCGGTCGATTTCGCCAAGACGACCGATCGCTTCGAGATCGTCGGCGGCGCGATGGGCGACACTGTCCTCGACGTTGCGGGTGTTCGTGCGCTGGCCGAACTGCCGTCTCTTGACCAGCTGCGTGCAACGATCGTGGGCCTCATCCAGGCGCCCGCGACCAAGATCGCGCGGACGATCAACGAGCCGGGTGCTCAGCTGGCGCGTGTCTTTGGCGCTTATGCCGCCAAAGAAAACGCCTGATCATCATCTCTATTTGAACTGAAACCATGGGGCTCCCGCCCCGATCTGGAGACTTAAAATGGCAGACATCCAATCCCTCGTCGACCAGCTCTCCGAGCTGACCGTTCTCGAAGCCGCTGACCTCGCCAAGGCCCTCGAAGAGAAGTGGGGCGTCTCGGCCGCCGCTGCCGTCGCGGTTGCCGGCCCGGCCGGTGGTGGCGCCGCTTCGGGCCCCGCCGAAGAAGAGAAGACCGAGTTCGACGTGATCCTCGTCAACGACGGCGGCAAGAAGATCAACGTGATCAAGGAAGTCCGCGCGATCACCAACCTCGGCCTCGGCGAAGCCAAGGCCCTGGTCGAGGGCGCGCCGAAGGCCGTCAAGGAAGGCGTCTCCAAGGCCGAGGCCGAAGAGATCCGCAAGAAGCTCGAGGAAGCCGGCGCGACCGTCGAGGTCAAGTAAGCTTCCAGCCTTGCGCTGGACGAAAAGGAAGGGCGGCTCCTCGCGGGGCCGCCCTTTTTTATCATGCTCCCCTCGGAGGGGAGCTGTCAGGCGCAGCCTGACTGAAGGGTGTCAGCGCCGCGTCCTCTGGGTCCTGGAGTGGGCGCTCCGGCAAGATGTCGGAGATGCAGCACAGGATGGACACGCTGACACCCCTCCGTCGCGCTGGCGCGCGCCACCTCCCCTAAAAGGGGAGGGTGAGCCGCTGAACCGCCCCTCCACCACCGCCTTCGGCGGCGGTCCCCCTCCCCGCTAGCGGGGAGGATGGGATCAGATCGCCGGGTGGCTGTCCAGGATCTCCGGCCCCGCGAAGTCGACCTGGGAGAAGCCGCCGACGCCGAGCAGGGTCGCCGAGCCGCCGCCGTTGCCGAACAGCAGGGTGAGGTCGGCGAGGTCGTCGCCGTCCACGTCGGCGACGCGGGCGCCCTTCACCGAGATGCCGTCCTCGAGGACCAGCCGGTCGAGGCCGACCTGATAGCCGACGATCGTGTCGCTGCCGCCGCTCTTGCCGAGGACGAACAGATCGCGTCCGGCGCCGCCCGCGAGGATGTCGTCGCCGCGGCCGCCGGCCAGGACGTCGTTGCCGTCGCCGCCGAACAGGGCGTCCTCGCCATTGCCGCCATCGAGCCAGTCGTGGCCGCTGCCGCCGCGCAGGGTATCCGCCCCGTTGCCGCCGGAGAGATGGTCCTCCCCTGCCCCGCCGGTCACTGTGTCGACGCCGTTGCCGCCGTTGAGGCGGACGCCGTCGGCGATGCCGGTGACGGTCACCGAGACGGTCGCGGTGGAGGTCAGGCCGTGCTCGTCGGTCACCGTGTAGCGGAAGGTGTCGACCGCGGTTGCGCCGGGCGCCAGCGAGTCGAACGAGTCGTGGTCGGCGACGTAGCGCAGCGTCTGCGAGGCGGCGTCGAAGACCAGGGAGCCGTAGGTGCCGACGCCGTCGACCGAGGCGATTCTGAGGCTGGCGCCCGCATCCGGATCATGGTCGTTGCCGAGCAGCAGGCTCCACAGATTGGGGCTGGTTGCGTCCTCGTTGACCGACACGCTGTCGTTGCCGGCCACCGGCGCCTCGTTGACGTCGCCGACCGCGATCGTGACGGTCTCCTCCACGAACAGCCCGGCCGGATCGGTGGCGCGGATGGTCAGCGACCAGCTCGCCTGCCCCTCGTGATCGAGCGGTGCCGTGGTGGTGAGCGCACCGGTCGCCGCATCGAGGGCGAAACGTCCGCCGGCGTCGTCGCTCAACGTATAGCGGAGCACGTCCTCCGGATCGGGATCGCCGGCGCTGACCAAGCCGACCAGGGTCCCGGCCGGCGCATTCTCCGCTACCGCCTGGCCGTCGAGGACGAGGTCCACCGGCGCCTCGTTGTGATGCTCGATGAAGAAGCGCCCGATGATCGGATCGTGATCGGTGCCGCGCGGCGTGCCCAGGGTCTGCTCGGCGTTGATGTGGACGGCATCGAACTGGGCGCCGAACTGCAGCCCGCCGGAGACGAGCATGTGGTCGATCGCCTGGAGGTTGCCGTCGAACACGTAGGAATAGCGCTCCTCGCTCGGCAGCAGGCGGTGGAGGTCGGTGAGGATGCCGCCGGCCTCGAGCGCGCCGACGGCGCCCTCGAAATAGAAGCCGTTGAAATCGCCCATCACGCCGAGCTTCAGCGCCGGATCGGTGGCCAGCGCGCCGTTGACATAGGCGCGGACCGCCTGCGCCTGCGCGGTGCGGGCGCCGTCGCCGGCATCGACCGGCGGCTGGTTGGCGCCCATCAGATCGTCGCTGCCGATGCGCGAGGTGAAGTGGACGTTGATCAGCCGCGTCGTCTCGCCGTTGAAGGTGAAATCGGCGACCAGCGGGCGCCGGCTGCCGGCGAAGGCGGGAGCTTCGATCAGCATGGCGCTGCCCGCGACGTAGGACACGCGGTCGGCATTGTAGAGGAAGCCGTTGCGGATGTTGCCGTTGGCCTCGCCGCCGGTCGAATTGTTGCTCGACGGCGCGACCTCGACATAGACGTAATCGGGTCCGCCCGCCGCGGCGATCGCGTCGATCAGCAGCTGCGCGGTCACCACGCCGGACAGCGGATCGCTGCCGTTCAGGCCGTTGGCGTCCTGGATCTCCTGGACCGCGACGATGTCCGGTGCGCCGAGATTGTAGACGATGTTCGAGGCGAGCAGGTCGAACTTCACCGGATCGTCGGTCGGGCTCAGATTCTCGACATTGTAGCTGGCGATGGTGAGGTGGTCGCGATCGCCGGAGAGCGCGGTGGTCTCGCGCGGCGCCGCCGCCAGGTCATCGGTGACGTTCACCGCCTCGGAGACGAGCACGCGGTAATTGTTGAACCCGTAGGTCATGATTCCGGTGACGTCGGACAGGCGGTCGCCCATGGTATGACCCGCCGCATAACCGGCATAGAGTTCGCCGGTGGCGTCGATCATGATCCGCTCGGGATTGAAGTCGCCGGCCGAGATGGTGATGCCGGTGCGGCCGTTGAAGCCGGTCGCGCCCGCGCCGCCCGAGGCGAGCACCCAGGTCTCGCCGAAGCTCGTGCTGTTGGACACCGCGATCGGCGCGTCGACGGTCACGCGCATGCCCTCCAGCGTCTCGTAGAAATCGAGACCGTCGGTGGCGGGATCGTAGCTGGCGAAGCCGTCGTCCTCGATGATGCTGGTCGGCGGCGTGAGACCGCCGGCGCCGATCGTTACCGCCGCGGGCAGCGCATTGTTGTGCGACTGGATATTGATCTGGTTCGGGACCAGCTCGGTGATCGACAGGCTGTTGGCGCCCGGCACGAACTCGGACGGCGTGCCGCGGACGGAGACGCCGTCGCCGACTGCCACCGCCGGCGCGCTGCCGGTGAAGACGAAGATGGCGTCGGAGGTGCGGACGTTGCCGTCCCCGGTCGGGTCCTGCAGGTAGAAACCGTTGGCGACGACGCCCGTGACGATGCCGGAGGTGGTCACCGGCTGGCCGTCATAGGCGGTGGCATGCCCTTCGCCCTGGATCTCGTAGATCCTGAGGTCGATCGGATCGTCGTTGCGGATCGTGCCGGCGGCGGCGCCGTCGACGATTGCGATGTTGCCCACCGGATTGACGAGCAGCAGGCCGAAGCTCTCGTTCGCCTCGGTGATCGTGTCGCCCTGGATCGCCACCGCGATCTGGACGCTGGCGACGCCGATCCCGAATTCGACATGGCCGCTGAGCGGCTGCCCTGCGGCGAGGTCGGCGAGGTTCGCCCCGCCGGCCGGCAGCGACAGCACCCAGTCGATCCCCGCCGCCTGGCCGAGCCCGCCGGCGCGGCTGACCGTGAAGGTCATGATCGACACGCCGCTGTCGCCCTCGATCACGCTGGCGTCGGCCACGCTGATCTGGCCGGTGGCGTTGGCGCCGATGAAGTTCTGGCCGGTGTTGACCGCCCCGAACGTGTTCGGCTGGCCGTTGGCCCAGTGGAAATCACCGGCGACCGCGCCCGCGCCCTGCAGCTGGAGCGAGAAGCCGATGGCGCTGCCGCCGTCCTCGAACACGCCGATGTCGGTGGAGGTCAGGCCCGCGGCGGGGCCGTTCGACGCCACGAACGATCCTTCGTAGCTGAGGAACTGGACCACCTCGCCGGCCGGGTTGACCAGCGCCAGGCCATCCTGGGCGCCGTTCTGGATGCCGTTGGAGGGATAGGAGAAGCTGATCGTGCCGTAGCCGTCGTCCTGATCGGGAACGATGCCGGAAAGCGCGCGGGTGTTGTAGACGGTGCCGGTCGTCGCGCCGGTGCTGACGCTGTAGAGGACGATCGACCAACCGGCGAGATTGGTTCCCGACGGCGCGGCGATCTCGATCGCCTCCCCGGCGTCGGTGCCGGCATTGTCGTAATGGATCTCGTTGATGAACGCGACGCCCGGCCCGACCGCGGCGTCGTCGTTGGTGATCGTGCCCGTGGCGCTGCCGTCGGCGATCGTCGCCCCGCCGGTGGCGCCGGAAAGCGTGACGGCAAAGCTCTCGTCGGCCTCGCTCGCGACGTCGCCGGCGACCTGCAGGGTGATCGTCTTCGAGAATTCGTTGGCCGCGAAGGTGAGCGTGCCGGAGAGGATCGGGCTGACGAAATCGTCTGCGCTGGCGCCGGTGGCGCCGCCGGGCAGCGTGATCGCATAATTGACCGAGGCGGCGACATTGCTGTCGGTGCCGCGACTGACCGTGAAGGTGATCGGCGTCGTGCCGCTGTTCCCCTCGAACACGGCGGCGTCGCCGATCGAGAATGCGCCCGGCCGGTCGGGGATCGGCCCCTCCCCGGCGACGCTGCTGACGTGGATGTTGTCGATCCCGATCAACTCGTCATTGCCGGCGGCGTTGGTGGTGAGCACGCGGATTTGGACCTGCGCTTGGCCGTCGGCCGCGGAGGGGAGGACGATCGACAGCGACGTCACCTGGGTGGCGCTGCCCGCCGTGGTCGCGTCGGCGATATAGCCGATATTGGTCCAGATGCCGCTCGAGCCGACCCGATATTGGACGGCGACCTGCTGGGCGGCGTCGTCGCCGCTGGCGTCGAGATCGCGCACGTCGGCGGTGAAGGTCAGGGTCTTGCGCCCGGTCGCGTCGAGGTTGAGCACGATCGCCGCATAGTCGGCACCGTTCGAGCCCTGCAGGGCGATCGTCGGATTGATCGTCCCGCCGCCACTGATCCGGTCGACCTCGAGCACGCCGCCGGTGGTGGAGGTCGGAAACTGGTTGGCGACGAGGTTCTGCACGAAGCCGGTATCGGTGAGCACGCTGCGGGCATCGACGCCGGTCAGGGTCGTCACGTCGCCGGTGCGGTAGCCGATGATGCTCGGCACCAGCGACCAGTCGTCGGCCGCGCTGATCGCGCCGGTGTCGGTCCAATCCTGGTGGAAATCGGACGCGGCAAGAGAATGAAAGATACCGGACATGCTGAACCCCCCTCGCAGCGAAGCCCCGGAGCACCCTCATGCTCCGGCAGGCCCCGGCAATGCACGAAAAGCCGAAGAATCGGCTGTTCCAACGATTAGCAGCTTGTTGTGACGGGCGCATGTCATGATTCGGGACAGCCGCCGCAAATGGTTGTTAAATCGAGGTAAAGCGCGCGTTACGCAGATCCCCGCACGGGCCGCCGCGGCGCCGCCGCATCCCGCATCCGCCTGCCGCGTTAGGCGCGCCATGGACATCGTCATCGGAACGGCGGGCTGGAGCATCGCCCGCGCCTCGGCGGACGCCTTCCCGGCCGGGGGCAGCGCGCTCGAGCGCTATGCGCGCCGTTTCCGAGGCGCGGAGATCAATTCCTCCTTCCACCGCTCGCACCGCGCCTCGACCTGGCAGCGCTGGGCAGCGAGCGTGCCGGAGGATTTCCGCTTCGCGGCCAAGCTGCCGAAGGCGATCACCCATCAGGCGAAGCTGGTCGGCGCGGAAGCGCTGGTCGAGTCGTTCCTCGCCGAGGTGGCGCCGCTCGGTCCGCGCCTGTCGATCCTGCTCGTCCAGCTGCCGCCGAAGCTCGCCTTCGAGCGCGGAGTGGCCGAGCCGTTCCTCGCCGGCCTCGCCGCGCGCACCGCGGCGCGCATCGCCTGCGAGCCGCGCCATCCGAGCTGGTTCGAGGAGGAGCCCGATCGCCTGCTCGCCGCGCTGGGCGTCGCGCGAGTCGCGGCCGATCCTGCGGTCGTGCCGGCGGCGGCGGAGCCGGGCGGCTGGCAGGGGCTGCATTATTGGCGGCTGCACGGCTCGCCGGTCATGTATCGCTCGGCTTACGGCGTGGAGCGGCTCGAGGCCTATGCCCGGCAGATGGAGCGCGGAGCGGCGCCGGAGACCTGGTGCATGTTCGACAATACCGCCTCTTCGGCGGCGACCGGAGACGCGCTGATGCTCGCCTCCCTGTTCGAGGCTGCGGATCAGCGCTCGGCGCGGTCGTCCTTGTCGATCTGATTGGCCATGGCCTGGGCTTCGTCGACCGCCGAGAAGATCTGCTCGGCGGTGACGACCCGCGGCGGCTGGGGCGGCGTTGCGTCGGCATCGAGCGCGATCGCGGTGGCGAGGGCGGCGAGCGTGCCCGCGGTGATGAAACGAACGAACTGCATGTGTCTCTCCGAAATGCTGCGGGGCTCCACGCCCCTCCCTGTTGCATCCCGAAGTACGGTCCCGCTGATTCCGCCCAATGTCGCGGCGCCCGGGAAAGTGTTTCAAATGTTGCAGGCGGTCCGCGGCGGCGCGGCTCAGCCGATCAGGCCGGCGAGCGCGGCCCGCGCCGGATTGTCCGGGTCTAGCAGCAGCTTGGCGGTGAGGCCGAGGCACATCAGCACGAGCAGCGGCCGGACGGCGCGGCCGCCGAAGCGGATCGCCGCATGCGCTCCGGCCTTGCCGCCGGCGACGCTGGCCGCCGCCATGGCGAAGCCGAGCAGCCACAGGACGTGCCCGCCCGCGACCATCGCCAGCAGCCCGGCGAGGTTGCTGGCGAGGTTGAGCAACTTGGTGTGGGCGACGGCGCGGACCAGCCCGAGCCCGACCAGCGCCACCAGGGCGGTGGTGAAGAACGAGCCGGTGCCGGGGCCGAAGAAGCCGTCGTAGAAGCCGATCGCCGCCGCCACCGCGAACAGCCCGGCGCTGCCGATCAGCGTGTGGCGGTCTTCCTCGCCCATCCTGGGCCCGAACAGGAAATAGAGCGCCATCGCCACCAGCAGCAGGGGAATGAAGGCCGAGAGGAAGGTGGCGTCGATCTGCTGGACGGTGAACGCGCCCGCCGCCGAGCCGGCAAAGGCGGCCGCGGTCGGCAGGGCGAAGCGCCTGAGGTCGACATGGCCGGCGCGGGCGAAGGTCGCGAACGCCGTCGCGGTGCCGAAGCTCGCCTGCAGCTTGTTGGTGCCGAGCGCCGCCACCGGCGGCACCCCCGCGGCGAGCAGCGCCGGTAGCGTGATCAGCCCGCCGCCGCCCGCCATCGCATCGATGAACCCGGCCACGAACGCCGCCGCCATCAGGAACAGGATCGTCTCGTACGCCAGCTGCATCGCCGCGCCTGTAGCAGCGGGCGGCGGGCGCACAAGGGCGGCGGGATGGCGATCGATCCAATGCGACCGTTACTCCTCCCCTCCAGCACTTGCTGGAGGGGAGGAGTAATTGTGCAGACCGGATACTTGGGCTCAGATCGTGGTCGAGGCCAGAGGCGACACGCGTCCCTGGTCGACGCCGCAGACTCCGGGACCGGAAGGCTTGGACCGGCGCGTCGAGGTCTGCTTCCATTAGAGGTGAGCCTCGGCCGGTCCGACGATGGCGCCCCTCCACGAACTCGTCGAAGGGAGTGCTGCTTTCAGAGCGGCCGGCGGTCCGCCATCTCGGCGTAGCGGCGGTGCAGGCGGTCGGAGGCGCGCTCCGCGTCTGCGGGCGCCGCCGCATCGATCCGGGTGAGGATCTCGTGCTCGAAGGCGCTCCAACCGGTCTCGTGATCGCGGAGCAGGCGGACGGCGTCGCGGACCACCGCCGCGCGCGACAGATAGCGGCCGCTGCGCACCGCCTGCGCGACGAACGCCTCCAGTTCGTCGCCGAGATCCACCGCGTCGGTCATGACACGCCTCTCCTGCCAGGCGACGAGCCGGGCGAGCTGCAGAGCCTCGCTGGCCATCAGAGACCGAGCTCCTTCTCGAGCTTCGCCGTATCCTCATTGGCATGGCGCTGGGCGAAGCCGCTCGCCTCGGCCGCCGTCGGGCGATCGGGCCAGGGGTTGGGCAGCACCTGGACGTGCGCCACCAGCAGGGCGGCGGTGAGGGCGAAACCGGCGAGAGCGGATTTCATGGTCGGGCTCCTTTGAAGGAACCGGATTAGGAGCGCCGTGTCGCGGAACGATGTCGCGCCGGGAGCAGAAATGTTTCAATTGTGACAGCGGCGTCGCCCGTGCGGCGCCCGTGGAGGCGGAGAGGGAGCGGCGTGTGACCGAGACGATCGACAGGCGCGGGCTTCTGATCGGCCTCGGCGGCCTCGCCGCGGCGGCAACCGCCTGCAACTCCTCCGCCCAGCCGCCGGCACGCAAGCTCGGCTATGCGATCGTCGGCCTCGGATATTACGCGACCCGCGTCATCATACCGCAATTCGCCAATTGCCGGCACAGCCGCCTCGCCGCTTTGGTCAGCGGCGATCCCGACAAGGCGCGGCGCTACGCCGCCGAATATGGCGTTCCCGAGCGCTCTCTCTACGATTACCGCAGCTTCGACCGGATAGGCGACGATCCCGACGTCGACATTGTCTACGTCGTGCTGCCGAATTCCATGCACGCCGAATATACGATCCGCGCCGCTCGCGCCGGCAAGCACGTCCTCTGCGAGAAGCCGATGGCGGTGTCGGTCGCCGAGTGCGAGGCGATGATCGCCGCCTGCCGGGCGGCGGGGCGGACGCTGATGATCGGCTACCGCAGCCATTTCGAGCCGCACAACCTCCACGCGATGAAGCTCGCCAGGGAGGGCGCGATCGGCCGCCGCCGCTACGTCCATGCCGAGCACGGCTTCGTCGCCGGCGACCCCGGCCAATGGCGGCTGAAGAAGGCGCTGGCCGGCGGCGGCTCGCTGATGGACATGGGAATCTACTCGGTCCAGGCGGCGCGCTACCTCACCGGCGAGGAGCCGGTCGCGGTCACCGCCCGCGCCTCGACCGACCGCAGCGACCCGCGCTTCGCCGAAGTGGAGGATCTGATCGCCTGGACGCTCGATTTCCCCTCCGGGGCGATCAGCCACGGCATGTCGTCCTACAGCTCGAACCACAATCGCGTTCGGATCGCCGGCGATCGCGGCCGGATCGATATGGAGCCGGCCACCCCTTATGCCGGACACAGCCTCCGCCTGGTCCGGGACGGCGGCGAGCAGCGCCTCGCCCCGCCGCCCGGCCCCGCGGTCAACCAGTTCGTCGGCCAGCTCGATCACATGAGCGAGAGCGCCGCTTCGGGCGGCGCGCCGATCGTCGCCGGCGAGGAGGGCCTCCAGGACATGCGCATCATCGAGGCGATCTACCGCTCGGCCGCGGAGGGCCGGACGGTGCGGATCTGACCCAGATCGGGGACATGATAACGACTTCCGGCCGCGCAGCTCCGCAGCTGTGCGAAGGCGGTGCGGATCTCGTCGACCAGCAGCGCCGGCTGCTCGGCGGGTTGGTCGCCCATCCTCTTGCGAAACGGCAACGGTGGGGACAGCATCGCCCGACTTCCTGCCGCCGTCCGAACCGCATCCCTTCGCCCGGAGCCTTTCGATGCCAACGATCACCGCCTTCGAGAGCTCTCCCGACCGCGGCCGCGGCTTGGCGCGGGACATGGCGGTGCGCTGGGCGTTCGAGGAGCTGGGACAGCCCTATGACGTCCGCCTCGTCTCGTTCGCCGAGATGAAGCAGCCGCCCCATCTCGCCCTCCAGCCGTTCGGGCAGATCCCGACGCTGGAGGAAGGCGGTCTCGCCCTGTTCGAGTCCGGCGCGATCGTGCTCCACCTCGCCGAGCGCCACCCGGGCCTGTTGCCCGACGAGGCCGACGGCCGGGCCCGCGCGATCGCCTGGATGTTCGCCGCTTTGGTCACGGTCCAGGCGCCGATCGTCGAGCGCGAGGCCTTCCTGCTGATGGAGCAGGACCGGCCCTGGTTCGAGGCGCGCCTGCCGTTGCTCGACGACCGCGTCCGTACCCGCCTCGCCCAGCTCTCGCGGCGCCTCGGCGATGCCGACTGGCTTGACGGTGGATTCAGCGCCGGCGACCTGCTGATGGTCAACGTGCTGCGCCGACCGGCCGGGGCGGCGATGCTCCCCGAATTCCCCAATCTCGCCGCTTACGTGGCGCGCGGCGAGGCGCGCCCGGCCTTCCGGCGCGCCTTCGACGCGCAGCACGCGGTGTTCCTCGCCGCACCGGGCGGCTGAGGCGCCGCCGGACCCCGCTCAGCTGGTCAGCGCGAGCTTGCCGCCGAAGGCGACGAACACGCCGCCGGTGCCGCGGTCGAGCGCCTTGATGACGCGCGGGCGGCGCAGGATCCGGCCCATCGGCACCGAAGCGGCGATCAGTGCGGCAAACCAGGCGATGCTGAGCAGCACGTGCACCGCGGCGAGCAGGAAGGAGAAGGCCGCGACGTTCGCGCCGGCCGGCACGAACTGCGGCAGGAAGGTGACGTAGAAGATGCCGATTTTCGGGTTGAGCGCATTGGTCAGCAGCCCCTGCCGGAACGCCTGGCCGGGCGCCAAGTGCGCTGCCCCGCTCTCCTCGCCGCCGATCGTATCGCGCGGCCGCAGGATCAGCTTCAGGCCGAGGAAGACGAGATAGGCCGCGCCGGCCCATTTCAGCATCGTGAAGGCGAGCGGGGACGCGGCGAGCAGGGCACCGAGCCCGGCGGACACGGCCAGGCCCCAGACCAGGCAGCCGAGCCCGATTCCGGCTGCGGCCCAGGCCGCCGGTCGCGGACCGCCGGCGGCGGCCGAGCGCAGCACCATCGCCGTGTCGACACCGGGGGTGACCGTGAGGATCGACGCCGCGGCAATGAAGGCGATCAGCGCTTGCGGAGTGTTCATCTCATGCTCCCCGAATCAGGATCTCGCGCGCTCCAGCGCCGCGGCGAGGCCGTCCGGCGTATAAGGCTTGGCGAGGCCCACCGCATCCTCGATGCCGGCATCGGCATAGGAGGTCTCGTCGCCGCTCGCGAAGATTACCTTGAGGCCGGGCCAGCGGGCGACGGCCTGGCGGGCGAGCGCGACTCCGGATACGCCGGGCAGGCTGACGTCGGCGATCAGCACGTCGACCGGGGACGCGGCGAGCGCCTGCATCGCCGCCTCGGCGTCGGCGCTGGCGAGGACGCGGTGGCCGAGCCCCTCGAGCAGGCTGCCGGTGCTCTCGCGGATCAAGCTGTCGTCCTCGACCAGCGCGATGGTGAGCGCTCCCGCGGCCGCCGCCGGCATCGCGGCGGGCGCGGGCTCCGCGCCGGCGGGCGCCTGCTGCTGCGCCTCGGCGACGCGATGCTGCGCCTCGTTGCCGAGCACGTGGCGCACCTTCCGGGCGAGCGCCTCGCGCGAATAAGGTTTGGAGAGCAGCTCGACGCCGGGATCGAGCCGGCCGTGGTGGACGATCGCATTCTCGGTATAGCCGGAGGTGAACAGCACCGCGATGTGCGGCAGCCGCTCCTTCGCCTTGCGGGCGAGCTCCGGGCTGCGCAGCGGGCCGGGCATCACCACGTCGGTGAACAGCAGGTCGATCGGCACCCCACTCTCGACCACGCTGAGGGCGCTCTGCGCGTCGCGCGCCTTCAGCACGCGATAGCCGAGCTCGGTGAGCAGGGCGACGGCGGTCTCGCGCACTTCCTCGTCATCCTCCACCACCAGGATCGTCTCGGTTCCGCCGCGGACCGGCGCCTTGCTGATGTCGGCGATCAGGTCCTCCTCGCGGAGCGCGCGCGGCAGGTAGAGCTTGATCGTCGTGCCCTCGCCCACCTCGCTGTAGATCTTGATGTGGCCGCCCGACTGCTTGACCAGGCCGTGCACCATCGAGAGGCCGAGCCCGGTGCCCTTGCCCTCCGGCTTGGTGCTGAAGAACGGCTCGAAGACCTGCTCCAATATGTCCTCGGGAATGCCGCTGCCGGTGTCGGTGACGGCGATCATGACATATTGGCCGGGCTGCACGTCGTCGTGCCGGCCGGCATAGTCGCCATCGAGCGTGGCGTTGCTCGCCTCGATGGTCAGGCGGCCGCCGCCGTCCATCGCGTCGCGGGCGTTGATGGCGAGGTTCAAGACCGCATTTTCGATCTGTCCGGGATCGACCAGGGTGTTCCACAGGCCGGCTGCGATCACCGTCTCGATCTCGATGTCCTCGCCGAGCGCGCGGCGGAGCAGATCGTCCATGTTGTTGAGCAGCCGGCCGAGGTTGACGACCTTGGGCTCGAGCGGCTGCCGCCGGCCGAAGGCGAGCAGCTGCGAGGCGAGCTTGGCGCCGCGCGAAACGCCGGCGAGCGCGTTCTGGACCCGGGTTTCAGCCCGGGCGTTCCCCGCCACCTCGCGGGAGAGGAGCTGGAGGTTGCCGCTGATCACCTGCAGCAGATTGTTGAAATCGTGCGCGACCCCGCCGGTCAGCTTGCCAAGCGCCTCGATCTTCTGCGCCTGGCGCAGCGCCGCCTCGGCCTGCTGGCGCTCGGCCGTCTCGCTCTGCAAGCGCTCCATCGCCTCGGCCAGCGCCTCGGTGCGCTCGCCGACCCTCTGCTCCAGCGTGGCGTTGAGCTGGTGGAGCTGGTCTTCCGCGCGCTTCTGGTGGGTGACGTCGAAGCCGTCGACGAAGATGCCCGACACGGAGCCGTCGGCTTCGGTGATCGGCTGGTAGACGAGGTTGACGAACCTCTCCTCCAGCGGCGCACCCGGCGCGCGCTGCACCTGAACCTTGAGGTTGCGTCCGACGAACGCCTCGCCGGTCGCGAGGACGCCGTCGAGCAGCTCGAAGAAGCCCTGTCCCGCGATCTCCGGCAGCGCCTCGCGCGCCGGCACGCCGACCAGGTCGCGATGGCCGACCAGCTGCAGATAGGCGTCGTTGACCAGCTCGAAGACGTGGTCGGGCCCGGACAGGATGCACATGAAGCTCGGCGCCTGGCGGAACAGGTGGCGCATCCGGTCGCGCTCGCCGGTGCGCAGCGCGACTTCGGAGGTGAGCCGCTCGTTTGCCCGGCGGAGCGCTTCGGCGGCCTGCTGACGCAGGCGCACCGCGGCGGCGAGCGCCTCGGAGCGCTCGCGCTCGGCGTCGAACGCCTCGGCGCTGGCGAGGCCGGAGGTGATCTGGCCCGCAAGCAGGCTGAGGAAGCCGAGATAATCCTCGTCCTCCGGGCGATAGGGATTGAGGCCGACGATCAGCGCCCCGCGAGGCCGCTCGCCGCCCTGTCCGACCAGCGGCACGATCGCCGCCGAGGTCGGCGCTCTGTCCCAGGCGCCGGCCGGCAGCGCGTCGGCGGTGCACGGCACGGTGAGGCTCGCGGTCGCGCCGTCGCGGATCACGGTGAGATCCCAGACTCCGCCGGCGGACGGGAGAAGCGCCGGCGCGCAGTCATGACCGCGCGCGATCCCGCTCGCCGCCGCGAGCCGGGCGTCGCCATTCTCCTCGAACAAATAGGTGAGCGTGAACGGCAGGTCGTGGCGGTTGGCGGCGAGCTTGTCCTCGACCGCGCGGAGCACCGCCTCGCGTCCCTCGGCCGCCGCCAGGCCCGAGGCGAGCTCGCGCAATGAGGCGAGCCGGCGCTCGCTCAGCACCCGCTCGGTCTCCTCGGAGACGGCGCAGAACACGCCCTCCACCTTGCCGGTCTCGCCGATCAGCGGGCTGTAGGAGAAGGTGTGATAGGTCTCTTCGGGATAGCCGTTGCGCTCGAGCAGGAGCAGAAGGGCGCGATCCCAGGTCGCCTCTCCTTTCTCGTAGACGGTCTGCAGCCGCCCCTTGATGTCGTCCCAGATCTCCGCCCAGAGGACCCTTGTCGGCATGCCGAGCGATTGCGGATGCTTGATGCCGAGCGTCGGGCGGTAGGCGTCGTTGTAGAAGAAGTGGATGTCGGGGCCCCAGCCCAGCCACATCTCGAAGCGCGAGGTCAGCAGCAGGCGGATCGCCGCCTTGAGCCCGCTCGCCCATCGCTCGGGCGGGCCGAGCGGGGTTGCCGCCCAATCGTGCGCGCGCATCAGCCGCGCCATCTCTCCGTCGCCGATGAAGATGTCGCTGCGGCGATCTGTCGAGTCTGAAGGCTGCTGGATCAACGCGTTACTCCCGGGGAGCGCCGCAGATAGCGACAGAGTCCTGCAAGTTCCAGACGTGCGACAGGGTCTTTATGCCCTGCCGCCCGCGCGCGACAGGCGCCCGGCCGCGCCCGTTGGCCGCGGGCGCGCTCAGCCCTCGGTACGCGCCAGCACCTCCTCCACCGCATGGACAAGCGTCTCGAGCCGATAGGGGAGACGACGGGGAGCCCGCCGGCGCCGCACTTCAGGATCTCGTCGCGATAGCCGGTGGTGAGGATCACCGGCAGGCCGGGTGCGGCCTCGGCCAGCGCGGCGGCCAGCTCGAACCCGCTCATCCCCGCCATCACGAAGTCGGTGAACACCAGGTCCGCCCGCCCGTATCGGCGGCTCCGGGCGCGGGGGACGCCTTGGTCGCGCGGCGGGCAGCGTCGATGGGCGAACGGCGGGCCGGAGTCGCGCTCGTCGCCGGTGACGGCGCCTTCGTCGATCTCCGCTGGATGTAATCGCTTCCACCGGTGCAGGTCCAAGGCCTCAGATTGGGGACGACGAGATGAGACACGCACAAGAGATCAGGTTGCCCGACACACCCCGCGAGGCGCGGGAGCGCTGCGACGCCGACGCGCGGCGCGGCGCGCTGCGGCGGGACATAGCGATCTGGATCGCCCGCTCGGTCCCCGACGGCACCGCCGCCGCCCCTGCCCGCTAGCCCCCGCATCCGTTTCCGCCACGCGAAACGGTATCGCATTTCCCAATTACGGCATCTTCCACGCCGCCGCGGGCTGGGCTAGCGAAAGCAGGACGCCGGGCGCGACGCGGGCCGAGGGCGCGGCGCCGCGGCCGGTAAGGGCAACGATCCGGAGGCTTCATGCCGGGCATCCGCAAGCGCAACCGGCCGAACGGCCTGCCCCACAGCCGCTTCCTCGCCTTCCTGCTCGCCTTCGTCGCCGCCTCGGGGCTCGCCGCGCTCGCGGCCCCCGCCTGGAGCGCGGCGCTGATGACCGGCTTCGACCTCGCCGCCTTGCTCTTCCTGCTGCTCGCCGTTCTCCTGATGCGCGGCGCCGATCCTGGCGGCATCGAGCGGGCCGCGGCGCGCAACGCTGCCGGCAAGGGGCTGCTGCTCGCCATCTCCGCGGCCGTGCTGGCGGCCGTCCTCGCCGCGGTCGCCACCGAACTGGGCCGGGTGGAGACCGGCGGCGACGCGGCCATGCCGCTGGTCACGCTGGCGCTGTCCTGGATATTCGGGAACACCGTCTACGCACTCGAATATGCGCACATCTATTATGAGCGCCGCGACGGCGCGCTGCGGCACGGCCTGGCCTTCCCCGGTGACCAGCCGCCCGATTATCTCGACTTCGTCTATTTCGCCTACACGGTCGGGATCGCCGGTCAGGTCTCGGACGTGGCGGCGACCGACCGCGGGATCAGGCGGATCCTGACCGGCCAGGCGCTGGTCTCCTACGCCTTCAACATCTTCGTCCTGGCGATCACCGTCAACGCCGCCGCGGCGATGCTCTAGCGGACGGCACTGCCATTGGCGCCGGCATCCCCGCCGCTTCGGTCTCATGCCGGGCGGCGGCTCCGGTCTTTGCCGGAGGCCTCCTCGGGGCCGGATCGCCAAAGGCTTTCAGCATGCTGCGCAGCCGATGGGAATGGTAAGCGTCCTGCACCTCGAGCAAGGCCGCGATCGGCGCCGCGACATAGGTCGAGCTGCCCTGGTAGAGGAGACTCCAGCCGGCGAAGGTGCGGGTGCGGACGGTCAGCGAATCCACCACGACGAGGTGGACCTGGTGCCGCGCCTCCCTCGCCCTGCGCAGCGCCAGGGCGACCGCGCCGGCCTCGCCTTCGACCAGGTCGGCGATCAGGTTGCGCGCCAGCACCATTCCGCCGGTGAGTTCCAGCCCGGCGTGGATCGCGCGCGTTTCCGCCACCCAGCGCCGCAGCCCCCGCTCGGCCTCGCCGCCACGGAGCGCGAATTCGCTGACGGTCAGCAGTGAGCGCACGCCTCTCTCCTGCTCGGCGAACGGCCGGCTCGAGGAGCAAAACGCATCGCCCATCGGCGAGGTTGCCGCGTCGTCGTCACGCCGCCGCGACGCGGGCCCGCCCACCCCGCCGTCAACTTCCTTGCGACCTGGCAAGACCGGTGCCTTCGGGTGCGGCGATGACAGGGGGCCGAACGATGGCCGAGCGTGGACGGAAAATATTGGTGGTCGGGAACAAGGCATTCGGTGGTCGAACGCGCGAGAGTCACCGTCGCGCGCGCCTCGCTCAGGAGCCTGTGAGGACGAGTGCGATGGCGAGGATCGCGAACATGCTCGCCAGGAGAGGCCAGGGCTGGCGGACCGCCCACCACCAGCTAGCGTCGTCCGCGTCCTTTCCCTTCGACATAGGTGCGCTCCGGTGATCTCTTCGGCTCCGCCTCGATGACCTTCCGCATCTCCAGAAGCCACGCAGAATCGGCGTCCGCCGCGTCGCCGGATCGGTTCGCTGCCTGCTCCCGTTGCGCGTCGTCCTGCGTCATTCGAACATCGCCGACTGCATTCCTGCACAACGCTTCGCCCGTGCCGCGGTTGCTCCCCGGCCCTCG
The DNA here is from genome assembly GCF_004564275.1 of Sphingomonas parva (ex Maeng et al. 2020). Classification (GTDB taxonomy): domain Bacteria; phylum Pseudomonadota; class Alphaproteobacteria; order Sphingomonadales; family Sphingomonadaceae; genus Allosphingosinicella; species Allosphingosinicella parva. The sequence continues at coordinate 40,499 of NZ_SPDV01000014.1, forward strand.
GCACGAGCCTCTCGCCGACGGCGCACCCGGCCTTTCGACCGTACGGTGCGTCGGGGCCTCGGCATGGGCTCACGGTCAATGATCGCGGCGAGAAGCCGCTGAGTTCCCGATGCTCGAGTTTGGCCGCTGATCGTGATGAGCGACCGGCCAAGGAGCGGCGCGCCGGCCGGAGCGAACGTCCCGATCGTCCCTCGCCCCTTGACCCTCGATGCCCCGGCTCCTAAATAGCGCTCACACCCCACTCGCATCGGAACAGGACGCGCCGTCGCGCAGCGCGTTCAACGCATTGAGCAAGCGGGGTTTCTGGACGCTGAAGCTGCGGTCTCGCCTCAAGGGACTCGCGGCTTTTTGCGTCTTGATGCGCGCCCAATTCCTGACGCGAAGGCGAGAAAAACCTCCATGGCGACCACCGCTCCCCAGGCCCCCGAGACGCGCTCGACGGCCTCCAAGCGTATCCGCAAGATCTTCGGCAACATCCACGAAGTCTCCGAAATGCCGAACCTGATCGAGGTTCAGCGCGAGAGCTACGAGCAGTTCCTGCGCTCGCGGCCCCAGGACGGCTACGTCTCCGGCCTCGAGAAGACCCTGCGCTCGGTCTTCCCGATCCGCGACTTCGCCGGCACCGCCGAGCTCGACTTCGTCCATTACGAGCTGGAAGAGCCGAAGTACGACATCGAGGAGTGCCGCCAGCGCGGCATGACCTACGCCGCGCCGATGCGCGTCACCCTGCGCCTGATCGTGTTCGAGGTCGATCCGGACACCGAGACCCGCTCCGTGCTCGATATCAAGGAGCAGGACGTCTACATGGGCGACATGCCGCTGATGACGCACAACGGCACGTTCATCGTGAACGGCACCGAGCGCGTCATCGTCAGCCAGATGCACCGCTCGCCGGGCGTGCTGTTCGATCACGATCGCGGCAAGACCCACGCCTCGGGCAAATATCTGTTCGCCGCCCGCGTCATTCCGTACCGCGGCTCGTGGCTCGACTTCGAGTTCGACGCCAAGGACATCGTCAACGTCCGCATCGACCGCAAGCGCAAGCTGCCGGTCACGGCGCTGCTCCACGCCCTCGACATGTCGAGCGAGGAGATCCTCAACACCTTCTACGAGCGGATGACCTTCGTCCGCGGCAAGAACGGCTGGCAGATCCCCTATGTCGCCGAGGCCTGGCGCGGCCAGAAGCCGGCGTTCGACATCGTCAACGGCGAAACCGGCGAGGTCGCCTTCCCGGCCGGTACCAAGATCACGCCGCGCGCCGCCAACAAGGCCGCCAAGGACGGGCTCACCCAGCTCGTCATCCCGACCGAAGAGATCTTCGGCCGCTACTCGGCCTATGACCTGATCAACGAGAAGACCGGCGAGATCTACATCGAGGCCGGCGACGAGGTCTCCCCGGAGAACCTCGAGAAGCTCGACCGCGCCGGCATCGACCGCATCGAGCTGCTCGACATCGATCACGTCAACACCGGCGCCTGGATGCGCAACACGCTGAAGGCCGACAAGGCCGAGGACCGCGACCAGGCCCTCGCCGACATCTACCGCGTCATGCGCCCCGGCGAGCCGCCGACGCGCGAGACCGCCGATGCCCTGTTCGCCGGCCTGTTCTTCGATCCGGAGCGCTACGATCTCTCCGCCGTCGGCCGCGTCAAATTGAACATGCGCCTCGACCTCGACGTCGAGGACACGGTGACGACCCTCCGCAAGGAGGACATCATCGCCGTGGTGAAGACCCTCGTCGGCCTGAAGGACGGCAAGGGCGAGATCGACGACATCGACAATCTCGGCAACCGCCGCGTCCGCTCGGTCGGCGAGCTGCTCGAGAACCAGTATCGCGTCGGCCTGCTCCGCATGGAGCGCGCCGTGAAGGAGCGGATGAGCTCGGTCGACGTCTCGACCGTGATGCCGAACGACCTGATCAACGCCAAGCCGGCGGTGGCCGCGGTGCGCGAGTTCTTCGGCTCCTCGCAGCTCTCGCAGTTCATGGACCAGACCAACCCGCTCTCCGAAGTGACGCACAAGCGTCGCGTCTCGGCGCTCGGGCCGGGCGGTCTCACCCGCGAACGCGCGGGCTTCGAGGTCCGCGACGTCCACCCGACCCACTATGGCCGCATCTGCCCGATCGAGACTCCGGAAGGGCCGAACATCGGCCTGATCAACTCGCTCGCCAGCTTCAGCCGGGTCAACAAATACGGCTTCATCGAGACTCCGTACCGCCGCGTCGTCGACGGCAAGGTGACCAACGACGTCGTCTACCTATCCGCCATGGAGGAAGGTAAGCACACGATCGCCCAGGCGAACGCCGAGGTGGACGAGAGCGGCAACCTGATCGAGGACCTGATCTCGGCCCGCCAGGCCGGCGAGTTCCTGATGGCGCCGCGCGACATCATCACCCTGATGGACGTGTCGCCCAAGCAGCTCGTCTCGGTCGCCGCCTCGCTCATTCCGTTCCTCGAGAATGACGACGCCAACCGCGCGCTGATGGGCTCGAACATGCAGCGCCAGGCGGTGCCGCTGGTCCGTGCTGAGGCGCCGTTCGTCGGCACCGGCATGGAGGAGACGGTCGCCCGCGATTCCGGCGCCGCCATCGCCGCCCGCCGTTCGGGCATCGTCGACCAGGTCGACGCGACCCGCATCGTCGTGCGCGCCACCGGCGAGATCGAGGCCGGCAAGTCGGGCGTCGACATCTACACGCTGATGAAGTTCCAGCGCTCGAACCAGAACACCTGCATCAACCAGCGTCCGCTGGTGAAGGTCGGTGACGTGGTCAACGCCGGCGACGTCATCGCCGACGGCCCCTCGACCGAGATGGGCGAGCTCGCCCTCGGCCGGAACGTGCTCGTCGCGTTCATGCCGTGGAACGGCTACAACTACGAGGACTCGATCCTGATCTCCGAGCGGATCGTGAAGGACGACGTCTTCACCTCGATCCACATCGAGGAGTTCGAGGTCATGGCCCGCGACACCAAGCTCGGGCCGGAGGACATCACCCGCGACATTCCGAACGTCGGCGAGGAAGCGCTGCGCAACCTCGACGAGGCCGGCATCGTCTACATCGGCGCCGAAGTGGAGCCGGGCGACATCCTGGTCGGCAAGATCACGCCGAAGGGCGAGAGCCCGATGACGCCGGAGGAGAAGCTCCTCCGCGCCATCTTCGGCGAGAAGGCCTCCGACGTCCGCGACACCTCGCTGCGCCTGCCCCCGGGCGTCGCCGGCACGGTGGTAGAGGTCCGGGTGTTCAACCGCCACGGCATCGACATCGACGATCGTACCCGCGCCATCCAGGCCGAGGAGAAGGATCGTCTCCGCAAGGACGCCGAGGACGAGCGCACCATCCTGAAGCGCGCGACCTATTCGCGCCTGCGGGAGATGCTGGTGGGCCAGACCGCCACCGCGGCGCCGAAGGGCGTCAAGAAGGGCGGCGACATCGATCTCGAGACGCTCGAGAGCGTCGAGCGCCACGATTGGTGGAAGTTCGCCGTCAAGGACGATCGCGTGCAGAGCGACCTCGAGGCGGTGAAGGCGCAATATGACGACGCCGAGGCCGCGATCCGTCGCCGGCTCGAGGACCGTATCGAGAAGCTCGAGCGCGGCGACGAGCTGCCGCCGGGCGTGCTGAAGATGGTCAAGGTCTTCGTCGCGGTGAAGCGCAAGCTGCAGCCGGGCGACAAGATGGCCGGCCGTCACGGCAACAAGGGCGTGATCAGCCGCATCCTGCCGAACGAGGACATGCCGTTCCTCGAGGACGGGACCCCGGTCGACATCGTCCTCAACCCGCTCGGCGTGCCGTCGCGCATGAACGTCGGTCAGATCTTCGAGACCCATCTCGGCTGGGCCGCCCGCGGCCTCGGCAAGCAGATCTCGGAGATGCTGGAGGACATCCGGCACCGCGCCGAGCAGTTCGACGCCAACGACGCGAGCCAGGTCCGCGCCAAGCTGAAGGACATCTACGGCGATCATTACCACGCCGAGATCGACTCCCGCGAGGACGACGAGATCATCGAGATGGCCTCGATCCTGGTCAGCGGCGTTCCGATGGGCACTCCGGTGTTCGACGGCGCCCGCGAGGCGGACGTCTCGGCGATGCTGGAGAAGGCGGGTCTCGATCCGTCCGGCCAGGTGACGCTGTTCGACGGCCGGACCGGCGAGGCGTTCGACCGCAAGGTGACCGTCGGCTACATCTACATGCTGAAGCTGCACCACCTCGTGGACGACAAGATCCACGCCCGGTCGATCGGCCCGTACAGCCTCGTCACCCAGCAGCCGCTGGGCGGCAAGGCCCAGTTCGGCGGCCAGCGCTTCGGTGAGATGGAGGTCTGGGCGCTCCAGGCCTACGGCGCCGCCTACACGCTGCAGGAGATGCTGACCGTGAAGTCGGACGACGTCATCGGCCGCACCAAGGTCTACGAAGCGATCGTCAAGGGCGACGACACCTTCGAGGCGGGCATTCCGGAGAGCTTCAACGTGCTCGTCAAGGAAATGCGCTCGCTGGGCCTTAACGTGGAGCTGAACAGCCTCGCCGACGACGACGGCCTTGCGGAGGCTGCGGAGTAACCGGACCCCTCCCTCTCCTCCCTCCCCTCCCACTGGCCCCCATCAAAGTACCACTTTGATGGGACCCGATCCGGGAGGGGACCGAGGGGTGGGCCTGCTCCCGCCGAAGAGATTTCCCCTGAAAGGGACATGAAGAGATGAACGAACTTACCAACTTCGCCAATCCGGTCGCCAAGCCGGAGACGTTCGACCAGATCAAGATCGGCATCGCCTCCCCGGAGCGCATCCGCAGCTGGTCGTTCGGCGAGATCAAGAAGCCCGAGACGATCAACTACCGCACGTTCAAGCCGGAGCGTGACGGCCTGTTCTGCGCGCGCATCTTCGGCCCGATCAAGGACTATGAGTGCCTGTGCGGCAAGTACAAGCGCATGAAGTACAAGGGCATCGTCTGCGAGAAGTGCGGCGTCGAGGTGACCGTCTCCAAGGTCCGCCGCGAGCGCATGGGCCATATCGAGCTCGCCGCCCCGGTCGCGCACATCTGGTTCCTGAAGTCGCTGCCGAGCCGCATCGGCCTGCTGCTCGACATGCAGCTCAAGCAGCTGGAGCGGATCCTCTACTTCGAGAGCTACGTCGTCATCGAGCCGGGCCTCACCCCGCTCGAGAAGTATCAGCTGCTCACCGAGGACGAGCTGATCGAGGCCCAGGACGAGCATGGCGAGGACGCCTTCTCGGCCGGCATCGGTGCCGAGGCCGTCAAGCAGATGCTGATGGACCTCGATCTCGAGGGTGAGCGCGAGGCACTGCTCAAGGAGCTGGCCGAGACCAAGTCGGAGCTGAAGCCGAAGAAGATCATCAAGCGTCTGAAGGTCGTCGAGAGCTTCCTCGAATCCGGCAACCGTCCGGAGTGGATGATCCTCGACGTCGTCCCGGTCATCCCGCCCGAGCTGCGCCCGCTGGTGCCGCTGGACGGCGGCCGCTTCGCGACCTCGGATCTCAACGATCTCTATCGCCGCGTGATCAACCGCAACAATCGCCTGAAGCGGCTGATGGAGCTGCGCGCGCCGGACATCATCGTCCGCAACGAGAAGCGCATGCTGCAGGAGGCGGTCGACGCTTTGTTCGACAACGGCCGCCGCGGCCGCACGATCACCGGCGCCAACAAGCGTCCGCTGAAATCGCTCAGCGACATGCTGAAGGGCAAGCAGGGCCGCTTCCGCCAGAACCTGCTCGGCAAGCGCGTCGACTATTCGGGCCGTTCGGTCATCGTCACCGGTCCGGAGCTGAAGCTCCACCAGTGCGGCCTGCCGAAGAAGATGGCGCTCGAGCTGTTCAAGCCGTTCATCTACTCACGTCTCGACGCCAAGGGTCTCTCGATGACCCTGAAGCAGGCGAAGAAGTGGGTCGAGAAGGAGCGCAAGGAAGTCTGGGACATCCTCGACGAGGTGATCCGCGAGCATCCGGTGCTGCTCAACCGCGCGCCGACACTCCACCGCCTCGGCATCCAGGCGTTCGAGCCGGTGCTGATCGAGGGCAAGGCGATCCAGCTGCACCCGCTGGTCTGCGCCGCGTTCAACGCCGATTTCGACGGCGACCAGATGGCCGTGCACGTCCCGCTGAGCCTCGAGGCCCAGCTCGAAGCGCGCGTCCTGATGATGTCGACCAACAACATCCTCTCGCCCGCCAACGGCAAGCCGATCATCGTGCCTTCGCAGGACATGGTCCTCGGCCTCTACTACCTCTCGCTCGAGCGCGAGGGTGAGCCGGGCGAAGGCGCGCTGCTGGCCGACATGGCCGAGGTCCACCAGGCCCTCAACGCCGGCGCGGTGACCCTGCACTCCAAGATCGTCAGCCGCGTTCCGCAGACCGACGAGCAGGGCAACACCTACATGAAGCGCTTCGAGACGACGCCGGGCCGGATGCTGCTCGGCGAGACGCTCCCGAAGAGCCACAAGGTGCCGTTCGAGACCGTCAACCGCCTCCTCACCAAGAAGGAGATCGGCGACGTCATCGACACCGTCTACCGCCACACCGGCCAGAAGGAGACGGTCCTGTTCGCCGACGCGATCATGGGCCTCGGCTTCCGTCACGCCTTCCGCGCCGGCATCTCGTTCGGCAAGGACGACATGATCATCCCGCACGAGAAGGAAGCCCTGGTCGACGAGACCCGCGCGCTCGTGAAGGATTACGAGCAGCAGTATCAGGACGGCCTGATCACCCAGCAGGAAAAGTACAACAAGGTGATCGACGCCTGGAGCCGCTGCGGCGACCAGGTGGCGAACGCCATGATGGAAAAGATCAAGGCGCAGCCCAAGGACGAGAACGGCCGCATGGCCCCGATCAACTCCATCTACATGATGGCCCACTCGGGTGCCCGTGGCTCGCAGGCGCAGATGAAGCAGCTCGCCGGCATGCGCGGCCTCATGGCCAAGCCGTCGGGCGAGATCATCGAGACTCCGATCATCTCGAACTTCAAGGAAGGCCTTACCGTCCTCGAGTACTTCAACTCCACCCACGGCGCCCGCAAGGGTCTGGCCGACACCGCGCTCAAGACGGCGAACTCGGGCTACCTGACCCGCCGTCTGGTCGACGTCAGCCAGGATTGCGTGATCGTCGAGGAGGATTGCGGCACCGAGAACGCGCTGGAGATGCGCGCCATCGTCCAGGGCGGCGCGGTCATCGCCTCGCTCGGCGAGCGCATCCTCGGCCGTACCCCCGCGGAGGACATCGTCGACGACAAGTCGGGTGACGTCCTTGCCAAGGAAGGCGAGCTGATCGACGAGGCGGGCGCCGCCCGCATCGACGAGATCGGCGTGCAGGCGGTCAAGATCCGCTCGCCGCTGATCTGCGAGAGCGAGCACGGCGTCTGCGGCAAGTGCTACGGGCGCGATCTCGCCCGCGGTACCCCGGTCAACATCGGCGAGGCGGTCGGCGTGATCGCCGCCCAGTCGATCGGCGAGCCGGGCACGCAGCTCACCATGCGTACCTTCCACATCGGCGGCGCCGCCCAGCTCAACGAGACCTCGAACCTCGAGGCTTCGGTGGACGGCACGATCGAGCTTCGCGACCTGCCGACGATTGTCGATCCGCGCGGCCGCCGCGTCGCGATGGCGCGCAACGGCGAGCTGGCGATCGTCGACATGGACGGCCGCGAGCGGGCGACGCACCGCATTCCTTACGGTGCGCATCTGATGGTCGACCATGGGCACATCGTGTCCAAGGGTGACCGGATCGCCGAGTGGGATCCGTTCATGATGCCGGTCATCACCGAGAAGGGCGGCGTCGTGAAGTTCCAGGATCTGGTCGAGGGCAAGACGCTCGCCGAGCAGACCGACGAAGCGACCGGCATCGCCCAGCGCGTGGTCACCGAGTTCCGCGGCTCGGCCCGTTCGAAGGAGGATCTGCGTCCGCGCATCACCCTCCTCGACGAGCAGAGCGGCGAAGCGGCCCGTTACATGCTGGCGCCGGGCGCGATGCTCTCGGTCGAGGACGGCCAGCAGGTTGCCGCCGGCGAGGTTCTCGCCCGCGTCTCCCGCGAAGCCGCCAAGACCCGCGACATCACCGGCGGTCTGCCGCGCGTCGCCGAGCTCTTCGAGGCCCGCAAGCCGAAGGAGAATGCGATCATCGCCAAGGTCTCTGGCCGCGTCGCGTTCGGCAAGGACTACAAGGCCAAGCGCAAGATCGCGATCATCCCGGACGACGGGTCGGATCCGGTCGAGTATCTGGTGCCGAAGTCGAAGGTCATCGACGTGCAGGAAGGCGATTTCGTCAAGCGCGGCGACAATCTGATCGGCGGCAGCCCGGATCCGCACGACATCCTCGAGGTGCTCGGCGTGGTCGCTCTGGCCGAGTATCTCGTGTCGGAGATCCAGGAGGTCTATCGACTGCAGGGCGTGAAGATCAACGACAAGCACATCGAGACGATCGTCCGTCAGATGCTGCAGAAGGTCGAGATCACCGACGGCGGGGACACCACCCTGCTCGCCGGCGAGCAGGTCGATCTGCAGGAGATGCGCGACATCAACGCCAAGCTTGCCAAGGGCCAGCGTCCGGCCGAAGGCAAGCCGGTGCTGCTCGGCATCACCAAGGCGTCGCTCCAGACCCGCAGCTTTATCTCGGCCGCCTCCTTCCAGGAGACGACCCGGGTGCTCACCGAGGCTTCGGTCCAGGGCAAGATCGACACGCTCGACGGCCTCAAGGAGAATGTGATCGTCGGTCGCCTTATCCCCGCCGGTACCGGCGCGGGCATGAACCGCTACCGGATCGCCGCCACCAGCCGCGACGCGGCGCTGCGCGCGCAGCACCGCTCGCTGCAGGAGAGCCTGTACGCGCCGAACAGCGCCGAGGAAGAGCATGCGGCCGAGCTGGCCCAGGGCCCCGAAGCGGCGATCGGCGACGATCCGCTGGCCGAGGCGGTCCCGACCGGCCACGGCACCGATGCGGACGCCGGCGAGTATCTGCAGAGCTGAGCTCCGCGCACAGCCTGAGTGAACAAGGAAGCGCTCCGCCTCACCCGAGGCGGGGCGCTTTTCCTTCTGGGGGAAGCCCAGCCTCCGGACTCACCCTCCCCTTGCAGGGGAGGATGAGCATAGGTGAAGCCGTCGGGTTTCCATGGCGGGTGAGCGGCTCTACAGTGCCACCCATGAAGATCGCCATCGCCCTGCTTATCGTCGCGCTGATGATACTGCCGGCGATCGCGCGGATCCGGGCGAAGATGAACCGCGGGCGCCGCAAGGACTGAACCGACGCGATGGAGCGCGCGAAACGCGCCGCCACCCGCATTTCCCCAATGGTTCCCCTCCCCTGCCAAAGCCGCTATTCGCCCGCCCATGGACGTCACCGGCCTCCGCATCGCCATGTTCAGCGGAAACTACAATTACGTCCGGGACGGAGCGAACCAGGCGCTCAACCGGCTCGTCGAATATCTCCTCCGCCAGGGCGCGGCGGTGCGCATCTACTCGCCGACCGTGGCCGAGCCTGCGTTGCCGCCAATGGGCGAGATCGTCTCCATCCCCGCCTTCGCCATCCCGCGCCGGCCCGAGTACAAGTTCCCGCTGCCGATCCCCGGCGCGGTGAAGCAGGACATCGCCGCGTTCCGGCCCAACATCTTTCACATCGCCAGTCCCGACATGCTCGGCCACGGCGCGGTGAACCTCGCGCGCAGGCTCGGCCAGCCCGCCGTCGCCTCGGTCCACACGCGCTTCGAGACCTACATGCGCTATTACGGCTTGGCCTTCATGGAGCCGGTCGTGGAGGCAATCCTGCGGCGCTTCTACCGCCGCTGCGACGCGATCTTCGCGCCCTCGGACTCGATGGCCCAGCTGCTGCTCGAGCAGCGGATGAACTACAATGTCGGGATCTGGACGCGCGGCATCGACCGCGCCGTGTTCAACCCGGACGCGCGCGATCTCGCCTGGCGCCGCGGCTTCGGCATCGAGGACGACGTGCCGGTGATCGGCTTCGTCGGGCGGCTGGTGATGGAGAAGGGGCTCGACGTCTTCTCCGACACGATCGACCGTCTCGAAGCGCGCGGCGTGCGCCACAAGGTCCTGGTCGTCGGCAAGGGCCCGGCGCGCGAATGGTTCGAGCAGCGGCTCCCCGCCGCAGTCTTCGCCGGCTTCCAGGAGGGTCCGGACCTTGGCCGCGCCGTCGCGTCGATGGACATGCTGTTCAACCCCTCGGTCACCGAGACGTTCGGCAACGTCACGCTCGAGGCGATGGCCGCCGCCCTTCCGGTGGTCGCCGCGATCGCCACCGGCAGCGCCAGCCTGGTCCAGGACGGCGTCACCGGCCGCCTCGTTCCCGCCGGCGAGGCCGAGCATTTCGCCGACGCGCTCGAATTCTATTGCTCCAGCCGCGAGGCGCGGCGCGAGGCGGGCAAGGCCGGCTGCGAGATCAGCCGCCGCTACGGCTGGGACGAGGTCAACCAGGAGCTGGTCGACGGCTATCTCCGCGTCATCCGCGACCGCGCCGCCGGCAAGCTGCCGCGCTAGGTGCCCATCCTCCCCATCAGCGCTCCGCGCTGACAGGGAGGATCAAGTCTCTCTCAGTCCTCGAACGGCTCCACCTGCACGCGCTTGCCGAGGAGGAAGGCGTCGGCGCTGATCCGGAGCGGCGCCAGGTCGACATGGCTGGTGCCGCCGTCGACCAGCTCGGCGAAATGGGCGTAGATGCCGGGATATTCGCCATGGCCGGGCGCCGCCACCTGCTCGCCGTTCACCGCCAGGCGCGAGCCGCCCTCGCTCAGCGTCAGCGTCTCGCCGGCGGCGGTGCGCACCTCGATGTCCCAGGCTTCGCCGCCGCTGTGCCGCCAGTCGAACTCGGCTTCGATCGCCCCGGTCGCGGCGGGGCTCACCATCGCCAGCCGCGCGGCGATCGGAGTCTCGCGGTTGGACGGGAAGAGGAGCTCGGCGCCGCGGACGATCAGCGCGCCGGGGAAGATCCGACTGGCGATCGACAAGGCGTTGATGCCGGGATCGAACACGCCGAAGCCGCCCGGCGCCCAGATCCATTGCTGGCCCGGGTGCCATTTGCGCACGTCCTCGCGCCACACGATCCGCATCGTGTCGATCCGCTCGCCCTTCAGGCGCTCGGCGGCCGCCTCCACCGCCGGATTGTACTGGGCATGCCAGGTGGTGAAGAGGCTCACCCTTCTCTCCCCCGCGATCCGCACCAGCTCCTCGCACTCTCCCAAGGTGACGCCCGGCGGCTTTTCGAGCAGGCTGTGCAGCCCGGCTTCCAGGCAGACGCGGGCGATCTCGTAGCGGACCGAAGGCGGCGTGCAGATCGCCACGGCGTCGACCTTCGGGCCGCTCGCCAGCAGATCCTCGACGCTGCCGAAGCAGGGAATGCCGCCGGGCGCGCCGGAGGAGCGGCTGACCGTCGCGACCAGCTCGAACCGATGATTGGCCGCGATCGACGGCACGTGCTGGTCCTGAGCGATCTTGCCGTAGCCGACGATCGCGATCCTGATCCTGTCCATCAGCCCTTCACCCCCTCGACGTAAGCGCGTGCCTTGCGACCGGTCTCCTCGGCCGATTGGCCGGGCTGGTAGAGCCCGCCGCCCAGCCCGAAGCCCTGCGCACCGGCCTCGATCCACGGACCCATCGTGTCGGGCTTGACGCCGCCGACGACGAGCAGGGGCACGTCCTTCGGCAACACCGCCTTCTGCGCCTTCACCACGGCCGGGCTCGCGCCCTCGGCTGGGAAGAGCTTCAGCCCGTGCGCGCCGGCTCTCAGCGCGGTGAACGCCTCGGACGGCGTGAAATAGCCGGGGAGGGAAACAAGCCCCGCCCGGGCCGTCGCCTCGATCACCGGCGCGAAGGTGTTGGGCGAGACGATCACCCCGCCGCCGGCATCGCGCACCCGCGCCACGTCCTCGGGGTCGAGCACCGTCCCGGCGCCGATCAGCGCGCGGTCGCCGAGGCTCTTCGCCAGCCGCGCGATGCTGGCGAGCGGATCGGGCGAGTTGAGCGGCACCTCTATGATCCGGATGCCGGCGTCGTGGATGGCGGCGCCGATCGCCTCGGCCTCGTCAGGCGTGACGCCGCGGATGATCGCGACCAGAGGACATTCGGCGAGTCGAGCCTTCAGGATGTCGAGAGGATCGGTCATTGCAGCAGCTCCGCCAGATGGATTGCGCCGGCGAGGAACGCCGTTTCGCCGTCGACTTCGCGCGTCGGCCGGCCCGCCACGGCGGCGGCCGCCGCGAACAGGGCGGTGAGCTCCGGCCGGCCCATCGCGACCAGGCCGGTTTCCCCGGCGAAGGCGAGGCCGGCGCGCAGGTCGGCGCCGATCAGCAGTCCGCTGGTGAACGATGCGGCGTCCTCGCGCTTTGTCTTGCCGAGCAGCACCCGGGCCCGGACCGAGAACAGCTCGGCGGTGAGCTCGCCGCCGTCGAGCGCCCGCCTCACCCCCGCCTCGAACGCATCGTTCACGCCGGCCGGCAGAGCGAGCAGGTCGGCGAGAATCGAATGCGCCTTGAGCAGGTTGAACAGCTCGCCGGTCATCACCGTGCGGAAGGCGGTGATCCGACCGTCCTCCAGGCGGATCCACTTGTTGTGCGTTCCGGGGTGGCAGACGATCCCGTCCGCCGGCACCAGCCCCTCGCCATAGGCGCCGAGGATCTGGACCTCCTCGCCGCGCATCACGTCGGCCGCATCGCCCTCGGCGAAGCAGACACCCGGCACGATCGCCGTTCGCTCCGCCTCGACCCATTGCAGCCGCGCGGCCAGCTCGGGGAGACCGGCGGGGCACGGCACGTAGGGCGCCTCGACCCAGCCGCGGTTCGAGCCGACCATCCCGGCCATCAGCAGCGGCAGATCGCCAAGCCGTGCGCGTATCTCACCCACCGCAGCGTCGAAACCTCCGGAGGGCACGGAAAGGACGCCCTTGCCGTCCTCCATCTCGTCATCGACGGTGCCGTCGCGGCCCACCCGGTAGGCGCGGCGGTTGGTGGTCCCCCAGTCGACGGCAATGAAGCCTTGAGCCCAGCGCATCCCGTTCCTCTCGTCGGTGCCTGAACGCCCAAGCGTCCTTTGGGTCTCAAGGCAAGCGCGAATCCGGACGGGTGGCCCCGCCGTCGGGAGTGGGCGCGGGGCCGTCGTCCGGCAGGTCGCGCGATGCGCCGCCGGGAACCGGCGCCGCCGCAACTGCGGCCGGGTGGACGGCGGCGGCGATCGCCGGCTGGCCGGCCGCCACCGGAGCGATGTTGAAGATGCGGGAGATCAGCGCCTCGAGCGCCTGGAAGACCGCCTCCACGCCGAAACCGGCGACGAACGAGATGGCGGAGCTCGACAGCGCGACCGGCCCGAGCAGCGCCATCTCGGTGCCGCCCCCGTCGTCCGGTCCGGCGATGAACAGGCCGATGCAGGCCCCGACGACGGCGCCGAGCGCAAGCTGCTGGATCGAGAGCTGGAGGTCGCGCGGGCTGAGCAGGCTCAGCTTGATCTTGCGCGAGACCGAGCGGACGATCGAGGCCGCCGCGCCGAGAAAGCCGTAGAGCACCGGAAGGACCGCGCTGCCCAGCATGTTGAGCATCCAGCGCGCAGTGTCCTGATCGCCCCAGAACCAGGCCCAATTGTCGAGTCCCTTACGGATACGATCGCGCACCGCGACGCTCCCGACCAAGGCGATGCAACCCTCCATCAGCTCGGCATTGCGCTCGAAGCCCTGCCGGGCCGCGGCGCTGCAATAATGGACGACATAGCCGGCGCCATCGGCCTCGTCGGCGGCGGCCTCGGCGGCGAGCACGGTCGGTTCCGCGGGGGCGGGTGCGGCCGTGCCGCGCCCACCGGCGGCCTGAGCGGCGCCGGAGCCGATGGCGGAGCGCGCGTCGATCACCTGTTTCTGCGCAGCCGCGACGCTCCGCTCCGCCGCGCTGAGATCGGCGAGCGCGGCGTTGCCGACAGCGACGTACCAGGACAGCAGGCAGGTCCCGGCCAGGATCAGGATCAGCGCCAGTCCCATCCCGTACATCCAGCGGCGGAAGGCGCGCGCCTTGGGCAGGAGGTCGGGATAGGCCTCGCAGGCGAGCGAGCTTCGCGACGGCGTGTCATCGCCCTGCACGCCGGCCGGCGTGCCGCCGGCCGCCTGCTCGGTCGCGTCGTGATCCTGGGTGACCATCAGGGTGAAGGCGATGGTCGCGCCGCTCGCCGGCTTGGCGAGGCTGTTGAGATAGTCTTTTACCTTGATCAGCAGCGCCGCCTGTTCGGCCTGACGCGCGGTGCCGGAATCGCGCGGATCCGGCGGCCAGCTGATCCGGCAGACCTGCTCCAGCCAGTCGCGGCCGAGGTTTCGCGGCGGGTTGGCCGCGGTCAGCGCGAAGATCGTCATGTCCGGATTTGCCGAGAGGTTGTCGAGGAGGAGGTGAACCTCGCTGCGCGCACGATCGAGAACGTAGCTCCTCGGATCGTCGATCCGCGCCGGGACAGGCCCGGCGGGTGGCTCCACCACGCTCCGATCGTCCATCCGCACCTCCCCAAGCGACGGCGTCCGATCAATTCTTATCAGATCGCGGCGACAGCCGGTAGCGCGGGCGGCGGCTTCTCGCTCCGTTCCGGTGCCGAGCACGACGGACGTGCAATGAAACTTTCCCTCGTGCCGTCCTGTTTAGGACGCAAGCGAGCGACGCGAGCTAGCGCCGCGGCGTCGCGCCGATTACCGGCGGACGCGCCCCAAAGCCGAGGCAAGGGAGGGATCCATCGCCAACTTCATGTTCGCAACCGGGATCGAGAACAGCATCCCGACGATCAACAACGGCCGGACCCGGGTCGATCAGATGGAGGTGTGCGGCCATTACCGCCACTGGCGCACCGACTTCGATTGCGTCGAGGAACTCGGCATCCAGTTCCTGCGCTTCGGCCCGCCGCTTCACCGCGCCTACCGCGCGCCGGGGCTGTACGACTGGGAGTTCGCCGATCTTGCCTTCGCCGATCTGAAGCGCCGCAACATCATCCCGATCGTCGACCTTTGCCACTTCGGCGTGCCCGACTGGATCGGCAATTTCCAGAACCCCGATTTTCCGCAGCTCTTCGCCAGCTACGCCGCTGCCTTCGCCGAGCGATATCCCTGGGTGCAGCTGTACACGCCGGTGAACGAGATGTTCATCTGCGCCGTCTTCTCCGCCAAATACGGATGGTGGAACGAGCAGGCGACAGACGACCGCTCGTTCGTCACCGCGCTGAAGCACATCGTCAAGGCGAACGTGCTGGCGATGATCGAGATCCTGAAACGCCGGCCGGACGCGATCTTCATCCAGTCGGAAAGCTCGGAATATTTCCATGCCGACAGCCCGGCGGCGATCGGCCCCGCCGAAGTGATGAACTCGAAGCGCTTCCTGACCCTGGACCTTAATTATGGGCGGCGGGTCGACAGCGAAATGTACGAGTTCCTGATGGACTGCGGCATGACGCGGGAGGAATATCATTTTTTCCTCGGCCAGCGGCTGAAGCAGCACTGCATCCTCGGCAACGATTACTACTGGACGAACGAGCACCGCGTGTTCGCCGACGGCCATACCGAGGCGAGCGGCGAGGTGTTCGGCTATAGCGAGATCACCCGCCAATATTACAACCGCTACAATCTGCCTGTGATGCATACCGAGACCAACCTCAAGGAAGGTCCGAGCGGCGACGAGGCGGTCCACTGGCTGTGGAAGGAATGGGCGAACGTGCTCAGGATCCGCAACGTCGGCATCCCGACCGTGGGCTTCACCTGGTATTCGCTCACCGACCAGGTCGATTGGGACACCGCGCTGCGCGAGCAGAACGGCAACGTTAACCCGCTGGGCCTCTACGATCTCGATCGCAACATCCGTAACGTCGGCAAGGCCTACAAGAAGCTGATCCAGGACTGGCGCGACGTACTGCCCGCGTCCAGCCTCTGCCTGACCGTGCCGATCGTCTCGCCGGCCCATGCCGGCCATTCGCGCGACCGGGATCAACAGGCGGAGGCCGCGCGCCGCTGGCCCACCCACGCCACCGAAGGCGCTCTTCCGGAGACGGACGCATGAAGATCGCGCGCATCGAGACGTTCTACGTGCCGCCCCGCTGGCTCTTCGTCCGCGTCGAGAGCGACGACGGCGCGATCGGCTGGGGCGAAGCGAGCCTCGAAGGTTGGGCGGAGGCCGTCGACGGCGCCTTCGAGGCGCTGAAGGACCGCTTCCTCGGCCACGATCCCTTCGCAATCGAGGACATTTGGCAGATCGCCTATCGCGGCGGCTTCTATCGCGGCGGGCCGGTGATGATGTCCGCGCTCTCCGGCCTCGACCAGGCGCTCTGGGATCTGAAAGGCAAGGCGCTCGGCCTGCCCGCCTGGCAGATGATGGGCGGCCGGGTGCGCGACCGGATCCGCGCTTATGCCTGGATCGGCGGCGACCGCCCGCACGACGTCGCCGAGGCCTGCGCGGTGCGCAAGAGCCAGGGCTTCTCGGCGATCAAGATGAACGCGACCGCCGAGCTCGACTGGATCGGCACACCGAAGCTGTTCGACGAGGTGGTCGCCCGTGTCGAGGCCGCGCAGGGAGCGGGCATGGACGTCGGGCTCGATTTTCACGGACGCGTTCACCGGCCGATGGCGAAGCAGCTCGCGCATGTGCTCGAGCCGCTCGGCCTCCTGTTCATCGAGGAGCCGCTGCTCTCCGAGAATCCGGAAGGACTGGCGCAGATCAGCGCCCTCGTCTCGACCCCGATCGCGCTCGGCGAGCGCCTCTACTCGCGCTGGGACTTCAAGCCATTCTTCGAAAAGGGCGCGGTCGACATCATCCAGCCGGACCTCAGCCATGCCGGCGGCCTCAGCGAGTGCCGCCGCATCGCCGCCATGGCCGAGGCGTTCGACGTCGCCGTCGCGCCACATTGCCCGCTGGGACCGCTGGCGCTCGCCGCGTGCCTGCAGCTCGCCGCCAACGCGCCGAATGTCGCCATTCAGGAAATGTCGCTCGGCATCCACTACAATGTGGGCCACGACCTGCTGGAATTCCTCAGCGACAAGGAGGTGCTGACGCCGGTCGACGGCTATCTGCCGATCCCGCAGGGGCCGGGCCTCGGGATCACGATCGACGAGGCCGCGGTGCGCGAGGCGCACAAGGACCGCCACCGCTGGCGCAACCCGATCTGGCGCCAGAAGGATGGAAGCTTCGCCGAATGGTGAGCCAGCGCCGGCCGGCGGGGCATGACCGCCTCAGCCCCCCGGCTGAAGCGGCCCTCGCCAGATCAGGCGACGATGCGCAGCTGACGCGCCGGACGCTGCGGAAGCGAGCAGAAGCCGAGCTCGTCCTGCAGCTGGCTGAGCTCGCGCTCGCGCGATTCCCGGTAGGCGTCGGCGTAACGGGCGTCGCACTCCGCCTCGGCGGCGGTCTGCGGACGCATGAAGCTGATGCTCAGATGACGGCCGAACACGTCGTCACCGCGCATGCGGACCTGCACCTCGCCGTTGTTCGAGAGAGAATCCCGCACCTCGACAAGTCGTTCGATCAGCGCGTCGAGCGACCCTTGATCCGAAACTTCAATATAGTCTTTGACAAGCTTACTCATGACCCAAACCCCTCCCGGTATCTCTCCCCGGGGTTGAAATACCTCCGCGGAGAATCCGCCCGCAAGGCTAACCCTGCATTTATCCACAAGAGAGTTGCAATCGGCTGAACGCCGTCGTTAGCGAGCAGACATGATGACCACTCCAGACGCCCAACCGACACTCTCCTCCGGCCCGCTCCTGCTGGTGCTGACACCCGCACGGGGAGGCAGCATCGCACGCTTCGATTACGCCGCCGGCGGGGGCGCGAAAACTCCGGTATTTCGCGGTGTTGACGGTAACGATCCGTCCATTCTCGACCATGCGAACTTCCCGCTGGTGCCGTTCGTCAACCGGGTCCGCGACGGCCGCTTCAGCTTCCGCGGCCGGGAGGTGCGGCTCAGCACCAACCTTCCGGGCGATCCCAGCCCGCTTCACGGCCAGGGCTGGACATCGGCATGGGAGGTCGAGAGCCTGACCGGCACCGAGGCCGAGCTCGTCTTTCGTCATGCGCCTGGGGAATGGCCCTGGGCTTACGAGGCGCGGCAGAGCTTCGCGCTCGATCCCCAAGGGCTGACGATGACCCTGAGCTGCACCAACCGGTCGGACGAGCCGATGCCCTGCGGTCTCGGGCATCATCCCTATATGCCCTGCACCGGCGAGACGCGGCTCGACACAAGGGTGGAGAGTGTCTGGACGATCGACGACAAGGTGCTTCCGATCGAGCGCATTGCCGCCGACGGCCGGTACGACCTGCGCAACCGCCTCGTCTGCGGTCAAGGTCTCGACCACGGCTTCGGAGGATGGAACGGGCTTGCGCGGATTGACGATCCGAGCCTCCCCTTCCGGATCGAAATCTCGTCGCCGGATGCGAAGTTCTTCCAGGTTTATTCGCCGGAGCAGGGCGGCCTGTTCGTCGCCGAGCCGGTCAGCCACGCCAATGCTGCGCTGAACGCACCCGAGACCGAATGGCCGGAACTGGGTATGCGCGTGCTCGATCCCGGTGAGACCATGTCGCTGGCGATGCGGGTGGACGTGATCACGAAGAGCTAAACCCGAGACCGTCACCCGGCGAAGGCCGGGATCTCAGCGAGCTGAGGGCGCAAGCCTCAATGGGCGCGCCAATGGGAACTTCGGCAGCGTCTGCCCAATGGGCAACACCCTTCTGACCTGAGACCCCGGCTTCGCCGGGGTGACGAGTTGGGGTCAAGCCGGCGTGACGAACTGGGATGCGGAGGCGCGCCCCACCCCCCTCAATAGGCCGGCTCGAGCAGCCCCTCGATGACGTGGTGCTGCACCACCGTCTCCAGCCGCTCGACGACGCGGCAGGTGAGGTGGTCGCGCACCTGCGGCGGCAGCGAGTCAAGATAGCTGCGGGTCACCTGCAGATCGTGGTGGAGGGAATTGGTCGCGTCGGGGGCATCGACGCCGACGACGAGCACGGGCCGGGGCTGATCGGAGCGGTTCGCCGTGCCGCGGTGGATGGTGAGCGCCGAGCGGACCGACATGTCGCCCATCTGCGGCATTTTCTGCTGCGCCCGCGCGATGTAGCGAGACCAGAGCGCGCGAGGCGGGAACATGCCCTTGGCGCAGCCTTCGAACTGGTCCCACTGGGTGCCCGGTGCCACTTCGAACGGCCCCATCTCGACCACGGTGTCGACTGCGGTGAGGTTGAAGGCCAGCGAGTTCAGCCGCCGGCCGCGGGTGGTGGCTTCGGGCACGGCGAAGTCGCGATGCCAGGGCTGATCGGCGGCGCCCGGGAAGGGAATGTCGAAGCCGATCTCGACGATCCGATAATCGGGGCCCAGCACCGCCTCGCACACTGCGACGAACCAGGGATGGGTGGCGATGTCGACGAAGCCGCGGATCCGCTCGGGATGGACCTCGACGTACCAGCGCTGCGGACCGCGCGGCAGCGCGCCGCCGGGGACCGCCCGCGCCTCGGCGAACAGGATTTCGATATCCTCGCGCATGCGCTGGGTCCATCCGCGTGAGAATGCACCCTTGAGAGCGGTGATGCCATCGCCGTAGAGCGCGCGCAGGATGTCGGCCGGCTCGAATTGCGCCTCTTCCGTCGCTTTCGCCGTCCCCATGAGCTCCTCCTCGGCAGCGGAATCTAATGGCTTTGCGCCCGCGGCGCGAGCCGGCGCGGCGGCGGATACGACGAGCCGAGCGCGCGGCGCGGCTGGGCCTAGCGCAGCTCGGCCGCAGCGAGACGATCGGGAAGCTCTCGCTCGGCGCGACGAAAGGCCGGCTCGTCATCGACGTCGACCCACCAGCCGTCGCCAATGTCGTGGGTGAACGCCTGCCCCGCAGCCGCGAGGCGCTGGACGCCTTCCGACAGCGACCCGCTGCCGCCTTCCGACATCGCTTCGTCGAGCGCGGCGAGGAGCTCCGGGCCCGCAAGGAACAGGCCGGTGTCGACCACGTCATAGGCCGGCAGCGTCTTGCCGATCGCGGCGATCCGCGCGTCAGGGCCGAGTGCGACCTTGGTGGCGTCATCGAGGTCGAGGTCCTCGCGGTCGACCCGCCGGTCCACTGCAAGCGTCAGGGCTGCGTCGGGCCGCGCCGCGGCGATGAGATCGCGCAGGATCTGCGGATCGAACAGATGATCGGACATCAGCAGGACGAAGCGATCGCCGCCCAGTCGCTCGGCGGCGCTCAGCACCGAGAGGCCGTTCGGCCGATCCCAATCGGGATTGCGAGCGCAAGCAATCGCCAGGCCGGTCCTCCCGGCAAGATCCTGGAGGAACGCCTCGACCCGCTCGGCCTGGTAGCCGGTGGCAACGACGAAATCCGTTGCGCCGGCAGCCGCCGCGAGACGAACGACATGCTCGATCAGCGGTGCGCCGGCGACTTCCGCCAGCGGCTTGGACGACGCCATCGCGCGCAGCCGCGTCCCCTGCCCCGCGGCGATGATCAGGCACTTCATGCGCGCACCGATTTGTTTTTGCTTTTCATCACGCGCCTTTAGAACGAAGGACGCAGCCGAGACGAGGGGAAAAGACGAGCGTGATGACGAGCGGGGTGCAGGTGAGCGCAAGCGAGCGCAGGAGCGAAGGGGTGTTGAAGGCGCGGCCGGTGGAGCTCGAGGACTGGCTGAACCGCTCGATCTACCATCCGCTGTCGCGGCGGATTGCGCTGGCGCTGCAGCACACGCCGGTGACCCCCAACATGATCTCGATCACCAGCGGCCTCTCGATCGTCGCCGCGACCGCCTGCTACACGCTGGTCGAGGGGCCGCTCGGCATCGCCCTCGGCCTCTTCTTCCACGTCCTCTGGCACGTGATCGACGGCGCCGACGGAGACCTTGCCCGCCTGACCGGCAAGAGCTCGCCCGTGGGCGAGATGATCGACGGCCTGTGCGACTACGTCGGACACATCATCCTCTATACCGCGCTCGCCTTCCACGCCGGCGGTTGGGCCTGGTGGGCGGCCGCTTTCGCCGCCGCCTCGCGCATCCTCCAGGCCAATCACATCGAGAGCGTCCGGCGTACCTATCTGTGGCGCGCGTACGGCGTGCCATGGCTGCGCCAGTCGAAATCCGGCGTCGCAGCGAGGCGCAGCGTCGCCGCGATCCTGCTCGCGCCGGTGGCGGCGGTCTACGTCGGCCTCGCCGGCCTGCTGATCCCGCGCAGCGCGCAGGCCGACGCGCTGGTCGAGCGCCTCGAGGCCGCGCCGGCGACGCGCGAACAGGCGCGATCGGTCTCCCGCCAGGTCGGCCGCCGCGCGCTTGCCTGGCAGGTCCCGCTCGGCGCCAATCTCAGAACGCTGTTTCTCGGCGCCAGCATGGCGCTCGGCAGCCCGGGGTGGTTCTTTCTCTTCGAAGCGACCGCGCTCAATGTCCTTCTCGCCGCCTCGATCGTCCGGCAGCGCCGGGTCAACAAGGATTTGACCCAGGCGCTGGAGCAGGTCGCGGGCCGCTGAGCGGGCGTCCCGTCCCCCTCCATTCGTTCTTCAGCTCTGGTCTTTCTGGCACCGCCTCTCGATCGGTGAGGAGGCGAGTGGCCAAACGCGCCCTTGCCAACTCCGCCCCATGACCCTATTTCGGCGTTCCATTGTATTAACACGTTGGAACAAGATGGACGCTCCCGCCCCTCGCCCAATCGATGTGACACGTGACGCACAGGCGCTTACCGACGACCTCTGCGCGGCGCTGCTCACCCCGCGCAACCGCGAGGAAATGGCGCGGCTGCTCACCGATCTGTGCACGCCGTCGGAGATCAGGACGTTGGCCGAGCGCTGGCACGTCGCACGGCTGCTCGACGGCTCCGACCTCTCCTATCGCGACATTCACGAGGCAACCGGGGTGAGCACGACAACCATCGTGCGCGTCGCCCGTTTCCTGCGCCAGGAGCCGAACCAGGGCTACCGCCGCGCCATCGATATGCTTGGAACCGAAAATGCTCGTTGACGAGACCCGCCTGCACATCGCCATCCAGAAGTCGGGCCGCCTCTCCGACTACAGCCGCGGCCTGCTCCGCGATGCGGGCCTGCGCATCCAGAACGGCAAGAACGATCTCACCGCCCGGGTGGACAATGTCCCCGCCGACCTGATGTTCGTGCGGGACGACGACATTCCGACCTTCGTCAGCGACGGCGTTTGCGAGTTCGGGATCGTCGGCGAGAACGTGCTTCGTGAATTCACCCTCGGCGAGGCCGAGCCGCGGATCGAGATCGTCGCCCAGCTCGGCTTCGGTCGCTGCGCGCTCAAGATCGCGGCGCCCGAGAATGCGATCTACGAAGGTCCGCAGTCGCTGCAGGGCGGTCGGATCGCGACCTCCTATCCCTGTATCGTCCAGCGCTTCCTGGACGACAATCGCATCCAGGCGACGGTGGTGAAGATGAACGGCGCCGTCGAGCTCGCGCCGCGCCTGCAGATCGCCGGCTTCATCTGCGATCTCGTCTCGACCGGCGCAACGCTCGAGGCGAACGGCCTGAGGGCGGTGGAGACGGTGTTCGAGAGCGAGGCAGTGCTGATCCGCACGAGGAAGCCGATGGCGCCGGCGAAGATCGATCAGGGCGGCAAGCTGATGAGCCGCATCGAAGGCGTGCTCGCCACCAAGGAATCGAAATACATCATGCTCAATGCGCCGAGCGAGGCGCTGCGCGAGATCACCGCGATCCTGCCCGGCGCCGAGGCGCCGACCATCCTGCCGCTGCACCAGCGTCCGGGTCATTTCGCCGTCCATGCCGTCTGTCAGGAATCGGTCTTCTGGGAGACCCTCCAGAAGCTGAAGGACGCCGGCGCGTCCGCGATCCTCGTCCTCCCGATCGAAAAGATGATGCTGTGAAATTTCTCGACTGGACCAGTCTCGACGCCGACGCCCGCAAGACGGCTCTCGCGCGCCCCGAGCAGCGCAGCGATCCCGCGCTGCAGGCGGCGGTACGCGCGATCGTCGACGATGTTCGCACCGGCGGCTGGGACGCGCTCGTCGCCCAGGCAACGCGGCTCGACGGCGAGGCGCCGCGGCGCGTGCCCGTGGCGCCGATCGCCGCCGAGGCGCGCCGCAGCCTCGCACCCGAGCAGACCCAGGCAATCGCCCTCGCCGTCCGCAACGTCGAGGCCTTCCACCGGGGCAGCCTCCCTGCCGAGCATGAGGTGGAGACCGTCCCCGGCCTCAGCGTTCGCAAGGTCTGGCGATCGATCGATCGGGTCGGCCTCTACATTCCGGGCGGCAAGACCCCGCTCTTCTCGACCCTGCTGATGCTGGCGCTGCCTGCGAAAGCGGCGGGGGTGCGCGAGATCGTCGCGGTCACGCCGCCTCGCCCGGAAGGCGGGCTCGATCCGGTGATCGCGCTCGCCGCCGAGCTCTGCGGCATCGACGCCCTTTGGACCGTGGGCGGCGCCCAGGCGATCGCCGCTCTCGCCTTCGGCGCCGGCGACATCCCTGCCGTCGCGAAGATCTGCGGACCCGGCAATGCCTGGGTCGCGGAGGCCAAGAATTACGTCGCGTCGCTCCCGGGTGGAGTCGCGATCGACATGCCCGCCGGACCGAGCGAGCTGATGGTGATCGCCGACGAGACCGCCGACGTCGGCCTCGTCGCCGCCGACCTGCTCAGCCAGGCGGAGCATGATCCCTCGGCGCAGGTTCTTCTGGCGACCCCGTCGCAGGACCTGATCGGCCGGATCGAGCGGGAGCTCCAGGGCCGCGCCGCCGCGCTGCCGCGCGCAACCATCGCCCAGGCGTCGCTTGCTCATGCGCGCATCCTGCGCACGGCCGATCTCGGCGAGGCGGCGGAGGTCGCCAACCTCTACGCGCCCGAGCATCTCTCGCTGGCCGTCGCCGAGCCCGCAGCCCTGGTCGGAGCGATCCGCAACGCCGGCGCCGTCTTCGCCGGGCCGCTCGCGGCCGAGACGTTCGGCGATTATCTCGCCGGCTCGAGCCACGTCCTCCCCACCGACGGCGCCGCTCGCGCCTGGAGCGGCGTCTCCGTCTACACATTCCTCAAGGCGATGAGCGTCCAGACCGTGACGCCGGAAGCAGCCGCCCGGATCGCGGCGCCGGCCGCGGCGCTGGCCCGGCTCGAGGGGCTCGAGGCACACGCACGCGCGGCGGACGCTCGGCTGGGCGCGGGCACTACGCCGCCCACGCGTCTGCCGGAGGGCCGAGGCGTTGGTTCCGGTCTTGCGGCCCGTCTCGCACGTCCGGAGATCCTCGCCCTCCCCGCCTTCGACATCGCGGCCGCAGCGAATGACGCATTCGGGCCCGACGCGATCAAGCTGGATGCCAACGAAAATCCCTATGGGCCGCTCAGCGAGGGCGCGCTCGCCAAGGGACTCAACCGCTACCCCGAGCCGCAGCCGATGCGGCTCAAGCAGGCGATGGCGGCGCTGTACGGCGTCGGTCCCGAGAATCTGATCGTCACGCGCGGCGCCGACGATGCGATCGACATCCTGGTCCGCACCTTCTGCCGCGGACCCGAGGATGCGATCTCGATCTGCACGCCCACTTTCTCGGCCTATGCGCATTTCGCGCAGCTGCAGGGCGCGCGCGTGATCGACGCGAAGCTCGACGCCAATTTCGACTTCGATGCCGACGCTTTCATCGAGACCGTGCGGGGTGAGCGGTCGCTCAAGCTCGCTTTCCTCTGCTCGCCGAACAACCCGACCGGCAATCCCGTCGATCCGGCCGACGTCCTTCGGGTCGCCGACGCGCTGCCGGAGACGATGATCGTCCTCGACGAGGCCTATCTCGAATTCTCGGAGACGCCGAGCCTGGCCGAGGAAGCGACGCGGCGGCCGAATTTGGTAGTGCTGAAGACGCTGTCCAAGGCCTATGGTCTCGCCGGCGCCCGGGTCGGCGCCCTGCTCGGCCCGGGCGAGACGATCGCCATCGCCGCCCGGGCGCTGCCGCCTTACCCTTTGCCGACCCTGTCGATCGAGGCCGCGCTCGCCGCTCTCGCCCCGTCCCGCCGTCCGATTCATCTCGAGCGCATCGCCCGGATCAAGGCCGATCGCGAGCGGCTCGCCGGCCTGTTCGCCGGATCGCCGATCGTTGAGACGGTGCGCAGCGGCGGCGGCAACTTCCTGTTCCTCGAGGTCGACGATCCGGCCGGCCTCGCCAGGAAGCTGAACGGGCTCGGCATCCGCGTCCGCTTCCGCCCCAACGCCGCGCCGGGCGGCGTCCGCCTGACGATCGGCACCGACGCCGAGAACGAAGCGGCGCTCGCCGCGTTCGGAGTCACGTCCAGCGACGCGCCCGCTCGCCGCGCCGAGGTCGTGCGCGACACCAAGGAGACGAAGATCGCGGTCGCGGTCGATCTCGATCGTTCGGCTCCGCGGCAGATCGAGACGGGGATCCCATTCTACGACCACATGCTCGATCAGGTCGCCGCCCACGCCGGCTTCAGCCTCGTCCTCTCCTGCGACGGAGATCTCGACATCGACGGCCACCACAGCATCGAGGATTGCGCGATCGCCTTCGGCACGGCGCTGTCGCGCGCGCTGGCCGACCGGCGCGGCATTGGTCGCTTCGGCTTCTCGCTGCCGATGGACGAGACCGAGGCGCACGTGCTGATCGACCTCTCGGGGCGGCCCTACACGGTGTTCGAGGGAGAGTTCGAGGCCAGCCACATCGGCGCCTATCCGACCGAGATGACGCGCCACGTCTTCCGCTCGCTCGCCGACAGCCTCGGCGCGGCGATCCACGTCCGGGTCGAGGGCGAGAACGACCATCACAAGACCGAGGCATGCTTCAAGGCGTTCGGCCGTGCGCTTCGCCAGGCCGTCGCCCGCGAAGGCGATCGCGACGCGATGCCCAGCACCAAGGGGGTCCTGTGAACCTCGTCATCGTCGACGTCGGCTGCGGCAACATCGGCTCGGTGGGAATCGCCTTCGAGCGCTTCGGACTCTCGCCCCGGATCACCGGCGATGGCGAGGCGATTTCGACGGCCGACAAG
Organism: Sphingomonas parva (ex Maeng et al. 2020); assembly: GCF_004564275.1. Classification (GTDB taxonomy): domain Bacteria; phylum Pseudomonadota; class Alphaproteobacteria; order Sphingomonadales; family Sphingomonadaceae; genus Allosphingosinicella; species Allosphingosinicella parva. The sequence continues at coordinate 66,401 of NZ_SPDV01000014.1, forward strand.
GTCATCCTCCCCGGAGTGGGCGCGGCCGGCTATGCGATGGGCGAGATCGCCAGGCGCGGCCTGGCGCCGGTCCTCCGTGCCCTGCGCCAGCCGGTGCTCGGCATCTGCCTCGGCATGCAGATCCTGTTCGAGCATAGCGAGGAGGAGGACACCGCCTGCCTCGGCATCATTCCGGGCGCGGTGCGCAGGCTCGATCCCGCCCCGGGGCGGCCGGTGCCGCACATGGGCTGGAGCCGGCTTCAGGTGCGGGACGAGGAGATCGGCCTCCGCTCCGGAGACTATGTCTATTTCGCCCACAGTTTCGCCTGTGACGAGGGCGCGGCGACGGTCGCCAGCGCCGATTACGGCCGCGAGATTCCGGCCGCCGTCCGCGCGGGCAATTTCCTCGGCGCCCAGTTCCACCCCGAGCGCTCCGGCGAGGCCGGCGCGCGCTTCCTCGAAAGCTTCCTCGACGCATGATCCTCTACCCCGCCATGGACCTGATGGGCGGCAAGGTCGTCCGGCTCGCTCAGGGCCGCTTCGACGACGCCACCACCTACCCGGCCGATCCGATCGAGGCGCTGGCCCGCTTTGCTGCGGCGGGCGCGACCTGGGCGCACATCGTCGATCTCGACGGAGCGCGCGCCGGCACGCCCGTCCAGCACGATCTCCTCGCCGCGCTCGCCGAGACGGCGCCGCTCCGCCTGCAGGTCGCCGGCGGCTTCCGCACCCGCGAGCAGATCGCGCGGATGTTTGAGGCGGGCGTGGGCCGGGTCGTGATCGGCAGCCTCGCCGTCAAGCAGCCCGATCTGGTTCGTGGATTCCTGGACGAGTTCGGCGGCGACCGCATCACGCTTTCGCTCGACGTCCGGATCGTCGAGGGTACGCCGTTCGTCGCCACCGCGGGCTGGACTGAGGACAGCGGCCGCTCGCTGTGGGACGTCGCCGCACTCTATCCCGACGCGCGCCACCTGCTCCTCACTGACATCGGGCGCGACGGCATGCTCGCAGGGCCCAATTTCGAAGTGCTCGAGGAGGCAGGTGCGCGGCTGCCGCATCTGGCGATCCAGGCATCGGGCGGAGTCTCCTCGCTCGACGACCTGGAGCGCCTCACCACCGACGGCGCGATCATCGGCAAGGCGCTCTGGGAGGGCCGCATCCGGCTCGAGGAGGCGGTCGCCCTTGCCCGCGCGTAGGATCATCCCCTGCCTCGACGTCAAGGACGGACGGGTGGTCAAGGGCATCCAGTTCCGCGACCATCGCGACGTCGGCGACATCGTCGAGAGCGCGATGCGCTACCGCGAAGAAGGCGCGGACGAGCTCGTCTTCTACGATATCGCGGCCAGTGCGGAGCGGCGCAGCCTCGATCCCGAGTGGGTGCGGCGGATCGCCCGGGTGATCGACATTCCGTTTGCCGTCGCCGGCGGGGTGCGGACCCGCGACCAGGCGGCCGCATGCCTCGACGCGGGCGCCGACAAGGTCTCGATCAACTCGCCGGCGCTCGAGCGCCCCGCCCTGATCGAGGAGCTCGCCCGCGATTTCGGCAGCCAGTGCGTCGTGCTCGGGGTCGACAGCTTCGAGGCCGACGGAGACTATTGGGTGAAGCAATATACGGGATCGCCCGACGCCACGCGAGACACCGGCCGTCGCACCCTCGACTGGGTCAAGGAAGCCACGGATCGCGGCGTCGGCGAGGTGGTGCTCAACTGCATGCGCCGCGACGGGGTGCGCACCGGCTACGATCTCGCCCATACCAGGGCCGTCGTCCAAACCGCGAGCGTGCCCGTGATCGCCTCGGGCGGCGCAGGTGCACCCGAGCATTTCCGCGACGCCTTCGTCGAAGCCGGTGCGAGCGGCGCCCTGGCCGCGACCGTCTTCCACGATCGCCTCATCCCCATTCCCGATCTCAAGGAGTATCTCGCCGCATGCGGGATCGAAATGCGCCGCTGACCGAGGCGGATGCCTCCTCCCTCGCCTGGGACAAGATGGACGGCCTGCTGCCGGCCGCGGTGCAGGATGCCGCGACCGGGCGGCTGCTGATGCTCGGCTACATGGACCGGGATGCGCTCGCCGCAACCCTCTCCTCCGGCTTCGCCACCTTCTACAGCCGCTCGAAAGGCCGGCTGTGGATGAAGGGCGAGACCAGCGGCAACCGGCTGGCCGTGCGCTCGGTCCACGAGGATTGCGACGGAGACGCCCTGCTCGTGCGCGCGGCGCCGGAAGGTCCCACCTGCCATCTCGGCACGACCAGCTGCTTCGGCGGCGACGAGAACGGCCCAGCCTGGCTCGCCGAGCTCGCCGCAATCGTGCGGGATCGGGCCGCCTCGGGCGACGAGACCAGCTACACCCGCCGGCTGCTCGCCGAAGGGCCGGCGAAGATCGCCCAGAAGGTCGGCGAGGAAGGGGTCGAGGTCGCGCTCGCCGGGGTGACTCGCGACGCTGCCGGGTGCGTCGAGGAGACGGCGGATCTCCTCTATCACCTGACTGTTCTGATGGAGGCGCGCGGCTATGGCTGGGAGGACGTAATCGCCGTGCTCAAGCGGCGGCATCAAGCCGGCTGAGCTGCGGCGGCATCCCGCGGTCGAGGGCCGAGTTTCGGTTCGTCCGGCCGAAAACAGGACGAACCGTGAATCCCGCGCGACCGGCAGCGGATCCTGGCAGCGTCCTGCAAGGAAGAGGCATGTAAGCTGCTCTACATTGGAGTGTGGCGCACCGGATCCTGGTGCGCAGGTCTGATCGGAGCGTGCGAATGCGGTTCTCTTGGTTGCTTCTCCCCTTTGCGGCCCTGCTGGCGCAGCCGGCCGTCGGCCAGGTCTCGCCGAAGCTGCAGGTGCTCGAGCAGCGGCTCGGCTCGATGGCGAGCGAGAATCCGGGAGAGTTCGGCATCGCCGCGATGGATCTGTCCACCGGCCGCACCGTCAGCTTCAACGGCAACGAGCCGTTCCCGATGGCGAGCACGATGAAGATCGCCGTCGCCGCCGCCTATCTCACCGATGTCGACGCCGGCCGCCGGACCCTCGACGATCCGATTGCCGGCACGACCGCCCGCGCGCTGATGGACGCGATGATCACGCGCAGCGACAATCGCGCGACCGACCTGCTGATCGGCGCGCTGGGCGGGCCGGCCTCGGTCGACCAGTGGCTGCGCGGCCACGGCCTGACCGGGATCCGGGTCGACCGGACCATCGCCCAGTTGCTCAGCGCGCGCCGCGACCTGCGCGACGTGCGGGATTCGAGCACGCCGACGGCGATGCTCGGCCTGCTTCGCCTGCTCGACAGCGGCACCGCGCTGACTCCGCAGAGCCGCTCGATCCTGCTCGACATGATGCGGCGCTGCCGCACCGGCTCCAACCGCATCCGCGGCATCCTTCCGCCGGGCGCCACGGTCGAGCACAAGACCGGTACGCTCAGCGGATATACCGGCGATGTCGGCTTCCTCACCACGCCGACCGGCCGCCGGATCGCCGTCGCCTTCTTCGCTCGCGGCGGCGAGAACCGCCCGGCGGTGATCGCGACCGCCGCGCGCATGATCTACGACGCGTTCGGCGCCGAGCAGAGCGCGGATGCCGCCGCCTCGATCGCCGAGGCCCAGGCGAGCCTCGCGCCAGCCCCCGTGCCGTCGCAGCGTACCCCCGCCTTCGCCCATTGAGACGGCTGCCGGCGATAGCCTTCCCCTGATCCGGCCTGACACGGCGCGCACCGCCGGCTGAGGCGGCGACGTTGCAGTGCGCAGCGTTTCGCGGGATGATGCGGCGGACCGCCGCCACGGTAGGCCGGCGCAGGGGGCGCGCGCGATGACCGGGTTTCTGCGGCTCGTACTGGCGGTTCTCGCCTTCACCACACCGGCCATGGCGCGCTCGCAAGACAGCGCGCGCGAGCAGGCCGGAGACGAGCGGATCTCCAACGAGGCCGATTTCAACCGGAAGGCGCGCACCGAGACCGGAGGACGCTTCCTCGGCGCGCCGCGGGTGATGTTCGCGATCGATCGCAGCAAGGCGCCGCCGCGGATCCACTGGATCGATACCAAGCGCTATCTCTACCATTTCTCCTATCTGCAGGCGCGCTACCTGACGCTCGCCGATGCCGACGCCTTCATCGACGCCAATTACTCGAAACCTGACCGGCGCTTCGTCCTCGGCGCGGTGGTGCGCTACCCACTGATCGCCCGCTACGGCGTCGAGATGTGGGAAGGCGACAAGGTCGAGCCGGAGCTGCTCGCAGCGATGATGGCGACGCTCCAGGCCGGCTTCCACGCGCCGCTCACCTTCAAGCCCAATTCGACCCAGCAGCTGGAAGCTGCCCGCGCAGCCGGCCTGCCGGTGATAGGCATCGACGAGGCCTATGGCGCGCGCGAGCAACTGGTGCTGAACCGCGGGCGCGCCGTCGGGCGGCTGGTGCTGGTTGCGGACGGCGCGGAGGACGATCTGCTGCCGGGCGACATCGCGCTGTTGAAGGCGATGCCGATCCGCCTTCCCCCGGTCGCCGGCATCCTCTCCTCGACTTTTACGACGCCGATCAACCACGTCAGCCTGCTTGCCAAGACCTGGGGCATCCCCAATGCCTATCGCGCCGAGGCCGATCGACTCTGGGCAGGTCTCGCCGGAAAGCAGGTCGTGCTGGATACGCGCGGGGCGAGCGTGACCTTGCGCCCCGCGACTGCGGCCGAGGTGCGGGCCGCCGAGCAATCGCGCGCGGTGCGCCGGATCCGCGCCCCGCGGGCCGATCTCACATACTCGGGCCTGCCCGCGCTGGCGGAGCAGGACAGCGGCTGGGCGTCGCGCACCGGCGCGAAGGCGGCGAACCTCGGCGAGGTTGCCCGTCTCGCGATGAAGCGCTCCGAGCTCGATTTCGTCGTGCCGCCCGGCTTCAGCATCCCCTTCGCCTTCTACGAGCGCTTCGTCGTCGCCAACGGTCTCGCGCCGGCGATCGAGGCGATTACCCGCGACGGACGGCGCAACGATCCGGCCTGGCGCCGCGACGCGCTGGCGGCGCTGCGCGCGCGCTTCGCCGCCGGCACCATCCCGCCCGGTGACCTCGATGCGATCGTCGCCCGCCGGCGGGCGCTGCTCGGGGACAAGGCGCTGTTCGTCCGTTCCTCGACCAATGCCGAAGACCTGCCCGGCTTCAACGGCGCCGGCCTCTACGATACCGTACCGAACGTCGTCGAGGAGGCGGCGCTGGCGGCGGCGGTGAAGACGGTGTGGGGCTCGCTGTGGAACGAGCGCGCCTTCGCCGCGCGTGAGCGCGCCGGGATCGACCATCTCGCCGTCCGCGCCGCCGTCCTCATGCAGGCCGGGATCGATGCGGATGCGGCCGGCGTCATGACGACCATCGATCCTTTCGACGAGCAGGCGGACGAGCGGCGCATCTTCATCGCCGCCAAGCGCGGCATCGGCATCCGGGTCGTCGAGGGCAGGAAGATCGCCGAGCAATTGATATATCGCCCGGAGTTGGACTCGATCCAGGTACTCACCCGCTCGCAGGACGACGTCATGCTCCATTTCGCGCCCGGCGGAGGAGTGGAGGAGGTGCGCATCGATCCCAACCGCGCCGTGCTCTCGGACGATCTCGTCCGCCGCTTGGGCACGATCGGCGGCGCGATTCAGCGCGCATTCGGGAGCCGGCCCCAGGACATCGAGTGGCTGGTCGTCGGCGACCGGATCATGATCGTCCAGTCGCGGGATTACGTGCGGGGCTGATCAGCGCGGGTGGACCCGCCGGGCTGGTGGCGGCGGGCAAGGCGAATGTGCCGAATTTTCCTGAAGTGTCCGCTGCGCAGGAACCGTTTCGCGCGATAGGTTCGTACCCGGAACGAGCGCGTTTCGAGGGGACGGACGAGATGATCATTGGTGCTTTGGCTGCACGGCCGTTGCGATCGGGAATGCTGTTGTCCGCCGCGACGGCGGCTCTCGCGTCCGGCTTGCTTCTTTCGGACCCGGCCGCAGCGCAGACTTGCGGATCCGGATCGGTGAGCGGGGTTGATTCCGTCGCCTGCGGGACCGGCGCGCAGGCAGGCGACCAGGCGACCGCCGTCGGCGATGACGCGCTGGCCGGCACGCACGGCAGCGCATTCGGCCAGAATTCGGAGGCGGCGACCAACGGGACCGCCGTGGGATGGAACAGCTGGGCGGCGCAAAGCAGCGCGGTGCTCGGCAGCGAAGCCTTGTCGAGCAACCAGCGTGGCGTGGCGATCGGTGGCTGGTTCGACCTGGACAATGACGGCATCCGGGATTCGGGCGAATTCACCCGCAGCCTGAATGCCAACGGCGTGAGCATCGGCTTCGGCACGACCGTCAACGCCTTTTCCGGCACCGCGGTCGGGGCCAATGCCCGCGCCGGCGACGACAGCTTCGACCAATATTCATCGGCCTTCGGCGCAAATTCCTCCGCTTACGGCTCCAGCGGCTCGGCATTCGGTTACTCGTCTCAGGCTTCCACCGAAGCCGTGAGCGTCGGCTCCTTCGCCAACGCCGGTGGCGCCGGCGCGATCTCGCTCGGCGCCAACAGCTCCGCCGGCGCTGACCGCGCGATATCGCTCGGCTTCTCGGCGTTCGCCTCGACGCGGGGTGCGGTCGCGCTCGGTGAATCCGCCTCGTCGGGCGGCGGCATCGCCATCGGCAGGCTGGCGTCGGCGTCCGGGACCGCCTCGGTCGCCGTCGGCGGCTGGTACGACGGCAACGGCAACGGCGTGGTCGATCCGGACGAGACTGCGGCCACATCGATCCACGGAATTGCGATCGGCGGCGCCGCGAGAGGGCTCGGCGACCGCGCCACGGCAGTCGGCACCTGGAGCCTGGGCACCGGTGACCTCGGCGCCGCCTTCGGCTTTCGCGCCGTCGCCAACCATGATTCCACCACGGCGATCGGCGCCGAGGCGGAAGCAGTCAACGACGGCGCCACCGCGCTCGGCCGCGTGTCCCATGCTTACGGGCTCGGCTCGACGGCGATCGGAGTCGGGGCCCTGGCGACGGGAACCCAGGCGATCGCGCTGGGCAACGGCTCGGTCGCAGGGGCCGACTATACGGTCTCGATCGGCAATGCGGGCCTGCAAAGACGCATCGTCCAGGTTGCCGCCGGAACGCTCTCCACGACGAGCACCGACGCGGTCAACGGCACCCAGCTTCACACCACGAACCAGGCGGTCGCCACGGCCCAGACGACGGCGGACACGGCCCACGACGAGGCGATGGCGGCGCAGGACACCGCCGACGACGCGATCATCGACGCCGCTGCGGCGCAGAACACCGCCAACACCGCGCTCACCAATGCGAACGACGCCCTCACCAACGCCGCCGCGGCGCAGGGCACCGCCAACACGGCGTTCACCAATGCGAACAACGCCCTCATCAACGCCGCCGCGGCGCAGGGCACGGCGAACACGGCGCTGATCAACGCGGCAGGCGCGCAGAACACCGCCAACACGGCGGTGAACGATGCCGCGTCGGCGCAGAACACCGCCAACACCGCCCTCGCCAATGCCGCCACCGCGCAGGGCACTGCAAACACGGCGATGGCCAACGCCGCAGCGGCCCAGACCACGGCCGACACCGCGAGGACGGAGGCTGCCGCCGCTCAGCTGACGGCGAACACCGCCATCGCCAATGCGGCGACGGCAAGGCAGCGCGCCGACTTCGCCGCAGGAGAGGCCGCCGCGGCGCGCAACGAGGCTGCTGCAGCCCAGACGCGTGCCGACGAGGCGCGCGACATAGCCGAGCAGGCGGCGGCGAGCGGCGCGGTCACCGCCGTGACGGCCCAGACGGCCCTCGCCAACGCGGCCAATGCGCAGCAGTCCGCGGATACCGCCAAGGCACAGGCCGAGGCTGCCGAGCAGGCCGCAGGCGACGCCGCGATCGACGCACAGCTCGCCCAAGCCCTTGCCCGCAACGCGGTCGACAACGCCGCCGCGGCGCAGTCCACGGCCGACCGGGCGCTCGCCCGCACCGCCTATCTGGAGGTGAACGGCAGCGGCCCCGCCGCTCTCGCCTCCGGTAGCAATGCGATCGCGATAGGCAGCGGCGCCGTCGCGAGCGGCGATCGCTCGGTCGCCTTCGGTGCCGGCGCACGGGCGACCGGCGGCCCCTCCGTCTCGATCGGCGCCGGCAATATCGCGGATGGCCCGGGGGCGGTCGCGATCGGCGATCCCAACGTGGCGACCGGGCGCGGCGCGGTGGCGATCGGTGCCGACAATCGCGCGGCAGGACTCGGCGCGGTGGCGATCGGCGCCGACAGCGTCGCCGAGGGGCAATCGGCGGTCGCACTCGGACGGGCGGCGAACGCATCCGCTGCCGGCAGCGTGGCGATCGGCGACGGTGCCTCGGCAAGCCGCACAGGCCAGGTGGCGCTCGGCAACGCGGCCTCGACTTACACGCTTCCCGGCATCGGCTCTGCGGCGAGCACCGCAGCCCAGTCCGGCGATCTGCGCTTCGTCACCGCCGATCCGGGCGGCAATCTCGCGTTGTCGGATTTCGGCCCCGACGCCATCGGCCGGCTCGACGATCGCATGCGACGTGACCGGCGCGAGATGCGTCAGGGCGTGGCGACGGCAATCGCGATCGGCACCGCGCCGATGCCCTCCGGTCCCGGCCGGACCGCCTACGTGCTGAACGGCGCCGCCTACCGGGGGGAGCAAGCGATCGGCGGCGCGCTCGCCCACCGGCTCGATACCGAGGAGCCGGTCGCGATCACCGCCGGCTTCTCCTACGGCGGCGGCCGCAGCACGGCCGTGAAGGTCGGGGTCGCCGGTGAGTTCTGAGCGCCGGCGCCGGTCGCTCAGCCGGCGAGTCGGTAGCCGACCCCCGGCTCGGTGACGAGGATCCGCGGTTCCGCCGGGTCCTCCTCCAGTTTCTGCCGGAGCAGGGCCACGTAGCTCCGCAGATATTGGGGATCCGCCGCCGGATCCCCCCAGCCGGCGAGGAGCAGCCGCCGGTGGGTGACCACCTGCCCGCAATGCTCGGCGAGCGCACGCAGCAGATCATATTCCTTCGGCGAGAGCTTGATCTCCTCGCCCATCAGCCGGACCTCGCGCGCGGCGAGATCGACGGTGAGCTCGCCGGCCCTGACCAGGCCGCCCCGCCGCGCCTCCGGCGCGACACGCCGCTCGGCGACGCGGATCCGCGCCATCAACTCCTCGATGTCGAACGGCTTGTCGACATAATCGTCCGCGCCCGCGTCGAGCGCGGCGACCTTTTCGGTACCCTGGTGCCGGGCCGAGATGACGATGATCGCCATTTCGCCGAAGCCGCGGAGGCTTGAGATCAGCTCCTTCCCATCGGCGTCGGGCAGGCCGAGATCGAGGAGAACGAGATTGACGGCATTGTCCCTGGCGGCGCGGAGGCCCTCCTGGGCATTCGCAGCGGTGAAGACGGTCGATCCGGTCGCCTCGAGCACGGGTCGCAGCACCCGCGCGATCGCCGGCTCGTCGTCGAGGATGAGGATGCGGCTGCTCACGATCCCTCACTCCATCCGTTCGGCCGGCAGGATGATCTCGACCGTCGTGCCCGGCGCATCGCCCGGTTCGGCAAGCCGGATCGTCCCGCCGAACGCCTCGGTGAAGCCCTTGGCGATCGACAGGCCGAGACCGCTGCCTTCTTGATGTGCGACTGTCGACGAGCGATAGAAGCGCTCGAAGATCCGCGCGCTGTCGCCCGCCGCGATACCGGGACCGCGATCCGAAACGGCGACGCGGAGCTGCCCGTCGGACGCCGAGGTGCTGACCTCGATCGGGGTATCCGCCGGGCTGTAGCGAATGGCGTTCTCCAGCACATTGTAGAAGACCTGCTCCAGCATCACCGGATCGGCTCGGACGATCGCTCCGGCCAACGCATAATGTTTCGCGATCTCGCGGCCGCCGGCCGTCGCGCGAGCGCGCGAGATCGCCGCGCCGAGCACTTCGAGCGCCTCGCACTCGGTGAACGCGGCCGCATCGACTCCCGATTGCAGGCGAACCAGGCCGAGTAGATTGGCCGTGTAGCGGTTGAGGCGGCCGCATTGCTCCTCGATCGTGGCAATGAGATCGGCCCGCACGTCCCCTGCGAGTGCGTCGCCATAGCGCCGGAGGCTGCTCGCCGAGGCCGAGATCGCGCCGAGCGGCGTGCGCATGTCGTGCGACACCGAGGACAAGAGCGTGGTCTTGAACATCTCGGAGCGTCGGACGAGCTCCGCTTCCGAGAGACGCTCGAGCAGCAGGCAGCGTTCGAGAGCGATGCCGAGAAGATTGAGAAAGGCGGCGAGGTCCTGCTGCTGGCCCGATCTCATGTCCGGCGCGAAGCCGATGAGGATGAGCACCCCAACCGCGCCGGCGCCGGTGGAGAGCAGCATCGCCCGATTGCCCGCCATTTCGAGATCGACCGTGCCGCGCGCCAGCAGCGTTTCTGCCAACGCCAGGCCGGTGGCACGATCGGCATCGATCGGGACGAGCTCGCCGTTCGTGTAGTGGTAAAGCTCGGACGATCTGCTCCCCCGCGCCGTGACGAAGCCATGAATGACGGCGGGGATCTGCTCGACCTGGGCGGCGGCCTGCAGGCCGCGGCTCACGTCCAGCAGCGCATTGACCCGGCGGTTGGCCGTCTCGGCCGCGACGGCGCGCTCGCGCAGCCGCCCGGCGAGGGCGGCCGAAGCCGCAGCGCTGAGGTTGAAGGCAAGCAAAGGCACAAGCTCTTCCGCCGAGGTGAGGCTGAAGCGAAACACCGGGTCGGAGATGAAGAAATTGTAGATCAGCGAGGCGGCGAGCGCGGCGGCAAGGCCGCCGCGCATTCCGTGCAGGCCACCGACGATCGTCACCCCCAGCAGATAGACGATCGCCGCGGTGATCGGCCGTCCGATTTGCTGCGAGAAGACCGCCGTCGCCGTGACGAGGATGAAGATCGCGATCCCGATCCAAGCTGCGGGCGCGCGCTGCTCCTCGAGCGTGCGGAAGCCCCACGTCTCGCGCTCGCCGCGCAGCCCCGCGGCCGGCACCTGCTCCGCCGGCACCGCCTGCTCTCGTGAGATCGTCGTTCTGCCGGTCAAGCGGGGCCTGCTTTCTCCCTGCAGCTGCGATACGGCCCGCCCGGGGCGCCGACCAGGACGCCGCGATCGTCGTCGGCGATGAAGTAGACCGTTTCCGAGTGATACTTCCTGCCGATCGACGAGCGACCGTGATCGAGCCGGTACGTCGTCCCGTCCGCCGTCACAAGCACGCTTCCGTCGAGATACTCCACGTCGAACGAGCGCCCCGCCTCACACGCGAAGGTGGCGATCGGTCCGCGCCCCACGTCGGGCTGGGCCGCGCACGCGCCCATAAGCGCGGCTGGGAGGATCATCGCGAGCTTCACGGGCAGCTTCCTCTCGTCGCTAGAACGGTGATGGGGGCGACGTGGGGGCATGCCCCCATCACCGGCCGCGCCGATCGGGCTGGCGCGGCCGAGCCCTTCATGAAGGCTGCCGCCGCCGGCAGTTAGCACGGCTTTTTTATGCCGCCGCGCCGCGCGAGTTTTTCATCTCGGTCGCATGTAGTCGTCGCTGAGCTGATCGGACCAGATCACGGCGCCGCCCGGCAAGGCGCCCTGCTCGACGGCGAAGCCGAGATGCTCGATGCGCGGCCGCCGTCCGGGAGCGCTGAGCAGCACCGTCGAGCCGGTCGGCAGCGTGGTGCAGCGGGCCGGAAGCGGGTGGGTCGGGTTGCCGTGGACGAACTGGGCGATGCTCGCCTCGAAGTCGGCCGCTTGCGGACAGGTCCGGATCGGGCTGCTGGCGACATAGGGGCGGATCGCCTCGTGCGCGGGTGCCGACGCCGCGAGTTCGACGCTCGCATTGCGATCGACCGGCTCGACGCCTCCGCAGCCGGCGGCGAACGCCAGGACGACGAGCGCGATCGCGCGCCCCGCCATGTCAGGCGCCCACGCGGCGTGGCGGTCCCGGCGACGCGCAATCCAGATCAATAGCCCTGCACGACAACCGAGACGGCCCGCCGGTTCTGCGCCCAGGACGCCTCGTCAGAGCCGAGCGCGACCGGACGTTCCTTGCCCCAGCTGATCACGTTCATCCGCGATGCGGCGATACCGCGCGCCGCGAGATAATTCTTGGCCGCATTGGCGCGCCGCTCGGCGAGCCCCAGATTGTACTCGCGCGTGCCGCGCTCGTCGGCATGGCCCTCGATCGTGACCCTGACGGTCGGCTGGCGAAGCAGCCAGGCTGCCTGAGCGTCGAGGATCTGCCGCGCCCGAGCGTCGAGCAAATGGCTGTCGGTCACGAAATGGACGGTGTCGGACCCGACTTGCGCGATGAAGTCGCGCCGCAGCCGCTCGGCCGCGTCCAGAATCCCCTCGGCCTGGAGTCCGTTCGCGGCCGTCGCGGCCCCGTCGCTTCCCACGGGCGCCGGCGGCAATTGCTCCGCCTGCTTGTTCGAGCAGGCCGCAGAAAATGCCAGCACGCCGGTGGCGATCAGGATGCGCATGCGCCTCGCATTCATCGTCTTCCTCTCGTCTGCCGACACACGCCGGCCGTTCCGGACCCCGCTAGCCGCAAGCGCGGCCCAACCGTTACCATGGGATTTTTATGCTGGTCGCGGCCCCGCCGGATTGTCCCTGCGTGTGAAAAACCCGTGCAAACGCTCCCGCGGCGGTGCGCGTAGAAAGACGTCGGACCAAGGCCACGGAGACAGCAATGCGACGCACCATCGCCGCGGATCGGCTCAACGACTGGGCCGATCTCGCCTGTCTCGTGGAAGCCGCGTGCTGGATCTCCGCCTGGCTGGTCCTGCCCGCCTGGCTCGGCTGGCGCGGCGCCGGGATAGGACAATATGCCATCTACGCCGCCGGCGCCGGCTCGATCCTCGCCGCCGGCGTGATCGGGACGAACCCGGGCCAGTTCCGCTCGGATCGGTGCTTCGCAGGGGAGTTTACCCTGGCCGCGGTGCTTGCGGTCACCCTGATCGGCGGCGCCGTGTTCGCGCTCGTCGGCTGGCTGGCACCATGGGCGGCGGGAACGAATTCTTGAGCCGGCGCCGCAGGCGCGCCCGCGTGTGGGCGCCGGCGCTCGTGCTTGCCGCCGCCGGCGCGGGCCTCGCTGCACTGAAGGCGATCCCCTCTCGAGACGAGCGCAGCGGAAGCTGGGTCGAGATCGCCGTCGCCACCGATGGCACGGCCGCCTCAGTGGACGAGCAGTCCCTTGCCAGCGACCCGCGCGGCATTGCCCTCCGCCAGCGCTTCGTGCGCCGCGGCAAGCCGGCACGGATCGACCAGCGCGTCGTCTACGCCTGCAGCGAGCGAGCGGTCTACGTTCTCGAAAGCGAGGAGCGAGACGCGAACGGAGAGCTGCTCGGGCGCCGCAGGCTCGACGCGCCCGAGCGCAACGGGGTGCCGCCCGATTCCCTCGCCGATGCGATCTTCGACGCCGTCTGCTGAAAGCGCGGGCGGTCGCGCCCCACCTCAAAAACCCGTGGAAACGCTCGCCGCCCACTTCGGTTAGAGTTCGAAATTCTGGGATGATCGAGGAGCGAGTGACGGTGGCTGGAAGGACGGATCGGACGGACAGAGCGATGCCGCTTGCGGCGCTCCTCGTCCTGTTCTGCCTGCTTCTCGGCGTGAGCCCGCAGCTTGGCGGCACCGTCCGCGACACTTCCGCGCGTCTGGGCGCCGTACGCCCCGGCGCCTCGCCCTCGCTCCTCCGAACCGCGGAGCGCGCGACACTCTCCGATCAGGCGGCACCCGACCAAGCCAAGGCATTCCTGCCGCCGTCGCCGCCGCAGATCGCCACCCGCACCGTCGCTTATCCGACCAGCGCGTGCATCGTCTCGGCCGCGTCGCCGCCGGCGACGCCGGCCCCCGCAGCCTATCGCGCGCGAGCCCCTCCGGCAGCCTGAGCACCGCTTCGGCGGCATCTGGAAACGAACCCGCCCTTCGGCGGGCCCCTCATGCTGGAGATCACCATGTCATCCGCAACCTATCGCCTTACCCGCATCCACCGCAGGGTGGACGACGCCATCTTGCGCGAAATGAGCCGTCGGCTGCCCGACAGCCTCAGACTGCTGCGCCTCAAGAAGCTTCGCCTGGCGGTGAAGGACCGCCTCGCATCACTGATGCGCAAGCCCCGCGCGTCGTGACGTCTTCCCGGTCGACGTCCGCGAGGCGCCGGCCCTCCCCCCCTCACAGCCTGCCAGGCAGCGCCCCTGCGCGCCCGGCAGGCGCACAAGCAAGGATCATGATTCATGGACATGTCGAACCACCCGTCCCACACGCGCGCCATCGGCACTCGGGGCCGCCGCGTGGAATCCCTTCTGCGAAGGTATCCGAACGTTTCGGCCGACGAAGCAACCGAAATCGCGCGTTTTCTCAAGAGCGGCCGCTCGCTCGAGGTCGGCCTCGTGACCGCGAACGAGGAGTTGGAGGCGCAGCTCGCGCTTTTCAGGGAGGACCACGGCTCCGACGTCGCCCTTTCGACCAAGGACTGGCTGATCATCCTGGCGCTGCTCGGCATCGTGGCCGTTACCTGCCTCCTCCTTTGGGATGCAGGGCTTTCGTGAGTGCAGGGCGCGGGTCTCCGCCCGCGCCCGCCATCTCACTCGGGATCGCGCTTCGCCCCGTCGACCACCGCCTCGGAGCGCTCCCGCTCGCGCTGGGCGGCGCGCTTTTCGGCCTTGCTCCGTCCGAAGGCATGGCGGTTGCGCTCTGCCTGCTCCGCCGCCTGCGCCCGTGCTCTGACCTTGCGCGCCGACCGCAGGTTGACGATCTCCGCCATCGTCAGGCGGCGTCCCGCATCAGCGCGACGGCCTGATCGAACAAGCGCGGCGTCGCGGCAGCGATCACCTTGCCCGGGGAGAAATCCTCGCCGCCGGTCCAATCGCCGATCACGCCGCCGCCGGCGCGGACCACCGGGATCAGCGCATTGTAATCGTGCGGCTTCAGCAGCGATTCGATGACCAAGTCGATCGTTCCTGCGGCGAGACGCGCATAGGCATAGCCGTCATGGCCGTAGCGGGTGGTGCGAACCGAGGCGCGGACTCGCTCGAACGCCTCACGCTCCGCACCCTGGAACAGGTAGGGGTCGGTGGTCGACAGGCGCGCCTCGGCGAGGTCGGTGCGCCCGCTGGTGCGGAGCGGCGCCTCCCGCCCCGCCCGCACGAACGCGCCCCCGCCTTCATCGCCCCAATAACACTCACCGAGGGACGGCACGTCGATCACGCCGGCGATCGCGCGCCCTTCGTCCAGCAGGCCGATCAGGGTCACCCAATTGGGGAGACCGCAGGTGAAGGAGCGGGTGCCGTCAACCGGATCGAGGCTCCAGGTGAACGGCCCGCGCGCCGGGCGATCGGGGAATTCCTCTCCGGCAATGCCATGGTCGGGAAAGGCGGCCTCGATCGCGGCGCGCATCGCGCGCTCCGCCTCGCGATCCGCGTCGGTCACGGGATCGAAGTCGGGACCGCCCCCGCCCTTGTCCTCGACGTCGGCGGCGCCGATCCCCTCGTGCCAGCGGTGCATCGTCTCGCCACGGGCGATCTCGGCCAGCCTCAGGGCAAAAGGCGTCAGCGCGGCGCGATCCTGGTTCGTCATCCCCCCCGCGTGCGGCCTCCCGCCGGGCGGGTCAAGCCTGCGCGGGCGGGGCTCGTTCGGGTGGGCAGTCGAACGCGCCGGCGTCGCGCCCCCCGTCTCGCGGCGAGAGGCGCTTCGTGCCTAGAAGCCGATCTGCAGCGCCACCCGGCCGGAGACGGCGGCGCGGCCCTGCTGCTCCTCGGCGCCGACCTCCGCGGCGATCGAGAAATCGTCGCTGCCGCCGGCCAGCCGGAGCCGCCCCATCCAGCCGTCGCTGCGATGCTCCGGGAGAAGGGTGAAGTCCGTGCCGCTGCCGATCCGCGCCGTGGTCGCGCCGATCTCGCCGCCGAGGATCTGCCGCCGGCCGCCCTCGATCTCCGTGCGCAGCCAGCCGCTTTCACCGTCTCGCGGCGAAATCAGCGCATAGCCGAGGCTCAGCGAGGCCTCCCCGGCGAATTCGTCGCTGGTCCGCGCGTCGACGACCAGGTTCATGGCGTCACCGCCGCCGGTCTCGGCATAACCGTCTTCCTTCAGGCGGTAATAATCGACGGCGAGCAGCGGCCTGACGCTGAGCCGGCCGAATGCGGCCTCGTAGGCGACTCCCGCGGCGGCCGAATAGAGGCGGCCGTCCCACGTTCCGGCGGCGGTGCGGGTGATCGTCTCGCTGCTTGTCGTGCCGGTGAAGTTGCGCGTCCCGTCGAAGCTGAGCATCGCCGCAGAGCCGCGCGCATAGGTGCGAAGGCCGCCCCACTGGCCGCGCCAGTGCGCCGCCAGCTCATATTGGTCGGCGCGCACCTCGTTGCCGTTCACGCCCTCGTCGCGGCCGTTGAGATAGGCGATCGAGGCGCCGATCCGCCCGGCGCCGCCGAGCGCGATCTCGGCGCCGCCGGAGGCGCCCCAGCCGGCGATGTCGTAAGCGGACGTGTCGCCCAGATCCTTCGACGTGCCCCAGGCGGCCTGCTGCAGCCAAAAGCCCCAGCTTCCGCCGTCGACATAGGGCGCGCCGGGGTCGCGCAGGATCCGCGCCGTCGCCCGCGAGCCCTGGGTCACCGTCTCGAACACCCCGCCGGCATGCTCCGGGAGCATCTGCTGGATCGCGTCGCGCAACGTCTCGGCGTCGGCCATCTGGAGGAAGGCGCCGGCGACCTTCGTGTCCTTGTCGAGCGCCGAGTAGATGGCATTCCAGCCGCCCGCCTCCGATCCGTTCAGGCCCATCTCCGCCGCAGTCTTGCGTGCGATCTCGACCTTGATCTCGCCGGCCGCTTCGTTCGCGGCGACGCTGCTCTTGAGGAAGGCGGGCAGCAGGACTGCGCTGGAGGACAGGCCCGCCGTGCCGGTGAGGGTCCCGGCCTTGAGCACGGTATAGCTGCCCAGCGACCCGGAGACGCTGGCGAGGCGAAGCTGCAGCTTCGAGCCCTGGGCGAAGGCGGCCGTGCCGGCGACCTGATAGAGGCTCGTCTTGCCCGCGGCGGGATCGACCGTCACCCCGAGGACGCCGCCGTTGCCGACGCTCAGCGCGCCGATCGCGGCGCTGCCGGTGCTGCCCAGCTCCAGCGTACCCCCGGCCACATCGACCGCGAGCGCGCCGGCGTTGACCAGGCTGCCGCTGAACCGCGCGCTGCCGGAGAGCGAGAGCGTGTCCGCTCCGCCGCCGAAATCGGCGGTGCCGCTGAAGACGGAGGTGCCGGCGAGGATCATCCGGTCGGCGCCCGCGCCGAACGTCACATTGCCCGCATAGTCCGCGTCGCCGCCGAGGACGAGCCGATTGGCGCCGGCACCGAACTGCGTATTGCCCTTCACCGTGCCGTCGGCGAGGTCGAGCAGGTCGTTGCCGGCGCCGAACAGGATGTTGCCCGAAATCGAGGGGGCGGCAACACCCTGTCCAACCAAGGTCTGGCGCACGATGGCGCCCGTGGCGTTGGCGCGCAGATCGATCGCGATCGCGCGCTCGACGGCACCAGCGCCGCTGGTGATCGTGCCGCTGTTCTCGACCAGCGAAAGCCCGCCGCTGTTGTCGACGATCGCCGCCGCCGTACCGGTCGCGGTGGCGGTCGCGCCGATCCTTCCACTGTTGCGGATCGCGAGGACGTTCGCGCCGGCATCGAGGACGATGGCGCGCGACGACGTGGCGCCGGTCGACGCGCCCTCGGCCGAGACGATCCCGACCACGCGGATCTCGCCGACGCTGGCGCCGCCGCCCACACGGATGGCAGTCGCATTGCCGGCGTTGGCGATTGCGCCGACGCTGCCGTTGACGGTGATGCCGCCGGCGACGGTCACCGCCTGGCCGAGCCCGCCCACGAGCAGCGCATTGGCGTCGATCCCGGCATAGACGCCGCGGCCGGCGATGCCGCCGTTGATCACCATGCCATGGCCGTTCGCATTGCCCGTCACTGCGCCGATCGCGACGCTGCGGGTGGAGGAGCCGACCAGCACCGCAGGGGCCGCGCCATAGGAGACGACGGCGGCGCTGCCTTCCTTCGCATCCTCGATCCCGTCCTTGTCCTCGTCCTTGTCGGTCTCGCTGGCGTCCTTGGGCGGAACGTCGAACACCATGCCCTTGGCGACGTCGGCCGAGACACGGATCGCCGGGCCGCCCTGGAGCAGATCGTCGGCGTCGAGCTTCGAGACGTCGGCCGGCGGCGTCACCGAGCGATAGCCGGTGGCCGAGACGGTGGCCTGGACGAGCAAGGCGCCGCCGACGTCGCCGTCCAGTGTGACGGCGCTCGAGTTCAGCCCGAGCACGCTGGTCGCGCCGGTGATGCGCACGTCGCCCGTCACCTCTCCGGCGCGCACGCCGATCGCACGATCCCCGACCACGGCGACGGTGCCGCTCTGGGTGAGCGACCCCGCGAGACGCCCATCGGAGGCGATACCGATGGAATCGTTCCCCTCGATGCTGATCGTGCCGCTGTTGACCACGCTGCCGGTGAAGGTGCCGCCAGGCGCCAGCCGGATGCCGATCCGGCGGGCGCCGGTGGCGAATGCGCCGTCATTGTCGCCGTCCTTGTCGGCATCCGCCGGCGTATAGCCTTCGAGCAACTCGATCCGACCGCTGTTGGTGATCGTGCCGGAATTGTTGGCGAGCGCCAGGATGCCGGTCACGTCGCTGAGGTCGGTCGTCTGGATCACGCCTTCGTTGGTGACCTTGTGGTTGCTGTCCAGTGTCACCGCGGCGCCGGAAGCGGTGGGCACTACCGAGCCGGCGCTGGTGATACGCAGATCGTCCGCGGCACCGGCCTTGATGGTCGACGTCCTCTGGGCGGTGGTGACCTTGCTGGCGATCGTCGTTTCTGCATGCGCATCGGTGGCGACGACAGCGAGCAGGGCGATCGGAGTCAGGCAGGTGCAGGCGAGCAGGTGACGCATGATGATCCTTCTTGTCGGTGAGGGCGCCGCCCCCGGCGGACCGCCCTTTCGAAGGACATGACGATGTGGCCACGGCGGACCCGCACCGCCCGCTCGCGTTTTTTTTAGAAGCGCAGATCCCAGCCCAGACGCAGGCTGCGCGGCCGAAGCGGCGTGATCTGCCGCGTGTCGACCAGGGTGAAGGGCGAACCGAAAGCGAAGCGGTTCCCTTCCTCGTCGAGGAGGTTGGAGATTGCGAGCGTCCAGGCGTGGCGTCCGCTCTCCAGCCGCGCGCCAAACCGCGTGTCGAGCCAGTCTCCCTGCGGTTCGCCGAGGATCGGCCCGATGCCGAGCCGGGACTTGCCGACATAGCGGGCGGACGCGGTCAGCCTGAGATCCAGGTCGTCGGCCAGCGCCATGCGATATTCGGCGCCGAAACGGGCGTTGACCCGCGCCACGTTCGGCAATGGCGCGGACGGGGTGAGGATCACGGTCGGCACCGGATTGGTCACGCGACTGTCGTTGAGCACCGCTCCGGCGTCGAGGCCGAGGCCTGGCAGCGGCCGCCACGCCGCCCGCAGGTCGAGCGTGTAGATCCGGCCGTCGCCGATGTTGGTCGTCGTGGGCAGGCCGGCGAAGTCGATGACGTCTGCCTGGATGTCGCTCCAGCGTGTGTAGGCGAGCGACGCCGCCGCCTCGAACGGACGGACCCCGTCGTGCCGCAGGCGCGCCCCGCCTTCGACCGTCGCCACCTTGTCGTTGCGGAAGCGCTGGACCAACTCGCCCGTGACCGAGAGCCCGCCGGGACGGAAGCCCCCCTGATAGCGCAGGAAGAGGGTGAGGTCCGGCGTCACCCGCCCCGAGATCGATGCCGAGGGCAGGAACGAGGTCTCGCTGCGGCTCGCCTGGATCGAGCGCAGCAGCGGCATGAACGTCAGCGGCACGTCGAGCGCCGCGCCGGACAGCCGCGAATGCGACAGACGGCCACCGCCGGTGAGCACGACCCCGTCCAGCAGCCCGATGCTCGCCTCTCCGAACAGCGTTGCCTCGTCGATCACGTTGCGCACTCCGGTGATCGGACGGAGCGCGCCGGGCGCGCCGATCGCGCGCGTCTGCTCGGATCGGTTGCTGATCAGGCTGGCGCCGACCAGCCAGCCGCGCCCCTCGCCGGCGTCGCGGGTCAGGCGGGTCTCGGCGGAGAGCATGGAGACCTCGGTGCGCTGCTCGAACTGGGTGGCGGGACCGTCCGGCCGACTGGAGTCGTAATGCTCGGTCAGCGTCTGACGGACGAGGCCGGTCGCCGTGACGAGGCGCAGATCGCCCCAGTCGCGGCTCACGACCAGATCGGCGAGGCCATAGGAATTGCGGAAATCCTGCGGCACGCGGCTGCGCCGGGTGAGCGGCGGACCATCGCGGTCGGCGAATTGGGCATCCTCGCCGCGGATCCGCTGGCCGGTGAGGCCGAGGTCGATCGTCCAGCCGTTCGCCGAGGCGGCGCGGAGCGCGGCGCGGCCGCCGACCGTGCGGGTGCGGTTGACGTCGTCCAGGCCGCGCGCGAGGTCGTCGATATAGCCGGCCTCGCTCTCGCCATAAGCGGAGAGGCGGAGGCCGAGGCGATCCTCGACCAGCGGCAAGTTGACGAACCCGGAGAGGTCCGCGCCGAGGCCGCCGTGCTGCGTCGCCGAGGCGCCGCCGCCCATCTCCGCCTGCATGTCGAGAAGGTCGGGCGCGTTCGGAAGGACGCGGATGATCCCGCCGACCGATCCGGCTCCGTAGAGCGTCCCCTGCGGGCCCGGCAGGATCTCGATGCGCTGCACGTCGTGGAGGCGCAGGTCCGGATCGGGCGCGTTGTAGGTCAGCCTGGTCTCGCCGAGATACTGGCCGACCGTGGCCTGGGTGGGGCCGTTGAAGCTGGAATCGGCGACCCCGCGCAGGAACAATTTGTTGCGGCCGGGGCCGAGATGGGTCGAGGTGACCGAAGCGACCCGCTCGACCAGCCCCTCCGATCCGCGCGGTCCTTCGAACGCCGGGTCGCTGCCGTCGATCAGGGTGGCGACGCCCGGGTAGAAGGCGAGCCGCAAGCGGCGCTTGCTGCCGGTGACGATGATCTCCTGCTCCGCCACCTCGACGGGCGGCAGGACGGTCCGCGGCAGCGGCCTGGCCCTGGGCGGCGCGACGCGCCTGGGCTTCGCCGGCCGCGCGGGCGGCGGCGCGGCGACGATCAGCCAGGTGCGCGGTCCGAGCGGCACCGCCCGCGCGCCGGCCCCGGCAAGCATCCGCCGCAGCGCTTCGTCGACCGAGAGATTGCCGCGGACCGCCTTGACCCTTCGCGCGGCAAGCTGCGGATCGCGGATGCCGATGCTGATCCCGGACTGGCGGCCAAGCGCGACCGCGGTATCGCCGAGGCGCCCGCCAGGCAGATCGAGCCGGTGGCGCTGGCCCGCCTGTGCGGCGGAGCCCAGCGAGACCAGACATATCGCGGCGACGAGAGTCTCAGCGAGGCGCACCGGTCCCCGTCTGCATAGTCCAGCCTTCGCCTTGGCGGGCGAGCCGGAGCCCGAGCAGGGCCGCCGTGCGGCCGAGCACTTCCTGGTCGCTGCCGTCGAGCACGATCACGCCGCTGAACGGGCGGCTTCCTGCGACGGTGACCGGGACGCCGAGGTTGCGCGAAAGATCGGCCGCAATCCGCGACGCGTCGGCCCCGGCATAGACCAGCCGCCCGTCGCGCCACGCGCCCACCGCGTCCGGCGCGACCCGCGTCACACGCGCGGGTTCGCCCGCGGCCTTGCTGATCGCCATGCCAGGCTGCAGAATCTTCTTCTCTCCCTCCGGCTCGAACAGCACCGCGCCCTCCGACACGGCAACCTCGAGGACGCGATCGCTCCGCACCACGTTGAAGACGGTGCCGAGATCGCGGAGCACGGACTCGCCGGCATCGACCTCGAAGGGCCGCGTCTCGTCGTGCACGATCCGGAACAGGGCCTCGCCGCGATCCAGTGCCGCGTAGCGCGGCCGATCCCGGTCGAGCGTCACGCGGCTGGCGCCGTTGATTTCGATGCGGCTGCCGTCGTCGAGCGCGATCGTTCGGCTCTCTCCCGGCCTGGTCTCGATGCTGTAGACGTCTCCGGCATCGATGCTGATCCAGGCACCGAACAGCGCGATCCCGGCCGCGACCGCGGTCCCGAACAGCATGCGGCGGGGGAGCCGCGGCGCCGCGCGTTCCGCAGACACGTCTTGCGGGATCTCGGGGACCGCGGCGGCCGGAGAGAGCATGCCGGCATCGGCATCGGCCAGCTCGGCCGCTTCATAAGCGGCGAGGTTGGCCGGATCCGCCTCGAGCCAGGCGGTGAACGCCTCCCAATCCTCGGCAGAGCCGTGCTTCAGCCGGATCACCCAGCCGATCGCCTCATCGTCTTGTCGTCGCGTCAGCATCGGGACCACCTCAATGCCGAGACGCCGCGGCACGGCTCAATCCGCATCGCGCCGCCTCCGATAGTCGATCAGCGCGCGATACGCCTTCTGGAGGTGCTTCTCGACGGCGCTGAGGCTGATGCCCAGATCGGCGGCAATCTCCCGCTGGTTCTGGCCGCGCAGCCGAAACCGGCGGAAGATCGCATCGGTGCGCTCGCCGAGGCCGGTGAGAACCGCCTCGGCCTGGGCCAGTTCGCTGCGCGCCACGGCCTGCTGTTCGGCGTTGGGACGGTCGTCGGGACGCTCGACGCCCGGCTCGACACCGGCCCATTCGGTATCGCGCTTCGCCTGCCGCAGACCGGCGCGGCGGCGATCGAGCATCAGATTGCTGGCGGTGCGATAGAGATAGGGAACGGGATCGCGGATCGGCCCCGAAACCCCGGCGGAGGCCTTGATCCACATCTCCTGGAGCAGGTCTTCGGCGTCGTCGCCGGCACCTCGCGCGCGCAGGAAGCGGAGCAGCGCCTCCCTGTGGACCAGGTAGACCTGCTCGAGCCCGCTCGGGCTGCCCTCCCCTGTATCGCGAGCGCGTTCCGCTGCACCCACTGACCCGATCTCCTCCCGTGGCGGCGCCGTTTCCAACCCGCGGATGAACGGGAGATGACCAGCCTCTCCCCCGGTCGGCCGCACGAGATCAGACCCGACGACCACTGCGCGCGCTATGTGTTTGTGACCGGGATGCTTCTTTCTGCGACAAGCCAGCATTGGCGCGCCGCGTGATTTTTTAGCGATAGTTGAAGCTGATGCTGATCCGCGGATTCTTCCCGCTGCCGGGCACCACCTCATGCCGCAACCAGCTCTCCCACAGGAAGACGCTGCCGGGTTGCGGGGCGGCGGTGACGAAGGTCCGCAGCATCTCGGGCGCATCGTCCTGCCGGGTCGGCGCGGCCATCATCATCGGCAGCCGCGGGTCTTCCAGCTTGAGCGGCCCGGCGCCGGGCGGCACGGCGACGTAGACGGTGCCGGAAACGATGCTGTGCGGATGGATATGGGCACTGTGCGCCCCGCCCGGCTTCAGCACGTTGACCCAGAGGCTGTCGAGCTTCAGCCTGCGTCCGCCGAGATCGAATGCCGCATCGGCGGCGAACGCGGCGACGTGGCGGTTCAGCAGCCGCACCAGATCGGCGAAGCGCGGATCGCGCACCGGAAGATCATTCAGCGACGCATAAGAGGTATAGCCGCGATAGCCGTGGTCGCGCGACCAGCGCCGCCCCGCCTGGTCCTCCTCGGCGAGCGCGCGGCAGGCCTCGTCGAGCTCGGCGATGAGGTCGGGCGCAGCGAGCGCGGCTTCGTAGAAGAGCGTGGCGAAGAGCGGACGGGTCGGCATCCCGTCGCGTTAGAGGAAGGGGAGCCGCCCGAACAGGGCTAACGCCCGCTGGCGCGCCACAGCGGCCCGAGCAGGGCGGCCGGAATGGGGCGCCGGACGAACAGCACGTCGACCAGGTCCGGACCCGGCTCGGCACCGATCGTGCGCTTGTAGCCGCTGTCCCCGGCGCCCCAGTCGACGGTCTCGATGCCCCGATCGAGCGCCTCGACGAGATTGCGATAGTAGAGGCACTTGCCTGGACTGTGCTTGGCGAGGCGCGGATCGTAGCTGTTCGCGATCGCGTATTTCAGCGCGCCGGCATCGAGGTCGAACGAGAACGCCGCCGGGGTACCGTCGACCGACAGGATCGCCGCCCGCATCGCGCGGGCCAGCACCGGGTCCCGCGCCGCGCCCTCCCATATCCGGCGATGCTGCGGCGCCATGAACTTGGCGTCGGAGCCGTCGGTCTCGGACGCGATCCAGCTCTTCCGCTCGACCTCGGCGAGCGCCTCGAACAGCGCCGGCGTCCAGTCGCTGCCGGAGACGAAGCGCCACTCCAGCGCGCCGTGGCTGGCGAGGTGCTTCTCGTGGAACCGGTTCTTCTTCAGCGTCGAGCCGCGCGGCCACGTGCCCTCGCGCCGCAGCGCCGCCATGTCGAGCCGGAACGAAGGCGCGATCCGCCGCGGCAGCGCGGTCCAGCCCGCCCCGCGGCAGACGCGGAGCAACCGCACCAGCGTCGGATCGTCCGCATAGACCGGACCGATCCGCCACACCGGTCCAAGGACGCGGCGCGCCGGAGGAGAGGCGAGCAAGGCGCCGAGCTCGTCGTCGCCGAGATCGGACGCGATCGGAAAGCTCCGGAACGGCCAATAGCCGCCGGGCACCTCGCGCAGCGCGCCGGCGAGGCCCGGCAGCGTCGGCAAGGCCGCGACGATGCTGCCGTCGGCGCGGCACGCGATCAGGGTTCGCGCTCCGGGCCGTTCGCTCGCGGCGTACCATGCGCGACGCAGGAACAGGTGCCGCGAATCGGCGCGCGCGGCCGCAGCATCGATCTCGGCGCCGAACCCTTCGACCGCGCGTACGTCGATGGCAGCGCCCGCCGGGGTGAGGCGCCGAACCTGCTGCATTCTCCGTCCTCCTGCCCCGCTCCTAGGACGAAAAAGCCTACCAACAGGCTAACCATTCGCGCGCAGTCCCATCGCAGATCGGACCGGCTAGACCGCGCCCGGGGCAGGAGGGGCGCATGCAGGCTTATGTCGATTTCGTGCTGGAGCTCGATCGGCTGAAGGCGGTCACCCGCAAGGTGAAGCCGGTCGGCATCGATCGCTATGAGAACAGCGCAGAGCATAGCTGGCAGATCGCGCTTCTCGCCGCCTCGCTGGCGCATCTTGCCGATACGCCGGTGGACGTGAACCGCGTCGTCCTGATGCTTTTGGTTCACGACATCGGCGAGATCGACACCGGCGACACCATCGTCTTCGAGGAACACGGCTGGGAAGAGCGCAAGGCCGCCGAGCTCGCCGCCGTCAGCCGCATCTTCGGGGCGCTGCCGGACGGGCGCGGTGAACACTTCCTGGCGCTCTGGCGGGAATTCGAGACGGGCGAGACCGCCGAGGCCCGTTTCGCCAACGCCGTCGACCGCGCCATGCCGGCCCTGCTCAACCTCGCCAACGAGGGCCAAAGCTGGCGCGAGAATGGCATCGCCCATCAGCGCGTCGTCGATCGCATCGGCCCGCCGATCGCCGCCGGCTGCCCCGCGCTCTGGGCCTATATGGCGCCGCAGCTCGAGGCGGCGCAGGCGAAGGGCTGGTTCGGCGCCTGATCGGCCGGAGCCGAACCTGCTCCATCGGACGTAAAGCCGCACCCCGGCCTTTCTACCGCATCCCGGCTCCAGCCGCGGCGTGACCGCGACGCGGGCGACCGCGCTCCGCGCTTGACTGGGCAGGCCGCTGCACCGACACGCATCGTTGCGAAGCCGTCGCGGCTTCGCTGGGAGGGCGTACAAGAGTGGCCGACGGACTTGCCTCACCTCTCCGGGCGGGAAGACCCGCGGTCCTGCGCTCGATCCGCACCTACATCCTCGGCTTGGCGGCGCTGTTTGCGATCCTGCTTACCGCCGCTGCGGCAGTGCTGGTCCGCGAGGCTGATGCCTGGGGGCGCGCGCAGACCGAAGCCCAGCTGGTCGACACAACCCGCGCGCTCTCGCAAGTGGTCGACGCCAGGCTCGGCGCCTACCAGCGGCTGCTCGGCGCGCTCGCCGCCTCGCCGTCGCTGCGCGCCGGCGATTTCGCCGCCCTCGACCGCCAGGCCCGGACGGCGCTGAACGAGCCCGACGCTTGGGTTATGCTGAGCGACCGCAACGGCAAGCAGCTGGTCAACACGCGGCTGGCACCGGGATCGCCTCTCCCCACGGGCCAATATCCTCCGAACGTGCTGGCGGCGCTCGACACCGGCGAGCCGCGGGTTTGCAACCTCGCCACGGGCGTGGTCGAGAAACGGATCCTCTGCGTCGACTGGCCGATCATGGCGGACGGCCGGGCCGAATACGTCCTGTCGGTCATCTATCGGCCGCGGCTTCTCCAGGGGATCATCGACGCCCAGCGCGTGTCGGAGGGCCGCTATGCGACGATCCTCGATCGCAACGGCGTAGTGGTTTGGCGGAACGTCCGCCCGGACCGCTTCGTCGGCACGCCCGGCACGCCCGATCTGTTGCGCCTGCTGTCGGCTCGTCGCGAGGGCACGACCGAGAGCCGGTCGCTCGAAGGCACGCCCACGGTGGTGGCTTTCAGCCGCTCGGAGCGCAACGGCTGGACCTTCATCGTCGCGGTGCCGCGGGCGGAGCTCGCCGCCGGCTCGCGGCGGGCGCTGCTCGGCGGCGCGCTGGTCTCCGGGCTTCTGCTCGCCGGAGCCCTGCTCACCGCGTTCGCGGCGGCGCGCGCCGTGCGGCGCGAGATCGCGATCCTCGGCGACGGCGCGCAACGGATCAAGGACGGCGAAGCGCCCGCATTCGCGCCGAGCCGGTTCGCCGAATTCCAGACGCTGAGCCAGCTCCTCACCAGCGCAATCGCCGAGCGGGACGAGAGCCGCGAACGCTTTGCGCTGGCGCAGGAGGTCGGCGGGATCGGCTCCTGGAGCTGGGATTCGCTGCGCGACCAGGGCCATGTTTCGGACACCTACAAGGAGATGCACGGCCTCTCCCACGTCCGCGGGCCGCTCCGCTTTTCGCAGGTCGTCGAGACCGTCCACCCGGAAGACCGTGCCGATTACCTCGCGCGCGTCGACACCGCACTGGCGGCGGGGGATCCGGCCAGCATCGAATATCGGGTGCTGCGGCCCGACGGATCGGTCCGCTGGATCGTGGCCAAGGGGCGGCCCATTTTCAGCGAGGACGGGCGCAGGATCGGCTCGGTCGGTATCGTTCGCGACCGGACGATCGAATATGAGGCCGAGGACACGCTGCACCGGCTGAACGAGCTTCTCGAGCGGCAGGTGCAGGAACGGACGCTCGAGCGCGACCGGCTCTGGAATTTGGCCCGCGACCCGTTCGTCGTCGCCGACGACAAGGGCGTCTGGCTGGCGGCAAGCCCGGCCTGGACCAGCCTGCTCGGCTATCCGCTCGAGGACTTTCTCGGCCGAACGTCCGAATGGCTCGAGCATCCGGACGACGCCGCCAAGACTCGTGCGGAGAACGAGTCGCTCGCGGCCGGGAACGTGACGGAGCGCTTCGAGAACCGCTTCCGCGCCAGCGACGGCCGCTACAAATGGCTGTCCTGGAACTCCGTGCCCGAGGGCAACCGCTTCTACAGCGTCGCCCGCGACATTACCCGCGAGAAAGAGCAGGCGGAGGCGCTGCGCAAGGCCGAGGAAACCCTGCGCCAGACCCAGAAGATGGAGTCGATCGGGCAGATCACCGGCGGCGTCGCGCACGATTTCAACAATCTGCTGGTTCCGATCGTCGGGACGCTCGATCTGCTACGCCAGCGCGGCCTCCCCGATTCGCGCGCCGAGCGGATGGTCGGTAACGCCATCGAAGCGGCCGAGCGCGCCCGCGTCCTCGTCCAGCGCCTGCTCGCCTTTGCTCGCCGCCAGCCGCTGAAGGCCGGTGCGGTCGATCTTGCCGAATGCTTCGGAAATCTCGAGCCATTGCTCGCGACCACCCTCGGCCCGCGTGTCGCGCTGGAGATCGACGTGCCCGCCGGGCTGCGGCCGGTCCATGCCGACTGCAACCAGCTTGAGCTCGCCATCCTCAACCTGGCGGTGAATGCCAAGGATGCGATGCCCGACGGTGGAAGGATCCGCATCGCGGCGCGCTTGACCACGTTCGTTCCGAATGATCGCGAGGGCCCGGAACCAGGTCGCTACGTCGAGGTCGCCGTCACCGATAATGGCACCGGCATGCCGCCGCAGGTCGTTGAACGGGCGATCGAGCCCTTTTTCTCGACCAAAGGGCTCGGCCGCGGCACCGGCCTCGGCCTCTCGATGGTGCACGGCCTGCTGGCGCAGCTCGGCGGCGGCCTGAGGATCGAGAGCACCCTTGGCGAGGGCACGACAATCCGCCTGTTTCTGCGCGAGGCCGGCGAGGCCGCGGCCACGCCGGCAGTCGAGGCGGCGCCGCCGGTCGGCGCGGCCGGTGCGGGACGCGCGCTGGTGGTCGATGACGAGCCGCTGGTGCTCGAGGGCACGGCCGAGATCGTCGCCGGGCTCGGTTATGAGGTGGTTCAGGCTGGTTCCGCGGCCGAGGCGCTCGACCTGCTCGCCGAAGGATCGTTCGATCTCCTGATCACCGATCACCTGATGCCCGGCATGTCGGGAACCGAGCTGGCGCGCGCCGCCCGCACCCGCTGGCCCGCGATGCACCTGCTGATCGTCTCCGGCTATGCCGATGTCGACGACATCGCGCCCGATCTCCCGCGCCTCGCCAAGCCGTTCCGCGCGGCCGAGCTGGCCGAGGCGCTCGGCCGCGACCTGCGCTCCCCAGCGCCCTGACGATCGTCACCGTCATGGCCTTTGGGCCGTGACGCATAGAAAGGCGCAGGAACCGTTCCGTGCCGACGCCTGTTCCTCCGACGCACCGAGAGGAGGCGACATGGCGAAGGATCTCAAGGCGGGCGACCGCGTCCGCTGGAACAGTCACGGCGGCCAGGCGCACGGCGTCGTCGAGAAGAAGCAGACCAGCGAGACCCACATCAAGGGTCACAAGGTCGCGGCCTCGAAGGACGCGCCCCAGTTCATCGTCAAGACCGACGAAGGCAAGCGCGCCGCTCACAAGTCGGAGGCGCTCACCCGCGAGTGAGGCTTCGCCGGGTCAGCGCGCCAGCGCCCAGCGAGTGACGGCCGCGACGCCGGAAAGTCCGAGCCGGATCGCCGGTCGCTGCGGCACGGGCACGGAGAGACCGTGCATCGCCGCGGCCCAATCCGGCAGCAGGTCGATCGCGGCACGGATCACCAGCTGCCGGAACGGCAACAGGGCGAGGCTCGGCGCCGGCTCCTCGAACAGGGCCGCCGCGACCTCGCGAGTGCGTTCGTCGCAGCGCAGGCTCGGCCGCAGCGCTCGCAGATAGGTCGCAGCCGCGCGCCGGCTCTCCGGCACGTCGTTGGCGCCGAGCGCGCGCGCGACCTCTGCCGTCTCGGCGAAATACCGATCCTGATCCCTGGCGCTCATGCCGGGCGCGCGGTAGCGGCGATAGGCTTCGAGGAAGCTGCTTGCGCCGGCGATGTGCACCCAGGTGAGCAACGCCGGATCGTTCGCCGAATAGAGCGTGCCGTCGGGGAGCCGGCCGTGGACCCGATCGTGGATCGTTCGCACCCGGCCGATCAGCCGCGCCGCGTCGTCCTGGCTGCCATAGGTGGTCGCGGAGATGAATTGCGCCGTCCTTCGCAGGCGCCCGGCCATGTCGGCGCGGAAGTTGCTGTGGTCCCAGACCCCCGCCAGCGCGCCCGGGTGCAGCATCTGGACGAGGAGGCCCGACATGCCGCCGACGAGCATGGTGGTGAAATCGGCATGGACGGCGCGGCAGACCGCGGTCGGCGGGAACAGCGGCGGCGAGGTCGAGGCACGGACGGGGACGCGTACCGCGTCCCCCGCCTCCCCTTCGCCGAGCAGCCGATGCACCTGCCGTTCGATCGCGCGCTGGAGACTGAGCATGGCCACCCTTGCCGGAGCAGGATGCGCTCCGTTGATGGGGAACCGACCAGCGCGCGCTTGGTTCACCGGCAAGAACAGCGACAGATCAGCGCGACAGCGCGAAAGCATACCGGATTAGGACCAGGGTCGCGGCCAAGCTGAGCCGCCAAGGAGGAGCAATGGCGCCCTTTATGCTCAATGATGAAGACGATGAACGCAACGGCAGCGTCGAGCGTGCCCTGATCGGCGCGGCGGCGGTCGCGGCGACGGCCGGCCTCGCCTATCTCGTCGCCCGGACGCTGGGCGGCGGCGGCGGCGACAAAGCGCCGATCAGCGACGCGCCGCCTTCGGCGCTTCGGCGCGGCTACAAGCCGTCAGACGCCCTGGTCAGTCGGACGGTGACGATCGCCCGGCCTGCCCGGGAGCTGTACGATTTCTGGCGCCGGTTCGAGAATCTCGCGGGCTTCATGGACAATGTGAAATCGGTGGAGACGCTGGACGACAAGCGCTCGCGCTGGACGATCGCCGCGCCCGGCGGGACGGAGATCCAGTTCGTCAGCCGGATCACCGAGGATCAGCCCGGCCGCGTCATCGCCTGGGAATCGGAGGAGGACGCGCCGGTCCGCAACAGCGGGCGCGTGGAGTTCCTCGACGCCGCGCCGGGCCGCGGCACGATGGTGCGCGCCACCGTCGATTACGATCCGCCGTTCGGCACGCTCGGCCGCGGCGTCGCCAAGCTGCTGCAGCGCGAGCCCAACGTCCAGGCGCGGCGCGACCTTCGCCGCTTCAAGCAGCTGATGGAGACCGGCGAGATCACCAGCTCCGCCAGCCCGTCCGGCCGTCGCTCGGAAGAGCCGACCCGCCAGTATCTTTAAGGAGACCATGATGCGCGCACTCACCTGGCACGGGCGGCACGACGTCCGCGTCGACACCGTTCCCGATCCCGAGATCGTCAACCCCCGCGATGCGATCATCAAGGTCACCTCGACCGCGATCTGCGGCTCCGATCTCCATCTCTACGACGGCTACATCCCGACGATGCGAGCCGGCGACATCCTCGGCCACGAGAACATGGGCGAGGTGGTCGAGGTCGGCTCCAAGAGCACGCTGAAGGTCGGCCAGCGGGTCGTCATCCCCTTCACGATCAGCTGCGGCAGCTGCTTCCATTGCTCGAAGCAGCAATATTCGGCCTGCGACAATTCCAATCCGGCGACCACCTCGGACATGTCGGAGACGCTCTACGGCTATCCAATGGGCGGCGCCTTCGGCTACGCCCACCTCACCGGCGGCTATGCCGGCGGCCAGGCCGAATATCTGCGCGTGCCCTATTCGGACGTCGGCCCGGTGGTGATCCCCGACGGACTCGAGGACGATCAGGTCCTCTTCCTCTCGGACATCCTGCCGACCGGATGGATGGGCGCGGTCAACGCCGAGATCGAGCAGGGCGACACCGTCGCCGTCTGGGGCTGCGGGCCGGTCGGGCTGTTCGCCATCCAGTCGGCCTTCCAACTCGGGGCGCACCGGGTGATCGCGATCGATCATTATCCCCGCCGCCTCCAGCTCGCGAAGCAGATGGGCGCCGAAATCCTCGATTTCCGCGAGGTGGACGTCCGCGACGCCTTGTTCGAGATGACGGGCGGCATCGGCCCCGACGCCTGCATCGAATGCGTCGGCATGGAGACCCACGGCCTCGGCATCGACAATCTCGCCGATCATGCCAAGGTCTGGCTGAAACTCGGCACTGATCGTCCCGCCGCCTTCCGCCAGGCGATCCTCTCCTGTCGCAAGGGCGGCCGGGTCTCCGTGCCCGGCGTCTATGGCGGGATGATGGACAAGTTCCCGATCGGCGCCTTCATGGAGAAGGGGCTGACGATGAAGACCGGCCAGACCCACGTCCAGAAGTACACCAGGCAGCTGCTCGAGATGATCCAGGAGGGCAAGCTCGATACGACCTGGTTCATCTCGCACCACGCCAGCCTGGAGGACGGGCCGGACATGTACCGGCACTGGCACGACGAGCAGGACAGCTACACCAAAATCGTTCTCAAACCCGGCCTCGCCAAGGGCGAGGTCAAGGCCAAGCAGGAGAAGCAGCATGAGCCAGCGTAAGCTCGCCATCGTCACCGGCGCGTCGACCGGCATCGGCCTGGAACTCGCCAAGCTCGCCGCGCAGGACGGCTACGATCTGGTCATCGCCGCCGACACCCCGCTGGTCGACGCCTCGGCGTCGCTCAAGGGCATGGGCGTCGAGGTCACCAACGTCGAGGCCGATCTCTCGACGTTCGAGGGCGTCGACCAGCTGCTGTCGGCGGCGGGCGGCCGGCAGGTCGACGCGCTGTTGGCCAATGCCGGCCACGGCCTCGGCCGCGCCTTCCTCGAGCAGGATCCGGCCGAGTGGCGCCATGTGATCGACACCAACATCACCGGCACCCTTTATCTGATTCAGAAGGTCGCGCAGCAGATGGTGGCGCGCGACGAGGGGCGGATCCTGATCACCGGTTCGATCGCCGGCCACATCGCCGGCGCCTTCCAGGCGGTCTACAACGGCTCCAAGGCCTTCATCGACAGCTTCTCCGACGCGCTCGGCAACGAGCTCAAGGAGACCAATGTGACGGTCACCTGCCTCAAGCCCGGCGCGACCGAGACCGAGTTCTTCGAGCGCGCCGGCATGGAGGACACGAAGGTCGGCACGTCCAAGAAGGACGATCCGGCCGACGTGGCGAAGACCGGCTACGAGGCGATGATGAAGGGCGAGCGCAGCGTCGTCCACGGCCTGATGAACAAGCTGCAGGTCGCCGGCGCGAAGGTGCTCGGCGGCGGCGTCGCGGCCGAGATGCACCGCGATATGGCGGAGCCCGGTAGCGGCAAGGAGTAACCGCGGCGGCGGCGTCTCGCCGGCGACGCCGCCCTCGCGCCTAGTCGCCTCCCGCTCGCTGGGTTAGGCTCTCGTCTTCGCGAGGATCGGGGACGATGTCGCAGGGCGAGCCAGAGGCGGCGGGAAGCCGGCATTTTGTCATCGCCTTGCGCCTGGCGGCGAGCGGCTGGCTCGGCTGCCTTGTCCTGCAGGCGTTCCTCTATGCGCGGCCGGGGCCGTATGGCGGTCCGTTCCTGCTCGAGTGGCGACGCTATGCCTTCCTCGCGGCCTATTACGACCTGCTCGGCGTATGGCTGCTCTCGGCACCGTTCCTGCTCCTCTGGCTGATGTGGTATCGCCGCACCGGCAATTGGCGCGGCGCGCGCCTGGTCCATCGGATCCAGGCCGCCCTCCTGACCTTCAACCTGCTGCTCAGTCAGCTCGACCACGAGGTCCTCCGCTTCCTCGGCATACGCCTCGGTCTGTCGTTCCTCGCCACCTACGCTCGCTCGCATACGCTGGGCGACAGCCTGTTCGCCGATGTCCTGCTCGCCGACGCCGGCGGAGCTCTGCTCCCACTCGTGCTGCTGATCCTCGTGCCCGGCCTCTACGCTTCATGGGCGATGCGGCTGATCGCACGCGCGCCGGGCGCGCGGTGTCGGCCCGCGGCAATCCCGTACGGCATCGCCGTGCTGCTGCTGCTGGTGCCGCTCGCGGCGCCCGCCAACGGCTGGCGGATGGCGACGAGCCAGTTCCGCCTGCGCAAGGTCGAGCCGGTCGTCCTCGCACTTGCGACCGACGCCGCGCTCGGCTTTGGCGACGTGTCGGCGCCCGACGATCTTCGGAGCCTCGTCACCGCCTATCAGGCCCGGTGGCTGGACGAGAGCGACGACAAGGCCTGGCGCTTCGCCGACCCCGCTTACCCGTATCTGCGCGAGCCGACCGGGGGCGCGACCGGCCCCGCGCAACCGCCCTGGAACGTGATCCTGATCCAGCTGGAGACGCTGCGCGGCGTGGACGTCGGCTTTCTAGGGTCCCGCGCGCGTCCCTCCGCGACTCCCTATCTCGATTCGCTCGCCACGAGCGGCCGTGCCGCCGCCTTTTCCCGTGCGCTCAGCTTCGGACCGCCGAGCATCAACGGCATCTTTGCCGGCCATTGCTCGGTGGCGCCGCACAGCCGCCGCTACGTCACTGCCTTCGTGGCGACCGAGTTCCACTGCCTTCCCGGGATGCTCCGCCGTTACGGCTACCGCGCGGAGATGTTCAACGCCGGCGACACCGACTGGGACGGCGCCACCTACTGGCTGACGCGCTGGTACGATCGCCTGTGGCGCTATCCGGAAGCGAAGGAGCATGACCGTCCGGTGTTCCGCGCGGCTGCCCGTCGTATCCGGGCGCTCGGCCGCTCCGGCCGGCCGTTCCTCGCTACGATCGTTTCGGTCAGCAACCACACGCCGTTCTTGAGCCGCGAGACGCGCCTCGACATCGCCGAGCACGACACGCCGCAGCACCGCATCCGCAACACCACCCGCTATACCGACGACGTCGTGGCCGAGCTGCTCGGTACGCTCGAGAAGGAGCCCTGGTTCGCGCACACAATCGTGGTCATCTTCGGCGACCACGGCTTCAATCTCGGCGAGCACGATCAACGCCCGGGGCAGCAGAACCTGTACCGGGAGTCGGTGTGGGTGCCCCTGCTCTTCCTCGGGGCCCATCCCCGCCTGCCCAGGGGAGTACATCATGGCCATGCCAGCCTGCTCGACATCACACCGACCGTCGCCGATCTGCTCGGCATCCGGGAGGCAAATCCCTGGCAAGGGCACAGCCTGCTCGCCGCCGATCCGAACCGCGCGTTCCATATGGTCGCCCGCGATCTGGTCCTTGCCGAAGACGAAGGCGTCTCGGGAGTCACCGATCCGGTGAGCGACGCCTTCCGCCTGTTCGATCGCCGGCACGACTGGCTGCAGAACCGGCCGCTTCCCCAGGGCCGGTCGGCGGCGGCTATCGAGCAATGGGCGCGGCGATCGGCCCGTCTCAACGATCATTTGCTGCGCAGCGGCGCGATCTGGCCGGCCGCCGGAGGCCGGCGGACCGGCAGAGGTTCGGCCCCGCCCTCCGCGCCTCGCCGCTAGTCATTGGCGCTGCGGCCGTTCTCTTGATAGGCTGGCGGCGGCGACGAAGGAGCGGCTGGTGCGGATCACCGTGATCGACTTTGCCGAGCGGGGCCCGACGCGGGACCTGTTCAAGCGCAAGATGAGCCCCAGCTTCGCCAGCGTGATGCCGCAGGCAGTGGCGGTGTGGTGCGAAGAGCTCGGCCACCAGGTCCATTATCTCTGCTACACCGGCTATGAGGACGTCGCCGCTCCGGCCCGCGACACCGACATGCTGATCGTCGGCGCGTTCACCCTCTCCGCCTTCACGGCTTACGCGGTCAGCAACATCTATCGCCGCCATGGCGCCGTCACCGCGCTCGGCGGCCCACATGCCCGTTGCTATCCCGAGGACGCGGCACGCCATTTCGATTATGTCCTCGGCTTCACCACCAAGGCCGAGATCGCCGAGATGCTGGAGGAGCGGGCGCCGCGCCGGCCGATCGGCCGGCTGCTCGGTGCCGAACGTCAGCCCCGCGCGCTGCCGAGCCTCCGGCAACGCTGGAAGTTCGTCGAGCCGACCCTGGCCAAAGCGGGTCCGATCAAGATCATCCCGATGATCGGCAGCTTCGGCTGCCCCTATAGCTGCAGCTTCTGCATCGACGCGACGATCGCCTATCAGCCGCTCGATTTCGACCAGCTGCAGGACGATCTGCGCTTCGCCGTCAGCCGCGTGAAAAGGCCGCTGCTCGGCTGGCACGATCCGAATTTCGGCGTGCGCTTCAAGGACTATATGGACGCGATCGAGGCGGCGGTGCCGCCCGGATCAACCCGCTCGATCGCAGAGATGAGCATGTCCCTGCTCGGCGACGCCAATCTCGAGAGGCTGCGCCGCAACGGCTTCGTCGGCATGCTGCCGGGCATCGAATCCTGGTACGAATATGGCAACAAGACCCGCACGACTCGCGTCTCCGGCGCGGAGCGCGTCCGCCAGGTGGCCGATCACGTCAATCGCGTGCTTGCCCGGATCCCGTTCGTCCAGACCAACTTCATCCTCGGCCTCGATTCCGATCTCGGACGCGAGCCGTTCGAGCTGACTAAGCGGTTCATCGATCTCACGCCAGGCGCCTATCCGGCCTTTTCGCTGTTCACCTGTTACGGCCGGGCCTCGCCGCTCAACCTCGAACTGCAGCGGGCGGGGCGGATCAACGCAATGCCGTTCCACTTCCTCGACAGCAATCACGGCATGAACATCGTCCCGAAGAACTACGGCTGGGCGGAATTCTACGATCACGTCGCCGATCTCACCCAGCACGCGCTCGGCGCGCGCGGTACGATGCGGCGCTTCGCAGCCAATCCGGGAGTCACGGCGCGCCTGTTCAACCTGTTGCGCGGAGTGACCACCGGCCGTCCCAAATACCAGGCCGGAATGGCGCGCAGGCTCCGCGAGGAGCCGGACCTGCTCGCCTTCCTGAACGGCGAGACGCGGGTCCTCCCCGCCTTCTTCACCGGGCGCATTCGCAAGGACCTGGGGACGTTCTGGGACGCTCTGCCTCCCAATTCGCTCGATCACGACCAGAATGCCTATCGGGCGGCGCAACCGGCGGCCGCAGCATGACTCCCGGCGGGTGGAGAGGCGCCGGGATCGGACGGGCGGCCGCCGGCCTGGGCCTGATCGGCGCCCCGCTGCCGCTGCTCGCGGCCGAGACGGATTGCACCGGCCCCGAGAGCCAGGTGCGGCTGCTCGTCACCGTCGAAGGGGTGCGCGCCGCGGAGGGCCTGATTGCCGTGACTCTCTACGCCGACGACCCCAAGCGCTTTCTCGCCAAGCGCGGCGCGCTCTATGTCGGGCGGGTGCCGGCGAGGCAGGGACGCACCCGGGTCTGCATCCATCTTCCCAGCACGGGGATCTACGGCCTTGCCGTCTACCATGACGCCGATGGCGACCGCGGCTTCGATCGCAACGCCCTCGGTCTGCCCAAGGAAGGCTACGGCTTCTCCAACAATGCGCCGACCGTCTTCGGCCTCCCGCGCTTCGGCGCGGTCCGGTTCAGCGTGCCGCACAGCGGGTTCGAGACGCGGGTGACGCTGCGCTACCCCTGAGCGGTCCGCATCATGCGCCCTGAGTCGGGGCGTAGCCGATTTGCCGCATCGCTATCCGGGACGCGGCCACGACGGGGAATTCGTCGCCATGGCGCATGCTGCCGGTCCCGCACCCGAAATATCCGCGCGTCGGCCGCGCTTCGTTCCCCCGTGCCGGATCGACCTTTACCTGCTCCGCAACCTTGCTGGACCGTTCGTCGTCGCTTTGCTGCTCACCGCCACGGTCATGATGCTGGAGCGTGCGCTCAGGCTCGCCCAGGACCTCGCCGCGACCGGCTCCGACCTTTCCTATTTTCTGCCGCTGCTCGGCCTGCTGACGCCATATTATCTGGGGCTGGCGATGCCGATGGCGTTGATGATCGCCCTGGTCTTCATGATCGCGCGGCTCGACGAGATGCTGGAGCTCGAAGCGATGCTGGCGGCGGGGCTCACTCTGCCGCGAATCGCGCTGCCGCTGATCGCTTTCGCCCTGCTCGTCGCCGGCGCCACCTTCGTCACCAACGGCTTCCTCGAGCCGCTCGGACGCCACCATTTCCGTCTGATGCGGGCCGAGGCGCAGGCGTCGGCGCGGATCGGCGCGCTCCAGCCGATTTCCTTCTACCGGCCGACAGAGAGCCTGACCCTGAGCTTCGACGCGGCCGGCGCACAGCGGGGGCGTGTGTCGGGTCTGTTCGTGCACCGGCAGCGGGAAGACGGCGGCGAGACTCTGCTGACAGCGCGCCATGCGCAGCTCGCGACCAGTTCCGACCGACGACTGATCCGGCTCGGCCTGGAGGACGGGCTGAGCTATCAGGATGCCGATCCGGCGCGGCGGCAGCAGGCATTCGTGCTCGTCTTCGACGCCTATCAGATCGATCAGACTGCGGCCGGCGCAGTCGTCGGCCGCCGCCGCAGCAGCGATCAGAAGGAGCTGACCATCGCCGAGCTGCTCGTCGAGCGGGCAAGCGGCGCGCGGCGCCTGCCGCCGGCCGCGGTGACGGCCGAGCTCTACGCCCGCCTCGCCCGCTCGATCAGCATCGTCCTGCTGCCGCCGCTCGCCATACCGCTGGCCTTTGCGGCGAAGAGGACCCGGCGCGGCATCGGCATCGCCCTCGGCGGCACGCTGCTGATGGCCTTCCACCACGGTGTCAATTTCGCCCGGAACGTCTCCCGGGACGCCGACCCCGATCCCGCCTTGCTGTTCGGCCTGCTCTGCGGCGGCTATGCTTCGTTCGTCGTCGCCTTGTTCTGGGCGAGCCGCAGGCTGCCGAGCCACAGTCCTCTCTCGGCCCTGCTCGACCGGCTCCGGCTGGCGGCGCCGCGGCCGCGCGTTCGACGGAGCCGCCTGCTTCCGCTCCCGGGTGGAACGATCGGCGCCTACGTCGCCGGGAGCCTGGCATTCTGGACGCTCGTCGCCGCCGCGGCGGTGATCCTGCTGCTGCAGATGGTCGATCTGATCGAGCGCAGCGACGATTTCGTCGATCGCCGGCTCGGTCTCGCCAATGTCGGCCGCTATGCCCTGTTGCGCCTGCCGATCCTGCTACAGCAGGCGATCGGCGTCTCGGCCCTCGCTGGTGCGGTGTTCGGCCTGCTCCGTCTCACCCGGTTCAGCGAGATGGTGGCGATCCGCGCCGCCGGAATCTCGCTGCCGCGGCTGCTGCTGATGCTGCTGCCGCTGGCCGCCACCATGGCGATGGCGAACGCGCTGCTCGCCGATCGCGCGGTTCCTCCGCGGCAGGTCGATGTTGCGACCTGGTGGCGCGGCACCGATCCGGCGCCGCGCCAGGCGGAAGGCCGCTGGTTCAGGATCGGCGGCGACATCGTCCATATCGACGGCGCATCACCGCGCGGCGACGAGATCGTCGGCCTGTCGCTCTACCGGCGCGGGCCGGATGGGCTGCTGTCGGCGCGGATCGCGGCGTCGCGTGCCGTCGCGCGGCCGGGTGGCTGGCGTCTCAGCGACGTCAGGATCGTCACCGTCGCCGACGCAAGGATAGGGCGGCGCCGTGACGCATCGGCGCATTGGACGACCGCGCTCGTCCCGACGGACCTTCGCGCGCTGCTCGCATCACCGTCGCACATCTCGATCGCCGAGGCCCGGCGGGCGCTCGCCGGAGTCGCCCCGGTCGAGCAGGGGCCGCCGCGGTTCGAGACGCGCCTGCAGCGTCGCTTCGCCGAGCCGCTGGTGCCGGTGATCATGCTGCTGATGGCGCTGCCGCTGGCGCTGGGATCGAGCCGCGGGCCGAGCTGGCCGCGGCTGCTCTATCCCGTGCTCGGCGGCGTCGTCTTCCTCGTTTGCGACGGTGTGCTGACGCTCGCCGCCGAAGCCGGCCTGATCCTGCCCTGGATCGGTGCATGGGCAGCACCGTGCCTGTTCGGGCTGATCGCGACGACCGTCCTCGTCTATTGCGAGGCCTGAGGCGTCGCGAGCCGCGCTTCCAGGAACTCCGCGATCCGAGCGGCGCGGGCATCCCAGCTGAGCCCCGTCGCCCGGGCCGCTGCACCAGCGGCGAGTCGGGCCGCCAGGGCGGGATCGGCAAGCAGGCGGTCGAGCCCCGCCGCGGCCTCCTCCGGCCGATCCGGCTCGACCAGAAGGGCAGTGTCGCCGTCGGCCAGCAGCTCGGCCGTATCGGGCGCACGCGGCGCAAGGATCGGCCGGGCGGCGGCAAGGTAGGCGAAGATCTTGATCGGCAGCACGGTGGTGCGGTGACGGCGCAGCGGCGCGCTGGCGGCGGGTACGAGCAGCACGTCGCCGGCGCCTAGATAGGGCGGCAGCGCCGCAGGCGCCTGCCACGGCACCAGCCGCACATTGGGTCGCGCCCGCGCCAACGCCTGTCGGTCCTCGGCGCCGACGAGCAGGAACAGCCAGGACGGCCTGAGATCGGCGAGCGCGAGCAGCTGGTCGAGGCCCTTTCGCGCATTGACCCGGCCCGCATAGACGGCGATCGGCCGCTTCATGGGGAGGCCCAGCGCTGCGCGCGCCGCGTCCCGGGCGGGGACGGCGCGCATTCGCTCGGGGTCGACACCATTGTGCGCGACCAGCAATTTCGTGTCGGGCACGTCGGATCGGCGGTAGCTCTCCGCGGCATAATGCGAGTGCAGGATCAGGCCCAAGCAGGAGGGATGCCGCGCCGTCCGCCGGAACAGCGGCCGCAGCGCGGGAAGCTCGTCGGGCCAGGCGCGATAATGGTCCGTCGCGAAGGGCCGCGGCGATCGGGCCCCCATCGCCAGCATCGCCGGGATGCGCGAATAGAGGCAGTCGGCGTTGCGCACCTCCGGATCCTCGAACACCTGCCTCAGCCACAGCAGCGAGAGCAGCAGCCGCTCGCCGGCCCAGCGGCTCGGCCGCTGGACCAAAGCGAAGTCCCCGCGAACGTCGAACCAGCGGCGCAGGTCGTCGGCGGAGAGATCGGGATCACCCCGCCCCTGCGGCGCGATCAGGGTAATGTCCGCGCCGCCCCGCGCCAGCGCCGCGACGGTGTTGATCGTCTGCTCCTGGCAGGCGGCGCGCGACGGCCGCGCCCACAGCAGCGGATAGGCTATCCGCATCGCGCCGTCGCCGCGCCGGTGCCGAGCGCTTCATCGTACAGGGTTTCGAGACGCTCGATCTGCCTGGCGGCGTCGAAGCGCACCCCGGCAAGCGCCCGCGCCTTGCTCGCCAGCCGCGCCCGCAGCGGCGGATTTCCGAGCAATGCGACGATCGCCGCCGCGAGCGGACCTGGCGTCCGCTCCGGCACGAGCAGCCCCGTCTCGCCGTCGACGACGCCCTCCGGAATGCCGGAATGGCGACTCGCCACCACCGGGAGGCCGCTGGCTGCGGCTTCGCAGATCACCATCGGCAGGCCTTCGCTGTCGCCGTCCCGCGCGCGGTGGCTCGGCACCGCGAGAAGCCAGGCGCGGCGCATCCAAGCCGCCACCGCCGCCGGTGCGAGCGCGCCCGTGAAACAGACCGTTCCGGCGAGTCCCAGGGCGGCGGCGCGCCGCTCGAGCGTCGCGCGCAGCGGCCCCTCCCCAATCACGACCAGCGAGGCGGCCGGCACTCGAGCCTTCACCGCGGCGAAAGCATCGAGCAGCACGGCCGTGCCCTTCTTCTCGACCAGCCGGCCGACATGAAGCACCAGCTCGGCCTCGGGCGCGCTGCCGTCGGCCCGGAAGCGGTCGAGATCGACGCCATTGTAATGGACCAGTGTCCGCGCGGCGGGAAAGCCGGCGGCGAGCGCCTCGGTGCGCAGCGCCTCCGAGACCGCCAGGAACAGCCGCCCACGCATCGCCAGCTGCCGCTTCAGCAGCGCGTAGCGGATCCAAGACAGACGGCCGGAGAGCAGCATCCGTCCGGGCGAGCGGCCGATCTCGTAGCCGTGCAGCGTCGTCACCAGCGGCACACCGAGCCGTTCGGCGAGCGGCAGGGCAAGCACGCCGTCGGTGCCGAAATGGGCGTGGACGAGGCACGGCCGTTCGGCGGTCAGCCGCGCAGCCATCGCGCCCGCACGGCCGAACAAGGTGAGGCCGAGCCGCTCGCGCAGGCCGAGGGGAACGATCGCGCCCGCGCCGCCGCCGCGATCGTGCAGGCCGACGAGGACCGGCCGATAGCGGCGCAGCCCGTCGGCATGATCGCGGACGAACGTCTCCGACGCGTTGAACAGCGGCGATCGGAAGATCGCGACCGCCGGTCTGTCCTCGCGGGGAACGCCGTCCATCTCTCCCTTGGTCATCGCTCCCCGCGCGCGATACAAGCGAAACTTGCGCAATGCGTGGTGAGACACAGCGAAACGAAGGCGGGAGGGTGAACGAAGACAGCGGTCGGCTCATCCTGCACGGCGCCCGGGCCACCGGCTTCGGTTTTGCCGTCCGGCTCGCCGCGCGTCTCCTGTTCCTGTTCGTCGCCGGCCGCCTCTACGGCGCAGCCGTGTTCGGCAGCTACGCGCTGGCGCTGGCGGCGGTCGAGCTCGCCGTCAGCGTCGGCAGCCTCGGCACCAAGAAGACGCTCTTCCAGTTGCTCGATCGCCACCGCGGCGGCGCGGCACGGCCGGCCGCCCACGCCCTGCTCGACTCCGCGCTGCTCGTCCTCGCCGCGAGCCTCGCGCTGGGCGGCGTCATCGCCCTTTTCGCGGCGATGCTTCCGCCGGAGACAATCGCGGCCGGCACCGCAACCGCCTTGCTGCTGCTCGCGCCGGCGGTGGCCGGCCAGGCGCTGCTCGATCTCTTCCTCGCCGCCACCCGCTGGACCCATGTCATCCGCGACGAGATCGTCGCCCGCAGCATCGTCGAGCCCTGGGCGCTGCTCGCCGGCTGCGTCGCCGGCTGGGGGCTCGGCTGGCGAGTCGAGGGGCTGGCATTCGGCTACGGCTGCGGGACCCTGGCCGCGCTGCTCTATGCGGCGAGCGCCGCGCGGCGGCGGCTCGGCGGATTGCGTCTCCGCACCTACCGCCCCATCCGGCGCGAGCTCTCGGCCGCCCTGCGCGGCGCCGCCGACAATACCGGCACCGACCTGCTCAACGCCCTCTACCTGCGCGTCGATCTCTACTTGGTCGGCGTGCTGCTCGGTGAGGCTGCGGCCGGAATCTACAACATGGCCCGCCAGATCGCCGCGCCGCTCCGCCAGATCCGTCAGAGCTTCGACGGCCTGCTCATTCCCCTGGTCGCGCGCAGCCTTGCCGTGCGCGGCGGCGGCGCCACGAGCGCGGCGCTCGCGTCGGCGACCAGGCTGGTGCTGGTGCTTCAGCTGCCTCTCCTGCTCTTCCTGTTCACCGCCGGCGGTACCCTGCTCGCCTGGCTCGGCCCGACCTTCACCGGCGGCTATTGGGCGCTGGTCGCGCTCGCCGCGGCCGAGACGATCCAGGCCGCCTTCAGCATCGGCGATCTTGTGTTCGTCTATCTGCGGCCGCGGCTGGGGCTGGGGCTGACGGCGATCAGCATCGCCCTCGGCATCGCCGCTGCTCTGCTGCTGATCCCGCAATTCGGCACCGCCGGCGCCGGCCTGGCCGTCCTGCTCGCTTATGGGGTTCGCGCCCTGCTGCGCGGCTGGGCGCTGCGCGCGCGCTTCGCATTCGCGGTCGGCCGCGCCCATCATGCTGGCCCGGTCGGCGCCGCTGC
Organism: Sphingomonas parva (ex Maeng et al. 2020); assembly: GCF_004564275.1. Lineage (GTDB taxonomy): Bacteria > Pseudomonadota > Alphaproteobacteria > Sphingomonadales > Sphingomonadaceae > Allosphingosinicella > Allosphingosinicella parva. The sequence continues at coordinate 109,254 of NZ_SPDV01000014.1, forward strand.
GCTCGGGGCCGCCGCGAGCCTGGCGCTCGGCTGGGAGCGCGGACCGTGGTGGCCGACCCTGGCGGCGCTCGCCGTCTATGCGGCGGCGCTGCAAATGTGGATGCATCTGACCGGGCAGCGCCTGGGCCTGACCGGGCTCGCCAGCGAGGACTAGCCAGCCGCCGGTTCAGGCGTGCGGCGCGGCGGCCCGCGCCAGCCGATCGAAGCGGCGGGCGAGCGCGCGGTCGCGCCGCGCATGCTGGCGGACCGAGAGCACGAGCAGAAGGTTGAGCAGGATCGTCTCGGCGAGGAAGTAGAAAAGCGGGCTTCCCATCGACATGCTGAGGCCGAGGATGATGGTGCGCGGGTTCGGGCCGACCGCTTTCTCCAGCGCCAGGGAGCGGCGCGAGGCGCGGCGGACCAGCCGCCGCATCCGCGCCAGCCGCCGCGGGTCGGCGGCTGCGGCGTCCAGCCGCGCTTCGATCCGCGTCGACCACGGGCTCATCAGCTGCGCGAGCCGCAGATAGTCGCGCGCCATCCAGCCGAAGGTGAGGCTGAACCAATTTCCGCCGCGGAACACGTCGTCACCCGCGGCCTGAGCATGCTTCAGCCACGGCACGCCATAGGCCCACCACAAATAGGTTCGCCGCTGGGTCTCGGCATGGTTGGTCTGGACGATGTGCGAGGCTCCGGCGGCGGCGGCCAGCCCCCACGCCCAGCCGCCGAGCCGATCGTCGAGCGCGGCCGCCAGCGCGATGTAGAGCACGACATGGCCGGCATAGTCGCAGACGCCGTCGACCAGCTCGCCGGTGGCCGAGCTCTTGCCGTTCAGCCGGGCGAGATCGCCGTCGGCGCCGTCGACCACGTGCCAGAGCGCGTGCAGCGAGAAGCCGACCAGCGCCGACGCCGGCCAGACGAGCGCGGTATAGGCCCAGGCCGCCGCCCAGACCAGCAGCAGGCCAGCGACCGAAACCGCGTTCGGCGTGACGCCGGTCGGCTGCAGGGCGCGGGCCAGCGCCGCCGCCAGCGGATGGTAGAGATGAAGGTTGAGCCGGTCCTCGAGCTCACGCGGCCGCTGGCGGGGCGCCTGCATCCCGGTTTCGGCGGAGGTGGACAGGGAAACGGGCATTTCGGTCTCTCGCGCCGCGGCTGGAGGAAGCGGTCAGCTCTGCACGCGGCGGAGCGGGGATCCGCGTGCGCGCGGTCGGGCCGAGGCCGGCGCGGCGAGCGCGGCAAGCACGAACAGGATCCAGATCGTCGCCGCCGCAGCGAAGATCAGCAGCACCGCCATCGGCCGGCCGATCAGGATCAGCACCAGGAACAGCAGAGCGTAGAAGTCGCGGCAGGTGACGATGGTCAGGAAGCGCATCAGTCGCGCCGGCGCCGCGCCGGTGCAGCGGCGCCGGTAATGATGCTTGACCAGATCGAAGCTGAACGGCCCGGCGCTGCGCGCCGCCCGCCACGCAATCACGGCTAGGCCGCAGGCGAACAGGCCAAGCCCCCACAGGCCGAGGAACACAGCGAGCCGCGCGCCGGCGAGGCCGAGATTGATGGTGACGCCGAGGACGAACAGCAGGTTGGTGGCCTCGTCGATCAAGCTGTCGAGCAGGGCGCCCGCCTTCGAGGTGCGGAAGGTCGCGCGGGCGATCTCGCCGTCCACCCCGTCGAACACGGAGGCCGCGTGGAACAACAGCGCGCCGGCAAGCAGCCCGGCCTCTCCGCCGGCGAGCAGCGCAGCCACCATCAGCAAGGCGAGCAGGGCGGTGCCGGCGGTGGCGTGGACCGGCCGGATCCACTCCAGGCGCAACAGCCGCGCCGAGATCCACCGCGAGATCGGCCGGTTCAGCGATCGCGAGACCGGTCCATCGCTCGCCTTGCCGGTGCCGCGGAGGATCTCCGCCGCCGCGCTCGGCGCCGCCAGCCGGAGCGCGCCGGACGCGCCGGTCGTCGCTTTGCCGGCCAGCGCGGCCGCCGGCACCAGCCACGCTCCGTCGAGCCGCAGGCCCTCCGCCTCCGACACCGCGGGAGCGGTCTGCACGCAGAGCGGCCCGGCGAGGCGCTCGACGTCGGCGGCCGCCGCCGCATCCAGCGCGCCGCCGCCGCGAAACTCGAGCCGGGCCTCGGCGAAACCAGCCTCCGCCAGCGCCCGGACGATCCGCGCCGCGGCGGCCACTCCGGCGACCCGCGCATTGGCCTCGGCGGCACCGGCGAAGACGACGGTCGCGATCCGGCCTCGCCGGCAGCCGGTCTCGCCGTCGATGCCATCAGTCCACGGCATGGCAATGGGCGCGAAACGCCCCGGGGCTGAGACGTCCTCAGGCTGCGGGTTGGTGCGGTGCGTGGACCGCCTCCATGATCGCGTCCTGCCTCTGCTTCCTCGCGACGAACGCCTCGCCGCCGGCCGTTTGGTGGAACAGGTCGAGCGTCTCGAGCTCGTCGGGGCTGACCGGCTGGATGGCGATGTCGCTATAGGCATAGCGGGCCGGGTCGCTCTCCACCCGGCGCACGATCCGCGCGGCCTTGGCGTACATCCGCCAGTAGCGCCAGGCCTTGGCGGCAGTGCCGAGCGCGTAGCGCGGGTAGAAGGTCACAGGCGATTCCCGCCGGAAGCCGGGACGGCGCGACTTGCGGCGCTTCCGGCGCAGCACGCCGCCCTCCATCGCATGCAGGCCCTCGACCTCCCACAGCATCTTGAACTCGTTCATGTATTGGACGGCCTTCTTCGGCCGACCGCCCGGCCGCACCGCGTGGCGCCGCGCCACCGTCTCCATATGCTCGTCGGCGAACCACAGCCGCCAGCAGTCCGCATAAGCCGCCTCCCACTCGGCGTCGGACATGGTCGGATGATGGCTGACGCGGTGGTGGAGATTGTACTTGTTGAGGTCCGGATCCATCCATGCGCCCCGCTCGAGCAGGGTCCTGTGGTCCTCCGAGCCCGGCAGCGGCGTCAGGAAGGCGATCTGCAGCACGTCGATCGGCAACTCGCGCTTGATGATGTCGATGTCGCGGAGGATCGATTCCCTCGTGTCGCCGGGGAAGCCGAGAATGTAGCCCGCGAACAGGAACACCCCGCGGTCGCGCCACGCCTGCAGCATGTGGCGATAGTCGGTGATCTTGTTCTGGTTCTTCTTCGCGGCGACGAGATTGTCCGGATTGATGTTCTCGAGCCCGATGAACACCCGCATCGCCCCGGCGCGGGCCGCCTTGTCGATGAAGTTCGGGATCTTGTGGCAGAGAGTGTCGACCTGGATGGTGAGGTTGGCCTTGATGCCCTCCTCCTCCCGCAGGCGGATCAGCCGGTCGAAGAACTCCTCCCAGCGGCGGTTGCGGGCGAGATTGTCGTCGGTGATGAAGAACGCCTTGATGCCCTGAGCGTGGTTCTCGCGCATGATCGCCTCGAGATCGTCGGCGGTGCGGAACCGGCTCTTCCTGCCCTGGACGTTGATGATCGTGCAGAAGCTGCACTGGAAGGGGCAGCCGCGACCGAGATCGAAGCTCGACCAGCTCTGCGAGTTGCGCCGCAGCGCGTCGCGCGGCAGCACCGGCAGCGGCGCGCCTTCGAGGTCGGGAAGGTCCTTCAGATAGTTGTAGATCGGCTTGAGCGCGCCGCGCCACGCATCGCGCAGCACCTCGTCGAGCCGGCCTTCCTCGCATTCGCCGGCGAACAGCGAGCAGCCGATGTCGAGCGCGGCCTGGATCTCGGCCGGGATCGCCTTGAGCATCGCCAGGCAGCCCGAGACGTGGAACCCGCCGATCGCCACCGGCAGGCCGGCCGCGCGGAACTCGCGCGCGAGGTCGAGCGTGCGGTCGAACTGGTTCGATTGCACCCCGATCAGCCCGATCAGCGCGCGCGCGCCGCGCCTGCGCAGGTCGCGGATGATCCGCGCCGGCACGATGTGGGTATTGGTCTCGTCGAGCGTGACCAGATTGATCCGAACCTCGGGCCCGAGCACCTGCCGCGCCGCGCAATCGCGCGCGATACCGTTCACCGCCGCCAGCGAGTTGGACGGTATCAGGGTCCGCCACCAGACGATGGGATAGCCGTCGTCGTCGTAATGCGACGGCTTGATCATCACGAAGTCGAACTCTTCCGGTTCCTTCGTCATGCCCGCATCCTATGCCTCATCCGGCAAGGGCGCCAGCGGAGATGTTCATCTTCGGCCCGGCCGCGCCTCGGCCTCGTTCGCGCCGTCCTGACGCCGGCGCCCCGTCGTGCTACACCGGGGCGTCTGATCGGGGAACGCGCTTGCTCCAGGTCGCGGAGGATCGACGCGGGGCGGACCATTTCGAGACCGCCTGGCGGCTGGCCGCGGCCGGCTGGATCGGCTGCGCATTGCTCCAGCTCCTCCTCTACCTGCGGCCCTCGCCGTACGGCGGTCCGTTCCTGCTGCAGTGGAAGACGTTCATCATCCGGCCGCTGGTCTACGAGCTGCTCGCGGTCTGGCTGCTCGCCGGCCCGTTCCTTCTGCTCTGGCTGCTGCTGCGCGATCGGCCGCTGCGCTCGCCCTGGTGGCGGGCCGGCGACTGGCTGCTCGTGGCGCTGCTCTCCGCCAACCTGCTGATCACCGCGTTCGACCACGAGCTCTACCGTTTCCTCGGCCTGCGCCTCGGGCCGAACTTCCTCGCGGTCTACGCCGATCCGTCGACGCTCGCCGACGGCCTGTTCCTCAACATCCTCGTCCGCGACCGGGGCGGACCCTTGCTGTCGCCGCTGATCTGCGTAGCCGCGCCCTTGCTCTATCTGCTCTGGGCCATCCGCCTCGTCCGGCGCCGGTTGCCTCGGCGTCGCCGGCCGCTCGGATTCGGCGCCGCGATCCTCGTCCTGCCGCTCGCCACCGGCGCGATCGGCTATTCGCTCGCGCACGCCAAATTCCGCCTGTCGCGTCTCGAGCCGGCGCTCTTCGCGGCAATCCGGGATTTCTCCTGGCGCTACCAGGACGATCGGCTGCCCGGTGATCCGCAGGCGCTGGCGCGCGCCTGGCAAAGCGAGTGGTTCGCCGGCAGCGAAGACCGGGGCTGGCGCTTCGTCGATCCGGAGCATCCCTTCCTGCGGGTGCCCGAACGCCCCAGCGTGCCGGCGGCGGCCGACAAGTGGAACGTGATCATCATCCAGCTCGAGGCGGTGCGCGGCGTCGATACCGGCCACCTGCGCCCGGACCGTGCGCCCTCGGCGACGCCCTATCTCGACTGGCTCGCGGCGCGGCCGGAGACGGCGAGCTGGAGCCGCGGCCTCAGCTTCGGGCCGCCGAGCATCAACGGCCGCTTCGCCACCCAATGCTCGATCACGCCCTCATCCCGGCGGTTCATCACCAGCCAGACCCGCGCGACCTTCTACTGCCTGCCCGATGCGCTGCGCCGGCAAGGCTATCGCGCCGAGATGTTCAGCGCCGGCGACATCGACATGGACAACAGCACGGTCTGGGTGCAGCGCATGTACGACCAGCTCTGGCGCTACCCCGCGCTCGGCCAGCGCGACCGCGAGATCTTCCGGGAAGCGGCGGCCCGAATCCGCCGGCTCGGCCGCGACGGGCCCTTTCTCGCGACCCTGATCTCGGCCAGCAACCACCATCCGTTCCGATCGCTCGAGCCCCGCCTCGACCTCAACCGCGGCGACCGCGCCGACCAGCGCATCCTCAACACCACCCGCTACACCGACGACGTGGTGCGCGAGCTGATCGAGGGCCTGCGCCGCGAGCCCTGGTTCGGTCGGACGCTGTTCGTGATCAACAGCGATCACGGCTACAATCTGGGCGAGCACGGCGGGCAGGTCGGCGCCTACAGCCTCTACCACGAATCGACCTGGATCCCGTTCCTGATCGTCGGCAACCACCCGCGCCTGCCCAAGGGGCGCCATGACCGCCTCGCCAGCCTGCTCGACGTCGCGCCGACGATCGCCGATTTGATCGGCCTCAGGGAAGCCAATCCCTGGCAGGGGCACAGCCTGCTCTCGGCCGCAGCGCAGCGCCGCCTGCTGTTCGCCTTTCGCGACACGGCGGCAGCCGAGATCCCGGGGTGGAGCGCGGTGAGCGATCCCCAGGACGGACGCCCGCGGCTCTACGCCGGCAGCGACTGGCTGGAGAGGCGGGATCTCGCCGCCCGCCAGGGGGGCCTCGCGCGGACCCTGCTCGAGGAGGCCGATCGCCGCCGCCGCTTCAACGATTACATCATCCGCCACGGCAAGGTCTGGCCGGCGGCGCGGCGCTGAACCGGCTCAGCCGTCGCTCGGCCGCACCGCGGCGAACGGCACCGCCATGATCGCATTGTCGTTCTCGTCGGCGATGACGATGCGGTCGCCCGCTTTCCCCGCGTCGCCGGCAAGGATCTCGCGGGCTGCGTCGAGGGCCGCCGCGCGCGCTTCCTCGACGTCGTTGAAGAACAGCCGCTCGCGGCCGTAGATCCTCTCCCCGTCCTCCAGGTGGAAGTAAAAGCGCGGCATTTCGAAGGAGCGCATTGCTCCAGATTAGGTTCCGGTGCGTCGGGTCTCGCCACGACCGTTCGAGCGATCGTTGCCGCGAGTCGCCGAAGCCGCGTTCCGACGCCGGCGCCTTGCGCTCTATTCAGATAGTTGAGACCAAGATCGCCTCAGGCTGACTCAGCCTGAGGCGATCTTGGTCTAGGCCAGGCGCGCAAGCGCCAGCGCGAGCGCACGGTCCCGCCCATGGACGATGTCGTGGCGGGCGACGCGGCCCGGATCGTGCGGTACGACGCCGCGATCGGGGCGCGGGCCCGCCGGGAAATAGCCGACGATCGGCAGATCGACTTCCAGCCCGGTCGCCGGCAGCCGGACGAAAAAATAGCCGCCGCCGTTGATGCCCCGAAGATTGCCGCCGGTCGGCTCGCCGATCAGCCGGGCGAGGCCGGTCTCGCGCACCGCGTTGGCGAACTGGAAGGTCGCCGAGGAGCAGGCGGCGTCGACCAGCACCGCGACCTGCCCGGCGAAGCGGCGACCGCGCGGGCGCACCAGATCCCCCTCCTCGTCGCCGTCGTCCAGCGCGAACCAGCCGTGCTCGTCCGGCCCCGCTGCCGTTTCGCCCCAGTCGCGGAAGCGCGCGTCCCAAGTGTCCAGCGGCGGCCGCAACGCGTCGGGCAGGCGGCGGTAGCGGGTGCGGCGCGCGAAGCGGGGCAATGGCGTATCCCGCTCGACGAGCCGCGCGAGCAGGTGCCAGCCGCACTCGGTGCCGCCCTCGTTGCCGCGCAGGTCGACGACCAGCCCGCGCGCGCGCTCGTCGACGAGCCGATCGACCGCCGCGTCGAGATAGGCGCGCCAGTTCCATTTGCTCCGATAGGTCACCCAGTCCGGCATGGTCAGCCGGCCGACGCCGTCCCTATCGATCTCGAAGCGCCAGCCGAGTCCGGTCTCCCGGCGGCTCTCCTGCAACGCCGCCTCGGTACGGCCGGGAAGCTCCAAGGTTCGCTCGCGGCCGTCGGGCATCCGGACCCGCAGCGGGATCACGCCGCCCGTGGCCGGCGACCACAGCGACCGCAGCACGTCGAACGTCGCCATCCGCTCATGCGCCCCCAGCCCGAGCTGCGACAGCCGCTTGCCGTCGTTGCCGCCGTCGGCGCGCGACAGGGGCAGCATGCGCGCGAGCAGCTGCTGCGAGGGAACGCCGTCGATCGCAAGCAGCTCGCTTCCCGGCGGAAGGGGCGCCGCGCCGCCGCGGCCGCCGGTCACGATCGCGCGCCCGCCGATCCAGCGGAAGGCGAGCGGCAGCCGGTCGGGTCGGCCGAACAGCGCCGCCTGGACCCGCTCGGTCTGGTTGTTCGGATTGGCATAGGTATGGCCGCAGCGGACGGCGGCGGTCAGCCGCGTCAGCATCAGGAACATCTCCGCGAGGCTGCGCTCCCGCGCCGCCCAGGCGCCGGCAGCCGCCACATGCGGCTTGAATCCGCCCGGCGGCAGGTATCGCCCGAGCCCGGGGTGGACCGCCTCGAAGGCGTGGAGCAGCAGATCGAGGTCGCTCCGCATCGCCCCCGTCGCCAGCAGCTCCGGCGCCGAGGCGGCGGAGGCGCGGGCGGCGGCCGCGGCAACGGAGGTGACCGCGGCGGCGGCGGCCGTGCGGAGCATGGAGCGGCGGGTCAGCATCATCGGTCACTCTCCGGTTCGGACGGGTGGCCAGGGATGCGCGCGACGGCGTCGGCGTGCGCGTCAGGACCGCCTGCAGCCGCGATGATTCACTCGCTGAGGCGCCGGCGCCGCGCCCGATAGGCGCTCGGCGAGACGCCGTAGCGGGCGCGGAAGGCGCGATTGAAGCTCGCCTTCGATCCGAAGCCGGCGTCGAGCGCCAGCGCGAGCAGGTCCGCCTCGGCGCCGGCGTCGATCGCCGCGGCGACCGCCTCGGCGCGGATCGCGGCGAGCTCGGCCGCGAAGCCGGCGCCGGCGGCGTTCAGCGCGCGCGACAGATGGCTGGTGTTGGTGCCGAGCAGCCGCGCGAGCCTTGCCAGGTCCAGCGACGGCTCGCGCCACCAGCCGCCGTCGCGCAACCGCTGCAGCCATTCGGCGCCCTGCGCCGGCCAGTTCCGTTCCGCCGGCTCGGCGATGGCCGGCGCCGGATCGGCCGCGTGGCGCCAGCCGTTGACGCCAACGAACAGGCCCAGGGCGCCGAGCAGCAGGTAGAAGCCGAACAGGTCGAAATAGTCGATCGGCCGCACCATTGCGTCGAACAGCTCGTAGCCCGCCCGCGCGCAGAGCAGGATCGCCAGCAGCAGCACCGCCGTGCGCAACCGCCGCGCCGGCGCCGGGCTGCGGCGGCGCTCCGCCAGCCACTGTTCGTAGCGGCGCAGCGCCCGCTGCGAGACGAGGGAATAGGCCGCCATCGACACCAGGATCGCGGCGGCGAGCGGCGCGGCGACGAACGGCGCGTGGACCTGCTCGTCCCACCAGGTCTTGCTCGCCACCGGGAAAGGGAACAGCGCCAGCTGATAGGCGAACTGCGCCGCCGGTGCGGCGACGTGGATCGCGCGGAGCGGCCGGTCCTCGGCGAGCGCGACGACGTGCGCGTAGACCAGCGGCCCCACCGCCAGGGGGATGGAGAACGGCGCCGCCGTCAGCCACGGATAAGCGTCGTAGAAGCCGGCATAGCCGAGCACGAACGGAATCATCATCCCGGCCATCACCAGCAGCAGCGCGGCGAGCAGCCGGTTGGCGAGGCGGTTGGCGCGCATCGCCGCCAGCGCCGCCGCGAGGACCAAAAGCTGCACCGCCAGCACCGCGAGCACGGTGCTCCAGGCTCCGAAGCGGATCATCGCGCGACAAAGCCAGCCGCGACGCGCGCAGGTCAAGGCCTCCGCCCCGCTGCCGCACCTTCACCACAATTGCGGCGGAGAACCGGTCCATGTCCGCTTTCCCTCCTCCCCCGCCGGCCCCGGGCCTGCGGACCGTGCGCGCGCTCGCTTTCCCGCTCGCCTCGGCTGCGCTCCTTCTCGGTTTCACCCCCCTGGCGGCGCAAGAGCCCGACGCGCACGACCGTGCCTCGACGCTGGTGGTCTATGGCGACGATCCCTGCCCGCAATCGACCGACGAGGAAATCGTGGTCTGCGCCCGCCGCCCGGAGAGCGAGCGCTATCGAATCCCCGAGGAGTTCCGCGAAAACAAGGAGAAGCGCGGCTCGGTCGCCTGGGGCGCGCGTGTCGAGGAGATGGAGGAAGCGACCCGCTTCACCCGCCCGAACAGCTGCTCGGTGGTCGGCAGCTGGGGCCAGACCGGCTGCCTCGCCGACGCCATTCGCCAGTGGAGCCAGCAGCGGCGGGCGGCGCGATCCGCCCGAAGGCCCTGAGCAGGGCCGACGAAAGGCAGCGGCAATGGACTTTCGCAATCGGGACTTCCTGGAGCTGGTCAAGCTCACCCGCGTCCGGTTCGACGTCTCGATCGACGAGGCCCACGACCTGATCTTCGCCGACGCGGCGATGCGCCGGCTCGTCGCCTGGCGGGTCAATCACGATCCGGACTGCCGCCGCCAGGCGCTCGACGACATCCGGCGCCACGGCCCGCGCGCGCGCTTCGTCCGCGACGGCGATCGGCTCGCTTTCCGCAAGGCCGACGGCGGGCGCTAGCCGCGTGGCCGGAGCACGAGCGCGCGGTGGCGCGCACCTCCGGCCGGACTATTCAGGAGGTTGGGAAAGTGGCGGAGAGGGTGGGATTCGAACGCAGGCAAGTCGCCCCAGAGAAGTAGCTCTCGCATCAAAGGTAAGATCCTCGGCGTGCCCCCGCTAGTGCCCCCGCACGGCTCCGGTGCGACTACGACGCATTCGCCCACTCGGGATGGTCGTCATGTCCGCGGCTCAATTGAGCCTTGTTGTGGATGGCCGCAGGAGCACGATTTGACCTTTGCAGAACGCGTTCTCCGCTACCGGATCATGCCATCGTCCCGGTCAAGCTGCCTCCGTCAGACCGGGTTGGGCGGTCAGCGGTCTAGCAGTATACAGGCCGAATTGAGGAGATGGGCGCCTCCCATCTGTGCGAGCAAGAACAGCACGGTTCTTGCCAATGCGGTGCGAAGCGGATCGAATGTGCAAAGAGGAAGGAGCCTGATTTGAAACTGGAATGGAATGGGCCGGATGAGGAGGGGATCATCTCTGCCGATGGCATAAAGCGACTGCCGTTTGAGTATCTCGGACGCCAGCTCGAGGTTCGTGCGGTGTATGACCCGAGTCATGTCGACTGGATCGTCGCCGTCATCGAAGGCGATCGCTTCGTCGCTCCCACTGCGGCGTTCACGGTGTCGTACGAGAAAATCTTCGATGCCCACATGCAGGGTGGCGTCTTCGCAAATCTGCTGCCGATTTCCATCGCGATGCTGCGAGACGAAGTCATGGCCGGGAACATCGCCCTTTTGGACAAGGCCGAAGCACCGGAACGGTTACGCCGCGCTGCTCGGGGCACCGGGTGAGGTTGGCTATGGACTCTGAGCCTGATCCGTACGGGAACTCCGATGAGGGGAGCATCACGTCTCCGCCACTGGCGTGGATGTTTGTCAATGAAGATGCAGGGCGTCTTTAGCTGCATCGAGGCCATCTCACGAGTGTCTAGCGGTGCAACTAGTGCTCAGTCGCGTCGCGATCCGAGCCAGATCGCCTTGAGAGTCGCTGCGATTGTTGGCCGCATTCCAGCTGCAGCTTGATCTAGGGCCTGAAACTGGCAGAACGACCTAGTGAATGGGAGGGCGGCCTTGGCTGCGGGTAAACGAAAGCGTAGCGAGGTCCGGGGGCGTGGCCGCGGCGGGAACTCCGATGCTCAGGCACGGCTTAAGCAGCATCAGATCGCCGACCGTCCGCCGATCTATGCGATCGGAAATTTTGACGATCGCGTGACGGTGCTCACCCAGCAGCACCGCGCGCTCAACCTCGCTTGGGCACTGATCGAAAGCGGTCGCCTGCCGATGGCTCCGGACCAGGAGCGCTGCCGCATTGCTGTCCTTGGCGGCGGTTTTGCCGGACTTACCTTTGCCGCCGCTTTGATCAATAAGAACGCACGATGCACCATTAGCATCTTCGAGGAGCGAGACACTCTACTGCCGCTGCAGCAAGGCAGCGACACACGCTGGCTCCACCCTCACATCTATGACTGGCCCGCCCCCGGTAGCGAGGCGGTCGCCGCTATGCTCCCAATCCTCAATTGGACTGCGGGTCGGGCCTCCGATGTCGTGGTGGAGGCCCTCGCCGGCTGGTCTGATGTCGTCGAAGGACGCACTGGAGGGACCAAAGTCGAACTATGGTGCAATACGCGCCACATTCAGCTGCGCGAGCGCGATAATGGTAACGCGCTCATCGAATGGGTCGGAGAGTCGCGCGACGTCGCGACGGGACGCGCCGCTGCGCGGCCGACGACGGTCGGCCGCTCTGCTGAGTTCGATGTCGTCATCGTTGCCGTGGGGTTCGGGATTGAACCCGGGGGACGCTCCTATTGGCGCAATGAGGTTCTTGCCCAGCCGGGCCTCGAGCATCATGCTTCAACTTACCTCGTTTCTGGCCAAGGCGATGGCGCCATGATCGATCTGTTGCGCCTGAAAATCTCGCAGTTCCGGCAGGACCGGATCCTGAGCGAGTTGTTTGGCAAACGTGCCGAGTTGGTGGCCGAACTGCGGGGCTTGCGCACGCGCTTCCTCAACGATCCCAGTCTTTCCCTCTATGAAGCATTCGATGATCTTACAGGCCGGCGGACAGTCGCGGGCAGACAGATGGTTGACGCGAGACGAGCGCTCACGCTCCGACTGCGCCGAGATACGCAAGTCATCTTGCAGACAAAACCAACTGTTCGAAGCATCGGCGACCTGCTCGGCCCCGACGTTGTGCGAACATCCTTCCAGAACGCGTTGCTGGTATATCTGCTTTATCGCTGCGGGGGCTTTACGCCGGCCGCGGGCGATACAGATGAGGTAGCTGAGCGCTTCAAGGTCGCCGAACCATTTATCATCCGCCGGCACGGCGTCGATCGGCTCGGCCAACTCAAGCGGCTGTTGCCCGAGCGGCTGTTCGCGCCAATCCAAGAGGCCTGGGAGGCCGACGGGTGCAGGGCGTGGCGGCAGCCATCGAATATTGCCTGGCAAGGTGGCTATTTCGGCACGCCCGGTCGCGCGAGCGATTTTGACAAGCTCAATAGCGCAGACAAAGCTGTAGCTCGGAAGGAGTATCTGCCGGGCCCGACCGCGCTGATGGCGGCCTCGATCGCCGGTGCTATTGCCGGCCATCTGCTTGCGCTCCGCCCAGGGACGTCCCATCTACGACTTACCATCCATCGCGTGATTGAGATCCATGGCGAAGCGCTCCTTCAGCAGGCGTGCAATTACGTCGGAGTCGGCCCCTTAGATCAGGCTCGAACGATCGCGCGCACCTTCCCCGCGGATAATGCTACGATTGGTCAAGCTTATCGGACTCGCCGCACAATCCGGATCGGTCCAGAGGTTCCGCGCCGCGAGCTCGATGCCGCGATGCGCAAGCTTAGACTAAACAACGCCTCGCGAGCCATGGCACGCGATGTGCGGTTCGTCGCAGCGATGCCACTCCTCCAGCCGAGCCAGGAATTCTTCGCCCCCAGCCCTGTCTGCGCCATTCTTTATTTCGACAGCCGCGACGAAAACTTCAACTTGACCGAGCATGAATTCGTGCAACTGGGCCACTTGCTCGCTCAAACCTTCGAAGCGGCGCGGGACGCGAGGGAAACGGGACTGCACCGCGTCGACAACACGCCGCTCCACGGGCTCATGACCGCCGCACCCCCGGCCCTCGCCCTCGACCCCGGCGTCGCGCGCGAACTGACCCTAGTGGCTGCCCCGCCACCGGAGCTCAAACGGCGCTTCGTCCTCAACTTCGATCATTCCGATCTGACGCCGCTGGCAAACTGACGCGATTTGCCCTATCTAGCGAGAACAGACCATGACTCAGACCATTCCCCACGAACGCTTGAACGGCCTCCGCGGCGCGCGCGCGCCCATCGTTCACGAACTCAAATGCTGGCCGAAATTTTTTGAGCCAATTGCCCAAGGCCGAAAGCGGCACGATCTGCGCCGCGTCGGTGATCGCGATTTCCAGGTCGGCGATCGCATGATCCTGCGCGAATTTTCCCCTGAGACGGGCAGCTATACCGGTCGGCGACAGACGGTTGAGATCAGCTATATCACCTCTGCGACCGAGCCTTGCGCGCTCTCGGATCAGGCGCTGCACGAGGATTTCTGTATCCTTTCCATCCTGCTCGTTCCTGACGCCTGAGCTGCGCGCGTGCTGATCGCGGCGACCGGCTTTGCGGGCGCTGGGAAAACCACCGCCTTGCGCTATCTCGCCACGCTCGGCGTCGGTAACTACTTCTACGCTGGCGGCATCGTCACTCGAGCGGTCGCACGGCGTGGACTCCCGCCTGGACCTGCCAGTGAACGCCTCGTACGAGACGCGCTGCGGGCCGAGGGTGGGATGGCGGCGCTCGCCGTGTGCGCCGAGCCAGAGCTACGTGCGTTACTAACATCAGCTCCAGCGGTGTTGATTGACGCGATCTGCAATGCTGAGGAAGCCGACTTCTATCGTGAACACTTCGGCGGCGAAATCTTTCTGCTCGCACTTGACGCCCCATTCGCGCAGCGCGCGGCTCGCCTCGCTGAACGACCGCTCCGGCCAATGTCAGCGCGTGAGTTGGAGGCGCGCGATCACTATGAGACTGAGAAGCTGCGGCTAGACACAGTCATCGCCCGAGCGGATTTCACTCTCTCCAACACGGCGGGAATGGATGAGCTCAAGCTCGGTCTACGCAATTTGGCCGCACAGCACCTGTCTCGCTAAACCCCAAGTGAGGAGCGCGCTGCCGCAAATAAGGTAGTATATGATTCGTTATGCTCGGCGCCAGCTGCATGTCGCCCGGCGCTGCAAGGTCCACCCACGCAAATTCTTCGATTTCCGCGCGCGGCTCTGGCTTGCCTGCGAGAGTGCCCGAATAAAGCAGGACCACCACGTCTGTGTTAGGTAGGTCGGCCGCGCGGTCGGCGAAGCTTCCTTCGTATGCAGGCTGGATCACGCCGCAGCCGAGCTCCTCGGAGAGTTCGCGCAGCAGCGTATCGAGCAGATCTTCACCAAGTTCAGGTTTGCCCCCCGGCAGAATGAACGAGGGCGCGCCGCGCTTGCGTACCACCAGCAGTCGCCCGCACTCTACCGCGGCAAGGCCAACCTTGGTAATCTGTTTGTGCACGTTCATCCGCCGTTCTCCCTCGTGCCGCCGGATGATGATGGCGACCGGGTTCGGGGCCGGAAAGAGCTGGTTGTGGACAACTCAGCGAAGCATGTGGAGAAGCTGTGCACTGATCCAAGTTTTCTCCGGATATCTTTCGCACTCCTCGGAACCCGGCAGGCCGGCTCCATTGATCGGGACGGTTGGCACCCAAAAAGAGTTGGCGCCGCGCTCTTCACATACCGGTAGGTGCTCGCCGCTTCCTGGTGGCGGGATTGGCATGACGCCCTGAACTCGGCGCTGCGCTGGAGCGGTTGGACGCTTTCTCGAGGGAAGGCGTCCTCATCTCCGATCGCCTAACCTCAGTATGCCGGCATCGTGAATGGCTGCGGGGTTGTGGCGTACGAAATGTAGAGCGGATGGCCGGGGAAGCCCTTTTTGGTCTTCCGCAATGCCATGACCTCGCGTCCGGAGAGTACACGAGCCAGTAGCCGGTCTCCTCCGAACTTGATCGCGTCGGCGCCGTAGGCCACGACGATGTGGTCTGCCTCCTCGACGAGCGGGCGCGCGAGCGCCTCGTTTTCAGGGCCGATCGGGTCGGGGTGCCCAATCGCCTTCTTTCTGTTGGTCTCCACGAGTCCTCCGGCGTTGATGACTATGATGCCGCCGCCATCCAGCGCCTTCACTCTGTTGACCTGCCTGTCGACGGTGTTGTCCCCGTCGCACTCGCTGGCCGTGCTCGGGTTGAGCATGGCAAAGAGCCATTTGGGCTTGGTTTGATCCCAGATGCGTACCAGCCCATATCTGTATCTGCCGCACGGCGAGAATATCGCCGCGGATGAGTCACCCTTGTATGTGCCGACCCGGATCTCCGGCATGCGCACACCAGCAAAGTGCCGCGCGTACGCTGCGAGCGTCCAGAGCAGGATCTCCTCTTCCGTCAAGTTGCCTGGTCTCCTTCCAACCTAGATGGGATGCAGCAAATCGTGCGGAGTTGGGCGAGATTCAACCGGCTGTGGGAAACTAGGCCAGGAAAGCCGCTTCTACTGGGTGATTCCCGAACTCCAACGCGAAGCAAGCCGAAAAGATGAATTGAAGGCCTCCGGGAGCTAGCGGGGAGTGGGCGGCGGAGAGAGGTCGATGCGCCAATTCCAGGCCTGCTCGGCCGTCACACCGTTGCGTTCAAGCGTTCCTAGCAGATCCTCCTGGCGTGGGAGGCCTAGAACCAGCCTATACGTGGCAAGACGCTCCCGGAGTCGCGGCAACGCCTCATACTCGCGGCTGCAGGTCAGGATTGGTAGGACCCGCCTAACGCTGATTGGATTGGTTACGTCGTCGTAGACCCAGAAGGGAGCGAGTGGGTTACCGTGATCGCGCTTGGACGCGACCCCGAACATCGCTGCCCATGGATCGGATCGGGCAGGCTCGAACCCCAGCGGCAACCCTGACAAGCCGATACCCCGTGCGAGGTTGAGGCGAACGGCATGCCCCTTGTAGCGTAGTACCCGCCCCTCACGCTGCTCCAGGTCAACGGGAGAGCGCGGCAGGTTCCAATGAACAACGGCATGGCACCACCCATGGAAGTCCAATCCTTCCTGCCCTACTGTGGTGGAGGCGAGGACAAATGGCCTAAACGGCGAATTAAACGCATCGCGAACTGCGTCGAGGCGGCTGACAGCTCCGTCGACATCTTTGATCTCGGCGAAGCGTAGGCCGTGCCGGCAGCGTAATCGAACCAGCTTCTCTCGCGAGCCCCCGCTGCGGGAGCCCCGCTCCAGATTGTTCGCCTCAACGGATGCCCGGCGAAGCGTGATGCACCCGTGGATCGTCGAGACAGCCTTCGAGAGCTTCTCGTCAGGCGTCCCCTCGTAAAGGGCGAGCGCGTCCGCGATGAGGTGCATCTGCTCGTCGAGAACGGACTGCAAGTTCCCATCGACACAGTATTCGAGTACCTGGCGCCAATAGGAGAGCTTTGGTGCCAAGCAATGCAGCTGGACAGCCATGGCGGCATCGCCAAGATTGAACAGGGATTGGAAACCGCGGGCGACCCTCAACGACGCGGCTCGAAGCGCGGAATCCTCGATCCCATCAGCGACAGTGCGGGTGATAGCCCGAAGCGCAGAGACGCCGGGAGCACCGATCGCGACGCGTGCCAGGACCTCCGACAGGTTTCGGGGACGCCGTCCTAGCTGCTCGGGTTCGTCGAGCACCGATCGAATAGCGCTCGCTAGCGCCGTGAGCTCCGGCGCCGTGAGCTGCTCGTCGGTGTCCAGCCACGTGCGGACGACATCCGGATCTTCCAAGAGGATGGGCGCCGCCCAGTACCAACGTTCATCGACACGACCGCGCCGGTGCCGCCCCAGGTTCCCCAGCTTGACCGAAATTCGCCGCCTGACCAGCGTCACGAGCTCAGCTCTCGAGATAGGAGACTTCCGTTCGGCTGCGATCGCGAGCGGGTCGCCGACGTCCGCCAGTGCGGCAAACGGCAGCAGAAGCGCCAAGGGAGCCATCGCCTTGGTCGGATCGGTCCCTGCGCGCGCGGGCCGCCCCAGCCTGAGCAAGTCGCCCAGCTGACCGAACTGAGCATGCCGCAGAGACAATCCCCGGTCCGATCGTTTCCTGCGCCGCCTCATCAATCGCATGCCCGCTGCCAGCCGGCGCTCCGCCTCGAACGAGACCATCGCAGAGATCGCGTCCGGAGCGAGCTGCCACTCCGTGAAGAGAAGTCTCTTGATGTCCAACGGAGCCGATGCGAACGCACCGCGCGCTTCTGAATAGGGAAGCGATGGAGGGGCCCATAGCAGGCGCTCCACGCCTTCTGGCATAGCGGAGGCAATAAGGTCGCGCATTCGCGCGGAAGGCGGGTCGACCGGATCCATCCGCCGAACCGCTTGCAAGTCGAGCATCAGCCGGCCTGCTCGGGCCTCTCTCAGGACGAAGCGCTTGTCTTTGCCCGACGAAGCCACCGCTGCCTTGCGGAACTGATAGTCCCGCATGAACTCCAGGAAGAACGGAGCCGACTTCCAGTACTCGACCGCGTCACGGGTGCGTAGACGGCGGGCAATGCGCCGGGCAGCGATAGCGCCACGAAGCTCGTCCGTCGTCGGCTCCAGCAAGCGCATGTCCTCCGACACCATGCCGTCACGCGTCGCGCCCGTCCGTTCGGTTCGCGACATGACACGGCGCAGTATGGCTTGCGCAGCGTCACGCGCCTTCTTGACCGCGGCTTCCACGGGCGGCCGGGCCGAAAGCTCGCGACTGAAAATCGTGAGCGCGGCGGCGAGGCGCTCGGCCTGCTCCTCGCCCGCCAGGAACCGCATCAGGGCGACAAAGTCATCATACGGCTGCTCGCCAGGCTCCAGCTCGCGACCTGGAATGCGGTAGGGGGTCGCCGACAGCAGCAGGACACGACGGCCGGTCTGCGACGACTGCAGCAGTTGCTCAGCCAGGTGAACCGCCGGATCTTCATCGCGTCGGCGGGCGTCAAGAAGGTTCGCGAAGCGTTGAAATTCATCTACGATTACCACGCCATCGGCGGCCAGTGCCGAGGCGCTGCAGGTCGCCAGTTCCCGTCGAAGTCGTCCTATCAGCTGGTTCCGGCGCTTACGCAGGAGCTTCCCGTTGACCTCGTCCCGAATGTCACCAATGTCGCGGCTGAGAGATCGGATCTCCTGCACCAATGATTCGTCAGCCAGGACGCCCTCGCGGAAGCGGCAGAGCATCACCTCGTCAGGGCGGTTTTGCGTGAACTCGTAGAGCCGTCCGTCCCAGTTGGACTGGCAGACCTGCTGCATGACCTCGACAAATCCAGCCGAGCGGAACACTCGGCGGAGTGCCCAATAGATCAGCGCCCGCTCGCGCACTTGCCCCGAACTCCCTGACACCTTGAACGAGGTGTCGGGAGTCAGCGCGAAGTACCGGACGCCGTCCTCGGATCGGCGCTCAAGCGCGAGCAAGGTCAGCCGGCTCGCGCGGATCGTGCCGCCGTGTCCCTCCACCTTCAGTCGCTTCAGGTTCTGGCTTGCGACCGGCTGGCTCGAACAAAGATAGACGATGTCAACCGGCCGGCCCTCGCGGCGACGCAGCGCCTCCTCGACAACCCCGCGGGCGACCATCGTCTTGCCGAGCCCAACCTCGTCCGCGACGAGGAAGCGGTGTGCGTAGTCGCGGTCCTGCCAGAACCGCTTGATGACGTACTTGGAGGTGCGTTTCTGGAACGCCGCCGGACCTTTCACTTCTTGCTCTCCACAGCGCGCAACAATTTCTCCCAAAGCGGAAGGAAGCCCTTCGGCGCGAGGCTCTCCAGCTGATGGGTCCCGAGTGCATCCAAGGCCGCCTTGATTGACTGCAAGCGAGGCGGATCGTCGCTCGCGCAGCGGACCAGCGCCTCCAGCAACCCCGCCGCCCCACCGCCGGACCAAGCTAGCACCGTGGTGCCTTCTTCATCGCCGCCGATCGGGCCGCCGGTGCCGGAAGAGTCGCCGAGCATCCCTCTGAGGAACTCTTCCAGATGGCGCCTTGTCGGGATGGTGGCTCGGACAACCGCTTGGCGCCGCTCCTCCTCATCGACGCCGAGCACTTCGAGGTTCAGGGTGAATGAGACCGTACCGTCGGGACCGGTGGTCTCGAAGACGACAAAGCCCGTGACCTCCGCGAGATCCAGCGCATCCACGAACTGGGCAGGCTCCCCTTTGGCCAGGGCCTCACCGCAGCAAGACCAGCGGCCCGCCATGGTCGTCGCGAGCCGAAAGCGAAGATTGGGCAAGAGGGTCACCAAATCCGCGCCCAAGGGCTTCACCGGCATTAGGGCTACGCTCCAGCCGCCGTCGGTTGCCTCAGCTCGCAAGTGAAGCCCTGCAGTCGAAAGCACGGCCGTGCCGGGGCGGTAATCGGGCTCGACACTCGGTTCTTCGTTCTGGGGCGGCTCGTAGTCGACAAGGCAGGTCCCGAGCGCGCGCCCGTCGAGCAGCGCCGCCAGCCCCTCAGCACCGAACGCCTTGGTGCAGTCGAAGGAGGCGAGAAACTCGACGTTGGATCCGTCCATCGCGGGGCCGGTAGCATTCATCGAGCCCATGGCCATGCGGACGCGGCCGCGAGACTCCCACCCGAGGATTTTGGCGTGAAGACCTCCGTGTTGAGGATTTGCCTCGTCGGTGAGGACCGGCGCCGATAGAACCATCTGCCGCGCGAATTTACCCTTTGCAGCCGGCCAGCAACGGTCCAGGGCATTGGGCCGCGACACCAGGAGGAACGGATCCTCGCTGCTCTTCGCGAGCACCTTCAATCCGCCGCTCGTCAGGAACGGCGAGATTACCAGGAGACGATCGCTGGGAGGCTGCGTCCATCCGCGCCCAATGCTCGTGCCGAGAGTATGGAAGCGGAGAGAGCTTATTTCGGAGGGGAGGCGCCAGCCGACGGAGCAAACCTCGCCAGCGAGCTGAGCGAGAATGCCGCGCGCCCTGCTCGAGAGTGGCCGTAAGCACATTCCAGGCAGTGACTGGAGCAGCAACGTGATCTCGCAGTCGGCCTGGCGTGCGCGCCCCGGCGGCCCCTCCACGATCAAGCCAGCATCCCACGAGGAATCGCCCGTCAGGTTGCGGCTCATGACTGCCACCCGGATCAGCTTCCGGTCCGCTCCGTCCACGTATCTTGCAACCCATACCTTGGGATGGAACGCGCCGCCGGCGGGCGCGGTGACCTCGTGCACCATCCGCTCGGTCTCGATCACCGCAGCGGGGAGCATTGCGGCAGGATGGATGGCAGCGGCCTGGCAGAAGACCAGAGTACGGTCGCAGACGCGCCGTAGCGCCGCAAGGTCGGCCGCCACGTAGGGCCCACCCCTCCTCTCGCGGCCGGTGAGATCGGCAAGCATGACTGCGGGCAGTGAGAGCACCGTCTCCAGGGAGGCGGAATATGTACAGGCGACAAGCGCGTCTATTCCGAAGCCTTCGGGCGGCCTCAGCAGGTCGTAGATCGAGGTGCGCCTTTGCGGCTCGAGGATCATCCCGGCTTGGCCAGGTCATTGAGGCATCGGCGGACCACTCGCCAGCGATAGTCCAACGCGCCACCGGACTCCCCACCCCACCGCGCGCGGGCCTTCTCTGAGAGGATGCGCGACGTTCCTGCCGCCCCCTTCAGGAACACCTCACGACGCTCCACCAACTCGACGGCCGCGCGGCGCTTCAACAGATCCCCCGGGCTGTGGCACTGCACCGCCCAATTGCGCACGAACGCGACCGTCTCGGGCCGGATACGGTGACGTACAAGCAACCCTAAAGGAGGGATCTCGTCCAATCTGGCGAGGACAAGCTCTACGTCAGCGATGTCCATGTCGCCTCGCCAATCCCGAAGCAGCGCGACGTGCCGGTCGCGAACCTCTGAGCTTCCCTTCTTCGCTAGCGCGAGCTCCGCCACCCGGGCATTGTACAGATGGGTGGCCCCGAGCATCACGCGCGAGAATGCCGCGGCGAAAGCGAGAAGACCTCGAGCGGGCTCGCTAAGGCGGTTCGCCCGCGGGTGTTCCCAGGCTGCGCAAGCCTCGGTGGGTCGGCGGTAGCTCAAGAATGCTGGGAACAAGCTGTATGCCCGGCCATGCCCGTCCGGATCGGCGCTCGCGCTCTCAAGGCGGTGCCTCAGGTATTCGGCCTCATCACAACTGAGCCTGAAATCCAAACCTTTAGTCCGCGGGAATTCGGCCGGTGGTCCGGGGCGGCCGACGTCAAAGCCATGCTCCGAGGAACGATCTGCACGCTCCGCCCAAGGATCCGAAGCGGACGCGGTCCTTTGCGACGCGACTTCACGCGCCCAGCGGCCGCGATTGCCGCTAACCCGTCGCATCCCGACCGCGAGCAGCCCATTCCAGTAGATCTCGCTGGGCATTCGCTCGAGCTCGTCCTGGCTGAGGAGTCCGATAACACCTTCTCCCTCGCCGAGCGGCGTCAGCGTTTTGATCAGCTCGGTTTCCAGTCGACGCAGCTCCTCCAATATTCGGTCCGCCCCAGAACGCCGAGCCGCCAGCTCGCAACACCACTGGACGAAGAGAAAATATCGAACGCGCTGTTGGATGGTGCTGGTTCCGGGGAATAACAGGTCCGACAGCGTATCACGGACTGTACCTAGTCCCAGCTCATCACGAGCGTCCTGCCCCTTGACGGTGAGACCGCTGAGCACTGACTGCTGCTGCTGGGGATCGTGATCAATCCACCCAAGAAAGCGCAAGCAGCCCTCCACCCGATCGTACGCGAATGCTGAGAAGCGTCTGTCCGCGGGAGTAGGGCACGAGCGCCATTGGCTATCAGCAGCGCTCACAGAATGGTAGGCAACGCTGCATCTCACGCGCGATGTGAGCCCTTACGGCATGAACAATGGCTGCCTCCTCTGCGCAGCAGGAGCTGAGCAGGGCAATCGCATCGGCATCTGCTTTCGCCAAAGTCGTCCACGGAGGCTCCGCGTACCCGTGCCCGATCATTCGTCGTGCCAGGTCGGATTCGATGCTCGACCTAGCTCGTGCCGGCAGGGCGGTTGGCGCATGATGGAAGACAAGCCTTCTTCCTAGCTCCGCAAGCCTCAGGTCTTCGAATGTCTCGACTACGGCGGCGCGCCCGGTCCAGTCGCGTGCGTGAAACTCCCGCATGCGCTCCTTGTCAGCATCTCCCCAGAAGCCACTGTAGATCAGCTGTTCTACGTGGCCGGACGGCTCCAGCGCCTCGCGCTGAGCCGCCCTGCAAAGCCGCTCGCACAGCTCCTCATCGGAACGGATCTCCTCGGCGCGATCGAGAAGCTCGTCGGGAGAGAATCCATGAAATGACGAGAATGCAACGACATCGTGCATGATTGGCGAAGCATTCGCGCGCACGCGGCGAACGGGCTTGATCTTTCGCGCTAATCGGCTGACGAGCGATACATCATCGAGGCGGCGCAACTCATCCGGATCCACCTCGAGATCGTACGCCAGCACCGATGACGAGTTCGCCGGATCCTGCCCGATCTTGGTCAGAGCGAACTGGTACGGCCTTCCAAAATAGCACTCGGTGATGATGAATGCCGGTTCTTCCTCGATGTAGGAGAGGGCGGCGGCTTTTTGGGAGAAACGAAGTGCCTCGGACCAGTGATCTGCAGCGCAGTCTCGCAGGAGCCGACAAAGGTACACCGTCGCCTCAACATCGCCGAGCGCGTCGTGGGCGTTACGATGGTCGAAGCCGTTCGCGGGCGCGACGAGGTCCAATCTGAAGCTCTCTTGGCCACGCGCGCCAGGCGGAATGACAATTGTGCCGGGCTGTAGCGCTGACAGTGCCTGGCAGAACTTCATCAGATCGGTACGACAGTTGCCGTTGGTATTCGTCAGGTAAGGCGGGTGCAGGCATTGGTAGAGGGCCTGCCGAAGCATGTGCTCATCAAACTCCAGGGAATTCCAGCCGACGAAAATCGCCGGAGACCACGCAGTGAGCCTCTCGACAATCGAGCACGCCATCTCATAGTGCGTCGGCAGTGACGGATCGAGGATACGGTCAATCGTCATGCGCGTCACAGTCAGCGCCTTCGGCGAGGGCACAACGTGCGGAAGTAGGCGGCACCTCATCTCGAAGCGATCAAGCTCGTTGAGATCGTGATCCGTATGGATCGCCGCAAACTGCAGGATCTGGTCGAAGTTGCGGTCGGTGCCGGTGGTCTCGACGTCGTAGAAAACGAACCCCACCCGGACTCTCCGTCTCAGTCCAGCGCCGCCAACCTGAACTGGAGGGCCGCCATGCTGACTCTGAATCGCTTCGCAAGCACAGTTAGCTGCGCTTCATCGTTAAGATCAATCTCTTGATGGACCAGCGGCTCAAATAAGTCACGAGGCATAAGGAGTTCCGATGCGAAAGCGTTGGCCTCGATTTCCAGATCATCAACCCCGAGAGCCGCAAGGGACGCTCGCTCAAGGATCACCTTGTCGACGTGAACACCCGTTCGCAGGTGCCATTCATGCAGGACATGGTGTGCGAGCTCGTGCGCGATGGTGAAACGCTGTCTGTTTGGGTGATGCAGTGCATTAACCGCGATGACGGCAGATGCATCCTTGATGAAGGCCATTCCAGACAGCTCTTCATCCAGGGGCGCATACTGCACAAAAATGTTGAGTGCCTTGGCTATACGATCGACAGGTACGGGCGGCCTCGATACGCCACGATCCGCCACGAGAGAGCGCGCCCTTTCACGCACCTCTCGCTTTCTCTCGGCGGACACCGTCATCGGCGCTTGGCCGGGGTTTCGAAGTAAAGACGCTCGACTTGCCGCCGAGCCTCATCCGACAGGTCCCTAGCCCCTTCTATCCTCACGGCTTCAGAGCCCCCCCCGGCGTCGGACGGCCCACTAGGGTGCGGAAGGAGCGTGAAAGGATCCTTCAGCCCGAGAGCCGCGGCCAACCGATAAACAACGTGCAGGGGCAACTTCTGATGACCGCGCTCGATGTTAGCGATCGAGGCGCGAGACAAATCGACACGCGCGGCCAGCTCGTGCTGCGTGAGGGTTAGTTCGCCCCGTCGCGCCGCCAGCCGTCGCCCGAAGATTTTATAGATGCGGCTTTCGTCCACGCCCGCCTTGTGAATCGAACGCCCACTCCTGTCAACGTTTATGCCATAAACTAGTATGTTTGTGATATTTGCAAAAGGCGGCGCAATCGGGTATCCGCTGGAGCACGGCGCTCGACTCGACTGCCGTCGCCGATCCTTCTCCTTAGGGGGTGGGGAGGCGCTCTGGGCGACAGCGCCCCACTATGAAGCAAGCGGCGAAAGCCGCTCTTGGAGATTGAGCGCGATGATCAACTACCCCCCCCACCTTCCAGAACGGCCCGTGCCTCCGTTCCGGCCCGACTACCCGTCCCGGCCGCCGGCGCCGCCGCGCCCGGGTCCGGGTCCTTACTCACGATAGATGGAGAGAGACGATGGCGAAGCGTTACGTGCACAAGACCGGAAAGAACTCGCAGGGCGACATCACCAAGCTCTGCAACGAGGGGCAGAGCTGGTCACCCCGCCCGAAGGTGGACGCGATCTCGGACATAGAGAATGGCATTCACGAATATTGGGTGCCCTGGTCCACCGGCCCCGAGACGAAGATCAAGGTCGTTAACGGCTCCACCGGCAAGTACCTCCGGACGGACCGCGACACGACCACCCGCAACAACCTCGACGACCTGCCGGACTGCTAACCGGCGAACACGGAGAACTAGAAATGGCGACGAATACTGGAAATGGCTTCCGCCGCGGCGCGGTAACCGGACGCACTCAGTTTCAGCGACCGGACGGTAATTGGCAAAAGCGCGACGAGCGCACCGGCCAGCTCATGGGCGTGAAGAACGACGGAGATCCCTTCAAGGGCGTCGCAAAGGAGCCCGACGGCCGGGACACGCCGAACGCCTAACCTAAGCGTCGAATTCTCGGGAAGAATGTGGGCCGCGCCGTCAGGCGCGG
>NZ_SPDV01000015.1 GCF_004564275.1 Sphingomonas parva (ex Maeng et al. 2020)
TTGCCGGACTTGTCGCTGTCATCCTTGCCGGATTTGCCGCCGCCGTCCTTGCCGCTGTCGGAGCCGCCATTGCCGTTGCCGCCGGCGTTGCCGTTGCCGCCGGCATTGCCGTTGTCGGTTCCGCCGCCGTTGCCGTTGCCACCGGCGTTGCCGTTGTCGGAGCCGCCGGCGTTGCCGTTACCGTTTCCGCCGGTATTGCCGTTGTCGGCTCCGCCGCCGTTGCCGTTGCCGCCGCCATTGCCGTTATCGGCCCCGCCGCCGTTGCCGTTGCCGCCGGCATTGCCGTTGTCGGACCCGCCGCCGTTGCCGCCGCCGTTGCCGTTGCCGTTGCCGCCGCCATTGCCGTTATCGGCCCCGCCGCCATTGCCGTTGCCGTTGCCGCCGGCATTGCCGTTGTCGGACCCGCCGCCGTTGCCGTTGCCGTTGCCGCCGCCATTGCCGTTATCGGCCCCGCCGCCATTGCCGTTGCCGTTTCCGCCGGCATTGCCGTTGTCGGCCCCGCCGCCGTTGCCGTTGCCGTTGCCACCGGCATTGCCGTTGCCGTTGCCGCCGGCATTGCCGTTATCGGCCCCGCCGCCGTTCCCTCCAGCGTTGCCATTATCGCCGCCAGCGTTGCCGCCGCCCGAATTCCCACCGCCAGCGTTGCCGTTGTCACCGGCGCCATTGTCGGTCCCGCCTCCACTGCCGCCGCCGTTGCCGTTCCCTCCGCCGCGGGCGATGTCCCGGACCGCGCTGCTGAGCTCGGCGAGGACGATCTCGGCTGGCGAGCTGCCCTCGAGCAGACCGCCGGTCAGCTCCGAAAGCGACGGAGCGTCTTCGGTGACCGCAGACTCGATTTCGGCAGGCTGGACATCGGGACCTTTATAGGCGTCCGAACCGGACGCCGGCGTCCCTTCGGGCCCGCGCGCTGCTGCCGCTGCCGCCGGGGCCCCGGGGACGACGGCGACCGTGCCTGCGCCCGCGGCCTCGGAGCGGATCACCTTGCTGGCGTCCCCCTGGATGGTGAGCTGGAAGAGATCCCCCGCGCCGACCTCGGCGACCGAGCCCGGACGCACGATCTCCTTGGCGCCGCCGTCCAGCGTCGACACTTCCACGGCGCCTTCGGTCACCTGGACGGTGCCTCCCTTGGGGCCGACGATCACGGTGAAGGTCGTGCCTTTCACGACGGCGGCGAGATAGGGAGTCTTCACGCCGAAATGGGGCGTGCTCTTCTTCTCGATCTTGAACAGCGAGGTGCCGAAATCGGTGATCATCTGCATCAGCCCGCCGCGGCTCTCCGCCTCGACCGGTACGCGCAGCTGGCTGCGCGGCGAGATCACCACGAACTCCTGGCCCCGCACGATCACCGCGCGGGAATTCGCGCCGGTCGCGATGGCCGAGCCGCTCGACAGCAAGGCGCCCTTGGTTGCGGCGCGCGAGCGGCCGTTGTCGACCAGGCGGACGTCGCCGGATGCTTCGCTGACCCGCCATGCGATCGGCGGGGCCGCCATGGCGCCTCCGGTGATGGAGAGCAGGACCGGCGCTGCCGCGCCCAGGAGGAGCTTCCGCATGGCTGTCGCCTCGTTTCCGCCGGCAGACGCTGCCGGCACTCTGGTCAAGGCTGCAGAATAGGCCTCAGGCTCTTTCGAAGGTCTTGCCGGGGCTGGTTAATTGGGCTGAAGGCTGTGTGACGGCGATGCTCTGCGGGCGGCGCCCGCTCAACGCTCGTCGTGATCGCGATCGTCGCCGCGCCTGCCGCCACGATCCTCGTCACGATCCTTGTGACGCTTGTCGTCGTCGCGATCCTTTTCGTCGTGATCCTTGCCGCGCTTGCCGCCGCGATCATCATCGTCGCCGCCCTTGCTCCCACCACGGCCGTGCTTGTCTTCGTCGCGCGTGTCGTCGTCATGTTTGCCGAAGCTTCCCGGATTGCCGCGCGCTTCGCCGGCGCCGGGGGGCGGACCGGGCTCACCGCCGCTCCGCGTTGGTCCCTGATCATCCGAAGGGCCCGCGCTGGATCCGCCGTTCGCCGGCCCATCGGGGCCGTTGCCGCCCGCGCCAGCGGGAGGAAGCGCGCCGGCGTCGCCGCCCTTCGACGGCCTGCCCGCATCGGCAAGGAGCTGGTCTTCCACCGCGTCCCCGGGGGCCTTCTTGCCGCCCTCCGCCGGCCGTTTGACGTCGCGCGAGGAATTCACGGCTTGGGCAGCGTCAACGGCATCGCTGCCCAGCTCTGCGAACAGTTGCGCGGCAGGTGATCCTCGATCGAAAGTTTGAGCGGCAACCATCGGAAGAAGAGCCGATTCTTCCGAAATGACGAGGTCCATGGGTGCGATCTTCAACACCGGCGCGACCGGCGTGGGAGCGCCTTCGTCGGCTCTCGCCGTGGGCGCCGCCCCATCGGATCGGATGACCTTGCTGACATCTCCCTGGATGTTCAGCTGGAACATGTCGCTGGCCACGATCGAGGCGATCGAGCCCGGCCGGATGATCTCGGAGGCGCGGCCATCGAGCGTCGACACCTGCACGGCGCCTTCCGTGACCTGCACGGCGCCGCCTTCCGCGCCGACCGTCACGGTGAACGTCGTTCCTTTTACGACTGCCGCAAGAAACGGAGTTTTAACAGAGAAATGCGGGGTACTCTTCTTTTCAATCCTGAAAAGGGAGGAGCCAAAATCCGCGATCATCTGCACCAATCCGCCGGCGCTTTCCGCCTCAACGGGAACGCGCAGACGGCTGCGCGGCGAGATCACCACGAATTCCTTGCCGCGCACGATCACCGCGCGCGACGCGGCGGCGGTGGCGATGGTCGCGCCGCTGGCGAGCAGCGCGCCGCGCAGCGCCGGTCGCGGCTTGCCGTTCTCGATCAGCTGAACGTCTCCGGCGACCTCGCTGACCGTCCATGGCGGCGGCGCCGCCTGCGCGGCGATCGGGGCGAGCAGCAGGGCAAGAGCCGCGGGCCCAAGCAAGACCTTGCGCATGCTCGTCTCTCCTCCACCTGAGGGCGCGCGGCACGCACGCGCCTGTTCAACCATCGCCATTGCACGCATCCGATTGCGAGGAGCTTTTCGGGGGAGGTTAACGGCGCGCTAGGCAAGCGCGGCTCTAAACCATTCCTTCAACTTGTCCGGCTAAGACCGGAGAGATTGCGAATGGAGAGCCGATGCGCCGGATTGTCCTGATCGAAGTCTCGGTGCTCGCCGCCTTCGCTGGCGCGGCGTCGCCCGCGCTCGCGCAGCAGAACGGTGCGGATCGCGCCGATCCCTCGGTCGCCGAGCAGGAACTGCGCGAGGAGAGGGCGGTGCCCACCACGTCGGCCGAGCCGATCCTGCGCCCTGCCGAAGGCTTGCGAACGGGCAGCGCGGTGACCGAGCCGATCCTGGCCGGCGCCATTCTCGTCGAAGGGGCGGAGGCGCTGCCGCAGGCAGCGTTCGCGCCGGTGGTCGAGCGCTATCTGGGCCGCACCCTTTCGGTAGAGGAGCTTCGCACCCTCGCCGCCGACATCGCGGCCGTGGCGCGCGATGCCGGCTATGGTCTCGCGACCGCCTGGATTCCCGAGCAGCGGCTGCAGAATGGGCTGCTTCGCGTGCGCATCGAGGAAGGGCGGATCGACGCCGTCGAGGTCAATGGCGACGGACGCGATGCGGTGGAGCCGCGCCTGACGCCGCTCGCCGACGGGCGGCCGGTCCGCACCGCCGCGCTCGAGCGCCAGCTGCTTCTTGCCGGCGACGTCGCCGGCATCCGGATGGGGAAGGCCAAGCTCGAGCGCCGCGGCGGCCGCAACGTGCTGGTCGTCAACGCGACGCGCGATCGTTTCTCCGGCCGCGGCGGCGTCGATAATTGGGGCTCCTCGACCTCCGGGCCGGTCCGCGCTCGGGTCGCCATCGACTTCAACCGGCTGCTCCGCCCCGACGATTCGCTCACGCTCGAGGCACTGACCACGCCGTTCGAGCCGAAAGAATTCGGCCTGATTGCCGCACGTTACACGGCGGCGCTCGGATACAGTGGAACGGAATTCTCGGTTGGCGGCTATCTCGCCCGGTCCGAGGCCGGAGGTTTCCTGGCGGACCGCGATCTCGACGGCCGCAGCAGCGAGATCGAGGCCGAGCTGCGCCATCCGCTGAAAAGGAGCCGTGCCGGCAGCCTCTGGGCCTCGCTCGATGCGCGGATCCGCGACTCGGAACAGACCCGCGAGGACCTGCTGGTCCGCGACGACAGGCTCGCGCTCGTCTCGGCGAGCGCCTTCGCCTATCGGCGGCTCGGCGCCGGACGGCTGCGCGCCCGGGTCAGCCTTGTCCAGGGCCTCGACCTGTTCGGCGCCAGCGACGCGGGCGATCCGCTCTCGTCCCGGTCCGATGCCGATGGCCGCTTTTCGAAGCTGGAGCTGTGGGCCGAGCTCGATCAGCGCCTCGCACCGCAGCTCAGCCTAGTGATCCAGAGCGAGGGGCAGGTCGCCAACGGGCCGCTGCTCTCCTCGGAAGAAATGGGGCTCGGCGGCCGCCGCTTCGGCCGTGCCTGGGATTATCGCGAATTCTCGGGCGACCGCGGAATTGCCGGCAGCGTCGAGCTTCGCAAGGATTTTCCGAAGCCGGTGAAGGGCGTCGCCAACGCCCAGGTCTACGCTTATGCGGACGCCGGCGCGGTCGACAATTACCGCCTGGGGTTCGGCGGCGGGTCGCTGGCTTCGGCCGGCGGCGGCGTCCGCCTGCGTTTCCCGCCGGGGGTGTGGACGAGCCTCGAGCTCGGCGTGCCGCTGACCGACGGCTACGATCCTTCGCGACACCGCGATCCGCGGCTCTCGTTCACGATCGATTTCCGGTTCTGACGGCGCCTCGGGCGCGCTCCTGACGGACCGCCTCGGCTTAGCCCGCCGCCTCGTTGGACGCGGTGGGGACGATCTCGACGATCCGATCGCCCGCCTCCAGCCTCGCCGCCTCGGGCTCCCAGAAGCCATGGGCCTTGCCATTGCGGTAGATCCGCACGCCGAGACCGCGGGCGAGGGCGGAGAGCGGCTTGCCCGCCTCCTGCGCCGTCACCTCGCGCTCGGCCAGCTGGACGGTGCCGGAGGTCGAGGCGAGGTCGGCGATATAGTCGGCGAGATGCTCGCCATGAGTCGATCCGGCGAGGAGCAGGCCAGCGAAGCTGATCGGGTTGATCACCGTCGTTGCGCCCGCCTGGCGGGCGAGCAGCTCATTGTCCTCGTTGCGGACGACGATGCTGATCGGCAGCGACGGCACCAGATGGCGGGCAGTGAGGGTGATCAGGATCGACGTATCGTCCCGTCCGGCGGACACGATCATCGCGCGCGCCCGCTCGATCCTGACCGCCTGCAGCGTCTTGTCGCGGGTCGCATCGGCCTCGGCGGTGAAGCAGCCGATGGAGGCGGCGCGCTCCAGCGCCTCGGACGTGCAGTCGATCACGACGATCTGGTCACCCGGCGTGCCGCGGGCGATCAGCTCGTCCACCGTCTCCGATCCGGTCGTGCCGAAGCCGGCGACGATGATGTGATCGCACAGATCCTTGCGCAGCTTTTCCATCCGAAACCTTTCCCAGACGCGCCGCAGCACGAACGTGTATGCTGTCCCGATGAAGATCAGCACGAAGAACAACCGGATCGGAGTCACGACCAAAGCGTCGAACATGCGCGCCCGATCGGTCACCGGCACGATGTCGCCATAGCCCGTGGTGGTGATGCTGATCATGGTGAAATAGATGACGTCGAGGAAGCTGACGTGGCCGTCGTGCGTGTCCTTGAGGCCCCCGCGCTCGATCCAGTGAACGGCGATCGCCAGGCCGAGCAGACCGAGGACGAGCCCGACCCGCCACGCGATCTGCGCGCCGACCGGCAGGCGGCTGCGCCGGCGGAGAGTCACCTCGTCCGGGCGTCGCGCGGGCATCAGCCGTAAAGCGCCTTTAGCCGGGCGAGCGTCGGCTCATGGGTGAGGTCGAGGTGGAGCGGCGTCATCGAGACATAGCCGTCCGCAATCGCTTCCAGGTCGGTGGTATGCCCCGGGGTCTCCACGGTCGGGCCGAGAGCGAACCAGAAATAGTCATAGCCCCGCGGATCGGTGCGCTGCACGATCTTCAGCCGGCCATAGTCCCGGATCCCCTGTCGGACGAGGCGGATCCCCTTGATCTCTTCGGGCGGCAAAGCGGGGAAGTTGACGTTGATCAGGGTGCGCGGCTCGATTCGGGCGGAGAGCAGGGGCGCCAGCGCCCGCTCTGCCCAGGCCTCGGCGGCGGCGAACGGCACTGCGTCGCCCATGCCGGCGCGCGCATAGACCTGGGAGAGGGCGATCGAGGGGATGCCGGCCAGCGCGCCCTCCATCGCGGCGGAGACCGTCCCGGAATAGGTGCAGTCCTCGCCAAGGTTGGCGCCGCGGTTGACCCCGGACAGGATGAGGTCCGGCGGGTGATCCTGCATGATATGGGCGATCGCCATCATCACGCTGTCGGTCGGGGTGCCGGCGACGCAGAAGCGGCGCTCCCCCAGTCGGCGCAGCCGGACGGGGCGGGTGAGCGTCAGCGAATGTCCGGTGCCGGACTGCTCCTCGGTCGGAGCGACGATCCAGATATCGTCCGAGAAACGCCGCGCGATGCTCTCCAGCACCTTGAGGCCGCACGCATTCACGCCGTCGTCATTGGTGAGGAGGATCCGCACCGCCCGGCTATGCGGCGCGACGGCAGGAGACGCAAGGCCGTCGGACGGCCGAAACCATCGCCGCCGCTCCGGCGTTCACCATGCGAGAACAAGAGGAGATTGCGATGCAGGTTCCGCACAATACGTTCGTGGTCGTTGCCGACGGGAAGAAGATGCTCTTCCTGCGCAACGAGGGCGATGCGGAATATCCGAAGCTCGAGCTCGAGCGGAAGGTGGAGCAGGAGGATGCTGCCGATCGGGATCAGAAGACCGACGGTCCGGGCCGGACATTCGATGCCTCCGGCGGCGCCGGGCGAAGCGCCTATGAGGAAGTCGACTTCCACCAGCTCGAGGAAGACCGCTTCGCGCACGAGACGGCCGAGATGCTCAAGCGGCGCGCCCTGCGCAACGAGTTCGACTCGCTGATCGTGGTCGCGCCGCCCCGCACTCTGGGCGAGCTCCGCAAGCATTATCACAAAGAGGTCGAGAAACGTCTCGCCGGCGAAGTCGCCAAGGATTTGACCGGCCACCCGGTGCCGGAGATCGAGAAGATCCTTCAGAGCGCCTGACGATCCGGCGGAGCCGAGACGCGGGACCGGCGACCAAGGTCGCCGGTCCCGTTTGCGTGTCGATCCCACGAAATCGGGGGCTCCCTAACGACTTCGGTGGAAGCGCAGAGCGCTTCCACCTCGTCGATCGGGCCCCGAAGGGAGGCGGAGCCCGCTCGCAGTCGGCAGGGCGGGCCGGTTCTTCCGGTCCCGTCCTGCTCAGGCCTGCGCGGGTCCCGTTGCGCGGCCGAGCCTCCGCCGTGCCACCAGAGCGGCCGCGGCGGCACCGAACAGAAGCACCATCGGCGGTGCCGGCACCTCGGTGCCGCCCGTGCTCGACGGCGGCTTGCCGCTGGAGCCCGAAGAGGTCGACGAGGAGGTCGAGCTGGACGTGGAGCTCGAGGTCGAGCTCGACGTGGAGCTGGAAGTCGACGAGCTGGTCGAGGTCGAGCCCGAGGTCGTGCTGGTCGTGCTGATCCCGCCGAAGCTGCTCGACGAGGAGGTCGTCGAGACGTTGCCGCTCGACGAGGTGGTCGAGACGGTGCCGCTCGAGGTCGAGCTGGTGCTCGAGATCGTGCCGCTCGACGTCGAGGTCGTGCTCGACACGCCGCTCGAGGTCGAGACGTTGCCGCTCGAGGTCGAGACGCCGCTCGACGTGGAGACGTTGCCCGTCGAGGTCGAGACGTTGCCGCTCGAGGTCGAGATGCCGCCGGTCGAGGTCGAGGTGCTGGTCGAGGCGGTGAAGATCGCGTTGCCGCTCGACCCGCCGAAGAAGCCGCCGCTGAAGAAGCCGCCGCCGAACCCGCCGCCGAAGCCGCCACCACCGCCGATCACGACGGGGACGCCGCCGCCGCCGCTCACGAAGCCTTCCGCGGGCGGGAGCGGGGGAATCGGCATCGGTGCTACGCCGGGGTAAGTCACCGTACGGGTGGTGACGGTCTGCGCCGGCTGCCGAACCACGCAGGCGGTCCGCGCCACCTTGCGGACCCGCTTGGTCCGCACCTTGGCGGTCGGGCGCAGCTTCGACCGGCCGGCCGATTTGATCTTTGCCTTCGCCTGCTTGACGATCGCGGGTCGCGCTGCGGGGTTTTCGGCCACGTGCACAGCGCCGCCGCCGATGATCGCCCCGCCGCAGGTGCAGGCGCAGAGTTTCGCTAAGGCCATTCGTACCGACATATGACGCACCCTGTTCCAGGCTTTGAAGTCGGTCCGGATAATCGTCGCCAAGAATCCGGTTCCGCTTCTGGCTATTCCAGACAGATGCAAAGGAATCCTTCCGGCGCAAGCGTGTTAACCATGATGATGCCCGGAAATGCCGCGTAAATGGCCTCGCCGAGGACTTCCGTCCCATTAGGAGACATTGTCGGAGAGCGGGTGAATGAAGGAAGCCGCCGCCGGGCGCGCGGATCGTGCGCGGCGGCTGCTTCAATCGCCCCGATTCGCGGGTCGAATCATTGGCTCCTCAAATTCGCCGAGTGGCCCGCAGCCGCGCTCCGATGGCGTCTTTGCACGAACATTTTTAGCCCTTTTTGAGTGACTTGTGCTGCAACGCTGCTGCGCGTATAGGCGCGCTGGGGACAGGTTCCGGTAAACTCCCGGACGACTCGGGAGCGGAACCCTAGGAATTGCGTGTTCGCACATGGCGAGGACGTGAGGATCGGAGGGGTTATGGCAACGGCGTTGAGTGGGGTTTACGACCAAAGCTATAATGAGATCGCGGGAATGGAGGCCTATCGGCCGACCGCCAACGAAGATTTCATGAATGCAGCGCAGCTGGCTTATTTCAGGCAGAAGCTGCTCAACTGGAAGGACGAGATCCTTCGCGAGTCCGAAGGGACGATGGCCCAGCTCAAGACCGGGCCGATGCGCGAGGCGGATCTGACCGACCGCGCGTCCAGCGAGACGGATTGGGGCATCGAGCTCCGCACGCGCGACCGGCAGCGCAAGCTCATCTCGAAGATCGACGCGGCGCTGCGCCGGATCGAGACCGGCGAATACGGCTATTGCGAAGTCACCGGCGAGCCGATCGCGATCGCCCGCCTGGAGGCGCGGCCGATCGCGACGATGACGGTCGAGGCGCAGGAGCGCCACGAGCGTCAGGAGCGGATCTCCCGCGACGACTGAATACGGGACCGGGCCGGAGCGTCGCTTCGGCCCGGTCGCCTTTCGACGGTACGTGACGGCAACGCGAGGACGCGGCCGGATCCGACGATCCACGGATCACCATGGGCGGCGGCGCGCGCCATAGTGCGCCGAGCGGCGCACGCGGAGCATTCGGACGATCTGGAGGTCGATCGGCGGTCCCGGCCGTGGCCGGCCGGAACCGCCTTATCGGATGTCAGTGGAGGCCGACGATGGCCTCTTTCACGCGGAGCTTTTCCTTCTTCAGGCGCGCGAGGGCGGCCGCGTCGGGCATGGGCCGCTGGGTTTCTTCAGAAATGCGGGCTTCGATGTCAGCATGCTTGAGTTCCAGTGCCGAGATATGCGCCTGTTGCATTCCCATCTCCTCTGCTGCGTGGGTCATCCTTTAACCACCGAAGTTGTGCCCCTGTCTCCCGCCATGGGACCGTCGACACGATATATACGACAGTCCGTTGATGGATTATCTATACGCCGGTTGCGGGCCGTCGGGTAGGCGTGAGGAGGCGTACGGAGGCGATGTTTGAAGGCGGCGAAGTCGGCGCGGCGACGCAGCTCGTGCGATTGAGGATGGAGCACCGGGACCTGGACGCCGCAATCGAGGCGCTGCGCTCGCTCGCCGCCCCGGACCAGCTGCAGCTCGCGCGTCTCAAGAAGCGCAAGCTGCGCCTGAAGGACGAGATCGCCCTGCTCGAGGACCAGTTGATCCCCGACATCATCGCCTGACCGGACGAGCCGGTGGGGGCGCCGATTTACCCTCTTTGCCCGTTCCCGCCGCGGCCCGGCTGTGGCAGGTTGACATGATGGCGCAGGAAGATGGACGCATTCAGCTCACTCCGAAGCTGATCGGATCGCTCTACACCGAGGCGATGGTGCTTGCCGACGAGGCGCGCTCCTATTTCGACCGGCACGGCCGGGAGGAGCGCGACGCGCTCGATCCGATCCTGCGGGTCGGCTTCGCCTGCGAGTCGCTGAAGGTGACGACACGGCTGATGCACATCATCGCCTGGCTGCTCACCCAGCGCGCGGTCGAGGCCGGCGAGCTCAGCCCGCTCGAGGCGCGCCGGCCGGCGCGGCGTCTCGGCGAGGCGCCGGAGAGCGACGAGGCGGTCCTCGCCAGGCTGCCCGACGCCGCCCGCGCCCTCATCGATTCCAGCCGCGACCTGTTCGCCCGGGTGCAGCGGCTCGACGACGGCAGGCCGGAGGCGGACGGCCAGGCCAGCCCGGCCCGGACCCTGCTCAGCCGGCTGGAGCGCGCTTTCTAGAGCGACGTCGAAGGCGGGGGGCCATGTTCCCGGGCGCGATCCTGGTCTAGACCGGGTCGATGCAGAGCTTCCAATTCTCTTATGGCCCCAGGCTGATCGCGGCGCCCGGCGCGGCGGAGCGACTCGCCGAGCTGCTGCCCGCGGGCCGATGCCTGTTCGTCACTGACGGGCAGCTTCGCGACCTCGGCCTCGCCGACGCCGCCCTGGCGGCGCTCGGGCAGGCGGGAAGGGCTCCGACCGTGTTCGACGCGGTCGAAGCCGATCCCTCGCGCGAGACGCTGATGGCCGCGGTGGCGGCAGGCGAGGGCTGCGCCTCGGTCGTCGGATTCGGCGGCGGCAGCCCGATGGATGTCGCGAAGCTCGCCGCCTATCTGCTCGGCTCCGGCGAGCCGCTCGACGATCTGTGGGGAGTCGGCCGGGCGACGGGCAAGCGCCTGCCGCTCGCCCTCGTGCCGACGACGGCTGGAACCGGATCGGAGGCGACTCCGGTCAGCATCATCACGATCGGTGGCGCCGAGAAGAAGGGGGTTTCGAGTCCCGCACTGGTCGCCGACTGGGCGTTGCTCGACGCCGCGCTGACTACCGGCCTGCCGCGCGCAGTGACGGCGGCGACCGGCATCGATGCAATGGTCCATGCGATCGAGGCCTATACCTCGGCGCGCCTCAAGAACCCGATGTCCGATCTGCTCGCCCGCGAGGCGCTCCGCCTGCTCGCCGCGAATATCGACCTCGCCTGCGAGACGCCGTCCGACCTGGAGGCGCGCGGCGCGATGCTGCTCGGCGCCCATCTCGCCGGCGTCGCCTTCGCCAACGCGCCGGTGGGCGGGGTCCATGCGCTCGCTTATCCGCTCGGCGGCCATTTCCACGTTCCGCACGGCGCCTCGAATGCGCTGATGCTGACCCATGTGCTCGGCCATAACATGCCGTCCGCCATGCCGCTTTACGCCGAGCTCGGGACGATGCTCGATCCCGGGCTCGAACGGCTCGGCACCCAGGGCCGGGCGCAGGGTTTCGTCGAGCAGATGGCGGCGATCTGCCGCAGGAGCGGCGTGCCGCTCCGTCTCTCCGAGGTCGGGGTCGGGCGGGAGCATCTCGATCTCCTCGCCCGCGAGGCGATGAAGCAGGAGCGGCTGCTGGTGAACAATCCCTGCGCGATCGACGAGGCGGATGCGCGACGGCTCTACGAGGCGGCGCTGTGAGCGAGGCGCGCGCGCCGCTGCGCGGACGCGAGGCCTATCGGGTGTGGCGGGAGATCGGCACGCGCTGGGCCGACAACGACGCCTACGGCCACGTCAACAACACGGTCCATTACCAATGGTTCGACACGGCGGTGAACGCCTGGCTGATCGAGGCCGGGCTGCTCGATGTCGCCGCGGGCGATCCGATCGGCCTCGTGGTCGAGACGGGCTGCCGCTACGCCCGCGCGCTCTCCTACCCCGAGACGGTGGAGATCGGCCTCGCCGTCGAGCGGATCGGCGGCTCCAGCGTCCGCTATCGGCTCGGCGTCTTTGCACGGGGCAGCGACGCGCCCGCGGCAGAAGGGTTCTTCGTCCACGTCTATGTCGGCCGGGCAGACCGCCGCCCGGTGCCGCTTCCGGACGATTGGCGACGCGCGTTCGCGGCGATCGCCGGCTGAGCGGCGCCCGCCTAAAGCCGGGCCTTCGCCTTCAGCTCCGCTTTCGCCGCCTCATATTGGCCGGCAAGCTCGGCGACCAGAGCGCCGGCCGCCTGCACCCGGGTGACGGCGCCGATGCCCTGGCCCGATCCCCAGATGTCGCGCCAGGCCTTCTTCGCGCCTTCGCCGCCGAAGTTCATCGTCTTGAGATCGCCCTGCGGCAGATTGTCGGGATCGAGGCCGGAGGCGGCGATCGACGCGCGCAGGTAATTGCCGTGAACGCCGGTGAAGAAGCTGGAATAGACGATGTCCGCCGCCCGCCCGCCGACGATCCCTTCCTTGTATTCGGCCCCGGCATTGGCCTCCTCCGTCGCGATGAACGGCGAGCCGATATAAGCGAGGTCCGCGCCCATCGCCTGGGCGGCGAGGATGGCGCGGCCGGTGGCGATCGCGCCGGACAGGGCGATCGGGCCGTCGAACCATTCCCGGATCTCCTGGACCAGCGCAAAGGGCGAGAGGGTGCCGGCGTGGCCGCCGGCGCCGGCCGCCACGGCGATGATCCCGGTCGCGCCTTTCTCGACCGCCTTGCGGGCGAAGCGATCGCTGATC
The DNA here is from genome assembly GCF_004564275.1 of Sphingomonas parva (ex Maeng et al. 2020). Classification (GTDB taxonomy): domain Bacteria; phylum Pseudomonadota; class Alphaproteobacteria; order Sphingomonadales; family Sphingomonadaceae; genus Allosphingosinicella; species Allosphingosinicella parva. Next base: position 12,793 of record NZ_SPDV01000015.1, read on the forward strand.
ACGTCGTGGAGCGTGATCCCGCCCCAGCCCTGGGTCGCCTGGTTGATCTCGGGGATCGCGCCCAGTGAGGTGATGACGATCGGCACCCGCCACTTGGCGCAGGTCGCCATGTCCTGCTCGAGCCGGTCGTTCGAGCGGTGGACGATCTGGTTGACCGCGAACGGCGCCGCGGGCCGGTCCGGATTGGCTCGGTCCCAGGCGGCGAGCTCCTCGGTGATCTGGTGCAGCCATTCGTCGAGCAGCGACTGCGGCCGGGCGTTCAGCGCGGGAAAGGAGCCGACGATGCCCGCCTTGCACTGGGCGATCACCAGCTCCGGGTTTGAGACGATGAACAGAGGCGCGCCGATCGCCGGCAGGCGCAGCTTGGAAAAAACGGCAGGAAGGCTCATCCGCTCTTCTTAGGGAGCGAACGGCCTGCTGGCAAAGCTGCGAGTCTCAGTCCGGGTGCTGGGCCGCGAAGGCGGCGGCGGCGCCGAACAGGCCCGGCTGCGGATGGGTGATCAGCTTGACCGGCATGTCGTCCATCCGCCGCTCGAAACGCCCCTTGGCGATGAAACGGTCGCGAAAACCCGAGCGCGGCAGGTGCGCCGCGAGACGCTGGCCGAGGCCGCCGGCGATCACCACGCCGACCGCGCCCTGGGCCAGCGCGAGATCGCCGGCGACGGCGCCGAGGCTGAGGCAGAAGCGGTCGAACGCCGCCGCGGCGAGGCTGTCCGCGCCGGACATGGCGAGCTGCCAGAGCTCCTTGTCGTCGCGGACCTGGACCGGACGGTCCTCGATCGCCGCCAGGGCCTCGTAGATGTTGGGCAGGCCCTGGCCCGAAACGATCCGCTCCACCGAGACGCGGCGGAAATGCTTGCGCAGATGGACGAGGATCTTGTCCTCGAGCGGATCGAGCGGCGCGAAATCGACATGACCGCCCTCGGTTTCGATCACATGGTAGACGCCGTCGCGGCGGAGCAATTGCGCGACGCCCAGTCCGGTGCCGGGGCCGACGACGCTGATCACGCCCTCGGACGGCAGCGGCGTCTCCGGCCCGCAGAGATGGGTGAAGCTCGCGTCGTCGAGCTGCGCGACGGCATGGGCCACCGCGCCGAAATCGTTGACCAGGGTGTAGCGCTCGGCACCGAGCTTCGAAGGCACCAGCGACGGGCGGATCACCCAGGGATTGTTGGTGAGCTTCAGCACCTCGCCCTGAATCGGCCCGGCGATGGCGATCCCCGCGGCCGGGGGCAGGGGACGGCCGACCCGGCGCCCGAACTCCTCCCAGGCGGTCTGCAGGCTGGCGTGCTCGGCCGTCTTGAGCGTCACCTCCTCGTCGAGGTGAACGACTCGCCCGTTCTCGGTGCGGGCGAGGGCGAAGCGGGCATGGGTGCCGCCGATGTCGACGGCTACAATCTCGGTCAAGCAACCATCTCCATGGCGTGAAGCATTGCGGATGCGCCGCGTTCGGCCTCGTCGGCCCCGGCGCGGAACATGGCGAAGAGCTCGCGTCCGGTGCCGAGCGCCGGCGGCGGGGCGACCGCCTCGGCGCGCGACTCCCATTCGGCGGCGTCGACCAGCGCGCTGAGCTCGCCGGTCTCGGCGGACAGGCGGACGACGTCGCCGTCGCGGATGCGGGCGAGCGGGCCTCCGCCAAGCGCCTCGGGCGAGACGTGGATCGCGGCGGGTACCTTGCCGGACGCGCCGGACATGCGGCCGTCGGTCACGAGCGCGACGCGGAAGCCGCGGTCCTGGAGGACGCCGAGCGCCGGGGTGAGCTTGTGAAGCTCGGGCATTCCGTTCGCCTTCGGGCCCTGGAAGCGGACCACGACGACCACGTCGCGCTCGAGCTCGCCGGCCTTGAACGCCTGAAGCACCTCGTCCTGATCGGCGAAGACGCGGACGGGGGCCTCAATCGTCCAGCGGTCGCGCTCGACCGCACTGGTCTTGAAGGTCGCGCGGCCGAGATTGCCCTTGACCAGGCGCATGCCGCCGTCCGGCTGGAACGGATTGCTCGCCGGGCGCAGCATGGTCTCGTCGAGCGACGCCTCGGGAGGCGCGCGCCAGACCAGCCGGTCCTCCTCGAGCGCCGGCTCGCGCGCATGATCGGCGAGCGGCGCCTCACCCTCGCCGGCGACGGTGAGGATGTCGCCGTGCAGCAGGCCGTTGTCGAGCAGGGTGCGGATGGTGAAGCCGATGCCGCCGGCCGCCTGGAAGTGGTTCACGTCGCCCGAGCCGTTCGGATAGACGCGGGCGATCAGCGGGACGGCCGAGGAGAGGCGATCGAGGTCCTCCCAGTCGATCACGATCCCGGCGGCGCGCGCCATGGCGGGGATGTGGATGGCGTGGTTGGTCGAGCCGCCGGTGGCGAGCAGGCCGACGGCCGCGTTGACGATCGCGCGCTCGTCGACGCAGCGGCCAAGCGGCCGATAATCGTTGCCGTTCCAGCCGATCTCGCTCAGCCGGTGGACGGCCGCGCGGGTGAGCTCCTGGCGCAGCTTCGTGCCCGGGTTGACGAAGGCGGCGCCGGGCATGTGGAGGCCCATCACCTCCATCATCATCTGGTTCGAATTGGCGGTACCGTAGAAGGTGCAGGTGCCGGCGCTGTGATAGCTCGCCGCCTCCGCCTCGAGCAGCTCCTCTCGGCCGATCTTGCCTTCGGCGTAGAGTTGGCGGATGCGCTGCTTCTCCTTGTTCGGCAGGCCGCTCGGCATCGGGCCGCCAGGGACGAGGATAGTCGGCAGATGGCCGAAGCGAAGCGCGCCGATCAGCAGGCCCGGCACGATCTTGTCGCAGATGCCGAGCAGGGCGGCGGCCTCGAACATGCCGTGGCTGAGCGCCACCGCGGTCGACAGCGCGATCGTGTCGCGGCTGAACAGCGACAGCTCCATTCCGGGGAGGCCCTGGGTGACGCCGTCGCACATCGCCGGGACGCCGCCGGCGACCTGCGCGGTGGCGCCGACCTCGCGCGCGAACAGCTTCATCTGCTCGGGGTAGCGGCCGTAGGGCGCGTGCGCCGAGAGCATGTCGTTATAGGCGGTGACGATGCCGATGTTGGTGGAGCGGGCGGCGCGGATCGCCGGCTTGTCCTCCTCCTCGGCCGCCGCGAAGCCATGGGCGAAATTGCCGCACGACAGGCGCGTGCGCGAGACGCCGGTCTCGCGCTGGGCGGCGATCAGGTCGAGATAGCGGCTGCGGGTCGGCCGCGACCGCTCGATGATCCGGTCGGTGACGGCGGAGATGGTGGAATTGAGGCTCATCGTTCGTCTGTCCAGTGGCTGCTCATGCGCCAGATAGGGAGGGTGCCGCCCGGGCACCAACGTTATTCATGCCAGGAGACGCCGTCGCGCTCGGTGAGCGCGATGGCGGCGGAGGGGCCCCAGCTGCCCGCGCCATAGGCCTTGGGCGTGATGCCGTTGGCCGACCAGCCGTTGCGGATCGCGTCGATCCACTCCCATTGCGCCTCGACCTCGTCGCGGCGCACGAACAGGGTCGGATCGCCCTCGAGGAGATCGAGGATCAGCCGCTCGTAGGCGATGCGGCGGCGGGTGTCGGCAAAGGCGTTGGCCATGCCGAGATCGAGCGGAACCTCGCGCAGGCGAATGCCCTGGCGATCGAGCCCCGGCTGCTTGGCCATGACCAGCAGGCGGATATTCTCTTCCGGCTGCAGGCTGATCAGCAGCTTGTTGGGCTGCACGGTGGCGCCGCGCGCGGCGAAGATCGAATGCGGGACGCCCTTGAACTGGATGAAGATCTCGGAACGGCGGGTGGGCAGGCGCTTGCCGGTGCGCAGGTAGAAGGGCACGCCCTTCCAGCGCCAATTGTCGACATGGGCCTTCAGCGCGACGAAAGTCTCGGTGTCGGACGGGCCGCCGAGCTCGTCGAGATAGCCGGGCACCGGATCGCCGCCGACGGCGCCTGCCTTGTACTGGCCGGTCACGGTCTCGCCGGCCGCGCTCTCGGCGGTGATCGGCCGCAGCGAGCGGAGCACCTTCACCTTCTCGTCGCGTACCGCATTGGCGTCGAAATGGGAGGGCGGCTCCATCGCGACCAGCGCGAGCAGCTGCAGCATGTGGTTCTGGACCATGTCGCGCAGCGCCCCCGACGTGTCGTAATAGCCGGCGCGGCCTTCGAGGCCGACCGTCTCCGAGACGGTGATCTGGACGTGGTCGATGCCGGTCGAGTTCCACAGAGGCTCGAACAGCGAATTGCCGAAGCGCAGGGCGAGGAGGTTCTGGACCGTCTCCTTGCCGAGATAATGATCGATGCGGAACGTCCGCTCCTCCGGGAAAGCCGCGGCGACCGCGTCGTTGATCACGCGGCTCGAGGCGAGATCGGTGCCGAGCGGCTTCTCGAGCGCCAGCCGCACCGTCTCGCCGGCGAGGCCCGCCGCGGACAGGCCGGCGATGGTCGAACCGAACAGCGACGGCGCGGTCGACAGGAAGATGGCGAGATTGCCCTCGATCGGGCCGATCGCCTCGGCCAGACGGGAGAATTGCTCCGGCTGCGAGGCGTCGAGCGGCACGTAATGGAGGCGGCCGAGGAAGCGATCGACCACGTCGGGGATCAGCCGATCGGCATCGATGTAGCGCTCCAGCGACTCCTTGGCGGCGGCGCGGAAGCCGGCGCCGTCGAGATCGCTGCGGGCGGTGCCGAAGATACGGAGCGCCTCCGGCAGCAGACCGTCGCCGTCGAGCCCGAACAAGGAGGGCAGCAGCATCCGCTGGGCGAGGTCGCCGGTCGCGCCGAAGAGCAGAAGCGTATTCGCAGGACTGTTGGGCACCGTGCGTCAGTTCCTTCCGTGCAGGCTGCTCGATGCGCGCCCGCGTGTAAGCAATAGCGACTTACCGTCAATGACAGCGCTGTCAAATACCGTAGACATGCTCATGCGCGACGCTGCGGCGGCGCCGATCCGATCATCGCGCCGCGACGAAGCGGATCGCCTGCCCGCCGCCGGCCGCGAGGCGCAGGGTCAGCGTGTCGGCGGAGGTGACCTGCCGTTCCTCGATGACGATATCCTTCCCGTTCGTGCGGTAATCGGCGTCCGGTCCGTCGCGGTAGATCTGGGCGCGGTACTTGCGGCCCGGCGTCAGGAAGGAGAGGGGCACGCTCAGCACCCGGCCTTCCTCGTCGGTGATCGCGCCGAGGTACCAATTCTCGCTCTTGCGGTCCTTGCGCGCGATGGTGACGAAATCGCCGATCTCGCCGTTCAGCACCCGGGTCTCGGACCAATCGGCCGGGACGTCCTTGATGAACTGGAACGGGCGCGGATTGGCCTCGTAATTCTCGGGAAGGTCCGCCGCCATTTGGATCGGCGAATAGATCACGACGTAGAGCGCGAGCTGCTTGGCGATCGTCGACTGGATCTTCTGGCCCTTGCCCTCGAGGCTGATCACGCCGGGCGTGAAGTCCATCGGCCCCGCCAGCATGCGGGTGAAGACGAGGTTCGCCTCATGCTCCGGCGGGTTGGGCGGCGCGCCCCAGGCATTGTACTCCATGCCGCGGGCGCCTTCGCGCGAGACCATGTTCGGATAGGTGCGGCGCAGGCCGGTGTCCTTGAACGGCTCGTGCGCGTTGATCGCGATCTTCCGCTCGGCCGCCTCGGTGACGACCTTGAGGTGGTGCTGCGCCATGCGCTGCCCCTCGTGCCACTCGTAGCGGACCTGGCCGTCGGGGCCACGGGTCTGCACGCCGCCCATGTCGGCGACATAGCCGGTCTTCACCGCATCCACGCCGAGCCGCTGATAGAGATCGAGCGCCGCCTCGAGCTGCGGCTCGTAGACGGCGATGTTGCCGGCGGTCTCGTGATGGCCGATCAGGCGCACGCCATTCGAGCGCGCGTAGCGGGCGAGCTCCTCGATGTCGAAATCGGGATAGGGCCGGGTGAAGCTGAAATCCTTGCCGTTGGCGAACCAATCGTCGTTCCAGCCCTCGTTCCAGCCTTCGACCAGGACGCCGCGGAAGCCGTTCTTCGCCGCGAAATCGATGTAGCGCTTGACGTTGGCGGTCGTCGCGCCGTGCTTCGGCCCGGCGCCCCACGTCGCCTTGTCGAGATGCATCTCCCACCAGACGCCGACGTATTTGAAGGGCTCGACCCAGCTGACGTCGCCGAGCTTGTTCGGCTCGTTGAGGTTCAGGATCAGATCGTTGGTGACGAGGCCGGCCGCGCTGTCGGCGATCTGCATCGTCCGCCATGGCGTCGTGAACGGCGCCATCCGGCGCACCTTCGGCCCCTCGGACGACGGGGTCAGCACCGCCCGGAAACGGCCCTGGCCCTCGTTCTGCAGGTTCATGCCGGAATAGTCGACCAGCGCCGCCTCGTGGAAGGCGATGTGGAGGCCGTCGCCGGTGCGGATCGTCATCGGGGTCTGGGCGACCCCGACCTCGGTGATCGGCGTCTTCTGGTAGAGATATTCCTCGCGAGTCCATTGGAAGGCCGGGATCCACCAGGCGGTCGCCGGATCCGCGACGGCGAATTCGGTCAGTTCCTCGGCGATCTCGACCTGCTTCAGGCCGGCCTGGTCGGGGAATTCGTAACGGAAGCCGACGCCGTCGTCATAGACACGGAAGACCACGTCGATCCGGCGGCCGGGTGCGGGCGCCACCTCGGTCATTGTGACGCGGACCTCGTTGTAGCGGTTGCGGACGAAGCGGCGCTCGCCCCAGGGCTGCTCCCAGCGGCCGTCCTCGCTGCGCCGCCCGGCGTCCGCGACCTTGACGTTGCGCAGGAACTGCGGCGCGTTGGTGAAGAGGAAGCCGAGACGGGAGGGGGCGATCACCGCCCGGCCGAGCCGGCTGACGCTGTATTCCGGGCGCCCGTCCGGCGCGACATCCACGGAAACGGTGAGGACCCCCTCCGGCGAGGACACCCGGACGGGTTCCGCGACGGCGGGCGCGGCGAGCGCCACCGCGACCATGGCCAGGATGTATCGGATCATCTCAGTCAGCCCTCCAGATTCGGCTTGCCACCGGGCCTCCAGGATGTCCTATTCGGCGCATGGCATTTCTTGCAGCAAAGTTTTCAGCGTGAGCCGCCGCTCGACACGGCTGGAGGACATAGCGGCCCTTGCCGGCGTGTCCATATCCACGGCGTCGCGCGCGCTGAACGACAGTCCGGCGGTGAACAGCCGGACCAAGCAATTGATCTGGAAGCTGGCGAAGGAGCATGACTATCCCTTCCGCCGCTACATGCCCGCGGGCCCGATCGGCGCTACCGGCACGATCGCTTTGGTGGTGCCGCGGCCGCAGGGGCGGGAAGGGCAGCTCGACGATCCCTTCTTCCTCGAATTGTTCGCGGGGATCAGCGACGCCGCGCGGGACCGCGGCTGCGACCTGCTCGTCAGCCATTTCGCGCCGACCAGCTTCGAGGACCTCTCCGCGGCGATGACGACGAGCCGCGCCGACGGAGTGATCTTCCTCGGCCAGAGCTCGCTGCATCCGGCGTTCAACCTGCTCGCGCAGAGCGGCGCCCGCTTCGCGGTCTGGGGCGCGCAGCTGCCGGAGCAGGGCTATTGCTCGGTCGGATCGGACAATCTGGCGGGCGGGCGCCGCGCCACCCTCCATCTCGCCCGGCTCGGGCGCAAGCGAATCGTCTTCCTCGGCGACACGGAGGCGCCCGAGGTCCAGCAGCGGGTCCGCGGCTATCTCGACGGTCTCGAGCAAGCGGGCCTGGCCAACGATCCGGCGCTGCTCGTGCCCGCGCATTTCACCGTCGAATCGTCCGAAGCGGCGGTCGACGCGCTGCTTGCCCGCGGCGAGAGGTTCGACGGCATCGTCGCGGCCAGCGACCTGATCGCGCTCGGCGCCATCCGTTCGCTGCTCCATGCCGGTCTCGCCGTACCGGACGACGTCTCGGTGATCGGCTATGACGACGTTCCGTTCGCCCGCTACAGTCGGCCGGCGCTGACCACGATCAACCAGGACACCGCGCGCGCAGGGCGGCTGCTCGTCTCCAAGCTGCTCGACACCGGCGCGGGCAGCGACATGCGCTCGGAGCGCCTGCAGACCGAGCTGATCGTGCGGGAGAGTTGCGGCGGCTGACGCGGCGCGCGCCCGGTGCGCGGGGTGCGGCCGCCGCCGGGTCACGCCGGTTCGGCGATGAAGCCGGACAGCGGCGCGAGCGGCTCGCCGACCCGCTCGACGATCCGCCAGCCGGCGGGGAGCGGCCAGTCGATCGGCTCCTCGCCGAAATTGAAGACGCAGAGCAATCTCTCGCTGCCCGCACGGCGCTCGAATGCGAGGACCTGCGGCGGCGCGTCGACCCGCTCGATCGTGCCGACGCGCAGCGCCGCGCGCCCCTTGCGCAGCGCGAGCAGCCGGCGGGTGAGCGCCAGCATCGACCCCGGATCGGACTCCTGGCGGTCGACCGCCAGCGGCAGGTGGCGCGGATCGAGCGGCAGCCAGGGCTCGGCGTCCGAGAAGCCGCCGTTCGGCGCGGCCGCGCGCCACGGCATCGGCGTGCGCGCGCCGTCGCGGCCCTGCGTCTCAGGCCAGTTGGCGATCGCCTCCGGATCCTGGAGCCGCTCGAACGGCACCTCGGCCTGCTCGAGACCGAGCTCCTCTCCCTGATAGAGGAAGACGTTGCCACGCAGCGCGACGAGCAGCAGCATCGCCTGCCGGGCGAAGGCGGCGGCGTCGCGCGTGCCCAGCCAGCGCGAGACGACGCGCGGCGCGTCATGGTTGGAGAAGGCCCAGCTCGGCCAGCCTTCGCCTTGCGCCCCCGGCCAGATCGCCATCGAACCGTGGATCAACTCGGGCGTCAGCCGGTCCGAATAGAGGAAGTTGAAGCCATAGGCGCTGTTCAGACGCGCCGGGCCCTGGGTGAACAGCTTCATCTCGCGATCGGCCTGCTCGCCGCCCACCTCGGCAACGGTGAAGCGGTCGCCATAGGTGTCGATCACCGCCCGGAGCCGCTCGAGGAACTTCGGAATGTCCGGGTGCGACTGGTTGTGGAAATGATGCTGGAAATCGAACGGCCGGGTGCGGCGGCCGAGGCCTTCCGCCACCGGCGGATTGTCGCGCAGCGCCGGGTCGTGCATCGAGAAATTGATCGCGTCGAGCCGGAAGCCGTCGACGCCGCGATCCAGCCAGAAGCGCGCGGTGGCGAGCAGCGCCTCCTGCACCTCCGGATTGTGGACGTGGAGATTGGGCTGGCTGCTCAGGAAATTGTGCAGATAATATTGGCCGCGGCGGGCGTCCCAGGTCCAGCACGGGCCGTGGAAGACCGATTGCCAATTGTTCGGCGGCGATCCGTCCGGCTTGGCATCGGCCCAGACGTACCAATCGGCCTTGGGATTGTCGCGGCTCTGCCGGCTCTCCTGGAACCATTGGTGCTGGTCGGAGGTGTGCGAATAGACCTGGTCGACGATCACCTTGAGGCCGAGGCCGTGAGCGCGCGCCAGCAGACGATCGAAATCGGCGAGCGTGCCGAAGATCGGATCCACGTCGCAATAATCCGAGATGTCGTAGCCGAAATCCTTCATCGGCGAGCGGAAGAAGGGGGAGAGCCAGATCCCGTCGACACCCAGCGAGGCGACATGGTCGAGGCGCTCGGTGATGCCCGGCAGGTCACCGATGCCGTCGCCGTTCGAATCGGCGAAGCTGCGCGGATAGATCTGGTAGATCGCGGCGCCGCGCCACCATTCGGCGCCGGCCGAGGATGCGGCGGCAGGGCAGGGGGCCTCGCGTTCGATGGTGGTCTGGGTCAATTGGGTACGGCCTTGCAGATGATGTAGTCGAGCGGCGCGAGCTCGACCCGGTAGCTTCCGGGTGCGCTCCCGGACGGCGCGCAGCGGCCGCGGAGCGGCTGCCAGCTGCGCGCACCGGCGTCGACGGCGATGTTGGCGCCGATTGCGCTGGTTCCGGTGTTGAACACGACCAGCGTCTCGCCGCCTCCCGAGGGCGCGCGCCGGGACAATGCGAACAGGCCCGGCGTCTCGGCATAAGCGCGCACGATCTGCTCGCCGCGGCTCAGCGCCGGATCGCTCTTGCGCAGCGCGGCCATGGCGGCGATCGCGCGGTAGAGTGGCCCGTCCTGGCCGAAACTGACCTGGGCGGTGGTGGCGCTGGTGCCGACCAGGCGATTGTCGTTGTAGCTCGCCACCCGGCTCGCGAACATGTCCTCGCGCGCGTCCTGATCGCCGCCGTCGCCGGCGAAGCCCTGCTCGTCGCCATAATAGATGGTCGGCACGCCCCGCGCGAACAGCAGCATTGCATGGCCGAGGATCACCCGCTTCAGCACCTCGTCCTCGGACGCGGCGGGGTTGGCCTCCCGCACGAAGCGGGCGAAACGGCCCATGTCGTGATTGCCGAGGAAGGTCGGCAGCTGTCGCGCCGTCGCCTCGCCGCCTTCGTAGAGGGCATCCATCTGGAAGAGGCGCGCCAGCCGCTCGGTCGGCGCGCCGCGGCCGACGACGTCGGTCACCGCCGCCTGGAAGGCGAAATCGAGCACGGCCGGGTAGCGATCGACCTTGGTGAAGCGCGCCAGCATGCCCGGATCGGGATCGAACACTTCGCCGAAGATGTGAAAGTTCGGAATGCCGCGCGCCTTGGCGCGCTCGGTCATCGCCGGGACGAAGGCCTGCCAGAACTCGGGATTGACGTGGCGTGCCGTATCGATGCGGAAGCCGTCGATCCCGAAGTCGTCGATCCACTGGCCGTAGATCTCGATGAAGCCTTGGACGACGCGCGGATGCTCGGTGAACAGATCGTCGAGCCCGACGAAGTCGCCCATCGTCGAGCTCTCGCCCCGAAAGGTCGAGTCGCCGCGATTGTGGTAATAGATCGGATCGTTGAGCCAAGCCGGGGCCTTCACGCCGGCTTCGCCCCGCGGAACGTAGGGAGTGTAGGCGTAATCGGGCCGCTTCAGCGAGGCGAAATTGTCCGGCCGCTGGTTGGGCTTGTCGATCCCCTCGAACCCCTGGTTGATCGGCGCGCCGTCGAGACCGCCGCGCCGCGTGTGCGGAAAATCGCCGAGGCCGCGATAGGCGCAGTCGTTCTTCGGGCATTCGCGATATTTGATCACGTCGGCGGTGTGGTTGGTGATGATGTCCAGATAGACCTTGATGCCGCGTGCATGGGCGGCGTCGACGAAGGCCTTGAGGTCGGCACGGCTTCCGAAATGCGGATCGACGTCGGTGAAATCGGTGATCCAATAGCCGTGATAGCCGGCGGATTCCTGTCCGGGGGCACCCTGCACCGGCTTGTTGCGGTAGATCGGGCCCAGCCAGATCGCCGTGGCACCGAGACCCTGGATATAGTCCAGCCTGGCGGTGAGGCCCTTCAGGTCGCCGCCGTGATAGAAGCCCTTGTGGGCCGGATCGAAGCCGCTCTCCAGCCGCCCACCCGAGATCCCGCCGCGGTCGTTCCCCGGGTCGCCGTTCTCAAACCGGTCCGGCAGGACGAAATAGACGACCTCCCGATCGGGTGTGCGATCGCGATAGGTCTGGGCGCCGACGGGGACGGCGGCCGCCGCCAGCAGGACGGAGAGCAGGCGTCGGCCTGCCCGGCTGAAGCGGCCCTCTGGCTCCACACGCTCTCTCCTTCGTCTGGCGCGGCAGCTTTGTGCCTGCGCACCGGTTTGCAATAGTTTGCAAGGAAACTGCAAACGGTCAAGCGGCATGTTTCGCCTCCCTGCAGCCCAATCGTTCGGCTCTCCTTGTGAGCGCTAACAGCGGCAGAAATGCCACATGCTGCACGGCTTCCGAAAATTGCCGCTTGCGATTCGCGGCAATAGTTTGCAGTAATTTGCGGAAGAGCCGACCGCGAGTCCATCGCGGCCTCTCGCTGCTGCAGGGTCATCCCGCCCGGCGAAGGAGAGTGGCAGGAGCGCAGGGATGCGCGCCTGTCTTGATGCACAAGGGCCGCGCGAGTGGGGGCATTCGGCGGTCGGAAACTGGAGGGACCCGCATGACCAACTCGACCGACACCCGCCGCCGCACGCTGATGGCCGGCGCCGCCCTCGTCGCGCTCGCCCTCGGCGGAGCGACTCCGGCCCTCGCGCAGGATCAGAGGCGCCCGGACGGAACGGTCGATCCGGCGGGGCAGGCGGACGACGTCGATCTCGCCTCAGCCGATCCGCAGGATCAGGGCGAGATCCTCGTCACCGGCTTCCGCCGCTCGCTGGAGAATGCGGTGGTCGAGAAGAAGGAGCGCGACCAGATCGTCGAGTCGATCTCGGCCGAGGATATCGGCAAGCTGCCCGATGTGTCGATCGCCGAATCGATCGCGCGCCTTCCCGGCCTCACCTCCCAGCGCGTGTCCGGACGCTCCAATGCGATCTCGATCCGCGGCTTCGCGCCGGATTTCTCGACGACCCTGCTGAACGGCCGCGAGCAGACGTCGACCGGCGACAACCGCGCGGTCGAATATGATCAATATCCGTCCGAGATCATGAGCCAGGTGCTGGTCTACAAGACGCCGATGGCCTCGCTGGTCGGCCAGGGTCTCTCCGGCACGGTCGATCTGCGCACCATCCGTCCGCTTGCCTTCGGACGACGTGCGATCTCGGTCGGCGGCCGCGGCACCTATGCCGACCTCGGCAAGCTCAACGTCGATTCGAACAAATATGGCTGGCGGGTCAACGGCACCTACGTCGACCAGTTCGCCAACGACACGATCGGCGTCGTGCTCTCCGCCTCCTATCTCGACGAGCCGTACCAGATCCAGGAGTTCAACGCCTGGGGCTATGCCGGCACCACGCCGGCCGGGCCGCCGGTCGTGATCGGCGGCTCCAAATCCTACGTCACCTCGACCCAGCTCAAGCGGCTCGGCCTGCAGGGCACGCTCGAGTGGCAGCCGGCGCCGCAGTTCACGACGAGCATCGACGGCTTCTATTCCGACTTCAAGGACGACCAGATCAAGCGCGGCGTCGAGCTTCCGCTCGCCTTCGGCGGCGCGCCGCTCTCGGGCGCAACGGCGAGCGACGGCTTCGTCACCTCCGGCACCTACTCGAACGTCGAGGGCGTGGTGCGCAACGACGCCTTCCAGCGTCACGCCAAGCTCTATTCGTTCGGCTGGAACGGCAAATATGAAGGCGACGACGGCTGGAACGCGACGTTCGACGTCAGCATGTCGAAGACCGACCGCAACGAGCTGGTGCTGGAAAGCAACGCCGGCACCGGCCGCGGCGCCGGCGTGGGCGCGACCGACACGATCGGCTTCATGAGCGACGCCAACGGTACGCGCTTCAGCCACCAGCTCAATTACGGCGACTACAACACCATCCTGCTGACCAGCCCGCTCGGCTGGGGCGGCGATCAGACCGCGGTCGACGGACGCCGAATCCGCGGCGGCCAGGACGGCTATTACAACAACCGGATCATCGAAGACGAGCTGTGGCAATATCGGATGGAGGTCGAGAAGGAGCTCGACGGCTTCCTCGGCGGCATCCGCGCCGGCCTCAACTACACCGATCGCACCAAGGCGCTGACGCCCGACGAGGCGTTCCTCGGCCTCGTCGCCAACACGGACGGGCTGACCAGCGTCGCCGTTCCGTCGCAATATCAGCTGGGGACGACCGATCTCACCTATCTCGGCCTCGGGCCGGTGATCAGCTACGATCCGGTCGCCTTGCTCGAGGCGGGCATCTACCAGCTCGTCCCCAACCCTTATGGCGACGTGGTCGTGAAGTCCTACGACATCAGCGAGAAGCTGATGACCGCCTATTGGCAGGCCGACATCGACGCCGAGCTCGGCTCGAGCCTGCTGACCGGAAATTTCGGCGTGCAGGCAATCTGGACCGGCCAGAATTCGAACGGCGCGACCGCGACCTTCCTCGGCACCAATCCGAACGGATCGCCCAACATCGGCGCGACGCAGCGCCGGTCGAGCGTCGATTACGTGGACGTGCTGCCGAGCCTCAACCTGTCGCTGCGCTTTCCCAGCGACTTCGTGATCCGTGCCGGCGCGGCGCGCGAGATCATCCGGCCGCGGCTCGACGACATGCGCGCCTCATTGAGCTTCGATTACACGATCGTCGATCCGGACGGCCCGGCCGGCCCGCAGCCGGCGGTGGCGTTCGCCACCGGGCGGAGCGGCAATCCCGAGCTGCGTCCGTGGCGCGCCAACGCTTTCGACCTGACGTTCGAGAAGTATTTCGGCAACCAGGGCTATGTCGCGCTGCAGCTCTTCTACAAGGATCTCAAGACCTACATCTACAACCAGGACGTCGAGATCCCGACGTCCGAGTTGACGCTGGCCAATCCCGGCAGCGGCATCGTCCTCGCCCCGAGCGTGGAGGTGAACGTGCCGATCAACGGCACCGGCGGCAGCCTCTACGGCGCCGAGCTGGCGGCAACCCTGCCGTTCAGCGTCTTCGCCAATGCGCTCGACGGCTTCGGCGTGACCGGCGGCCTGTCCTACACCAAGACCCAGATCGAGCCGACGCCGGGCGAGGATCCGGAGGACATCCCGGGCTATTCCAAGTGGGTGGCGAACGGCACTGCCTTCTTCGAGAAATGGGGCTTCTCGGCCCGGGCGAGCGTCCGCTACCGCTCCTCGTTCGTCGGCGAGGTCTCAGGCTTCGGCGCGGCACGCACGCGGCGCCGCGCGGCGTCCGAGACGATCGTCGACGCGCAGATCGGTTACGATTTCCAGCCGGGATCGTCGCTCGAGGGGCTGTCCCTGTTCCTCCAGGGGCAGAACCTCACCGACGAGCCGTTCGTCACCTTCGATCCGGGCGAGCGGCTGCGCGTCATCGATTTTCAGCGCTACGGCCGCCGCTTCCTGGCCGGATTCACCTTCAAGTTCTGATCACGCGCTTGTCGGAACCCCGTCTTCTCGGCGAGAAGACGGGGGCGCAGCGGCGGGGGAGCGGTCGGCATGGCTGATGGGGCGGTTCGCAGCATCGTCATCGTCGGCGGCGGCACCGCCGGCTGGATGGCCGCAGCCGCCTTCGCGCGGTTCCTCGGGCCTCCGTTCGATATCCGATTGGTCGAATCGGACGAGATCGGCACCGTTGGGGTCGGGGAGGCGACGATCCCCCAGATCCGCCTGTTCAACGACGGACTCGGCATCGACGAGGACGAGTTCCTGCGGGCGACACAGGGCACGTTCAAGCTCGGCATCGCGTTCGACGGCTGGAGGGCGCCGGGACAAAGCTACATCCACGCCTTCGGCTCGATCGGACGCCCGCTCGGCCTGATCGCCTTCCACCATTATTGGCTGCGCGCCCGCGCCGAAGGCGCTGCGGAAGGACTGTGGGATTATTCCCCCTCGGCACTGGCCGCGAACGCGAACCGGTTCGCGAGGCCGAACGAATCGGGGCTGCCGAGCGGCATCGCTTATGCCTTCCACTTCGACGCCTCGCTCTACGCCGCCTATCTTCGGAGTTATGCCGAGGCACGGGGGGCGCGCAGGATCGAGGGGCGGATCGCCGACGTGGCGAGGCGCGGAGAGGACGGCTTCGTCGAGGCGGTGACCCTCGCCGGCGGGCAGCGCATCGAGGGTGATTTCTTCGTCGATTGCTCGGGCTTTCGCAGCCTGCTGCTCGGCGAGGCGCTCGAGACGGGGTTCGAGGACTGGTCGCGCTGGCTGCCCTGCGACCGCGCGCTGGCCGTGCCCTGCGCGCCGGTTCGCCCGCTGACGCCCTGTACGCGCGCCACGGCCAAGGCGGCCGGCTGGCAGTGGCGCATCCCGCTCCAGCACCGCACCGGCAACGGCTATGTCTACTCGAGCCGCCACGTCTCCGACGACGAAGCCGAAGCGACCCTGCTCGCCGGCCTCGACGGCGAGGCGCTCGCCGAGCCGCGGCGCCTGCGCTTCGTCGCCGGACGCCGCCGCGAGGCCTGGCGCGGCAATTGCGTGGCTCTCGGCCTCGCCGCGGGGTTCCTCGAGCCGCTGGAATCGACCAGCATCCACCTCGTTCAGGCCGGGATCGCCCGTCTGCTCCAGCTTCTTCCCGGCGGCGCGATCGACCCGTCCTATGCGGCCGAGTTCAACCGCCAGACCGCGCGCGAGTGGGAGTCGATCCGCGACTTCCTGATCCTCCATTATCACGCCAACGGACGCGACGAGCCGCTCTGGCGGGCGTGCCGCGAGATGGAGATACCGGCGAGTCTCACCGAGAAGATCGCGCTGTTTCGCGCCGGCGGCCGCATCTTCCGCACGGAGGAGGAACTGTTCACCGAAGTCGGCTGGCTCCAGGTGATGCTGGGGCAGGGGATCGATCCTGTGTCCTACCATCCGCTGGCGGACCGGCTCGCGCCGGAGCAGCTGCGGGAGTTCCTGTCGCTGGCAAGTAGTCATGCGGGGCACGTCGCCGGCCGGATGGTGGATCATGCCGATTATGTCGCGCAGCGCTGCGCTGCGGCGCCGCGCCGATGAAAGCGCCTGAGAGGGGAGAAGGAGAAGATATGGCCAGCGCAGGGGAGACGGCGATCGCCGGGACGGAAAAGCCGAAGCTCGGCTGGCGCAGCCTGTGGAACATCTCGTTCGGCTTCTTCGGCATCCAGATCGGCTTCGCGCTTCAGAACGCCAACATGAGCCGGATCTTCCAGACGCTCGGCACGGAGATCGACAATCTTCCCGCGCTGTGGGTCGCGGCGCCGCTCACCGGGCTGCTGGTCCAGCCGATCATCGGCCACATGAGCGACCGCACCTGGCTGGGCCGGCTCGGGCGGCGGCGTCCCTATTTCCTGACCGGGGCGATCCTCGCGGCGCTCGCTCTGTTCCTGATGCCGCTCGCGCCCGTCCTCTTGTTCGCCGCTGTGATGCTGTGGGTGCTCGACGCGTCGCTCAATATCTCGATGGAGCCGTTCCGCGCCTTCGTCGGCGACATGCTGCGCAAGGACCAGCACAGCGCCGGCTATGCCGTACAGACCGCCTTCATCGGCGCCGGGGCGGTGTTCGGATCGATCTTCCCCTGGCTGCTCGAACAGGCCGGAGTCTCGAACGTCGCGCCGCCGGGACAGATACCGGACACGGTGCGCATCGCTTTCTGGTTCGGCGGCGCCGCCTTGTTCCTCTCGGTGCTCTGGACGGTGCTCAGCACCCGCGAATACAGCCCGGACGAGATGACCGGCTTCGACCGCGCCGTCGTGGAGGCTGGCGCGAGCGAGACGGGGCTGGCAGGACGCGGCTACGGCCAATCGGTCGGCTGGATTGCGGCCGGCGTCCTCATCGTTTTCGCAGTCCAGGAGCTCGGCCTCGAAAAGGAAGTCTACCTGCTCGGCGGCCTGCTCGCCGCCTACGGGGTGGCCAGCGCCGCCGCGATCGCGCTGGCGCGGCGGGGCCGCGGAGCCAACATGCTGAGCAGCATCGTCGGCGATTTCTCCGGCATGCCGCCGCTGATGAAGCGGCTGGCGCTCGTCCAGTTCTTCAGCTGGTCGGCGCTGTTCATCATGTGGATCAACACGACGCCGATCGTCACCCGGAACTTCTTCGGCGCCGCGAACGCGGCCAGCCCGCTCTACCAGGAGGGGGCGAATTGGGTGAACGTCCTGTTCGCCGTCTACAACGGCGTTGCCGCGGTGGCAGCGCTGGCGCTGCTCCCCTTGCTCTCCGCCCGCCTCGGCCAGGCGCGGACGCACATCGTCGGGCTGCTCTGCGGCGCGGCCGGCTTCGCCAGCTTCTTCCTGTTCGAGAATCCGATTCTCCTGCTGGTCAGCGAGATCGGGGTCGGCATCGCCTGGGCGTCGATCCTGGCGATGCCCTATGCGATCCTCGCCTCGAGCCTGCCGCAGCGCAAGCTCGGCATCTACATGGGTCTATTCAACGTCTTCGTGGTCGTGCCGCAGCTGCTGGTCGCCACCGTCATGGGCTCGATCATGAAGCGCTTCTTCCCGGACGAGCCGATCTGGACGATGGCCTTTGCCGCCGGAATGCTGCTGCTCGCCGCGGCGGCAATGCTGCGCGTGACGGGAGGGGAAGCGGAGCGGCGCTAAGGCACGCACGCGGACGATTGCAACGCGTGGAGCCTAGCGCCATGTTGCGGGTTCTGTGTCACGAAGGAGAGCGGACATGGTGAAAGCAGCTGGGCTGGCTTTGGCGATCGTTCTGGCGGGGTGCGCCGCCGAGACGCCGCCGGCGGAGATGGCGTCCGGAGAGACGACGATCCCGTTCATCAGGAGCAACGGCATCCTCAACTTCCGTTACGGCGGCGAGGAGGACCTGGTCTACATCCACGGTTCCGGCGGGCAGTGGTACCAGGTGCGGACCCAAGGGCCGTGTCCGCGGCTGCAGACCGCCAACAGCCTGGGCTTCGACACCAGAGGGCCGGACCAGCTCGATCGCTTCAGCACGCTCCTTGCCGAAGGCATGCGCTGTCCGGTGAAGAGCATCACCCGGTCCGATCCCCCGCCCAAGAAGCAGAACGGCTGACCCGCTTCGCGGCCGGCGCTACGCCTCAACGAAAAAGGCCCCCCGGGAGACCGGACGGGCCTTTTTGCTGGTCGAGCCGGCCGGCCCCAACGGGCCGGCCGAGCGACATCAGAAGCCGATGTTGATCGAGCCGATCACCGCGCGCGGCGCGCCGATCTGCGCGTTCGGGACGCGATTGTTCTCCAGGTTGGCGGTGAAGCCGCCGACGTAGAACTTGTCGAACAGGTTCGTCACGTTCAGCTGGAAGAAGGTCTCGTCGCTGAGGCCGGCGAAGCCCAGCGGCACGCGAACGTCGAGGTCGACGATCGTGTAGGCCGGGGTCTTGGCCGGATAGACCTCGCGAACCACGCCGCCGACGGTCTGCACGATCGGCAGGTTGGCGTCGTTGACGAATTTCGGGCCGGTGCGCTTGGCCTGAACGCCGAGCTCGACCGGGCCGAGACGACCCTGGACGCGACCGCCGAAGGTGTACTTCGGAGCGCCGCCCTCGCGATTGCCCGACGTGTCGATGAAGATCGGCACGCCGCCGGCGCCGACGCCGCTCTGCACGTCGTCCTTGATCTTCGACCACAGGTACGAACCGAAGGCGTAGACCGAGAGCTGGTTCGGGATGAACTCGTACGAGACGCTGGCGTCGACACCATATTTCTCGACGTCGCCGAGGTTACGGTAGACGGTGCGATCGGTCTCCGGATCGTAGGCCGAGGCGAGACGATCCTTGAACGCGGTGTACCAGCCCGAAATCTGAGCCAGCAGGCCGCGCTGACGGTAGCGGAAGCCGGCGTCGAAGTTGTTCGTCGTCTCCGGGGTCGGACGCGCCGACGGCGTGTTCGCCGGGAAGAAGAAGGCGTTGTACAGATTGTCCGTGCCCGGGACCTGGATGCCCTTCGAGTAATTGGCGAAGGTGCTCAGGCTGTCGGTCAGATCGAAGATGAAGCCGACGTTCGGCAGGATCGCGTCGTACTTCAGCTTGCGGTTCTGCGGGCCCTGGACCGTCGGGTTGAGCGCCGCGTAATTCGCCTCAGCGGTGGTGTTGGTGCCGAAGCACTCGACAAAGCCCGTCGCGCTCGACGTAAAGCAATTGTTGGTCAGGTCACGCGTGAAGAACGGCGCACGAAGGCCGGCGTTCACGACCAGGCGGCTGTCCAGGAACTCGCCGCGATACTCTGCACCCACCTGATGGAGGATCGCGTAGGAGAGGCGGTCGCGCTTCTGGAGAACGTTGCCGTTCACGTCGGTGAGCGGGTCGTTGACCGGGAAGACGTCGAACGGCTCGCCGTTCGGCTGCAGCAGGCCGGTCTCGCCGGTCTGGCGGTGGCGGGCACGGTCCCAGCTGTAGGTGACGCGCGCCGTGTGATCGTCATTGATGTCGTAGCGCAGCGAGGCGATCACGCCGTAGCGGCGGGTCTTGGTCTGGCTCGGCGCGAGCACGGTGACCTGGTCACGGGTGTCGCCGTCGCCGTTGAGATCGCGGCCGTAATAGGGGCTGCCGCCGATGTAGCCGAACGAGTTGAACACCGCGGCGCCCGGGGCGAGATCGCCGGGGCCTTCACGGCCGGTGGCGGTGCCGCCGCCGTTCGCGCTGGTGAACTGCACGCTCGGATCGACGGTGAGGATGAGGCCCTCGGCCAGGGTGAAGCGCGAGTTCAGGCGGACGTTGCCGGTGTTCGACGGGTTGTAGCGCTCGTCGAAGGCAGTGCCGCAGGTGTTCGCCGTGTCGGCGAGACCCGGGCGAGCGGCCGCCACCTGGCAGCGGGCGACGGTGTAGTCACGCTCGTCGGCATTGGCCGGGAAGCGCTGGCTGGAGAGCGAGCCGACGACGCGGTCCGGATCGAGGCGCAGCGGCATCGAACCGAAGAAGTTGTTGCGGTTGCGGTTGTAGTGGCCGCCGAGCGAGACGAAATCGCCATTGTCGCCGAACGGCTGGTAGATCTTGGCGTTGAACTGGCGCTTCTCGATCTTGCCGCGGTTGCCGAACACGGCGTTGTTGGTCGCCTGGCTGGCCGAGACGAACGCGCGGGTGCCGAACGAGGTGAAGTTGCCGGTGTCGATCGCGACGAAGGTGCGGAAGAAATCGTACGAGCCGGCCGAGCCGACCATGCGCACGTTGAACTCCTCGAACGGCTGGCGCGTGCGGTAGTTCACGGTGCTGCCCGAGGCCGCGGCGGTCGGGCTGTCGACGTCGGTCGAGCCGAGGTTGACGTTGACCTGCTCGATCAGCTCCGGATCGACCTGCTGGTTCGAATAGAGGGCGTAGTTGCCCGAGTCGTTCAGCGGCAGGCCGTCGAAGGTCTGCGAGATGCGGGTCGCGTCGAAACCGCGGATGGTCAGCGTGCCGCCGGCCGAGCCGAACGGATCGTTGTTGGTGAAGCTGACGCCCGGGAGCTGGTTGATGATGTCGTTGACGGTCTGGCCAGGGGTCTGGCGCTGAATGAACTCGTCGGTGAGAACGGCCTTCGCCTTCGGAGTCTCCGGAACCTGCACACCGGCGACGTCGGTCTGACGGCTGCCGGTGACGACGATCGCCTCTTCCTCGAAATCCACCGAGCCGGTGGACTGCGCCATGACGGCCGCAGGCATGATGAGCGCGGTCGTCGCGCAAAGCAGCGTGAACTTGTTCATTTGAATTCCCCTACCCGAGGCCCTCGCGGGCTTCCCGTGCATAACCGATATTGCGCCTTAGCGGCGCTCGCAATCCGCTAGCCCCGCCAGGTTGCGCTTCTGTGACAAACCGTCACCCATCTGCCGCACTGCAGCCGAGGGGTGGCGAGTCGCTTGTCCTGAAGGAACCTTGCGCGGCCCCTTAGTCGTGCGCGGCTTTGTCGTCCAGACGCCTTCCGGCAGCGACCAAAAGAGTGATCAGCAGTGGCACCAGAACCACACTGAGAACGACCTTGGCGAGCGCCTGGCCGAGGATCAGATCGCCGATCGGCCGCACGCCGTAGAAGGACACGGTGATGAAGATCAGAGTGTCGACGATCTGCGAGAGCGCGCTGGCGATGGCGGCGCGGCCGGCGAGCCACAGGCCGCCGCTGCCGCCGGAGCCCATGAGCTTCGAGAAGATGAAGACGTTGAGGAATTGCGACACGCCGTAGGCGATGATTCCCGCCGCCATCAGCCGCCAGCTCTGTCCCAAAATGATCGGGAAGGCCTCCTTGGCCGGCTCGTACATGCCTTGGTCGGTGGGAAGCTGCAGCACGAGCCAGATCAGCGCGATCGAGGTCAGCAGCGGAATGAAGCCGAAGCGGACGAGGCGGTTCGCCGTGTCCGGCCCGTGAAGCTCCGCGACGGTGCTGCCGAGCACGACGAGCAGGAGGAAAGGGAAAATCCCTGCCTCGACCGCGAGCGGCCCGAGCGCCACCTGCTTCGCGCCGAGCACGCCTGCGATGCAGACCATGCCGCCGTAGAGGACGGTGAAGATGAAGAGCGAGCGGGCGATTGCCGGCGGGGATGTCGTTGCCATGGGCGCGTTGCGTAACCGCTTTGGCGGCTCGCAAAAAGAGCTTTCCGTCGCGCGCGGTTCGGGCCATCAGGCGCGCGTGACAGACTTCAGACTGGACGTCCTTGCGATCGGCGACGCGATCGTGGACGTCATCGCCACCGCAGACGATGCTTTCCTGCAAGAGGAGGGGCTCCCGAAAGGCTCGATGAGGCTCATCGACGCCGCCGAGGCGACTCGCCTCTATTCCCACATGGGGCAGGCGCGCGAAACGAGCGGCGGATCGGCCGCCAACACCATGGCAGGGATTGCGGCGCTGGGCGGCAGGGCCGGCTTCGTCGGGCAGGTGGCCCGGGATCAGCTGGGCGAGATCTTCGCGCACGACATCCGCGCGCTCGGCGTCGAGTTCACCACTCCGCCGTGCGACACCGACGAGCCGACCGGCCGCTGCCTGATCCTGGTCACGCCCGACGGGCAGCGGACGATGAACACCTCTCCGGGCGCGTCGCACAGCCTTTCGGTCTCGGCGCTCGACGAGCAGCAGATCCGCGACTCGGCGATCCTCTATCTCGAAGCCTATCTCTGGGTTCCCGACTCCCCGCGCGCGGCGATGGAGCGGGCGATCGAGATCGCCCATGCCGCCGGCCGCAGGGTCGCCTTCACTCTCTCCGACATCGCCTGCATCGCCAAGCGGCGCGACAGCTTCCTCGATCTGATCCAGGCGCGCGCCATCGACATGCTGTTCGCCAACGAGGCGGAGGTGAAGGCGCTCGCCGGCATCGACGCCTTCGATCCGGCGCTCGCCGCGCTGCAGGACAAGGTGCCGCTGATCGTCTGCACCTGCAGCGAGCGCGGCGCGGTCGCCGTGGAGAACGGCCGCCGTGTCGCGGTGCCGGCGGCGCCGGTGGAGCGCGTGGTCGACACGACGGGCGCGGGCGATCTGTTCGCCGCGGGCTTCCTTTCCGGCCAGGCGCTGGAGCGGCCGCTCGAGGAGTGCCTCCGGCGGGGCGCGATCGCGGCGGCCGAAATCATCTCCCACTTCGGCGCCCGCCCCGAAGCGGATCTGAAGGCATTGATGGCATGAAGAGACTCGCGGTCTATTGCGGCTCCAGCATGGGAACCGACCCCGCGTTCGCGGACACCGCACGTGCGCTGGGCGAGGAAATGGCGCGGCGCGGCGTGGACCTCGTCTACGGCGGCGGCCGCCTGGGCCTGATGGGGGTCGTCGCGGACGCCGTCCTCGGCGCCGGCGGTAAGGCCTATGGAGTCATTCCCCAGGCGCTCACCGACCTGGAAGTCGCCCACCAGGGGCTGACCGAGCTCCACACCGTGACCTCGATGCACGAGCGCAAGGCGAAGATGACCGAGCTCACCGACGCCTTCGTCGCATTGCCGGGAGGAATCGGCACGTTCGACGAACTGTTCGAGGCCTGGACGTGGAACGCGCTCGGCTATCACGCCAAGCCGTTTGCTCTGCTCAACGTCAACGGCTTCTGGGACGGAATGATCGGCTTCCTCGATGGCGTCACGGCCAACGGCTTCATGTCGCCGGCGCGCCGTGCGCAGCTGCTCGTCGGCGACAGCATCGGCGAGGCGCTCGATCTGCTGGACAGCGCCTCGGGGGCATCCGAAAGAAAGATGGTCTGGTGAAGACCGGCGGGGAACAAGGGGCGAGGGGCCGATGAATCGTATTCTGATGGGGATTGCGGGGATGGCGCTCATCCTCGCTCTGGCATTCCTGCTGTCTTCGAACCGCAGGGCGATCCGCTTGCGCGTGGTCTCCGCCGCCTTCGCGCTGCAGGCCGGGATCGCGGTGCTCGTCCTCTACACCAGCTGGGGCAGGGCCGGGATCAACTCGCTCTCGACCGGCGTCGCCAACCTGCTCGGCTACGCCAACCAGGGCACCGAATTCCTCTTCGGCCCCAAGGAGAGCAACCCGCTCGCCAACACGTTCGCGCTGGGCGCGCTGCCGGTGATCATCTTCTTCGCTTCGATGGTCGCGATCCTTTATTATCTCGGCGTCATGCAACGGATCGTGCGCTGGGTGGGCGGCGCGATCGGCATGGTCACCGGCATCAGCCGCGTCGAGTCGCTGAGCGCCGCCGCCAACATCTTCGTCGGGCAGAGCGAGTCGCCGCTGGTGATCCGCCCCTATCTCGCCAGCCTCACCCCGGCTCAGCTCTTCACCGTCATGACGGTGGGCATGGCCGGAGTCGCCGGCACCATCCTCGCCGCTTATGCGTCGCTGCTCGGCCCGGGCGCGCTTCCCTATCTGCTCGCGGCCGCGTTCATGTCCGCGCCGGGCGGCATCCTGATGGCCAAGATCATGATGCCGGACGAACCGAAGAGCGACGAGCTGCCGCTCGGCGATACTCCGACCGACCAGAAGGTGGAGATCGAGACGTTCGAGGAGGGCGAGCGCCCGGCGAACGTGATCATGGCCGCGTCGCAGGGCGCACAGACCGGCGTCCGGCTTGCCGTTGCGGTGGGCGCCATGGTGCTCGCCTTCGTCGCGCTGGTGGCGCTCGCCAACGGCCTGCTCGGCGGGATCGGCGGCTGGTTCGGCTATCCGAACCTCAGCTTCCAATATCTGATCGGCCAGGTGTTCGCGCCGATCATGTATCTGATCGGCGTGCCGTGGAACGAGGCGCAGCAGGCCGGCGGCCTGTTCGGCACCAAGCTGGTGCTGAACGAGTTCGTCGCGTTCATCGACCTCGGCAAGATGGCCGAGCTTTCGGAGCGCAGCCGCGCGATCGTCACCTTCGCTCTGTGCGGCTTCGCGAACTTCAGCTCCATCGCCATCCAGATGGCGGTGACCGGCGGCCTGGCGCCCAACCAGCGGCCGGTGATCGCCCGCCTCGGCATCAAGGCGCTGATCGCGGGATCGCTCGCCAATTTGATGAGCGCGGCGCTGGCCGGCCTGCTTCTGCCCTGATCGGCGCGCGTCAATCCGGCATGCGCCGCAGGTGACGCGCGTGGAAGATGGAGCTAAAGCGAGCGGCATGAGCACTCTCGCAAGATCCATCGCTTCCGTCTCGCTCAATGCGTCGCGCACCGACCCCGAGGGCTTTGCCCGGGAGCTCGGCGAGTCGTTCGAGCGCTACGGCTTCGCCATCATCGCCGATCACGGTATCCCGGCCGATCTCATCGCCCGCGCCGAAGCCAAGGCGCGCGCCTTCTTCGCACTGCCGGAGGAGGTGAAGCGGAGCTATCACATCGCCGGTGGCGGCGGCGCGCGCGGCTATACGCCGTTCGGCATCGAGACCGCCAAGGGCGCGACCGCGCACGACCTCAAGGAATTCTGGCACGTCGGCCGCGAGCTGCCGGAAGGCCACCGCTTCGCCGAGGTGATGGCGCCGAACGTCTGGCCCAAGGAAGTCGACAGCTTCCGCGACACCTTCCTTGAGCTGTTCGCCGCCTTCGACACCGCGGGGCTGCGCATCCTCGAGGCGATCGCCCGTCATCTCGGCCTCCGGCCGGACTTCTTCGAGGACACGGTGGAGGACGGCAATTCGGTCCTCCGCCTGCTCCATTACCCGCCGGTCTCGGGCGATGCGCCGGGCGTGCGCGCCGGCGCGCACGAGGACATCAACACCATCACCCTGCTGCTCGGCGCCGAGGAAGCCGGCCTCCAGCTCCTCGACCGCGACGGCGAGTGGCTGCCGGTCTCGCCGAAGGAGGGCGAGCTGGTCGTCAACATCGGCGACATGCTCCAGCGCCTGACCAACAACGTGCTGAAATCGACGTCGCACCGCGTCGTCAATCCGCCGGCCGAGCGGCGCGGGCATTCGCGTTACTCAATGCCCTTCTTCCTCCACTTCCGTCCCGATTATCTTATCGAGACGCTGCCGAGCTGCATCTCGGACGAGCGGCCGAACCTCTATCCCGAGCCGATTACCGCGCACGATTTCCTGCTGCAGCGTCTGCGCGAGATCAAACTGGTCTGATCGTTCGTCCCCGAGCTCGGCTCAGGGACGAACCGCTTAGCCGGCGTCCTTGAGATTGGCCGGGCCGAAGCCGTGCGGGATCAGCTCCGAGATGCGGCTGCTGCGCGTCTCGGTGCCGTTGCCGTTGGAGGCGATCACCTCCAGGTCGCGACCCGAGACCTGCGCCGCCTCGAGGATCGACTGGCGGCAGCCGCCGCAGGACGTCACCACCGCGTCGCCGGCGAGCGCCCCGTCGTCTCCGACGTGGCCGCCGGTCACGGCGATCCGCGCGATGTTCTCCAGCCCGAAGGCCTGCTGCGCGGCCGCCAGCGCGGAGAGCTCCGCGCAGATTCCCAGCCGGTAGCAGGCATTCTCCATGTTGGCGCCGACGGCGATCGCGCCGTCGACCGATTCGATCGCGCAGCCGACGCTGAAGCGGGAGTAAGGCGCATAAGCGCCGAGCGCCGCAGCGCGGGCGCGTTCGATGAGGGGGTCTTTGGTCATGGCGGCGTCATAGAGCGGCGCCGCGCATAGGGCGAGGCTGATGACAGGCTGCCGGGCGCATGCCAGTGACGGGCCACAGCTCCTGGAAGGATTCGAGATGCGGTTGAAGCTTTTCCTCGCGGCAGCGTCGTTGCTCGCAATGTCCGCCTGCACCACGCCGAACGGCGGCGAGACCGGTGCGGTGACGGTGAAGATCATCGGCCTCAACGACTTCCACGGGAATCTCGAGGCCGGGAAGCTCAACGTCGAGGCTCCGGGCGCAGTGGGCGCGAGCGTGCGCGTGCCGGCCGGCGGCGCCGCCTATCTCGCCTCGGCGGTCGATCGGCTGCGCGCCGAGAACCCGAACAACGCCGTGGTGTCGGCCGGAGACATGATCGGTGCCTCGCCGCTGGTCTCGGCCTTGTTTCTCGACGAGCCGACGATCGCCGCGATGAACCTGATCAGGATCGACTACAACGCGCTCGGCAATCACGAATTCGACAAGGGCCGGTCCGAGCTGCTGCGCATGCAGAACGGCGGCTGCGAGAAGCACACGCCGCGCCAGCCTTGCCGGGTCGACGCCGATTTCGCCGGCGCCAGCTTCCCCTTCCTCTCGGCCAACACGCTGACCGAGACCGGGGCGCCGCTGGTCCAGAGCTACGGCATCAAGACGTTCGGCAGCGGCGCGCGCGCGGTGAAGGTGGCGTTCATCGGCCTGACCCTGAAGGAGGCGCCGTCGCTCGTCACCCCGGCGGGGGTCGCGGGCCTCACCTTCGCCGACGAGGCCGACACCGCCAACGCCCTGATCCCGCAGCTTAAGGCGGAAGGCGCCGACGCGATCGTCGTGCTGATCCACCAGGGCGCCTACACCAAGGTGCCGTTCAACGACAAAAGCTGCGGCGGGCTTTCCGGCGACATCCTGCCGATCCTCGACCGGCTCGATCCCGCCGTCGACGTGGTCATCTCCGGCCACACCCATGTCGCCTATGTCTGCGACTACGGGAAGGTGAACAAGGATCGTCCGTTCCTGCTGACCAGCGCCGGTTACGGCGGCACGATCATGACCGATCTCGATCTGACCATCGACCCGCGCACCGGCCGGGTGATCGCCAAGAAAGCCGACAACATCATCGTCCAGGGCGAGCCGTTCAGCAACGCGCGCGGCGACTATCCGGTGTCCGATCTCTATCCGCATTTCTCGTCGCGTCAGGACGTGGCGTCGCTCGTCGCGCGCTATTCGGCGGCCGCCGCGCCGGTCGCCGCCGAGCGCGTCGGCCGGCTGACCGCGCCGGCGACCAAGGCGGAGACCGAATGGGGCGAGCAGGTGCTGGGCAATCTGATCGCCGACGCACAGCTCGCCGCGACGCGCGCGCCCGAAGCCGGCGGCGCCGAGATCGCCTTCATGAACGCCGGCGGTGTCCGGGCCGATCTCGTCCCCGCCGCCGACGGGACGATCACCTACGGCCAGGTCTTCGCCGTCCAGCCGTTCGGCAACACGCTGATGGTGAAGAGCTTCACCGGGCGCCAGATCCGCGCGATCCTGGAGCAGCAGTTCGACAGCGGCACGAACACGGCCGACCACCCGAACTTCCTCAATCCGTCGGCAAGCCTGCATTACGCCTACGATCTCAGCCGCCCGGCGGGGCAGCGCATCCTCGACGTCACGGTGAACGGCAAGCCGCTCGAGCACGAACGGGTCTACCGCGTCGCGATGAGCAATTTCCTCGCCAGCGGCGGCGACAATTTCACTGCGTTTCGCGAGGGCACCAACCAGGTCGGCGGGGCGCAGGATCTCGATGCGCTGGTCGCCTACCTCTCCAGGTCGCAGCCGATCGTGCCGCCCAAGACGGACCGCGTGGCAAAGCGCTGAGTATCTCCCCTCCCTGTGGGAGGGGATGAATTTGGATCTGGAGGTTTTCTTCCGGCCTTACCGGAAGGGGGGCTCGTCGAAGCTGCGCAGCTTGCGCGAGTGGAGGGTGGCGCCTTCGCGCTTGAGGATGCGCAGGGTCTCGATCCCGATCCTCAAATGCTGGCTGATCGCCCGCTCGTAGAAGGCGTTGGCCTGGCCCGGCAGCTTGATCTCGCCGTGGAGCGGCTTGTCGGAGACGCAGAGCAGGGTGCCGTAGGGCACGCGGAAGCGGTAGCCCTGGGCGGCGACGGTGGCCGATTCCATGTCGATCGCGACGGCGCGCGACTGATTGAAGCGACGCGCGGACTGGGTGTAGCGCAGCTCCCAGTTTCGGTCGTCGGTGGTGACGACGGTGCCGGTCCGAAGCCGGCGCTTGAGCTCGCCCGGCTCCTCGCCGCTCACTTGCGCCGCGGCGTCGTACAGCGCCTGCTGGATCTCGGCGATCGCCGGGATCGGGATCTCGATCGGCAGGACGTCGTCGAGGACGTGATCGTCGCGCAGATAGGCGTGGGCAAGGACATAGTCGCCGATCGTCTGGCTGGGCCTGAGGCCCCCGCAATGGCCGATCATCAGCCAGGCCTCGGGCCGCATCACGGCGAGATGGTCGCAGATCGTCTTGGCGTTGGAGGGCCCGACGCCGATGTTGACCAAAGTGATGCCGCGACCTTCGGCGGCGATCAGATGGTAGGCGGGCATCTGGTATTTGCGCCATGCGCCCGCCGCGACCTTGCCCTCGGCGCCTTCGGTGTCGCGGGTGATGAACACGCCGCCCGGTGCCGACAGCGCCTCGTAGGGCGAGTCCTCGCGGCGCAGCTCCTCGATCGCCCAGCGGACGAATTCATCGACATAGCGGACATAGTTGGTGAACAGCAGGTAGCGCTGGGTGTGCTCGGACGGGGTGCCAGTGTAGTGGCGCAGCCGCGCGAGGCTGAAATCGACCCGGGGGCCGTCGAACAGAGCGAGCGGCCGGGCGGGATGGGAATTATGATCCCAGGCGCCGTCGGCGATCTCGTCGCCGATATGGGCGAGCTCGGTGGTCGGGAACCAGCGGCTGAGATCGGCGGCGTGCGCACCGTCGAGCCGGAGATCGTCGGTGCCGTCGAGCACATAAGGGTAAGGGATCTCGCTGGCCGAGCGGCCGACGGTCACTTCGACGTCATAGTCCCGCACGAGATAGCCGAGCTGCTCGGCCAGGTATTTGCGGAAGAGGTGCGGGCGCGCAATGCTGATCGCATAGACGCCCGGCTGGTTGAGCCGGCCAAAGGCGCGGCCCGGGAATTTCGGCGTGCTGTCCAGCCGATAATGGATGCGCAGCTCCGGATAGGCGAACAGGCCGGCGGCGCGGGCGTCGAGATGGGGGCGCTCACCGTTCTTGAGGTAATGGGCCAGCGCCTTCCGCAGGCTGCTCACCGACTGGTCGTAGGTCTCGATGAGCTCGGCGATGATGCCGGGGATATCTTCGATGCGAGTCATGGCCTTCACTGTCCTGTCGCACCGCCCTTGGCAAGCCCGCCGCCGCTCCGGAACGAACCAAGGGGGAGGGCAGCCGTTCCCGAAAGGCCCGGCTGCCCTCGCGAGGCTCAGTGCCGGCCGTGGCCGCGGCGCTTCTCCCGGGCCGCGGCAAGCTCGGCGGCCGAGATCGTGCCGTCGCCGTTCGAGTCCGCCCGGCCGAGGCGCCGCCGAAAGCCCTGCTCGAACTCGCCCGGGGTGACCGTGCCGTCACCGTCCGCGTCGAGACCGGGGCGGCGGGGCGCTGCGGCGACCGGGCCTGCACCCGGTCCGATTCCCGCCGTCGGCGCCGCACCGTCGCGTTCCGCACCGCGGTGGTGACCGCGGCCGCGGCGCGGCAGCTCGTCGCCGGTCAGCCGGCCGTCCTTGTTCGCATCGGCCTCGGCGAATCTCGCCGCGGCGGCGGCGCCGATCTCCGCCGCGGTGATCTGGCCGTCCCTGTTCAGATCGGCCGCGCCCGGGCCCCGCTCCGGCGCCAGGGCGAACGCTGCCGCAGCGGCCGCGAGCACGCCCGCAACGCCGCCGCCCGCGAGCAGCAGGGTCTTCTTCCTCGTCATCGTCGATCTCCTTCCCGCACCTTCGGTGCGGTCAGGAGATGAAGCGGGCCTGTCGCTGGACTTTCCGCCGATCGGGCGAAAAGTGTCGCAAGATGTATCAGGACGCGGCCGCGACGGCGGGAGCCTCCTCCCAGCCGCCGCCCAGCGCGAGGAAGACGGTGACCAGATTGTCGGAGAGCTGCGCCTCCGCCTGGGCGAGCGCGGTCTCGGTCTGGGCGAGCGAACGCTCGGCGTCGAGGACGATCTGGAACGACTCGCGGCCCGCCCGGTAGCGCAGGCGCGCGACCCGGGCCGCCTCGGCGCTGCTGGCGCGGGCGCGGCGCAGGATGGCGACGCGGTCGAGTTCGGTGGCGTAGCGGGTGAGGGCGCTCTCGGTCTCCTCGAGCGCGCCCAGCCAGGTGCCGTCGAAGCGGGCGAGCGCCGCGTCCGCGCCGGCCTCGGCCTGGGCGATGCGCGCGCGGGCGACGGCGGTGTTCGGGAAGGTCCAGCTGATCAGCGGCCCGAGACCGAAGCGGAAGCCCGAGCTCGACAGCAGATTGCCGGCGGTGCCGGTGGAGCCGATCGAGCCGCCGAGCCGGATGTCGGGGTAGAGCTCGGCCGTGGCGACGCCGACCCGGGCCGTGGCCGCGGCGAGCTCGCGCTCGGCCGCGCGAATATCGGGGCGACGGGCGAGCAGGCTTGCGCCGCTGCCGACCGGGATCGGGCGGCCGAGCGCCGGCGGCGTCGCGCAGGCGGCGACCTCTCGCGGGAACTCCGCCGGCGGGCGCCCGGTGAGCACCGACAGACGATAGAGCGCGGTCTGGCGCTGCGCTTCCAGCGTCGGGATCTGGGCCCGGGTCTGTTCGAGCTGGGCGCCGGCCTGGCCGGTCTCCAGCGCGGTTCCGCGGCCACCTTCGACGAGGCGGCGGGTGAGGTCGAAGGTCTGCTCCTGGATGCGGACGCTCTCCTGCGCCACCGCGAGCTGGCGCCCGGCGCTGCAGGCGTCTGCGTAGGCGCGCGCCGTCTCGGCCGCGACGCTGACGCGGGCGACGTCGAACGCCGCCTGGACCGCGCCGACGTCGGCGCGGCTCGCCTCGATGCCGCGACGGATGCGGCCGAACAGATCGAGCTGGTAGCCGACGTCGAGGCCCGCATCGAAGGTGAGGTCGGCGCCGCCGGGGCCAGGCTGGTTGGCGTAGGTCGCACCGCCCGCGACGCTGGTCGAGGGCAGGCGGCCGGCGCGGGTCTCGCGCAGCGTCGCCCGGGCCTGGGCGAGGTTGGCCGAGGCGACGCGCAGATCGGTGTTGGCGGTCAGCGCCTGCTCGATCAGCCGGTCGAGCACCGGATCGTCGAACAGGCTCCACCAGCGCCCCGGCGGCTCGTCGCCGGTGAAGGCCGGGGAGGCGGCGCCGACGAAGCCGCTCTGCGCCGGGGCGGTGGGGGCCGGCGACTGATAGTCGGGGCCGACGGTGGTGCAGGCGGCGAGGGCGAGCAGGCTCGCCGCGGCCATGAGCGTCTTGGTCATCAGCTGTTCGCCTCTCCGGGCAACGGATCGTGCGCCGTGCCGCCGTAGGAGGTTGGGTAGACATTTTCCGGCGCGCGCTTCTTGGGGAAGAAGCGGGTGAGGCCGCGGGTCACGACGTAGAAGATCGGCGTGAAGATCAGGCCGAAGATGGTGACGCCGAGCATGCCGAAGGTCACCGCCGTGCCGAGCGCCTGGCGCATCTCGGCGCCCGGGCCGACGGCGATGGCGAGCGGCAGCACGCCGAAGATGAAGGCGAAGCTCGTCATCAGGATCGGCCGCAGGCGCTGGCGCGCCGCCGTCACCGCCGCCTCGAAGCGATCCATGCCGCGCTCTTCCTCGGCCTGCTTGGCGAATTCGACGATCAGGATGGCGTTCTTCGCCGCCAGCGCGACCAGCACGACCAGGCCGACCTGGGTGAGGATGTTGTTGTCCATCCCGCGCAGGCCGACACCGACCAGCGCGGCGAGGATGCACATCGGCACGATCAGGATCACCGCGAGCGGCAGCGTCAGCGCCTCGTACTGGGCGGCAAGCACCAGGAAGACGAAGACCACCGCGAGCAGGAAGACGAGCACGGAGCTGCTCCCCGCGTCCTTCTCCTGAAAGGCGAGGCCGGTCCATTCGTAGCTGAAGCCGGCCGGCAGGGTCTTTGCCGCCAGGCCCTCCATCGCTTGCAGCGCTGCGCCCGAGGAAACGCCGGGCGCCGCCTGTCCCTGCAGCTCGACCGCCGGGAACATGTTGTAGCGGACGACGCGCGACGGGCCGCTGTCGTTGCGCAGCGTCGCAACCGAGGAGAGCGGCACCATCGAGCCGCTCGACGAGCGCACCTGGATGCGGCCGATATCGGCGAGATCGTCGCGCGCCGCGGGCTCCGCCTGGGCGGTGACGCGGAAGGTGCGGCCGAGCAGGTTGAAGTCGTTGACGTAGGTCGAGCCGAGATAGGTGCCGAGCGCCTCGTAGACCTGCTGCGGCTGGACTCCGAGCAGCTGGGCACGATCGCGGTCGACATCCGCCTCGATGCGCGGCGAGCCGGTGTTGAACAAGGAGAAGACCTGGGTGACCTGCGGAGTCTGCGCGGCCGCACCCATCATCTGGAAGGTGAGGCCCTCCAGCGCCTTGTAGCCGGCACCGGAGCGGTCCTGCAGCATCATCGTGAAGCCGTTGCCGGTGCCGAGGCCCGGCACCGCCGGCGGGGCGATGAAGAAGACCTGGGCGCCCTGGATCGCGCCGGCGACCTTGCCGGTGATCAGCTGCGACAGGTCGTTCGCCGTCTGGCCGCCCTTGTCGCTGCGCTCGCCCCAGTCGGCGAGGCGGATGAACATCGTGCCCGCGTTCGACGCCTGGGAGAAGCTGGCGCCGTCGAGGCCGGCGAACACCGCGCCGTCGACCACGCCGTCGGTCTCGCGGGCGATCTTGTAGGCCTGGTTGAGCACCGCGCTGGTCCGTTCGAGCGACGAGCCCGGCGGCAGCTGGACGACGCCGATCAGCACGCCCTGATCCTGCTCCGGGATGAAGCCGGTGGGCGTCGCCATCAGCCGCCAGCCGGTGAGGCCGAGGAGACCCGCGTAGAGGATCAGCATGATCGTCGACTTGCGGACCAAGCTGCCGGTGGTGCGGCCGTAGCGATCCGAGAGCCAGTCGAAACCGGCGTTGAACTTGGCCGCGGCGACCCGCACCGGACGCATCCAGCGGGCGCCGTGCTCTTCCTCGTGCGCCTTGTGCGGCTTGAGGAGCAATGCGGCCATCGCCGGCGAGAGGGTGAGCGAGACCAGCAGCGAGATCACCGACGCGGCGGCGATCGTCACGGCGAACTGGCGGTAGAAGATGCCGGGGATGCCCGAGACGAACGCCGTCGGGATGAACACCGCGGTGAGCACCAGGCCGATGGCGATCAGCGCGCCCGACACCTCGCGCATCGTGCGGTGGGCCGCCTCGCGCGGCGTCAGGCCCTCGCGTATGTGCTTCTCCACCGCCTCGACCACGACGATCGCGTCGTCGACGACGATTCCGACGGCGAGCACGAGCGCGAACAGCGACAGCGAATTGATCGAGAAACCGAGGGCGAGCTGGACGGCGAAGGTGCCGATCAGCGCCACCGGGATGGCGATGATCGGGATCACCGCCGCGCGCCAGGTCTGGAGGAAGACCAGCACCACGATCATGACCAGCACGATCGCCTCGAGCAGGGTTTCCTGCACCGCCTCGACCGAGGCCGCGACATATTCGGTGGGGTTGTAGGGGATCGAGTAGACGATGCCTGGCGGGAAGTCCTTGGACGCCGCCTCGACCTCGTTCAGCACCAGCTCGGCCGCATCGAGGGCGTTGGAGCCGGGCTGCTGGATGATCGCGAGCGCAACGCCGCGGCGGCCGCTGAACGAGCCTTCGATGCCATATTCTTGGCTGCCGAGCTCGACCCGGCCGATGTCGCGGATGCGGGTGATCGCGCCCGACGGATCGGTCTTGATGACGACGTCGGCGAATTGCTGCGGGTCGCTGAGGCGGCCCTGCACCTGGATCGGCAGCTGGAAGGCGGGATTGCCCGAGCCGTAAGGCGGCTGGCCGACGGCGCCGCCGGCGACCTGCACGTTCTGGGTGCGCAGCGCCGTGACGATCTCGCCGGCGGTGAGGTTGCGCGCGGCGGCCTTGTCCGGATCGATCCAGATGCGCATCGAGTAATTGCCGCCGCCGAACACCTGGACGCCGCCGACGCCCTCGAGGCGGAGCAGGCGGTCACGCAGGTTCGAGTTGGCGTAATTGCCGATATAGTCGATATCGAGGGCAGGGTCGGTCGAGGTCAAAGCCACGATCATCAGGAAGCCCGACGATTGCTTGGCGACGGTGACGCCGACCTGGCGCACCTGCTCCGGAAGGCGCGGCTCGGCGAGCGCGACGCGGTTCTGGACCAGCACCTGCGCCGCATCGAGATCGGTGCCGGGCTTGAAGGTGACCGTGATGTTGCTCTGGCCCGAAGAGGTCGAGGACGAGGTCATGTAGAGCATGTCCTCGACGCCGTTGATCTCCTGCTCGAGCGGCGCGGCGACCGTCTCCGACATCGTCTCGGCCGAGGCGCCGGGGTAGAAGGCGCTGACGCTGATCGTCGGCGGCGCGATCTCCGGATATTGCGACAGCGAGAGCTGCGGGTAGGAGAAGGCGCCGATCAGCACGATGAAGACCGAGATCACCGCCGCGAAGATCGGGCGCTCGATGAAGAACTTGGAGATGTTCATCGCTCAGGCCTTCAGCGGCGGCCGGCGGCGGGGGCGCCGCCGACCGGGGTGGCGATCGAGGAGGGCGGCGTCGACGGCGCGGCGGGCGCGGGCTCCGGTCCGCCGGCGGCCTGGATGCGGCCGGGCGTCGGCTTCACCTTCTGGCCCGGACGGGCGCGCTGGATGCCGTCGATGATCACCTGCTCCTGCGGGCCGAGGCCGGCGCGGATGACGCGCAGATTGCCGGTCAGCGGTCCGAGCTCGACCGGCCGCGCGCTGACCGTGCCGTCCTTCGCGACGACGTAGACCACGCGGCGGGCGGCGTCGGTGACGATCGCCGTGTCGGGGACGAGCAGGGCGCGATAGGGCTGGGTCGCGGCGAGGCGCATGTGGCCGAACATGCCGGGCTTCAGGAAGCCGTTCGGGTTCGGCACGATGGCGCGGGCGCGAACGGTGCCGGCGCCGGTGTTCACGACCGTATCGATGAAATCGAGCGTGCCGGCATGGACGTAGCTCGCCTCGTCCTGGAGGCGGATGCGGACCGCGGTGCCGCTGCGGTTGCCGGCGTTCTGGCGCTGATACTTCAGCAGCAGGGCTTCCGATCCCTCGAAGGCGAAGTGGAGCGGGCTGGTCGAGACGATGGTGGTGAGCACCGTCTGGTCGGCGGTCACCGAATTGCCCGGGTCGACGCGGCGCTCGGAAATCTGGCCGGAAATCGGCGCGGTGACTCGGGTGAAGCCGACGTTGAGCTGCTGCGCGCGGATCGCCGCCTGGGCCGCGGCGACGTCAGCCTGGCCGGTGCGCACCGCCGCCTGGCGCTGCTCGACTTCCTCGACACTGGCGGCCTGGGAGGCGGCGAGGGTGCGGGAGCGGGCGAGCTCCGTCCGGGCGTTGGCGAGCGTCGCCTGAGCGCGGGCGAGCTGGGCCTGCGCCTGGGCGAGCGCGGCCTGGGTCTGGCGCGGATCGATGGTGAAGAGCAGCTGGCCCTTGCGGACGAACTGGCCGTCGCGGAAGTGGACGGCCTGCAGATAGCCGGTGGCGCGGGGCTTCACCTCGACGCTCTCGATCGCCTCGAAGCGGCCGACGAAATCGTCCCAGTCCACCACTTCCTGCGAAATGGGCGTCGCGACGGTGACCGGCATCACGGGAGGCGCCGCGGCCTGCTCTTCCCCGTTCGAACAGCCCGCCACCGACGCGGCGAGCAGGAGCGACAGCATGCCGCCCAGAGCGGCAGATTTCATCCGTGACATGGTCAGCTTTCGGTCTAAGGCACGCGCGAGACTCGCGGCCTGCTCCCCGGGGCAGGCGCAGCGGGAACTAAGAATCTGTTCAGGCGATGTCAACATGTGTAGACTTACCATGTCAACGATTGTTGATTTTTCACCTGCCGAGCGAGCCGAGACCGAATGTCGCCACGCGTAAAGAATGCCGCCGCCACCAGGGAGGCGATCCTCGCCTCCGCGCGGAGCCGCTTCATCGAAGAGAGCTACGACAATGTCGGGCTGCGTGAGATCGCCGGCGATGCCGGAGTCGATGTCGCGCTGATCGGCCGCTATTTCGGCTCGAAGGAGGAGCTGTTCAAGGAGGTCCTCCGCGCCGGCAAGAAGCCGGACTGGCTCGATCCCAGCGTCGGCCACCGGGAGCTTCCCGCCTATCTCGCCTCGCTTGCTGTCGAGGAGGATTGCGCCGACCGCAAGAAGCACGCCGAGGGGCTGCTGATCATGCTCCGCTCGGCCTCCTCGCCCAAGGCGGGCGAGGTGATCCGCCAGGCGCTGCGCGAGGACGTGCTGGAGCCGATCGCCAAGCTCCTTCCCGGTGCCGACGCGGAGGTCCGCTCGAGCCTCGCGCTCAGCATCTTCTTCGGCACCAACGTGATGCGCACGATCATGGCGGTCGAGCCGCTCTGCCAGTGCGACTCGGGTTCCGTCCGCGGCCACATGCAGCGCCTGCTCGAGGCGGCGCTGACCGGCGACCGGACCGCGTGATCCCGCGCGAGGTCCTCGCGACGTCGCACATGCCGGACGGCGGCGGGGAGATCCGGCTGGTCCGCAGGGGCGAGGAATATTCGATCATGCTCGGCGCGACCGAGCTGATGAACAGCCGGCTGAGCGGCTCGGAGGAGCAGCTCGCGGCGACGCCGTGCGAACGGATCGCCGGACGCGCCCGCCCGGCAATTCTGATCGGCGGGCTCGGCATGGGCTTCACTTTGCGGGCGGCGCTCTCCCGGCTGGCGAAGGATGCCGAGGTTACCGTCGCCGAACTGGTGCCGGCGGTGGTGGACTGGGCGAGGGGGCCGCTGGCCCATATCTTCGCCGGCAGCCTCGACGATCGGCGGGTGCGGATTTTCGAGGGCGACGTCGCTGCCCTGATCGACGGCGCGCGCAACGCTTGGGACGCGATCCTGCTCGATGTCGACAACGGCCCCGGCGGCCTCACCCGCGAAGCGAACGACCGCCTCTATGCGCGCGGCGGCCTTGCCGCGGCGCACGACGCGCTGCGCCCCGGCGGGGTGCTGGCGGTCTGGTCGTCGCATCCCGACACCGGCTTCACCCGGCGGCTGGAGAGCGCACGCTTTCAGGTCGAGGAGCGCGTGGTCCGCGCCCGCGGCGACAAGGGGCCCCGCCACGTCCTGTGGTTTGCGACCAGGCGGCGCTGAGGGAACGGGAGCGGCGTCCCGGCGATTGAACGGCCAGAGTCACTCCGCGGGGATCCAGAATCATGGCTATCGAACGACCACGTGCGCTCGTCACCGGCGCGTCCTCCGGCATCGGCCGCGTCTATGCCGAGCATCTCGCCCGCACCGGCCACGACCTGATCCTCGTCGCCCGGCGCGCCGACCGGCTGCAGGCGCTGGCCGACGCACTTGCGCAGGAGCACCGGATCGAAATCGAGGTGCTTCCGGCCGATCTCGGCGAGAGCGACGGGGTGGAGACGGTCGCGCGGCGGATCGAAGCGGGCGCGCGGATCGACATGCTGATCAACAATGCCGGCTATGCGGCGCGGGCGCGGGTCGCCGAGCTCGACTTCGCCGCGCTCGAGGCGATGCTGCGGGTCAACATCCTCGCGCTCGCCCGGCTCTCCCAGGCGGCGCTGAAGCGGATGATTGAGGTGGGCCGCGGCACGATCATCAACATCGCCTCCGGGACCGTGTTCATGCAGATGCCGGGCAATGCCGGCTATGGCGCGTCCAAGAACTTCGTCACGGCCTTCACCCGCCACATGCAGGTCGAGGCGGCGGGCACCGGGGTGCGCGTCCAGCTGCTCGTGCCCGGCGTGATCGCCACCGACTTTCACGAGGTCGCCGGCAACGATCTCGCCAATTTCCCGCCCGAGCGGGTGATGAGCGCCGAGGATCTGGTCGTCGCCTCGCTGCGTGCGCTGGAGCTGGGCGAGGAGGTCTGCATTCCCTCGCTGCCCGACATGGCGGCTTGGGACGCTTATGCCGACGCGGAGGCGGGCGTGGCGGCGAACGTCTCGAGGGACCGGATCGCGCCGCGCTACCACGCCGGATGAGAAGGGGCGGCGCTCTCGCGAGCGCCGCTCCGTCATTCTCTTCGCGCTCCGGTCAGGCGCCGAGAACGGTCTTGCCGTCGAGGAGCCGATCGTAAGGCGAGGAGTCCCTGAGCTCGGGCGGCAGCAGCGCCTCCGGCATGTCCTGGTAGCAGACCGGCCGCAGGAAACGGTCGATCGCCATCGTGCCGACCGAGGTCGAGCGGCCGTCCGCGGTCGACGGATAGGGGCCGCCATGGACCATGGCGTGCGCCACCTCGACGCCGGTGCCGAAGCCGTTGACCAGGATGCGGCCGACCTTGCGCTCGAGCACCGGGATCAGCTTGCGGGCGTCCTCGTGATCGGCCTCGGTGATGTGCAGCGCCGCGGTCAGCTGGCCTTCGAGGCTGTCGAGCACGCTGGCGAGCTCGGCCTCGTCGCGGCAGCGGACGACCAGCGAGGCCGATCCGAACACTTCTTCGGCCAGCTTGCGGTCGGCGAGGAAAGCCTCGGCGGTGGTCGAGAACAGGCCCGGCACGCCCTGATAGCCCTGGCCGGCCTGGCCGCGGGCGATCGTCTGGACCGCGGTGTGGCTGCGCAGCGCCTCGACCCCGGCCTCATAGGCCTGGTGGATGCCCGGGGTCAGCATCGTCGCCGCACTGGCGCTCTGCAGCGCATTGCCGGCGCCGGCGATGAACTCGTCGAGCTTGTCGCTCTCGATCGCGAGGATCAGGCCGGGGCTGGTGCAGAACTGGCCGGCGCCCATCAGCAGCGAGGTGATGAAGCCATGCGCGATCTTCTCGCCGCGCTCGGCCAGCGCGCCCGGAAACAGGATCACGGGGTTGATCGAGCTCATCTCGGCATAGACCGGGATCGGCTCCGGCCGCGCCTGGGCGATCTTCATCAGGGCGGTGCCGCCGCCGCGCGAGCCGGTGAAGCCGACCGCCTTGATCCGGGGATCGGCGACCAGGCCCTGGCCGATGTCGCGGCCGGTGTCGAACAGCAAGGAGAAGACGCCTTCGGGCAGGCCCGAGGTGCGCACCGCAGCCTGCACCGCGCGGCCGACCAGCTCGGAGGTGCCGAGATGCGCGGAGTGCGCCTTGACGACGACGGGGCAGCCGGCGGCAAGCGCCGACGCCGTGTCGCCGCCCGCGACCGAGAAGGCGAGCGGGAAATTGGAGGCGCCGAACACCGCCACGGGGCCGAGCGGGATCTTGCGCAGGCGCAGGTCCGGACGCGGCAGCGGCTGGCGCTCCGGCATGGCCGGATCGATCCGCAGGTCGAGATAGCGGCCATCCCGGACGACCTGGGCGAACAGGCGGAGCTGGCCGACGGTGCGGCCGCGCTCGCCCTCCAGACGGGCGCGCGGCAGGCCGGTCTCGGCCATCGCGCGCTCGATCAGCGCATCGCCGATATCGAGGATGTTCTGGGCGATGGTCTCGAGGAAGCGCGCCCGCGTCTCCGGCTCGAGGCTGCGATAGGGATCGAACGCTTCCCAGGCGAGCCGGCAGGCCTCGTCGAGCTCGGCGCGGGTGGCGCCGCGATAGACCGGATCCAGCGTCTCGCCAGTGGCCGGGTTCACCGCCCGCGCTTCTCCGGAAGTTCCGGAAAGGCTGCGGCTGCCGATGAACATTTCTCCGTTGATCACGTCAATCTCCTTGCCGCCCGATGTCGGTGCCTGCGGCATCTAGGCGGAGCGGCGGCGCTTTGAAAGGGGAGGGCGCAGCGCCGCCGCACGAGAGCGAGGAGGCGCGGGCTTTTCATTTCGGTTGCAACGCTTTACGTCGCGCCCAGCGTGCCTCGTCCGGGAGCCGCGCCGGTGGATGTGTATTCGATGGTTCAGCTCTCCGAGGTCCATTCTTTGGGTTTCCTCCTCGGCGACGGCGAGATGGCCGCCCGCACGCGCGATTACGACTGGGCATCGACGCCGCTCGGTCCGCCGGAGACCTGGCCGCAATCCCTCCGCTCCGCGACCGGCATCTGCCTCCATTCGAGCTTCCCGACCGCCATCTACTGGGGCGACGAATTCCGCCTGCTCTACAACGACGCCTGGGCACCGATCCCGGCCGATCGCCACCCCTGGGCGCTGGGACGGCCGGCACATGAGGTCTGGGCCGACATCTGGGACATCATCGGACCCCAGCTGCGCGGCGTGGTGGAGAGCGGCCAGGGCCTGTCGGAGTTCGACCGGATGCTGCCGATGGAGCGGAACGGGCGGGCCCGGGAGACCTATTGGAACTACAGCCTGACCCCGATCCTGGGCGAGGACGGCCGCGTCGCCGGGGTGTTCAACCAGGGGCACGAGGTTACCCAGCGGGTTCTCGCCGAGCGGCGGCAGGCGTTCCTGCTGGCGCTCAGCGACGCGCTGCGCCCTCTCGGCGATCCCAACGAGATCATCGTGCGGGCGCAGCAGATGCTCGGCGAACATCTGCGCGCGCACCGGGTCGGCTATGGCGAGGTCGATGCGACCGAGCGCTTCTTCACCACCGAGAACAACTGGACCGACGGCACCATCCCGTCGCGCCACGGCACGCACGATCTCGCCGGCTTCGGCGAGGAGGTGCACGGGCGGCTGAAGCGCGGCGAGCCGCTCGTCATCGACGACGTCGAGACCGATCCGCGGACCTGCTCGCCCGCCTATCTCGCCGCCTTTGCGGCGATCGACACCAAGGCCGCGATCACCGCCTCGCTGGTTCGGGACGGACGGATGGTCGCGGCGCTCTACGTCCATAGCCGGGAGCCGCGCAGCTGGACCGCGAGCGACGTGGCGGTCGTCGGCGACGTCGCGGAACGCACCTGGTCGGCGGTCGAGCGTGCCCAGGCGCAGGCGCAGACCGCCGCCGCGCGCAGCCGCCTCCAGGCGGTCTATGACGCCGTGCCGGTCGCCATCGTCATCGCCGATGCCCCGTCGGGCCGGATCGTCGGCGGCAACGCCCAGGTCGAGCGCGTTTTCGGCCATCCGGTGCTGCCCTCGCCCGACGTCGAGGCCTATCGGCAGTGGATCGGCTTCGACGCGACCGGCCGCCAGATCGCTCCGGAGGAGTTCCCGCTCGCCCGGGCGCTCCGCGGCGAGGAAGAGCGGCCGGAGATCGAGACGCTCTACGAGCGCGGCGACGGGCGTAAGGTCTGGCTGCGCCTGATCGGCTCCGCGGTGAAGGACGAGCGCGGGCAGATCCAGGGCGCCGTGGTCGCCGCGCTCGATATCGACCGGCACAAGCGCGCCGAGGCGGCGCTGCGCGACCTCAACGACGTGCTCGAGCACAAGGTCGCCGAGATCGCGGCCGAGCGCGACCGGGTGTGGAGCAACTCGCGCGACCTGCTCACCATCGCCGATGCGGAAGGGGTGTTCCGCGCGGTCAGTCCGTCGTGGCAGGCCATCCTCGGCCATGCGCCCGAAGAGGTGATCGGCCGCAACTTCCTCGAGTTCGTTGTCCCGGACGACGTCTCGCTGAGCCGCAGCAGCCACGACCAGGCGGCGGTCCGCGATCTCAGGAATTTCGAGAACCGCTTCATGCACAAGCACGGCGGCTATCGCTGGATCTCGTGGCACACCGCGGTCGAAGGCGGGCTGGTCTACGGCTATGGCCGCGACGTCACCGAGGAGAAGCAGCGCCGCGCCGAGCTCGAGCAGGCGCAGGAGGCGCTGCGCCAGAGCCAGAAGCTCGAGGCGATGGGGCAGCTGACCGGCGGCGTCGCGCACGATTTCAACAATCTGCTGTCGCCGATCATCGGCGGGCTCGACCTGCTCCAGCGCAAGCAGCTCGGCGACGAGCGGGCGCAGCGGACGGTCGCCGGCGCGCTTGCCTCGGCCGAGCGGGCGAAGGTGCTCGTCCAGAGGCTGCTCGCCTTCGCCCGGCGGCAGCCGCTGCAGCCCTCCGCCGTCGACATCGGCCGGATCGTCGAGGGCATGGCCAGCCTGCTGGCGAGCACGCTGGGCCCGCGGATCCGCCTGGTGCTCGAGATCGAGGCCGGCCTGCCCGCCGCGCGTGCCGACGCCAACCAGATCGACATGGCGCTGCTCAACCTCGCGGTGAACGCGCGCGATGCGATGCCGGACGGCGGCGCGCTGACCATCGCGGTCGACGTCGAGACGATCGCGCCCGGCGCCGCCGAGCGCCTGGCCGCCGGTTCCTACATCCGCCTGCGGGTCAGCGACACCGGCTGCGGCATGGACGCGCGGACGCTGGCGCGCTGTGTCGAGCCGTTCTTCTCGACCAAGGGCATCGGCCAGGGAACCGGCCTCGGCCTGTCGATGGTCCACGGCCTCGCCGCGCAGCTCGGCGGCGGCCTGGCGATCGACAGCAAGGTCGGCGTCGGCACGACCATCACCCTGTGGCTGCCGACCTCGGCCGCCGCGGCCGAGGAAGAGGAAGCGGACGAGGCGCTGCCCGCCGGCGCCGCGGCCGGGGTGGCACTCGTCGTCGACGACGAGGACCTGGTCCGCGCCTCGACCGCGGGGATGCTCGAGGACCTCGGCTACGAGGTGATCGAGGCGAACTCGTCCGAGGAGGCGCTGCGCATCCTGGAGGGCAGCGCAATCGACCTGCTGGTGACCGACCATCTGATGCCGCACATGACCGGCAGCGAGCTCGCCCGCACCGCGCGGCAGCGCTGGCCCGAGCTGCGGCTGCTGATCGTCTCCGGCTATGCGGAGGTCGAGGAGATCGCGCCGGACCTGCCGCGGCTGACCAAGCCGTTCCGCCTCTCCGACCTCGCCGGGGCGCTCGCGGCGAATTCCTGACGCGGCCGCCGCTCTCCCGGCTTCGTCGCAAAGCATGAGAGATCTCCGCGCCGATTTGGATCAAACGGATTGAACCGGAAATCCCGGCGAGCGCCACCCATGGCCGCGCACCCCTGCGTTCGCGGCAGGGGGCCACGCGGGAGAGGGACATGGCAGACATCGACGGCACCGCAGGCAACGATCTTCTGAACGGCACCGAGGAGCGCGATCGGATCAGGGGCCTGGCCGGCAACGACATCATCAATGGGCTCGGCGGCAACGACGTCATCGACGGCGGCGACGGCGACGACCGGATCAACGGCGGCGCCGGAGCGGACGTGATCGACGGCGGCAACGGCAACGACCTGGCCAGCGGCGGCGACGGCAACGACATCATTCGCGGCGGCGCGGGCATCGACCGGCTGACCGGCAATGCCGGCAACGACATCATCGACGGCGGCGACGGGCGCGACACGGTGCTGTCCGGCGGCGACGGCAACGACATCGTCTACGGCGGCAACGGCAACGACACGCTCGACGGCGACGCCGGCAACGACATGCTGTTCGGCGGCAATGACGACGACGTGCTGTTCGGCCT
Organism: Sphingomonas parva (ex Maeng et al. 2020); assembly: GCF_004564275.1. GTDB lineage: Bacteria > Pseudomonadota > Alphaproteobacteria > Sphingomonadales > Sphingomonadaceae > Allosphingosinicella > Allosphingosinicella parva. The sequence goes on from NZ_SPDV01000015.1 coordinate 56,433, forward strand.
CGACGACAACGACCTCCTCTCCGGCGACGCCGGCGACGACGAATTGTTCGGCGGGCGCGGCAACGACGTGCTCTCCGGCGGCGACGGCGACGACGAGATCCAGGGCGAGGAGGGCGTCGACCTGCTCTCCGGCGGGGCGGGGGTCGATCGGTTCGTCTTCTTCACCAGCGCCTTCCAGCCGGACTCGATCTTCTCCGCGCGTGACGTGGTGACCGACTTCCAGGGCGCCGGGATCGCAGGGGGCGACGAGCTCCGGCTGAGCGGAGAGACCTATGCCTTCGTCGGCGCGCTGACGATCAGCCCGCGCGTCGGCGCGGCGCTGCCGGGTGCGGGCGACGGCGTCACGCAGGTCGGCTACGCCCAACGCGGCGGCAACACCTATCTGATCGCCGACACCAACGACAACGGCCGCCTCGACGGCGACGACTTCACCGTCGAGTTCCAGGGCCGGCACGCCTTCACCACCGACGACTTCGTGTTCACCGATTTCGTCATCGCCGGCACCAACGGCGACGACGTGATCTTCGGCACCGAGGGCGACGACCGCATCTTCGCCGCGGGTGGCAACGACGTGGTCTTCGCGCTCGGCGGCAATGACGAGGTTCATGGCGGCGCCGGCGACGATTATCTCGACAGCGGCGCCGGAGCGGACAATCTGCTCGGCGAGGAGGGCAACGACACGCTCACCCTGGCGAGCAGCGACATCGGCGGCAGCGCGTTCGGCGGCGACGGCAACGACGTCATGTTCGGCAGCGACAGCTCGTTCAGCTTCTTCGACAACCAGATCGACGGCGACGCCGGCGACGACGATCTCCATGCCGGTACGGTCGGCACGACGATGAACGGCGGCCTCGGCACCGACCGGCTGTTCAGCAGCGCCAGCGACGACCAGATGAGCAGCGGCCGCGATCTCGACACCTTCCTGCTCGACGGCGCCCAGGATCTGTTCGTCTACGGCGGGACGGGACGGTGGAGCGAGGAGGGCAGCTTCTTCGGCGACCTGATCTTCGGCTTCGAGGACGGCGTCGACCTGTTCGACATGCGCGGCAGCGGCCTGACCTTCGCGGACCTGACTATCGTCAACGGCGATTTCGAGACGGTGATCAGCTCGAGCCGCGGCCAGATCACCATCGTCGAGGGCTTCGACGAGCCGGTCGACATCACCGCCGCCGACTTCCTGTTCTAGGCAGTTGCGGTCCGAAGGGCGCTCGCGGCCCGACCCGGGAGCGCCCTTCCACGCCCATAAGGCCCTCCACCGCAGAACATGCGGTCTGCGCTCCTGGAGGCAAGGGGTTGATCGGACGGGCGGACTCACCTCGCGTTCAGTCTTGAACCGCTATCGACCACGCCCACATGGTTTGCGTGCCGGCCCCGGGCAGGGCCGCACGTCCAGGCGTCAGGAGAGACTTTTCGTGCGTAAGCATTTGGTTGCGTTCGCGGCCGGTCTGGCCGCTGTGTCGAGCATCCCCGCCGCGGCGGACGCCGCGAGCCCCGGCCAGGCGGCGGGCGTCTGGCGCAATCCGAAGAACACGGTGCACGTCCGCATGCAGTCGTGCGGCGAGAGCGTCTGCGGCGTCGTGATCTGGGCCGATGCCCGCGCCCAGCAGAAGGCGCGCGAGGCCGGCACGCCGCGCCTGATCGGCACCAATCTGTTCCGCGAATTCCGGCAGACCGGCCCCGGCGAATGGAGCGGCCGCGTGTTCGTGCCGACGATCGGCAAGACCTTTTCCGGTTCGATGAAGGCGGAAGGCCGCAACGCCATCACCGGCAAGGGCTGCCTGATCGGCCGCTTCCTGTGCAAGCAGCAGACCTGGGTGCGGATCGGCTGAGGCGGGGCGCCGGATGGGTGCGGCGCCTGTAAACAACAGGTGTTTTTACAGGCCGGGGCGGCGCGTTTCGGCACCGCCCGCCCGATCATTCCTGTTCCGCCCTCTCGTCCCCGAGGGTCGCACCCTGCGGTGCGCGTGGCGGAACGGCCAAATCAAAGCCGGGTGCAGGATCGGCGCGGCCGCCGCTGCCACGGGATGACAGTGGCGGGTCCGGCGGCAGGCTGCCCAGACGGTGGCCCGGCACCCGTGCCGCGGCGCAAATGCTGCAGTGCGCACCGTAAATCGACCGTTATTTACGGTCAGATTTTTGCGATGCAGCGAATTTCCGCTGCTGATCGGCGCGCCGGCGAAGCCCTTCCCCTGCGTTCCCGGCCCGCGCTTCCACTCCCTCACAGTGCGGCGACATCCTGATCCGACCGCAAAAGCCAAGCCTGCACCGCTGCTGAGAAGGCCAAGGCGGAGGAGCGCCGCCGGCCGATCCGCCGCCGATGGATAGCTTCACACCGTCAAAGAGCCGAGTTCTCAGAACGGTGGAACATAACACGAACATCCATCAAAGTCAAACCGCGTCGGCCTCCGCGCGCGCCAGCCAGATCGTGTGGCCGCCGCAGTCAGGGTCCTCGACGACGTGGTCGATCACGGCGAAGTCGTGCTCGCGGAGCAATGTGCGATATTCGGCGGGGTCGAGGCTGGCATGGTAGAGCGGCTCGCCGTGCATCGTGCCGATCGCCTCGCCCGCGGCGGGGCCGCTGGTGAACAGAAGGGCCGCCCCAGGCGCGGCGTGGGCAGCGAAGATGCCGAACATCGCGCGCTGCCGCTCCGCGGTCAGATGAAAAAGCTGTCCCAGGCGAGAATGCCGTCGAAGCGTCGCCCGAGGGCGAGCTCGGTCATGTCGGCGACCCGCCAATCGTGACCGGGGAAGCGCTCGGCGCAGAGCGCGACCATCCTCGGCGCGACGTCGATCCCGGTGACGTGCAGTCCCGCGTCGATCAGGTGCCGGGCGATGGGGCGGCCCGACCCGCAGCCGAGATCGAGCACTCGGCCGGCGGGCTGCACCTGCGCGAGAAAGCGGTCGATCCACGCGCGGTCGACGAAGCTGTCGCGGCGCGCCTCGTCCCACGCCTCGGCGTGGCGCTCGTAGAGCTCGGGAATGCGGTCGGACGGACGCATCCGATCACATTGGGCCGGCGCCGGCTCTGCCCGCAAGCGCGTCTCAGAGTTCGAGGCAGATCTTGCCGAAATGGGCGCCGCTTTCCTGGTGGCGGAAGGCGTCGGCGATCGCCTCCAGCGGAAAGGACCGGTCGATCACCGGCGGCGTGCCGATCGCCTCGAGCGCGCGGACGTAATCCTGCTGGTCGCGGCGGCTGCCGACGATCAGGCCCTGGAGCCGCGCCTGCTTGGCCATCAGGAACGCGGTCGGCACCTCGCCGCCGCGGCCGGTGAGCACGCCGATCAAAGCGATGTGCCCGCCGATCCGCACCGCGGTAATCGACTGGGTCAGGGTGGCCGGGCCGCCGACCTCGACGACGTGATCGACGCCGCGGCCGCCGGTCCAGCGCAAAGCCTCGGCGCCCCAGTCCGGATTGCTGCGATAGTTGATGACGTGGTCGGCGCCGAGATCGCGCAGCCGTTCGAGCTTTTCGTCGGACGAGGAGGTGGCGACGACCTGCGCGCCCATCGCCTTGGCGAGCTGGAGCGCGAAGACCGAGACGCCGCCGGTGCCGAGCACGAGCACGGTGTCGCCGGCGCGAAGGCCGCCGTCGACGACCAGCGCCCGCCAGGCGGTGAGGCCGGCGGTGGTGATCGTCGCCGCCTCGGCATGGCTCCAGCCGGCGGGGGCGTGGGTGAACCAGCTCGCCGGCGCCACCACTGCCTCGCGGGCGTAGCCGTCGATGCCGTCGCCGGGCGTGCGGGCAAAATCGGCGACGGTCGGCGGACCGTCCTGCCAGTCGGGGAAGAAGCAGGAGACGACGCTGTCGCCCGGCTCGAACTCGGTGACTCCGGCACCGACCGCCTCGACCAGGCCGGCGCCGTCCGACATCGGGATGCGCCCGTCCTCGGCCCGCATCGCGCCGATCACGACCCCGTAATCGTGGTAGTTCAGGGAGCTGGCGTGGATCCCGACGCGGATCTCGCCGGGCCCGGGCGCGCCGGGATCGGGATCGTCGACCAGGCGGAGGCGATCGAGCCCGCCGGGCGCCTCGAGACGGACGGCCCTCATTCCGCTGCCTCCCGCTCTGCCTGGGCGGCGACGGTGGCCGCCATGCCGTTCGGCGACAGGATCTCGATCCAATAGCCGTCCGGATCGGCGATGAAGGCGATGCCCTTCATCCTGCCGTCCTGCGGCCGCTTGACGAACGTCACGCCGAGGGTCTCGAAGCGGGCGCAGGCCGCCTCGACGTCGGGCACCGAGACGCCGAGATGGCCGAAGCCGCGCGGCTCCGCGTTGCCGTGATGGTAGCCGGCGAAGCCGGGATCGCTTTCCGTGCCCCAATTGTGGGTGAGCTCGAGCGTCGTCTCGCGGGTGAAGACGAAGCGGGCGCGCTCGGCGGGATCGTCGGGCACGCTCTCGCCGTCGCGCAGGAAGGCGAGGAAGAAGAGCGAGAAGCGCATCTCCTCGAAATCGAGCCGCTGCAACAGGGTCATGCCGAGGATCTCGGCGTAGAAACGGATCGACGCGTCCGGATCGCGGACGCGGAGCATGGTCTGGTTGAGCGTGTAGTCGCGGGTGGCGGGATCTGACATGGGTCCTCGAGGCTGGAGCGGGGTAGGGGCCCCGCGTGATGCCTCAACGCCGGACCGGCACGCTCGACGCCCGCCGCGCGCCACTTTGCGGCGAATAGACGGCGTGCGGCGGCGGCTTGTCCTCTGTCGAGAGGCCGCGGGGCGGCTCAGCCCTGCGCGGCGGCCGCGGCCTCGATCGCTTCCTTGAGCTTCTGACCCGCATCGGCCTGCACCGTCTGGACCGTGCGCTCGCCGGTCGCCGGGTTGGTCTGGTGGAACTTGAACGCCTTGCCGGCGAGCGGGCCGGAGATCAGATCCGCGAACATGATCTCGCGCTGCTTGTTCTCGGGGGTGGCGAACGGCGCGATCAGATCGACCAGCCAGATCGTGTCGCCGCTCGTCCATTCCTCGAGCGTCAGGCGGTTCTCCGGCTCGATCATGCCGCGATCGAGCTTGGCCTCGGCCTCGGGCCCGCAGTTTGCCCAGAGGGCGAGACCGACCGGCCGATCGCCGTCGCGGAAGAGGTAGAATTGCTGGTGGATGAGGGCGGGCATCGCCAGCCACTCGATGTCGCCGATCTGCATGGCACGGTGCAGCGGCGACTGGGTCAGGAGCCAGGTCATCTCGCCGAGGAGGTGGCTGATGGTGACCGGACCGGTGCTGCTCGCGCCGGCGGTGCCGGCCGCGCCGCTCTCGGGATTCGTGCTCATCAGTCTGTCGCCCCTTCCGTAAGCCGCCGCGGCCGAAGCCGCAGGCGTAGCAAAAACGGTGGCGAGGCGCCAAGACGGCGTCGGATCGCGCGGAGCGAAGGCAGCGCACCCTCCCGGGCGATGCCCAACGCTGCGACCACGCAGAAAGCGGCGCCCCTGCCGCCGCGCCGACCATCGCCGAGCGGAAATTCCGGTTCAAGTCGAAAAGTTTACCGCGGCGGAAAATCCGGATTGCCGCCGCCGGAAAAGGCGATAGATCTCTGGTCCGGAGCCAGAAATGGCTCTCCGGGCGGCCGTGACAAGCTGCGATACGGGCGATGATCAGGCGCCGCGGGGGGCGGTTCGATGCTTCTTGTCAGACATTGGTGGGCCACTCGCCGCGCGTGCGGGGCCGCGGCCTTGCTTCGCGGCCCGAGGCAGATTTGTACGCCACCAAGGTGGACTGCGCGCGCGGGGGGCAAGGGCGTGAGGCTGTTTGCGCCGTCGCGCTCGGATCGGCGGCGGGTCGTCCTGGCGTGGGCAAGGTAAAGCACGGCGCCGCTGCCGCGGAGTGGAAGATTCCCGGCAGCGAATTATCGTTCAGGCAGAAAAGTTTACCTTGGTTAAAGAATCTTGATTGCGCGAACCGGAAAACCCGATAGGTAGCGATACGGGATCCAGGGGTGGGTCCCTGAGCGGCCGTGGTAAGCTGCAAGAACGGGGATCGAGGGGGAGGGGCGCGTGGGGCGGACTCGAACGATTGCTGTCGTGCGTCGCCGCGTCAGAGGCGCTCTAGAGAAGTCTGCTGGTAGCGCTCAGCCGGCTTCGGCCGTCGCGTCGCGGGTGACGGGTGCTGTATCACACGTGGCCGCGGGGCGCAGGTGATCTCGTCATGGATATCCTCGCATGTTTGCGCCGCGGCTTCGGCATCGATCAGGCAGGACCGGCAACGGTTCAGCGCATTTGTTCGCCTCTTGCGGGTACCTCGTGTTCTAACCCGCGCATCCTCGCAAAAAGCTTGGACTCATCGAGAGGCAAGCATCCCTATCGGCAGGAGCGTACTCGGCCCGGCGCGGCACGTTTCTGGGTTCTTGATCGGGATCACGCGCTCCCCTTTCTGCTACAGCCTTGGACAATTCAGTCACTATCTCGGTTGTCCGGTTTGGGCTGGTTTCAGCTCTGCTGTCAAAGGATGAAGAGAACTTCGCGACTTCCGCTGGCCGCGAAATGGGCGACTACCGCTCTTGTTCCGCTACTCTGTTCATGTGCAGCGCTGCCTCTCTACGATCAAGGGCAGGTATCCGTCGGAGACTTCCGGCGTGATGACGCTCGATGCCGCACATTGGCTGATGGCGTCGCTGAGATAGCAGAGAATCGTGCGGATACGGGTGCGCACGAGACCGATGCGGCAATGGTAGGAGTGTTTTTGGGATCAAGTTTGTCAGCTGCTCGTGTTCGGCGACAGTCGTACCGTGACTGCATGCGAGCTCTTGGTTATCTCCCGCGTACTCGAACCCCTAGGGAAGGTCATGCGCCAAGAGGAGGTGCGACTTCCAGTCAGGCAGGTTCGCCGGAGACACACGCATGACGTTTCAACGCTCCGATTCAAAATCACGCTTCTGGTCTCCCAGGTCGCGTGGGCGTCAATCCGTTCTAGCGTTCGCGCTCTTTTGCAGCTGCAGCTCACAAACCGGCGGCGCCCCATCGCGGCCATCCACTCAGGAAGAGTTCGAGCAGAAACTGGTAGAAATGGTCTTCGGTCGCAAGGATGCCGTGGAACTGCAGCTAGGCTACCCGATTGGCACTGCGGTGTTGGTCGAGAGCATAGATCTGCCTTCGGTAGCGTATCGAACGGACGTAGGGAAATTTAACCAGGCATTCGATCAACTGGACATTGCGTACAAGGCGAACTCTTTTCAACTGGTACCGCCATCGGCGCTGAATGTGAGTGACGTCGGGTTGGGTCGGTCCACTGATCGATTGCAGGAGGCATCCAAGTACGCAACCTATTTCGTGCACGAGAACCCGTCGACTGGCGGTGCCGCTAAAGGGGCGTCCGCCCTTGTCGTCCTCACTTACGCCAATCTACCTCGGGGCTTGAGTGCTGGCGTGGTTAATCGTCTTCTTGATGGACCGCCGACACGTCAACTGTCGCCATCGCCGGGTTGCGACATCTATCAGGCTGTCGGGCCCCAGGGGCTGACGACCTCTAACGTCGTTCTAGTGCGCGGCAGCGAGGCTGGGCGCTTGGATCTCGCGGATCCGCGTCAGTTTCGATGTGTATTTGCTTCCCAGATCATCAACATTGGGTTCTCCGAGGCAGTGTCTTCGGGGCGGAGCAATAGGTTCCCTCTCGAGAGTGCGCGGGCGGCGGGATGTGTCGCGCCCGATCCCGCTATGGGTCCAGTAGGGGTGCCTGGCGGGCGATGCGCCTCGCCGGTGCGCGGCCGCTCCTACTACGCCGTGATGGCATCGATGGTTCGGGATGGGAGCCTTCAGGGTGGTCGCGTCGACCGCTCCGCTTTTCGTCGAAGTTTGAAGGCAGCGATCACGAAGATTGGATGGAATAACATCATTGCAGCCGATGCTGCTGAGGACAGTCGCTACAGGTCTCTTGAAGGTGTGCCAGAAAGCCCGCCGACTGCTGTCCGAGACTAAGACTTTATTTCTAGAATGTTGCGGGGGAATATCGTGGGTAATCTTATCGCGGGTAATCTTACTGACTGGTTCAACAAGGTTAAGAATCCGGGGTTCAAGGATTATTTTTCTCTGTTTGGTAAGGCCAACGACTCCGTCATGGTCAACATGATGCTTCGGCAGATCTATGACGATCTACTTTCCCAAGGTGCATGGATTCAGATCAGTGGCGGTCTTGGTCTTGATGGCAAGGTCGACATTGGGAAGATGCTCGGAGCAAGCGGCCAGTTGCGCCTGACGGGGGAGCCGGTCGCGCCTTGCGCGCGGCCGGCGCTCCGCGGCGGATGAAAAAGCCTCTCGCCAATCGAGTTTTGCAGGCTTAGCAATGTGTTGACGCCGCCTGCGGGCGGCGCGGCCGGGCTGCCGGGTGGGGGCAGCGGCCGTTCGTGGGGGGACGGACGTGGAAGAATCGGCGCAGGTCAGTCGGGATCCGGCACTTTCCAGCTTCGTGCTGCTCGCACGCTTCCTCGGCATGCCCGCCGATCCGCAGCAGATCGCCCACGATCGCGGCAAGGGGGACGATCCCTATACGCTCGAGGATCTCTCGCGCATCGCCAAGAAGCTCGGCCTGGTCGGGCGGATCCGGCGCTGCGAGGCGGGCGAGCTCAGGAAGATGCCGCTGCCGGCAATCGCGCAGCTGACCGACGGCGACGCCGCCGTCCTGCTGAAGATCGAGGACGAAGCGGAGGCGCCCCGCGCCCTCGTCCAGTTCGGAGACCGCGAGCGGCCCGAGGTGTGGACCGCGGACGAGCTCGACGAGCGCTTCGGCGGCCGGCTGCTGCTGATGACCTCGCGCGAGCGGATGGCGGGCGCGGCGCGGCCGTTCGACATCAGCTGGTTCATCCCGGCGCTGGTCAAGTACCGCAAGCCGCTGCGCGACGTGCTGATCGCCTCCTTCTTCCTGCAGGTGATGGCGCTGATCTCGCCGATCTTCTTCCAGCTGGTGATCGACAAGGTGCTCGTCCACCAGTCGATCACCACGCTCGACGTGCTCGCCATCGGCCTCGGCGTCGTCCTGGTCTGGGAGACCGCGCTCTCGGGCCTCAGGAACTGGCTGTTCGCGCACAGCACCAACCGGGTCGACGCGGAGCTCAGCGCCCGGATGTTCCGCCACCTGCTCAACCTGCCGCTCTCCTATTTCGAGGCGCGGCGGGTCGGCGACAGCGTCGCCCGCGTGCGCGAGCTCGAGCGGATCCGCGAGTTCCTCACCTCGAATGCGGTCACGGTGGTGATCGACCTGTTCTTCACCATCGTCTTCTTCGTGGTGATGTACATGTACAGCCCGATGCTGACCCTGATCGTGCTCGCGTCGATCCCCGTCTATGCGGCGATCTCGATCTTCATCACCCCGACGCTGCGCGCGCGGCTGGACGAGAAGTTCCGGCGGGGCGCGGAGAACCAGGCGTTCCTGGTCGAGACCGTCACCGGCATCGGCACGCTGAAGGCGATGGCGGTCGAGCCGCAGATGCGCGACCGCTGGGAGAAGCAGTTCGCCGGCTATACCCAGACCGGCTTCGCGGTGACCCGGCTGGCCAATTGGGGCAACCATTTGATCCAGCTGGTTTCGAAGCTGACCACCGTCGCCATCCTCTATTTCGGCGCCAAGGCGGTGATCGCCGGAGACCTCAGCGTCGGCTCGCTGGTCGCGTTCAACATGCTCTCCGGCCGGGTCGCGGCGCCGATCCTGCGCCTCTCGCAGCTCTGGCAGGACTTCCAGCAGGTGCGGATCTCGGTCGACCGCCTCGGCGACGTGCTCAACGCCCCGGCCGAGCCGGAGCACAATCCCAACCGGGCGAGCCTGCCGGCGATCAAGGGCAATATCGAGTTCGACAAGGTGCGCTTCCGCTACCGCCCGGACGCGCCGGAGGCGCTGCGCGGAGTCTCGCTGAAGATCGCCGGCGGGGAGATGCTCGGCATCGTCGGCCCGTCGGGCTCGGGCAAGTCGACGCTGACCAAGCTCGTCCAGCGGCTCTACGTGCCCGAGCAGGGCAGGGTGCTGATCGACGGCGTCGACCTGGCGCTGGTCGATCCGGCCTGGCTGCGCCGGCAGATCGGCGTGGTGCTGCAGGAGAACATCCTGTTCAACCGCTCGGTGCGCGAGAACATCGCGCTGGCCGATCCGACGCGGCCGATGGAGGCGGTGCTCGCCGCCGCCCAGCTCGCCGGCGCGCACGAGTTCATCCTCGGCCTCAGCCACGGCTATGACACGATCATCGACGAGCGCGGCAGCAACCTCTCGGGCGGCCAGAGGCAGCGCATCGCCATCGCCCGCGCGCTGATCGGCGACCCGCGAATCCTGATCCTCGACGAGGCGACCTCGGCGCTCGACGCGGAGAGCGAGGAGATCATCCAGAAGAACCTGCGGATGATCGCCCACGGCCGGACGGTGATCATCATCGCCCACCGGCTCTCGGCGGTGCGCCAGTGCCACCGGATCATCACGGTGGAGGCGGGCGAGATCACCGAGGAAGGCAATCACGAGAGCCTGCTCGCGACCGGCGGCCGCTACGCCGAGCTCTATCGCAAGCAGATGGGAGTCGCCGCATGACCGCCATCGCCGACCGCTTCCCGACGCTGAGCCGGCACCTGGCGGTGCTGAAGGAGGCGTGGCAGCGCCAGAACGACGCCGACAGGAGCCGCAAGCCGCGCGAGGAATATGAGTTCCTGCCGGCCGCGCTGGAGATCATGGAGACGCCGCCGAGCCCCGGCCTGCGCGTCCTGATGCTGACCCTGTGCAGCCTGTTCGCGATCGCCGTTTTGTGGTCGTTCATCGGCAAGGTCGACGTGGTCGCGGTCGGCACGGGCAAGACGATCCCGGCGGCGAACGTCAAGGTGATCCAGCCGGTGGAGATCGGCGCCGTGCGCGCCATCCACGTGAGGAACGGCGAGCGGGTGAAAAAGGGGCAGCTGCTGATCGAGCTCGACCCCACCCTGGTCGGCGCCGACGAGGCGCAGGCGACGCGAGGGCTGCTGTCGGCGCGGATCGCCCAGGCGCGCAACGACGCCCTGCTCGCCCATCTCTCGGGACGGCCGGCGCGCTTCGTCGCGCCGGCAGGGACGCCGGCCGACACCGTCACCACCCAGAATCTGCTGATCCGCAGCGCGATCGCCGAATATGAGGCGGAGCGGGCGACGCTGGCGCAGAGCCGCGCCGAGCAGGGCGCCCAGCTCTCGTCCGCCGAAGCCGAGATCGCCAAGCTCCGCCAGACCCTGCCGCTGGTCGACCAGCAGCTCGAGGCGCGGCGCGATCTCAGCGCGAAAGGCCATTATCCCAAGCTCAAGGTGCTCGAATACGAGCAGCTGCGCGTCGAGCACCTCCAGAACATCGCGGTGCAGGAAAGCGCGGCGGCCAAGGCGCGCGCGGCGATCGGCGCGATCGACGCGCAGATCGCCAAGCTCCGCCAGAGCTTCGCCAAGACGGCGAGCACCGAGCTCGCCACCGCCGAGGACGAATCGAGCATGCGCGGCGAGGAATTGCGCAAGTCCGAGCGCCGGCGGCTGATGCAGCAGCTCCGATCGCCGGTCGACGGCGTCGTCCAGCAGCTCGCGGTCCACACCGTCGGCGGCGTCGTCCAGCCCGCCCAGCCGCTGATGGTGATCGTCCCCGACGGCAGCGAGATCGAGGTGGAGGCGCAGATCCTCAACAAGGACATCGGCTTCATCCGCGAAGGCCAGCCGGTGCGGGTGAAGCTCGAGGCCTTTCCGTTCACCGATTACGGGCTGATCGAGGGCGTGGTCGAGACGATCAGCCGCGACGCGATCCAGGACGAGAAGATCGGCCTGGTCTATGCCGCGCGAGTCCGGCTGAAGCGGGATTTCCTCCAGATCGGGACGCGGCGCCAGCCGATCGGACCCGGGCTGGCCGTGCAGGCGGAGATCAAGACCGGCGAGCGGCGGATCATCCGCTATCTGCTCTCGCCGATCTCGCAGGCGGTGGACGAGGCCGGGCGCGAGAGGTGAGGGGGCGGCGTCCCTGCCGGCCCGTGCCGAGCGGAGGCGGGCTTCGCTCAGCGGCGGGCGGGTGCCCCGGCCGGCAGATAATCGACGAAGAGGTTGGCGGTGAGCCGCCCGAGGCGCGGATCGGCGGCGAAGGTCGCCTCGGCGGGAATGATCCCGCTGTGCAGCGAGAAGCTGCGGTAGACGAGCAGGCGGTCGCAGCGCGCCTCGAAGGCTGCAATGCGCTCGAAGCCGGGCGTCGTCTCGTTCGGGTAGCCGGCGGCGGCGGGCAGGGCGGCGCCTTCCGCTCGGCGGGCCTCGGCATAACGATCGAAGGCGTCCGGCGGGATCTGCTCCAGGCCGGTGGCGCGGTGGCGGAAGAAGGCGGTGCCGCCATGCTCCGCGCCGCACAGGAAATGAAGGAGCGCGATGCGATAGGGGCTGCAGGTGTCGACATGCGGCACGCGCTGGAGCGGGTGAAGCGCCTCGGGCGGCGTGGTGACGATCGAGAAGGATCCGTCGACGCGGCCGCGGGCGGCGGCGCCGAGGCCGAAGACGCGGCGGATCAGCGGCTCGACGGCCTCGACCAGCATCGCCGTGTAATCGGCGGGCGCCGGCGCGCGGATTCCCGGATAGCCTCCGCGCCGGCTGCCGGCATCGGCGAACTCGGCATCGGCGGCCCGATCGACCAGAGCGTGCGGATCGGCGAGGACGCCGTCGATGACGATCACCGGCTCCCGGCTCGCGCCGATCGGCACCCTCTGCGGGCGGCAGGCGGGCTGCAGCGCGAGCCTTGCCGTCACCGTTCCGCCTCGACGCGATGGGTTCCTGTCATCGCCGATCATCCTAGCGCCGGGAGAGCGACGGCACCATGACCAGGCGCGGCGAGGTGAAGACTATCGTGATCGTCGGCGGCGGGACGGCCGGGTGGATGGCGGCCGCGGCGCTCGCCCGCTACGCGGGCCGCGGCCGCGCCATCCGGCTGATCGAATCCGATGAGATCGGCACGGTCGGCGTCGGCGAGGCGACGATCCCGCAGATCCGCCTGTTCAACGAGGGGCTCGGCATACCGGAGGAGGCGTTCGTCCGCGAGACGCTCGGCTCGTTCAAGCTCGGCATCGAGTTCGTCGACTGGTGGAAGCCCGGGCAGCGCTATTTCCACGGCTTCGGCGCGGTCGGCCAGCGGCTCGGGCTGCTGCCGTTCCACCAATATTGGCTGCGCTACCGCGCCGGCGGCGGGCGACACGGCCTCTGGCATTTCGCCCCCAATTTCCGCGCCGCGGCCGGCAACCGGTTCGGCCGGCCGATCGAGCGGCCCGGCGCGCCGAGCGGCGTTCATCACGCTTATCATTTCGACGCGAGCCTCTATGCGCGCATGCTCCGCAGCTATGCGGAAGGGCGCGGCGTGCGGCGCACCGAAGGCAAGGTCGCGGCGGTCGACCTCGGCGGCGAGGATGGCTTCGTCGAGGCGGTGCGGCTGGAGAGCGGCGAGCGCGTCGCCGGCGAGTTGTTCATCGACTGCACCGGCTTTCGCGGCCTGCTGATCGAGCAGACTTTGCGCAGCGGTTATGAGGACTGGTCGCACTGGCTGCCCTGCGACCGCGCGCTCGCCGTGCCTAGCGAGCGCGTCGCGCCGCTGACGCCCTACACGCGCTCGACGGCGCGGGAGGCGGGCTGGCAATGGCGCATCCCGCTCCAGCACCGCACCGGCAACGGCATGGTCTATTGCAGCGCCTTTCTCGACGACGAGAAAGCCGCCGAGACCCTGCTCGCCAGTCTCGACGGCGCAGCGCTGGCGTCGCCGCGGCCGCTCCGCTTCACCGCCGGCAAGCGGCGCGCGGCCTGGAAGAAGAATTGCGTCGCGATCGGCCTCGCCGGCGGCTTCCTGGAGCCGCTGGAATCGACCAGCATCCACCTGATCCAGAGCGCGATCGCCCGGCTGCTCGCCTATTTCCCGGACGCCGCGTTCGATGCCGCCGACATCGCCGAGTACAATGCGCAGACCGATATCGAATGGGAGGCGGTGCGCGACTTCATCATCCTCCATTACCACCTGAACGCCCGACCGGGCTCCGAATTCTGGCGGCATTGCCGCGAGATGGTCCTGCCCGAGCGGCTGGCGCAGAAGATCGCCCTGTTCGGTGCGAGCGCGCGCATCACCCGGCACAATCTCGAGCTGTTCGACGATCCCTCGTGGCTGCAGGTGATGTGGGGGCAGGGGCTGCGGCCCCGCGCCTACCATCCGCTCGCCGACGGCATCAGCGACCGCGAGCTCGAGGAGTTCATCGCTCTGGCCGGGCAGCACGCCCAGCGCGTCGTTTCGGAGATGCCGGATCACGCCGATTACATCGCGGCGACCTGCGCTGCGCCGATTGACGAGCGACGGGCCGCCGCGGGCTGACGCCGCGCGTCCTTCCACGAGGGAAGGCGCGCCCGTAAAGGTCAGTGGTAGGTCGGCGTTCGCCCTCAGGCGTCCGCCTCGGCCGGCTCCGGCGCGCTCATCCTGGAGGCGCCCATCTTCTGAAGCGTCTCCTCGTCGACGAGGCGGGTGATCATCGGATGGAGGCGAAGCGCGCCCTCCTTCACGACCTGCTTGAAATTGGCGATGACCCGGGCAGTCGCCCGCTGGTCCGGCGCGATCACGTCGAGCAGCCAGTTGATCGAGCCCGAATTCCAGTCCTCGGCCTTCAGCCGCACCGGGAAGACCCCGGCCTTGATCTGCTCGCGGATCGAGGCGTCGACCTCCTCGGACACGCTCGCCCAGATCGCCAGGCCCGCGAGATCCGACAAAGGCGACGATTCCGCCTTGCCCGGATATGCGATGGCGATGCGATCGCGCATCAGCGGCTCGAGCACGAGGTGCTGGAGATCGTCGAGCGTCTGGCTGCGATAGCGCGCCTGCATCATCATCGCCATCACGACCTTGCCGAAATTCTCGCGGATCTGCGAGCGCACCTCGGCGATCTTGCGGGCGATCTCCGGATCGAGCTGCGGCATGGCGGGCGCGTCCGGCGCAGCGCCCGCGTCCGCGACCTCGGCGCCGTTCACCTGCGGCTGGGCCGCCTTGCTGCCGTTCGACTTGTTGGTCTTGCCTGCCACGTTCGATCTCCCCCCGCCGAGTCTTGAGGGGACCAGCTTAAGCGGCGAAAGTCGCGAGTCAACGCGGCTTCCGCCCGCATCAATCGAGATATTGCTGCTATTCTAGGACGTTGCAGGCACGCATAGCGAGAGCTCGGTGTCGCTTGGACGACGTCTTGGGCGCGCCACGGCGGCAACAGGCGGCGCAACAGTCACGCCAAGGCCTGACTTTCCGCCAATGCTTTGATCCGGAACGGATCGAGTTGTTAATACGGCGTAAAAGCCGTTGACCCTGCTCCTTAATCGGGAAAGACTGCCGGTTCGAGGGGGACTCCCGAGTCACGCCGCCCGGCCCGCGCCGGATGGATCGCCAGAATGCACCCATGCTTCTGGCGGTGGTGAAGTGCGCCCTCCTCGTGTTGGGGGCGCAGCTGTGGACAAGCACGACCAGAGCCAGAAGATCCGGTGCTTCGGCGCCGGCCGCCGCCGTGCGTGTACCTCACGGGCGAGGCGGTCAACGCCCCGCGCGACGCCCCAGTCGATCCAGGGCGACCATTTGACCTGAAGCAGCAGTCTCGGAGCGCGCGATGCCGATTTCGAAGGAACTGTTCTACGCGGTCCTGTCGATGGACGCTTACAATCGCGGCTCGGGTGCCGCGATGGTGGTGGAGGGAGACGAGGTCGGCGCGGTCAGGGCCCTCAACATCTCCGGGGTCGCCGGCTCGCAGGCGTGGAGCGAGACCGGCTTCCACGCCACCGTCTACGACGTCATCCGCGGCGGGATCACTGGCCTCGATGCCAGCACGATCATATCCTACCGCGGCACCAACTTTCCCTCGAGCTTCCTGAGCGGCGCGGCCTGGTCGGAGTTCGGCAAGGACATACGCTACGGCTGGGCGGTCGGCGCCGGCATCTACGGCGCAGGGCAGGCGGTGCAGGCCGAGGATCTGTTCAAGAGCGTCGCCGGCGTCACCGAAATTTCCCCGTCGACCGGCACGAGCATCGGCCTGACCGGGCATTCGCTCGGCGGCGGCCTTGCCGGCTACATTTCGGCATTCTCCGGCGCGAAGGCGATCGGCTACGATCACATGCCGTTCTTCGCGGCCTCGCTGCTGCGCGGTGCGGTCGAGGCGATCAGCAAGCTCATTCCCTATCTGACCGCGGAGATCGCCGCCGGCCGCATGCCGACTCCGGAGGGCGTGGCGGCGCTCAACATCCAGCTGCCGACCTTCCGGAACTTCCAGGGCATCTCGCTGGACGGCGAGATCCTCGAGCTCATCCGCGGCGATCTCTTCGTCGAGCTGGTCAAGGGCCTGCTGCCGTTCGTGCTGAAGGAGCGGCTGCAGGTCTCCGGGATCGGCATCGACTTCGGCCATTTCGACGAGATCGTCGAATCGGTGCTGCAGGTGTTCGCCAACAAGGTGATCGAGGGCAGCGTCGAGGATCCGTTGAAGGTGCTGGAGGCCTTCATCGACAAGGCGGTCGACGGCCTCAACGCCAATCCGCACCAGCGCGTCTCCGCCTACGATTGGGACCCCAGCAAATGGGCCGGCGCGCTCGCCGACATCCTGTCCGGCGTCGGCGACATCGCATCGATCCTCAGCGCCATCTTCGCCATGATCCCGGGCGGCCAGGGCTATGCGGCCACCGCTGCCCTCGTCGACAAGTTCACGAAATATGCCGAGCTCGCGTTCAACGGCCTCGATCGCGTGCTCGACGGCGTCGCCAAGCACAACATGGCCGCGCTCGTGCTGATGAAATATGCCGACGAGCGGAAGGACAAATTCCCCGACTGGCACCGCAGCTGGGCCGACTTGGCCGAGCTTTCCGACCTCGCGCTGAACTCGCTGCTCGACACCGACATCGCCGAGGCGGCGTCCAAGAACAGCAGATATGTCGCCCAGTACGGCAAGGACAATCTCGGGATCGTGATCCCCAATGCGGTCGCCTATTCGGTGATCGACGAAGGCGCGCGCCCGTTCGGCGACACCGCCGCCGAGGCCTTCTTCGACGATTACGACGACCTCGGGAAGATCGTTAAGCGCGACAAGGGGTCGGTCAATCCGATCTTCACCGAAAGCCTCGGCGGCCTGCAGGGGCTGTTCGACATGCTCGGCGGCAATCCCCCGCTGATCGAGAGCCTGGCGCGGATCGCTAGCCAATATGCCGGCGCGCTGGCGATCAACAAGGTGCGGCGCGACGCCAATACCGAGGTGAAGCCGCAGGAAGGCGTGTTCGCGCTCGCCGAGGACGAGAGCGCGCTCGCGGTCGACCTCTCCGACGTGCTCTGGCTCGATGTGCTGAAGACCGGCGAGTACCAGGGCTCCGAGAGCCTGGTCATCGCCGAGCAGACGGCGCTGTTCAAAAGCTATTTCTCGAAATCGAGCGACACCCGCGGCCTGCTGACCGTGCTGCTCGGAATGGATTCGTACAGCGAGGCGGCGCTCGACAATCTCGCCAAGCTCGGCTGGGAGGCGAGCTCGCGCAAGGTGATCGACCGGCTGCACGTCGCCGTCGGCAAGGATCCCGAAGAGATCACCCTGGCCGAACGTTCGTACAAGGTCGAGGCGGCGAAGGGCGACGAGACGCACGTCGACGTCTACATCGGCCATGCCGGCAAAGAGACCGTGCACGGCACCAAGGGCAACGACCTGCTGATCACCGAAGGCGGCAACGACCGCATCTTCGCGCGCGGCGGCAAGGACTTCGTGATCGCCGGCGAGGGCGACGACATCATCGTCGATTCGATCCGCGAGCTCGCGGGCCCGCAGGACGACGGGGGCGACATCTACGTCGGCGACAACCTCAAGCAGAACATCTTCGAAGGCATCGCGGACTATCTGGCCAATCTGGTCGGCCTCGATGACCAGGACACGGTCCGCTACAGCGTCGCGGATTCGGTCACCGGGGCGCTTGCCGCCAAGGGTCTGGAGGTCGTCAGCGGGGAGCTGGTGACGTTCGAGAAGCGCCAGGCGCTCAAGCTCACCATCAAGGACCTCAACACCGGCTTCGTCAGCAGCGACATATTGATCAACATCGACGTCGCGGAGCTGAGCGAGCGCGCCGACACCCTCTACGTCGACGACGCGACGAAGCGCATGCCGATCGTCGTCGATCTGAGCAGCAAGGCATCGGGGCCGGTCGGCAAGGCCGATTTCGACACGGTCGACTTCTCCCGAAGCAAGACGGGCGCGGTCTCGATCAACGGCTCGGTCGCCGACAACAATGCCGGGCCGGTGAGCAAGCTGGCCGAGCTGACCCGGTCGGTGGTCGTCCGGCTGATCGCCGCGGCCTTCCAGCCGGATACCGGCCTGGCCTTCCGCGGCGCCGAGAACATCAAGCTGACCGACAAGAGCGACGTGTTCTTCGGCGGCAACCTCGCCGAGATGATGGGGGTCAAGCAGAAGTTCTTCGGCACCCCCAACCATCCGGGCTGGGGCACGATCACCGGCGGCGGCGGCAACGACCTGATGGTCTATTTCGGGCCCGGCCACCGGAAGGTCGGCGAGCTGCTCGACACCAGCGAGCCTACCGGGCCGACCGCGGGAGTCGAGCTGCGCCTGACGCTCGACGGCGGTCAGGGCAATGACGATCTGCTGGTGATCGGCGGCGAGAAGCCGATCGTCACCGGCGGCGAGGGCCGCGACTGGATCTTCGCGATGAGCCCCGGCGCCGAGCTCTACGGCGACACGATCAGCGGCACGCTGGCCGACGGCAAGACCAAGGTCGCCGACGACGCGTCCAATTCCGACAATTTCTGGTGGTGGCCCGACACCACGATCATGGACGCGCAGCACCACGACGTCCTCAAGTTCTTCGGCCTGCCGCTCACCGGCGGCAACAACATCCCGACGCTGGCGATGGGCGGCCTCAACATGGCGTTCGGCGACGGCGGCCTCGGCTACCGGCTGTTCCAGAACGCGGTCGATCCGCAGACCGGCAAATGGGATCCGACGCGGCAGCTCTATTTCGACCACTTCATGCCGTTCATGACCTACTACTTCCAGAAGCAGAAGGACGGCACGGTCGATCTCTACATCATCAACCAGGTGACGCAGCTGTTCGGCGCCGACCTGTTCAAGAAGCATCCCGACGACCCGAGCACGCCGTTCGACGAATCCACGATTCTCGCCGGCGCGATGCGGGTGAAGGCCTTCGACGGCCTGTACAGCTTCTCCGGCGCGGCCCAGTTCGGAATTCTCGGCAATTCCGACCTCGGGCTCGGCTTCAAGGTCGCCAATCCCTACTATTCGATCCTGTCGATGCTGCCGCCGACGCTGATGACCTGGGGCATGGGCCAGGGCGCGGCGATGGTCGACGAGGTGCTGACCTTCGCCGCGGCGGCGATCCGCTTCGGCAAGGCGGCCCTGTGGTTCACGGGTGTCGATCCGCTCGTGTTCGACCTCGACGGCGACGGCATCGAGACGACCGAGGTCGGCGGCACCTATTTCGACATCGACGGCGACATGTTCCGCGAGCGCACCGGCTGGCTGGACAGCGACGACGGCTTCCTGGTGCTCGACGCCAACCGCAACGGGCGGGTCGACGACATCAGCGAGATGTTCGGCAACGCGCGCGAGGGCGGCTTCGCCGAGCTCGCCAGCCACGACCGCAACGGCGACGGCGTGATCAGCGCCGCCGACCTCGTCTGGTCGGAGCTCCGGATCTGGCAGGATTACGACCAGGACGGCCTGACCGACAGCGGCGAGCTGGCGACGCTGGAAGAGCTCGGCATCCTGTCGATCGGTGTCTCCGGCACCGCCCTCGGCCTGCGCACGCCGCAAGGCGCCGACCTGCTCTCGCACGGCACCTTTACCCGCACCGACGGCACCACCGGCAACAGCTACGAAGCGATCTTCCAGTCGGACAACGTCGATACCCTGTACAATGGCGAGGCGGGGCGCGCCGCCTGGCAGCAAGGGCTCTCGATCAACGCCAAGGGCTTCGGCACGGTCACCGACCTGGCGGTGGCAATGGCCAACGACATCGAGCTCGGCGAGCTCGTCGCCGCGAAAGCGGCCGCGATGACGGTTCCGAAGCTCAAGCTGCTGCGCGAGCAATCGGGCGAGGTGCTCGGCAAATGGGGCGCCACCCTCGAGCTGACCCGCGAGCTGGTGGCGGTGAAGCTGGCGACCGACGCCGCCGGCAAGACCGTGCTGGCCGACCGCGCCGAATATCGCGAGGACGCGGCCGGCGGCTATTGGGTGCTCGCCTCGGGCGCGCCGATCCTCGACGCCCAGGGCATTGCCGTCTCCCGCGCCACGCTCGAGCAGGTGCTGGCACAGGGCAACGGCTGGCGGCTGGAGCAGGGCTGGTCGCCCTCGTCGCGCGCCGCCGCGGTCAGCCATCGCGATCCGGCGCCCTATCTCGTCGAGATCGTCGGCGGCCGCGCCGTGGTCAAGGACTATGGCATCGAGCAGAGCGACGGCAGCTGGCGCCTGGCGAGCGGCAAGCCGGTGGTCGATGCCGGCGGCCAGGTGATTGCCGCGCCAACGCGGGCCGACATCGAGGCGCAGGCGCATCCGACCGGCCAGGAATGGCGGATCGAGCAGATCGGCTTCAATCCCTATGCCGCGATCAAGGTGGAGGAGATCGGAGTCCGCTTCACCGACGACAAGGTGGTCGATTACACGGTCGAAGTCACCGACCAGGACGGCAAGTTCTACGTCTGGGCGCGCAACCTCGACCGCGCGCTCGAGCTTCAGTTCAAGACCGGGGACTCGCGCGAGTTCAATCTCCGCAACTACCAGATCGACTTCGAGCATCTCGACGAGGTCGGCTCGACCGACGACAGCGTCTACCGCGTCGAGCTGCTGACGCCCGCCCAGTTCCACTTCGCGATGAGCCTCGGCGGTGTCGATTTCCGGCCCGAGATGCTGAGCGCGACGCTCGACCAGGCAACCGGCAAGATCAGCTATTCGGTCAACACGACCGGCCGGATCAGCCTGTCGGAAGACAGCTATGTGTCGCCGATCAAGCCGGTGATCGAGCTCACCGGCATCGCGATGGAGCAATATGTCGTCGTCAGCCGCCGCTTTGCGGTGCGGATGGCGCTGCAGGGCGGCCTGAAGGACTTCGCCCGCGGCATCGTCTACGATGCGGCGACGGACAAATACCGGCCGACCAGCGACCGCGAGCTGGCGCCGATGTTCGACGCCATCTTCGAGGCCGCGCCGAAGACCAACGCCGAGGACGCCGCCTTCGATTACCTCGCCGACTGGAACGAGGTGCTCTGGCAGGTCTATCCCGATTATGCGTTGAGCGGCAGCGGCAACATGGCCGGCCGCACCGTCTCGATCGACCAGGCGTTCATCTTCCAGATGCTGCTGCCGGCCTTCGAGAACGTCGGCGTTCCGCTCGACATCTTCCAGGTCGCCAATGCGCTGTCGATCGACGAGAGCCGCATCATCACCCACGCCGCCGACGCCACCGCCGTCGACGGCACCGAAAAGACCGACTTCTTCTACATGTCGGCGGGCGACCAGACCTTCCGCGGCGGCGGGGGCGCCGATTACTATTTCGTCGGCAAGAATGCCGGCAGCGACCATATCGACGACAAGGACCTCGGCGGCGCCGACGAGCTGCGCTTCACCGACGTCAAGGCGAGCGACGTCAAGGCGATCCGCGACGGCGAGGATCTGATCCTGGAGATCAAGGGCCGCGGCCGCTTCATCCGCCTGACCGACCAGGTCCTCGGCGAGCTCAACCAGTATCTGTCGAACGGCAAGCAGTTCGAGAGCGGCGTCACCTCGATCGTCTTCTCCGACGGCGTGGTCTGGGACCGCACCCGAATGGCCCTGGAAGTGGTCGACAAGGAGCGCGCCGCCGGCGTGTTCAACGATCCGCTGATCGGATCGGGATCGGGCGACTTCCTGTGGGGCGGGAAGGGCAACGACCTGATGAGCGGCGGCGCCGGCGGCGACGTCTACATCTTCGCGCGCGGCGACGGCCAGGACGTCATCGACGAGCGGGGCAGCTTCTCGTTCGGGCCGATCAAGGCCGGTCTCGACTTCCTCCAGTTCAAGGGCGACATCTCCGCCGACGACCTGAAGCTCACCCGGGACGGACCCAGCCCCAACCTCAAGATCACCCTGCTCAAGGTCGGGCAGGAGACGAGCGACACGATCGAGATCGTCGGACAGCTCGGCGGAATCACGCTCGGCCTCGGCGCGTTCGCCGAGCTGATGGGGAGCAGCGAGGGGCTGGACTATGTCTCGCCCAATCTGATCGAGCGCTTCATCTTCGAGGACGGCACCTCGCTCGAGTTCACCGATATCGTCGAGCGCGTGCTCGAGAACGCGAGGACCGACGGCGACGACGCCATCTACGGCCTGCTCAACGTCAACACGCTCGATGGCGGCAAGGGCAACGATTATCTGACCGGCGCCGAGGGCAGCGACACCTATGTGTTCGGCCGCGCCTACGGCAAGGACGTGATCGAGGACAACGACTTCAGCTTCAAGGCTTTCTCAGGCCCGCAGCACGACACGCTGAAGTTCATCGACGACGTCCGCTGGACCGATCTCGATTTCCTGCGCGACGGCCCGAGCGACACGCTGACCCTGCGGATCAAGGGCAGCGCTGACCAGGTCACCCTCAGGGAGTATCTGAAGGAGCTGCCGTTCATCGGCTACGTCAACCTGCTCGAGGACATCGTCTTCGGCGACGGCACCCAATGGTCCTATCTGAAGCTCCTCCAGCATTATGTCGACATCGCCAAGACCGGCGGCGACGACATCATCTACGGCTTCGAGGGGATCAGCGACTGGATCGACGGCGGCGCCGGCAACGATCGCCTGGTCGGGCAGAGCGGCAACGACGTCTACGTCTACGGACGCGGCTACGGCAACGACACGATCTACGACAGCGACGGCAGCGAGCGGCTGATCTTCGACGGGATCGCCAGCAGCGAGGTCGAATTCTCGCGCACGGCGCTCGACCTGATCATCACCGTGCGCGCCACCGGCGAGCGCGTCGTGCTCGAGAACCAATATGTCCGCGACGGCGCGCAGCACGCCGCGGTCGAATATTTCGAGTTCTCCGACCGGACCTTGCTGTTCACCGATTTCAACCCCGAAGACATCGACCTGGTCGGGACCAGCGCCGGCGAGACGATCACCGGCTCGAACTTCGCCGAGCTGCTCGACGGCCGCGGCGGCGACGACACGCTCGAAGGCGGAGACGGCGGCGACACGTACAAGTTCGACGTCGGCTACGGCCACGACGTGATCGTCGACCGCCGGATCCGGGCCTCGTGGCAGGATCGGCCGGGCATGAAGGTGCCGGTCGACGACGTGGTCAAGTTCGGCGACGACATCACCCGCAGCAACGTGGTCTTCACCAAGGACGGCAACGACCTGATCGTCTCGGTGCTGCAGCGCACCGACACGCTGCGCATCCGCGACCAGTTCCGCAGCACCGACGACGGCGTCGAGCGGTTCGAGTTCAAGGACGGCACCTTCCTCAAGATCTCCGACGTCGAGGAATTGCTGCAGATCGAGGGCGGCAATCGCGGCGACAACGTCATCGAGGGCACGCTCGACCAGCCGAACACGCTCGACGGCCGCCAGGGCGACGACGTCCTGAAGGGCGGAAATGCCGGCGACACCTACGCGTTCAGCGCCGGCTACGGCTTCGACCGGATCATCGAGAAGACCGATCGCGCGGGCGCGATCGACAAAATCGTCTTCGGCGCCTCCGTGACCCGCGACGCCCTGATCGTCCGGCGCGTGGCCGACGACCTCGTCATCGATCTCGGCAACGGCGTCGACGTGGTGACCGTCGTCGGCGGCCTCGCCGGCACGCGGATCGAGGAATTCCACTTCGCCGACGGCGTGGTGCTGAGCTTCGACCAGGTGATCGATCGCCTGCTGACCGGCACGGCCGGCGACGACCAGCTGACCGGCCTCGACGGCCGCAACGACACGATCGCCGGTGGGGCGGGATCGGACGCCGTGGCCGGCGGCCTCGGCAACGACACCTACAAATTCGGGGTCGGCGACGGCAGCGACAGCATCAGCGACAGCGGCGGCATCGACCTAATCGAGTTCGGGACCGGCCTCACCCGTGACCAGCTCCGCTTCCAGGAGGTGGACGGCGACCTGCTGATCACGCTGGTGGCGGGGTCCGACCGCCTCGTCGTGCTCGGCGGCTACAGCCAGAAGCCGGTCGAGAGCTTCCGCTTCGCGGACGGCACATTGCTCAGCATCGCCGAAATCCGGATGCTGATCCACGAGCAGCAGCCGCACGGCAGCCAGGACCGGATCGACCTGCGCGACCTCGTGCCCAATGCAGTGGTCACCGCCGGCACCGGGCATGACCGCATCATCATGGCCAATGACGGCCAGCTGATCTTCCGGCGCGGCGACGGGATCGACCGGATCGAGATGCCGTCCGGGGTGACCCGCGCGACGGTGACGCTGCAGGGCTTCATCGCCGCCGAGGCCGTCGTGCGCCTGTCCGCCCTCGACAGCAACGACCTGATCGTCGCCTTTCCGGCGACCGGGGACCAGATCGTGCTGGTCGGCGCGGCGGGCGGCGGGGCCGTTCCGGCGCTGGCGTTCGACGACGGCCAGACCTGGGACGCTGCACAGCTGATCCAGCGCTCGATCACCGACCAGGCCGGGCCGGGCGACGACATCGTGCTGGGCAGCGCCCGCGACGACGTGATCGCGGCCGGCCCGGGCCACGACCAGGTGCGCGGCGCCGGCGGCAACGACGTCTACACCTTCGCCCGCGGCGACGGCCGCGACGTGATCGACGACAGCGCCGGGACCGACACGCTGCGAGTCTCCGGCTATCGGCCGGACGAGATGCGCGTCTCGCGCGCGGCGCCCGGCCGCAACGAGCTCGTCCTCACCTTCGGCGACGGCGAGGACGAGATCGTGCTGCGCTACGACGCCAATCTGGTCGGCGTCGACGCCGTCGAGTTCGGCGACGGCACCCGCCTCAGCCGCGACGCCCTGTTCGATCTCGTCACCGGCAGCGGGAGCAGCGGCGACGACCGGCTGGTCGGCAGCGCCCGCGACGAGACCTTCACCGGCGGCGCCGGCAACGACGTCGTGATCGGCGGCGGCGGCAACGACGTCTACCGCTTCGCAAAGGGCGACGGCCAGGACAGGATCGAGAGCAGCGGGACCAGCGACGGCCGCGGCGTGCTCGAGTTCGGCGCCGGCATCGCGC
>NZ_SPDV01000016.1 GCF_004564275.1 Sphingomonas parva (ex Maeng et al. 2020)
CAGGCGGCAAGCAGCGGCTGGGCAGCATCTCGAAGATGGGAGAGCGCACCATCCGCCGATTGCTCATTATCGGCGGCAGCTCAATGGTCCGGAGAGCATGTCGCCACGGTGCGCCAGCAGGCTCGTGGCTGGAGCGAATGCTTGCGCGCAAACCACGCATGCTCGTCACGGTCGCGCTCGCCAACAAGATGGCGCGCATGGCCTGGGCGCTGCTGACGAAAAAGGAGGACTACAGAGCTCCGGCGGCAGTCGCGGCGTAAAGTCGCGGCGGCAGCCAGAGGCGTCGGGGACGTAGGCGGATCGAAGGAGGGTATGGCACAACGGTCGATGAGACGGGGCTGGAAGAACCAGTGAAAGTCAGAGCGCCACCCAAGCGCGCAAAGCTGAAATGGATCCGGTCCGCGAACTCCCATACTGGCCCGCAGCTATGGCGCTGCTCATCGAGGCCGGACAGATGACAGCAACCGACTACGTGCCAACGTTACCCCGATTTACCGCTTGCATCCGAAGGGGCGTCCACAGATGACCTTCGGCCGTCCGAGCCCGGTTGGTCGTGATCCGACCCGTTGCGGACCTCTCCAGTGGGTTGGTAATCGTCGCGGGATGGAGCATGTGACGAAGGCTGCGCGGGTGCACGAGCACCTGCTCTCGCTGTGGGAGATACTCCGCCGAGAGCAGGAACATTCTCTCGCCCGCCTAATCGAAGGGGCCCTTGCCGAGATAGCCGACGAGGACTTGGTTCTCTCTGCTCGTGTTGAGCAAGCCGGGGTGGTCTGGCGGTCGCTATTGAGATCTGCGCGGGGCGGGCTAGCCGACTTCGGAATCTGGCGGGACGATGAGGAGGAGCGGCTTCGGCTCAACGGCGAGTTCCAGCGGCATATCGCTGCCCTCGAGTCCCTGCTGAACTAACGTCCGACTTCCACCCCGAGCCGTCATCCGAACGTCGGCCAAGCCTCAGTCGGCCTATCTGGCGAGAAGCGGACGTTCCCGCCCTGCGGGCGCCAGCTTCCGAGTCCGACCCATTGCTGCCGTCCAAGCGAGGCGGCACAGTCCGGGGCATGAGCGACGACGTCGAGCCTGTGACTAAGATCAAACGCAGGATTCCTCGGGGCATCTGGTTCGACGATGCTGCCGAGGCGCTCGTGACGGAGCGTGAGCTGGTTGCGCTGCTGCAATCCCGCAACGGGCATCTGACCGTTCTGACGACTTGGAACGGGGAAGCCTTGCGGTTCAGGAACGTGGAAGAGGCACCGTGGCTTGACCCGGAGACAGCCGAGTGGGCGCTCTTCGCGGCGCTCGATGGCATCCCGCTCCTGGCAGACGACCGCTACTCCTTCTACTCGACTGAGATCGTCCTGATTGAAGATGGCGCGAGCGGAGCCGTCCTCTTCACGCGCCGCAGCGCGACCAATGAATTTGAATACGACTCCGCTGCCGTCCCCCAAGGAGCATTGTTCGTCGCTGCTGACGAACCGCTGCTGATCTACCCATCGCTCCGCGCCGCAGAGCGCGCTTTGGAAGCCATCGACGTCGAGAACGGTGTCTACCCTGCTGCCTACGGACCGAATGGAGAGCCATACGGCATCGGAACCGATGGCCAACGGGTGGTCATCGAACGGACCGGCCAGTCTGACAAACCCGATGAACTGAAAGCGCTCCTGCTGCGGTATCTGCACGCGAACGGCAGCGCGCCTTCCGAGACGACCTCGCTTGGCGCGCTCACCACGGAGGTGTGGCGCATCGAAAGCGCGTTCTGGCGGGAACATGACCCGTATCGAGAGCGGCCCGGCTCCCGGATACCTTCGTGGGGCCGTATGGCCATCGTCGCCGGCTTCGCCGTGTTTCTCTACCTCGTGTTCCTCTGAGGGCGGGAAGGTCGCCTTTCCAGCCACTGCGGCCGTTCCGCTCGAGGAGGAGCTCGTGGCCGGTCGGTGGCCTGGAAGCGGACCTTCGCACTCAGCCGGCGGCTACTTCCGCTACCGACCCGTTTCAGCCGATCGGCTCGAGCTGAGCCCTATGACGGGTTCGTGGGAGGAAAGCCGACCTTCGGCAGCGCCGGCGCCGTTTGTCGTGCTTCGACCATTGTCGCCCTTCCAGCCCCCCGATACGGTTCAGGTCAGCGCGGGAGGAAGCGGTATGAAGCTTATCGAGTTGGTTGAACAGGCAGCCGGATGGGAAGACGACGACACGACGATCTATGTCTCCAAGCCGTGGACTATCGACGCTGAAGCTACGTTGGTTTGCCCCGCACCAGACGAAACTTCCCCGATCGAGCGCGATGGCCGGGTTTACCACTACTTCTTGGAAACGTTCATCGCTCGGGAGTTTCAAAAGGATTATGCCGCGTCCGTGGAGGGGCGCGATGCATCGACGCTACAGGTCTGCGAGTGGCTGATCAGCTATGCGGAGAACGATGCGTGAGGAAGGGCCGGTTTCCAGCCCAATGCGACATTGCGCGGTCGCTCCGTTGCCGCAGCCGGGAAGGACCGGCAAGGGTGGAAACCAGACCCACCGGTGAGATCAGAGTGGTCTTGGACAACGCTCCATGGCCCACTCGGAAGGGCGGAGATACACGGTTCGGCCGGTCCGCCGATTGGCTACGACGGTCCCCGAGTAGCTCCGCGTGCAAAGCAGAGTAGCCACTACATCCTGTGCCTCGCTCGCTTTCCAACCTGCTTCATCAAGAGCCTTGGCTGCCAGTTTTCCTTCCAACACACTTCGAGGGGCGATGCTGTCCAGCATTGGCCGCACCGCCTCAGGAGGGACGGTGAACGTCAGTTTCTGCTCGTTTGTGTCAAGATCATGGGTGTCGTGGAGGTCGCGCGCGTTCTTCGGGACGAATGGGGGCAGCCAGCCCCTCTCGACTGCTCCTGCGCGATTTGCTTCCGCCCAGGTGGCGTAGCGTTCCTCTTTCTGGTCGCTGCACGCAAAGAGCGACGTAACGACACTGACAGCTACGAGCTTCCTCATCCGACGAGCCTCGCCGAAAAGCTGAAGGGCGGCAATGGGTCGATTCACGTCGTCAGCCGCACGCGAATCCCTTGACGCTGAGCGTCCAGTCCGCCCTTGTGAAGCGGACCTTGGCGATCGTCGGCCGGAACGTCCGCTCAACCGGACAGCTGCGGACGATGGCGGAGCAGGCCTCGCACGTCGGCAATCCCAGGCGAACCCGACCATGCTCATGTCCCGCCCCACCGTCCGCTTCCGAGCAAGCCACCGGGCTCCGGGAAAATCGTGAAGTGGCGCTATGCCGACGGGCTGCTTAGGCGGACGCTGGTGCGGACGCCCAGGCCCGATCGTCAGCGGCCGTGATCGGCGCGGTCCGGATCGAACGCATCGTCCTCGCTGTAGCCCTGTCCGGTCGCGCGGAGGCAGTCGAAAATGAACCACGCGCATTCCGGGAGGAAGACCTTGTGCGCCGCGAACCAGTTGATCGTGTCGCCCACGGTGCACCAGATGACGAACAGCATCCCGCACAGGCCGAAGCTCCAGAGATGGATGGTGAACGGCTTGGCGAAGCCGCCGTGCCAGTTGGCGAACATCAGGAAGAGGAGGCGACTGACCAGGCCGGTCGCCGTGAGGGCGATCGCTAGCTCCACCAAGACCCCTACGCTGTGCACCGCCGGTCCTCCCGTCACGCCCGGACAAGTCTAGCATAATATCGGCGTGGAGTAACGACCCACTATCGCCGCCGCCTGCCACCCCGGCGCCCTCCGTCGACGTCCCTCCGCCCCCAAGATTGGTAGCGATTTCGGGCGGTTGCACCTGTCACGGTAACTCAGGTTACGCGGCCAGTTTACCTGATTCAGTAATTTCGCACGCCGGCCCCGCGTCCGCACCCGGCCGGGAGGGCCCGAGAGTCCGCTTCCGGGAAACTCACCGGTACGGTTGAAGGTCCGGAAATGGCGCATACCGGAAGCGCTTCACCGGCAGGCTCAATGAGGGACGATCCCCATCTCGACGCCGGTTTTGTCGTGCAGCGCGAAGCGGTCGACGAGGTCGGCGCTGGCCTTGTTGTAGCCCTCGATCTCGACCTCGGCGCCGCCGCGCCGCAGCCTGGCGACGATCTTGTCGAGGGCCGCGACCGCCGAGATGTCCCAGAAATGCGCGGCCGAGACGTCGATGCGGATTCGCTCCGCCGGCTCGTCGCCGGTGAAGGCACGGGTGAAACGGTCCACCGAGGCGAAGAAGATCTCGCCGCTCACCCGGTAGTTTGCCACGCGCCCTTCGTCGAAGACGTCCCGCTCGACCGAGAACATGCGCTGCACCTTGCCCGCGAAGAAGATGCCGGAGAGCAGGACTCCGGAGAGCACCCCGAGCGAGAGGTCGTGGGTCGCCACCACGACGACGACGGTGGTCACCATCACCACCGAGGAGGTCGGCGGGTGCCGGCGCAGGTTGGCAATCGAGTTCCAGCTGAACGTGCCGATCGAGACCATGATCATCACCGCGACAAGCGCCGGCATCGGAATCCGCCCGACCCATGGTCCGAGCACGGCGAGCAGGAACAGAAGGAAGGCGCCGGCCGTGAAGGTCGAGAGCCGCCCGCGGCCGCCGGAGGTGACGTTGATCACCGATTGACCGATCATCGCACAGCCGCCCATGCCGCCGAACAGGGCCGCGACGATGTTGGCGCTTCCCTGCCCGGCGCATTCGCGCTTCTTGTCGCTGTCCGTCTCGGTCATGTCATCGACGATCTGCGCGGTGAGCAGGGACTCGAGCAGCCCGACCGCGGCCATCGTGACCGAATAGGGCAGAATGATCCGCAGCGTTTCCCAAGTCATCGGTACATCGGGAAACGCGAGGCTCGGCAGGCCTTCGGGAAGGCGGCCCATGTCGCCAACCGTATTCACCGGCAGGTCGAGGCCGATGCTCAGCGCGCTGAGCAGGAGGATCGCGACCAGAGGCGACGGAATCGCTTTGGTAAGGCGTGGAAAGAGGTAGATGATCGCGAGCCCGGCGGCGACCATCGCGTAGGTCTGCCAGCCGACATGGGTGAGCTGTGGCAGCTGCGCCATGAAGATCAGGATGGCGAGGGCATTCACGAAGCCGGTGATCACCGATCGCGAGACGAACTGCATCAGCAAGTCGAGCCGGAGCAGGCCGGCGACGATCTGGATCAGGCCCATCAAGATGGTGGCAGCGAAGAGATAGGCGACGCCATGCTCGCGAACCAGCGGCACGACGAGCACGGCGACTGCCGCCGTCGCCGCCGAGATCATGCCTGGCCGCCCGCCGGTGAAGGCGATCACGATGGCAATGGCGACGGAGGCGTAGAGGCCGACGCGCGGATCGACGCCGGCAATGATCGAGAAGCCGATCGCTTCGGGAATGAGCGCGAGCGCGACGACGATGCCGGCGAGAATGTCACGGCGCGCGCCGACGGCATCGTTGAACCAGCGCGAGCGGGTAAGTAAGTCTTTCATCGGAAGATCCGCATCAGGGCAGGGCCGCGCCGGGGCAGGCGATCGGGACCAGGCGTGATGTTGTCCGGCGGGTCGGCGGCCGGAATAGCCACCCGGAATCTCACCGGGTCCTTGCGAGTTGCGGGCTGGTAGCCGGCGGAGTGAGCAGAACGCAAGGGCCACCGTCGTGTCAGCGGCTCGCCGGAACGTCGCTTCTCGGGAAGGTCGCGAGGGGTTCCAGCGCGGCGAACCGGCGCATCGCGCACTCCGCCGCTGCTTGAGCAACGCCCCACCCCCGCCGTCGCACGCCCTGTTCACGGCCGGGATCAGCCTCTGTTTCGGGCCTGATCCGCCACGCTCCGAAGCTCTCAAGGCCTGCGCCCGAAGGCCGCCGGCGGTCGCGCGACTCGCCTGCCGGCAGAGCGGATGCGGCCTCCACCCTGCCCCCGCCCCCCCCCTTTCGGCACCGGCGCCACGAGCCCGACTCCTGTAGATTCCCTGTTTTGGCAGGCGAACCGGCTCTGCGATGATCGCAATTTGACACTTGCGAAAATCACTACATCATGCTAGAACAGATAAAGAACATTCGAACAGGGCCGATCAGCGGCGAACGCGCCTGACGCGGCCACGGCAGCAATTTTTCCAGGAAACGCGAACATGCCCGACACGATCGACGCACCGGAAGAGGCCCCGCGCGGCCGTTTCGCGCCCGGGCAGAGCGGCAATCCGCGCGGGCGCCCTGCCGGCTCGCGCAACAAGGCCTCGATCGCAGTCGAGAAGTTGCTCGACGGCGAGGCCGAGGCGATCACCCGCAAGGCGATCGAGCTCGCCCTCGAGGGCGACCGCGCCGCGCTGCGCCTCTGCCTCGAGCGGATCGTGCCGCGGCGCCGCGACGTCCGGGTCACCTTCCCGCTGCCGCCGATCGAGACCGCCGAGGATGCCGAAAAGGCCGGCGCCGCCCTGCTCGCCGCCGTCGCCGCCGGCCAGGTCCCGGTCGGCGAGGCCGGCGCGATCATGGCGCTGATCGTCGCCCAGAAGGGGCTGATCGAGGCCGGCGAGCACGAGCGCCGCCTGACCCGGCTGGAGGAGAAGTTCGGGCGCCGCCGCCGGCCGGGCGGACCGGCGATCGAGCCCCGTCACCCGACGCAGAGCAAATGGGAGAAGACACATGGCGGACACGAAATTGGAAATGTCGATCGTCGACGATGAGCCCTCGCAGGGTTCGTCGCCCGGCGGGGCGGCAGCGCCGCGCTGGCACGTCGTCGTCCAGCAGCCCGGCCAGACCAGGGCCGAGGCGTTCGCAACCTATGGCCGCGATCGGATCGGCGACAACGATGCCGTCATCCTCGGCTTCGCCGATCCGGCCGCCGGCCGAGCGGAGGACGCGCCGCCTTGCCGCCTGCGCTTCCACCTGCCGCCGATCGAGACTGCGCAGGATTCCGAGCGCGGCGGCGCCGCGCTGCTCGCCGCGCTCGGCGAGAGCAGGATTTCGGTCGACGACGCGCTGACCATCATGGCGCTGCTCGTCGGCCAGTCCGAGCTGATCCAGGCGGGGGAGAACGAGCGCCGGATCGAGAGCCTCGGGGCGCAGCTTCGCCGCGGCAGATGATCCGACCGTCCCGATCGGCGCCCGGGGCGACATCGATCGCGCGCCGTATGCGAGAGGAGAAGAATCATGAGCAGGAAGGAAAGCCGGACCGAAGCGCTCGAGGCCGAGGCCGATCCGGCGGAGCAGGCCAGGCCGGTGCAATTCCACTTCGTCAACCTGCGTCCGGGCGAGACGGTGCGCGACGCCTAGGTCCGCTACGGAGAACACCGGATCAAGCCCGGAGATCAACGCATCTGCTGGAAGTATCTCTCGTCCAGCGGCGCTGTGTTCGATCCCGACCTGCTCCCGCAGGGCTGAGGCAAATGCCTGCCCCCGAGCCTTCGATCCATGCCGCGCTCGGCCATGCAACGTCGCGGAGAAGGGCAAGAATCGCCACGCCCCCGGCAAGGCAGGCGCCGCGCCCCGGCCCGGTAAGCGACAGATGAGCGATCGTCTCCCCGCATCTCGCTCGGGCTTGCGCCGCCGTAACGTGACAGATCGGTTACGGACCAAACTGTGGCCGCAAGGACGCATCCTCACGGTCAACATTTGGTTTACCACGATAGTCTGCAACCGCTCGGGACCAATCGGGTTAAACCTGTCTGCCGGGCTGCTTTTTCTTGCACGGCGGCTGTCTGGAGGGCGAGTCGATGGTCCTCAATTGTTGCGTTTACCTGGTCGAGGACGACGAGGCGGTCGCGCGATCGCTGATGGTCCTCCTCCAGATGAAGGACTTTCGGGTCGATCACTTCGCGTCCGCGGACGCGTTCCTCACCCGGGCCGACCAGCTGCCGCGCGGCTGCATCCTGCTCGACGTCTGCCTGCCGGGCACCGGCGGCCTCGAAGCCCTGCGGGAGCTGCGCCGGCGCGCCTGCGCCTGGCCGGTGATCATGATGACCGGCCATGCCGAATTCGACGTGGAGGTCGAGGCCAAGAGCCTCGGCGCCGCCGCGATCCTCGAGAAGCCGTTCGCCCCGGAGCTGCTCTTCCAGGAGGTGGAGAACGTGCTCGGGCTGGTCGCCGCCGGGGCCTAGCCGCGCCGCCGCGGCGCGGCCGCGCTCACCCCGCCGACGGCGTCGGCCGCGCCATGAACGGGCCCTCGACCTCGCCCGCCGCCGCCGCGGCCTCGTCGTCGTGAACGTCGGCCATCAGCAGCAGCAGGTCCACGCCTTCGGGATAGGCGCATTCGCGCGCCAGCCGCCGGTAATGGGCGGCGCGGCGCCGCAACTCCTCCGCGGGAACTCTTCCGGTCTGGTCGGCCATAGGGAGGTAGAACGAGAGCCGATCCGGGCCGTTCCTCGCCGTTTGCACAATCCGGCGGCGCGTTGCGCTGCGGGCACAGGAGCGCAGCCGATTGGGTATAACCTCCCGCGCGCCCGTGACATGCTGGATCGATCCAGCACCTCTTGGCGGCGGTCCGTCTCGACCACGAGCTGCTATTTAGCCCTTTGGCCGCTCGAAGTGATCTGGTACTGCATTGGTACTGTCCAATTTAAGTGCGGAATCGAGGGGCGGGTTTCGAGTGACGACGCGCGGAGGGACTTTATGCCGGCAGCCGGCGGCGCCGTGAGGCAGGGGCTTCGCGAAACCCGGATTGCGCGCGCGGGGCTCCAGGGCTGGGCGCATGCGTTCACCGGCCATCGCTCGGCGGGAGCCTCGGCCCGCCTTGGCACAACCACGTGGTGAGCAGCGCCGCGGACCTGAACGGATGACCATGAACGCGACCGCCAGCCAAAGCCTGATGTTCGCCGAAGCCGCCGCCGCTCCGCAGGTGGTGGCGCGGCAGCTCGAGAGCCGCGACCAGCGGCGCAGGATCGGCGAGCGGCTCCGCCGCACGCCGCCGACCCTGGTCGTCACCTGCGCCCGGGGAAGCTCCGATCATGCGGCGACCTTCGCCAAATATCTGATCGAGACGCGGACCGGCGTTCCCACCGCCTCCGCCGCGCCTTCCACCACCTCGGTCTACGAAGCGCGGCCGCGCCTCGAGGGGGCGCTGTGCATCGCCATCTCGCAATCGGGCAAAAGCCCCGACCTGCTCGCCTCGGTCGAGGCGGCGCGCGAGGCCGGCGCCTTCGTGATCGTCCTGGTCAACGACACCGGCTCGCCGCTCGCCGCACTGGCCGACGAGGTGGTGCCGCTCTGCGCCGGGCCCGAGCGCAGCGTCGCGGCGACCAAATCGTACATCGCGTCGCTGGCCGCGATCACCGGCCTGGTCGCCGATTGGGCCGAGGACGAGGCGCTGGCCGGCGCGATCGACGACGCTCCGCGCCTCCTCGAGCGGGCCTGGGACCTCGACTGGAGCCCCGTGGTCGACCTGCTGCGCGACCGGACGAGCCTCTACACGATCGGGCGCGGCGTCGCGCTCGGCGTCGCCCAGGAAGCGGCGCTCAAGCTCAAGGAGACCTGCGGCCTGCACGCGGAGGCGTTCAGCGCCGCCGAAGTCCGCCACGGCCCGATGGCGATCGTCGGCGCCGACTTTCCGATCCTCGTGTTCCGCCAGCGCGACAGGACCGCCCAGGGCGTCCTGGCCCTCGTCGAGGAGCTGGCCTCGCGCGGCGCCCGGGTCGCGGTTCCCGGCGACGCGCCGGGCGGCGCGATCGCTCTGCCCTGCCTCGAGTCCCATCCCGCGCTCCAGCCGATCCTGCAGATCCAGAGCTTCTATCGCGCCGCCAACGCCCTCTCGCTCGCCCGCGGCTTCGATCCGGACCGGCCGCCCCACCTCTCGAAGGTGACGGAGACCCTGTGATGCGGATGGCGCTGACCAACGGCCGGGTCCTGCTCGACGAGGGCTTCCGCCGCGACGTCGCGGTGCTGGTCGAGGGCGGCCGCGTCGCCGCGCTGCCGGCCGAGGCCGATCTGCCCGCGGGCATCGCGCGGCGCGATCTCGGCGGCGCGATGCTGCTGCCCGGCTTCATCGACACCCAGGTGAACGGCGGCGGCGGCGTGCTCTTCAACGACGTGCCGACCGCCGAAGGGGTGGCCGCGATCGGCCGCGCCCACCGCCGCTTCGGTACCATTGGGTTCATGCCGACGCTGATCAGCGACGACATCGAGAAGGTGGCGCTGGCCATCGCCGCCGTCGACCAGGCGATCGCCGACGGCGTCCCGGGCGTGCTCGGGATCCACATCGAGGGGCCGTTCCTCAACGTCGACCGCAAGGGCATCCACGCCGAGGACCGTATCCGGCGCGCCGATGCCGGCGATCTCGCCGTGCTCACGCAAGCCGGCCGCGGCCGGCGGATGGTGACGGTCGCGCCGGAGAAGGTGGATCCGGACCAGTTGCAAACCCTGGTCGAGGCCGGCCTTCTGGTCTGCGCCGGCCACACCGATGCGACCTACGCCGTCACCCGGCGCGCGCTCGACCAGGGGCTGCGCGGCTTCACCCACCTGTTCAACGCGATGTCGCAGCTCGGCAGCCGCGAGCCGGGCGTCGTCGGCGCCGCTCTCTCCGACGAGGCGAGCTGGTGCGGGATCATCGTCGACGGCGCGCACGTCGCGCCGGTCGTGCTGCGCCTGGCGCTGCGCTGCAGCCGGCCCGAGCGGTTCATGCTCGTCACCGACGCGATGCCGACGGTCGGCGCGGCGAGCAAGTCGTTCGTCCTGCAGGGCAAGACGATCGAGGTTCGCGGCGGCGTCTGCGTCGACGACGCGGGCACCCTCGCCGGCTCGGACCTCGACATGGCGACGGCGGTCAGGAACGCGGTGTCGATGCTCGGCCTCGACCTCGCCCAGGCGGCGCGAATGGCCAGCCTGCATCCCGCCGAGTTCCTCGGCCTGGGACACGAGCTCGGCCGCATCGCGCCCGGCTATCGCGCCAGCTTCGTCCTCGCCGATGACGGGATCAACGTCCTCGACAGCTGGATCGACGGGGTCTCCGCCAAGGAGGAACCGGCGCGCGCCACCGGATGACGCGCGCGGTGGATGGCCGGAATAGAGTCCTTTCAACTCTGCGCTAATTCTCCTTCGTAAGACCGCTACCGTCCGGACCCTGGGAAAGAAATTAATCCTTTCAGTTTCGCATTCAGCGGCCTTCAAGGGCGTCCCTATGGTCAAATAAAGTCCTTTCAGTCTCGGTCGGACTCGCTCCGTGCGCGCCGGCCAGGCGATCCATCTCGACCTAAAACTTCGTTCAGAACGGCACGAGCAAGCTCCAACCTGTCCGTTCGACGTCCTACCAGGCGAAGAAGTTTCGTTGGGGTCGGTGCATGCCCTCGCTCCATCTCCGCCGCAATCGCGGCCCGCATTTTACGCCGTAACGCATGGTCAGGTATCTCGACGACATTGGCTAGCGCAGCCTTGGTCTTAGGCAATCGGCTCAACGGCCTTTGAAGCAAATAGCCGCGAGGAATCGCGTGCGCCAGAGCATTAACCGTCACGCGCGCCGGAGGAGGCAACTGCCTGATTCGATCCGCCTCGGCATGCACATTTTTAGCAAGCTCATCGTCAACTTGTGTCCAGTCCGTCTTTGAAAAGCGCCGATCTGCCGCTACCGGAATATAGTACTTTTTCGGCGGCTGCCGATCTTTCCGCACCTTCTTCCGTCCCGACTTCGCTCCCCCCTGCGTACAGGGGGATTCGGAGCGTAGCGACCATGGCACATCAATGCCATGGGTCCGAGCAATGACTGCAACGGACGGCCCTGAGACCCCCAACTTGGATGCTATTGCTTTACAAGTTTCTCCAGCGGCGACCGAGGTTTCGAGGGTGGGGATTGCGGACGGGCCGAACGACCTCAGGCGAGGAGGATGCAACGTTCCGTCGTCATCCACACGACGGGTGTGAACATAGCCGCAGGAGCACTCGAACTCTCCGACATAAGCTCCCCTGTTCCGCCGAACCGTGATCTTCGTCACGGGCTTCTCGACCGCGTGCGCGATGAGCGGATTCGGACAGCCCCACGGTCCATCTCCGAAAGGCGTCGATGAAATTTGGGACTTTGGCAGGGGACTTACAAAAGAGAATACGATCGCTTGGTAGAACGGAGATTCCGACACGAGGCGACACCTCCAGGATCTCTCATGGGACTGCCCGGAAGATAGTTGCGGCCAGATCTCCAATACGGAACCGAAGTGTCGTACGATCGCGTCGCTTAACTGCGCCCGGGCTACCTGGCCTTTCTTTCGAGACTTGAACCCAGAAGCGATCACTAGCTGACGCAGGGTTGTACCATCTGTCAAAAGTGGAACTCGCCAGCTATCGAGCATCGCGTGCCCAACCAAGGCGATGCGGTTCAATTTGTCCATGTCGTCGCCTACTACTTGCGCAGAGAATGGACTAGAGGACGGACAATTCGCGGAATTGGCACTCACATAGTTCCTGACATTGCGCGAGACATCGACACTGCTATCTACCAGCAGCGATCCATGGCTCGGGCAGACGAGGCTCGTGTCCAACTGGTGCCGCCTCATCCAGTACGGCTCACCAAACTGTTGAAGCGCATCATCATTGCAGTCAGGGCAATAGCGCAACCTAGCGCGGGTCGCAGAACCGGTAGCCGCGCCAACCTTCTGCGAGAATAATGACGAAGCACCCGACATCAATTCAAGCAGCTCTTCGAGGTAGGCCGGTGAGCGAAATGCTGTGTAAAATGGCAAAATCGTGTTTTCCAACGCGACACGCCGGACGGTGATCTCCCTGCCTTTAGGGATTCGTTGAACGAAAGCATCCAGTCTCGTGGGAAGAAAGTAAGATGGCTTGGCTCCCTTAGTGCCAAACAGCACGTCAAGTGCCGCAGTTTGAGCAACGCCGGTATGTCGAATATAGCGTGCGATAACGCTATACAGGAGTTCGTCAGGATATATTTCTGGAAAGTACGATACCTCCTGAATTGACGACACCGGCTATATTCCTCTAATCTCAGTCCCAGCCTTGGGATCTCCATTCTCAAGCCCTAAGCAGTCAAGGCATCGCCGCCCACGTTTGATGCCAGGTGCTGGAAGACTCAAACTCGTGCCAGGGTCCGCATCGCACCATTCGTCAGCCGCTGGCTTCAACGTTCCTAGAGGCGGATGAGATTTATGCCTGCCGGTTCGAACACACCTTTGCGTTGGTCGGGAGGAGGCCTGTGCGGTGTACGACCCATGCATATGTCCGGGGTGGCGAAAATTTTTGTGGAAGCCAAGATGCCGAAATTACCTAGATCCTCCTTTCCGGCCACCCCAGTGCCTGAGGCCGGCTTCGGCGCTGTTTTCGGGAGGAACTTTGCACCGCAGGAATGAAGCCACTACGACGTACTCCGCAGGACGATTCTGGAAGATTCGGTGGCGGCTCAGGATCAGTTTCGTGCGATTGAGGAACTTCCTCTCGCTGTCGGAGAATGCAATTGAGGATAGGCGAGCTCGGCGCTGCGACAGACACCAAGGTGGAAACCATCCGCTATTACGAGCGAGTGGGACTCCTGCCCCGCGCCTCGAGAACCGCCGGCAATTACCGGGCCTACGACAGCGGCCACCTTCAACAACTCATGTTTATCCGACGAGCCCGCGAACTTGGGTTCGAGGTGCACCAGATAAGGGAGCTCCTGACTCTGTCCGACACGAAGCAATGTTCGGGTACGGCTTTCGCGGAAATCGTCGAGCAGAACCTGGTCGTCGTCAACCGGAAGGTGCGAGAGTTGCATGCCCTGGCGCGCGAGCTCGATCGCTTGCTCTCGGAGTGCCAGCGAGGAGCCAATCCGAAGTTCGGTTTTGCTGAAGCGTTGTCAGACGTTTCAGCCACCGACCCGGGCATAACCTAGCGAAGCGGCGCCGGAATGCCAACCTTGGTCCGCCGGCAGGCAAGGCAACCAGCGTGATCAGGGTTGTCCGACGCCTTCCCCCTGGGCACGCGCTAGGCACTTAAGCTATATCGGTGAGACCAAGCCATGCGCTTCAAAAACCTCGACAGATATCGCACCGGCGGCGCTGCCAATCAGATGCACCTGAGCCTTCCCGTGCCCAAGACCCCCGATGGCAGAGTCTATCGCTTCTCCCCGAACGAGAACGCCCACCCACGTCACTTCGTGCTCGGCGATCCGGAGCGGCCTGAGGATATCAGCGACGACAAGCGCGCTCGCATGAAGCTGGAGCCGGGTTCGTCTCAGACGGTCTGCCCGTATAGCGGCGTCATCGCCGACGACGACGAGTTCATCCACCCTGACGATCGCGAGGCAGCGATCGCGATGGTCAAAGATGCCGCCGTTCGTGAAGTTGAGGACGCCCTCACAAGCATGTTCGAGGGACTGAACCGACGGACGCCGCGCAAAAGCTTGGTGAGCATCGAGGCCAAAGTCAGGAACAACCCTCGCCCGCGGCTGCGCTTCTATCGCGACGATCTCCTTCGGGAGCTGATCTGTGATCATTGCGGTCGGGATTACGGTGTCTATGCCATTGGCCTCTTCTGCCCCGACTGCGGCGCGCCGAACCTGCGCCTCCACTTCGCGCGTGAGGTCGAACTGGTCGACGCGCAGGTCCAGCTCGCCGACGGCCTCGAGCCTGACCTCCAGGAGCTCGCATACCGGTTGCTGGGAAATGCCCATGAGGACGTGCTGACCGCATTCGAGGCGACGCTGAAGACGGTCTACCTCTTCGGGCGTGAAGCTGCTTTTCCCGGCGACCCGGTCGCCAATATCGGAAACGCTTTCCAGAATGTGGAACGAGGACAGAAGCAGTTCGCGGAACTCGGTTTCAATCCCTTCGATGTCCTCGAGGACGAGGAACTCGCGGCTCTGAAGCTGAACATTCAGAAGCGCCACGTCATCGGTCACAACCTCGGCGTAATCGATGCTAAATTTGCCGACCTATCGGGAGAGGCCGGCATCGGCGAGACGGTGCACCTGGTCGGCGAGGACACTCGCGCATTTGCCATCATCGCCCAGAAGGTGGTCGACGGCATCGACGGCTGGTTGGGCGGGGTCGCCATCCCACCCCGCGTGCGAGAGGCGCCACCACCGGGCGAGGAAACAGAAGTGACGAAAACGCCGGCGGCCGATCTGCGCCTGAGCGAGCTGGGCTACCGCCTCGGAGCGTGGCTTGCCGGTGCTTCGGAGAGGGGGCTCAACGGCCGCATCAATGCTGATGCCGTCCTGAGTGCCTTCAGCGACGTTCCGATACGCGATCTTCAAGACGCGGTGGCCGAGCTGGAGATGGACGGCTACA
Organism: Sphingomonas parva (ex Maeng et al. 2020); assembly: GCF_004564275.1. GTDB lineage: Bacteria > Pseudomonadota > Alphaproteobacteria > Sphingomonadales > Sphingomonadaceae > Allosphingosinicella > Allosphingosinicella parva. Next base: position 15,129 of record NZ_SPDV01000016.1, read on the forward strand.
TCTCGGCAACGACGGTCTCTGGCAGATCGCTCCCGCTGATGGGCTACCGGCTGGAGCTGTTCTCGACCTTCGACCCGCTGACGCGCAAGACGGACCCGACACTCGACGCGGCGATACTTGCCGCTCTCGCCCTGGACTTCGACGGCAACGTCAACGTAGCGGAGCTGCACGCGAAGTCCGGCTGGGACCACCGCCAGTTCAACCCGGCTCTCGGCGTTCTGGTCAGCCGCCTCGACGAGCGGCGGGTTAGTAAGACTCACGACGCCGAATACCCGACGAGGATGTTCATCCTAGGCCCGCAAGAAAGAGTCGAGCTGAAGCGATTCAAGGAACGCCATCCGCCAAGCACGAGATGATCCCTAGACGTCCTTAGGCGCGAAGTTCATCGAGATTCTCGGAACTGAGGAGTCACCAATGGCCGTGTTCTTAATCACGTACGACTTGGTCGCAGAGAAGAGCGGCCATGATTACGAGCCTCTATGGGAAGAGCTCGGCAGGGTCGACGCGGTCAAGAGCCAGCTGTCCGCGTGGCTCCTCGCCGCGAACAACACGCAGAAGGAGGTCCTGGATCACTTTCGAACATTCGTCGACGACGATGATCGGCTCATGGTGATCCAGGTCTCGAAGAAACCTAGTTTCAGCAAAGCGCTCAAAGGCACAAACGCCTTCCTTGATGAGCACTTCGGGAACTAAGCTTCGACATAGCGCCCGAAGCTGTCTCGGACGCGATATTCACTCGCCCGTCCAGTCCAGAGGTCATTCAGGGAGCGAAGGGATCGTCGGGTACGCCTAGATCGACCGCGATGAAGCGACGCGCCAGGCGACGCATCACATCTGCAGCATTCTCGAGCCTTCGCAGCTCAGCAGCCTCATCGGGGTCGGAAACCCGGTCCAGACTGGCATGGGCGACCGCCACCCGGCACGCGGCATAGATGTACTTCTCCGGGGAATCGGCACCGCAGGCAGCGAGGAATGTCGGTATTGAGTGCTGGTCACGAGGGTCGTCGAGCACGGCACTCAAATTGTCTGCGATCCACTTCGTACCGGCTTTCCAACCGACGTGCCGCAGTTCGATGATTTTGTAGTAATTGAGGACGGCGTAGCTCACGAGGAAATTCTGCTCGGCGTTCCTCGCCTCGCGGTAAAGGGCGAGCGCTCTCCGTACCTCCTCGGAAGCCGGCATCGACCTCGCAAAGGCCCATTGGTGAGTCGAGGTGAAGGCCAGGTTCCGGCGCGCTAAGGGGAGCGGAACGGGACTACCTGCCCAACCGCCCTCCACGACGGCGAATTGGTCATCGCACCATGAGAGCATGCTCAGAAAGCGGTTGATGACGGTCTGCGCCTGTTCAATGCTAAGCCGGTTAGAGTTCAGGTCGATGCTGATCGATTGCACGAACTCGTTGGTCTTCGGCATCAGCACGAGCCGGTATTGGTCGAAAGCGACGAGTTCCTCGTGTCGCGGCCAGGTCAATTGGTTGTCGACCCCGATGTTGAGGAACGTCGAGGACGGGGTGACGCCTAGGCGCTCCAGCCGCGTTCGTTCAGCCTCCTCAGCATCGTACTCGGAAGCATCCTTAGGCACAGGCTGCGGGTGGCGGCGATCTCTGGCGACGCGAGCCGCCAGCAAGTCGAAGAAGCGCCGGCTGAGAGCGATTTCTCGCGAGACCGAAGCATAGCGCGCAGCGGCATCAAAATCGATGTCGGCCCCTGGCTGCAGCAGGGTGACAGCCTCCTGCGGAACATAAGCCGCGCACTTCCGCGTTCCGCCGCTGTCATACGCGATTCTTGCCCAGCCACGGCTGTTGATAGCGATCGGAGCCAACGAAAGGTGCACGGCTACGACGCTCCCCCTTACTTCCGGATCTCCGATGATTCGGGTTAGGGCGGTGATGAATTCGCCGGCTCCCGCGAACGCGGTCTCGACCCCTCCGACCGGTCCATGACGCTGGAGGATCGCGCAAGCATGCCCTGCCCACTCCGGAATCAGAGGCGTCAGACCCAAGACCGCGAATGCGATCTCCTGGTCAGTAAGAGGCCGCCCTCGGTTTTGGCGGCCTCGAGGCAGCCGAGCGTAGCTACGAAGTGACGCGAAACGCCTCTGGAGGTCATCGAGCCCGTAGGGGCCGACGTCCGCATCACGGCAGAACTCAGCAAGGACGCTCTCAAGATGCTTGGCGAGCACACGCGTCAACCCGCCCCAAATCGCAGGTCTCCAGCCCGCCTGCCCTCAGCCGCTCGAGGAGATCGTTCATGCGCAGCATGATCAATGCCACTTCCATCTTGTGAACGATCGTCATCTTCGCGATCTGTGGACTGCCTGCACGGTAGCTATCGACAATTTCGCTGCGCCGGCGCGCGAACCGCACAAATTCGGCAGCGACAGCATTCCCGGCCTCCGCCTCAATCACGTTGCGACGGAACCGAGCCGGATCGTAGGTGGCGCAGAGGTCCGGCAGGAATAGTAGCTTCGGAGCGCCATTCAATTGCGGCGTGACGTCGAGCAGCTCGCCCCCAGGCGTGGACCAGATTCCATGATGCTCCGCCTCGTAATAAGCACCGCGCAGGTGCCAGATGGCCCAGCCATGCACGATGGAGCCACCACTGCGCTCGACTTCCCGTGCTACGTTGTCGAAGCAGGATCCGAGCACTGCGCCCGTCCCCGGCACCGACGGAACGAAGCACGGCGCTTCGTCGGAAATGGTTCCGCAGAAGGCCAAGAGTTCTGGAGTGAGTTCACGCGGCACCGTATCGAGCTGCAAGAGGATCGTCCTTCTACCCACGTCGTCGCATGCGACGGCAGCGTTAGCGCCACGCCAGAGGCTGCCGTACTCATTCTTATCAGATCGAACCTGACGCTGCAGCGTCCGTATTGCCTGCGACTCCATCCTCGACCGCTTGATGTCGCGGGAAAAGGGCCATCCTTCGTCCGTCATCGTCTCGACAGGAGCGTCCCCAACTACTCATGGCGAATAGGTGGACGAGCTTGAATTCTGCGAACGGACCATTGCCCTCCGGGACGAACGGCTGGACGTAGATGTGCGGACCGTCGAAATAATCATCCCCGTCTTCATCGATGTCGATGATTGATTCGTAGGGCAGCACCAGCATCAGCTCGTACCAAGCCCGGTTCCCCTCTGGCAGACTGCTCCACTGGTCAAAGGCTTCAGCTCGCGCCGCGTCAGTCTCAGGCCGCTCCGGGTCAGGCAAGGGGTCATCATGCGGCGGAGCGTCATTCATCCTTTCCGCGTAGTCCCAGTGCTCACCATCATCGTCGATGAAAGCAAAGTGCCGGCGGAAGAGGAGCTCAACGCCAAAGGCACCACATTTTCCAAACCTGTATACTGCCCATCGGCCGCGGACGCGGCGGGGCTGCTCTGTCCTGTCGAGGAACGGGTAGCGGTCGTCGCTCGCGTCCCGGACCATCACGGACGTGTGCGGCTGGAGGAGACGCTTCGCCTTCCGCTTCATGGCAAGCCGGCTGCGTACCTCGGTCTTGATAGATCGGCGGCGCGTCTGGAGGGAGACACCGAAATAGGCGAACAGCAGATGGTCGTTCTTAGGCTGGTAAAGCTGGTCTTCAATTTCGCCTTTCCCCCAAAGCTTCGCTTCCTGGAAACCAAGGTCCCGCGCCCGTGCGTAGAAGCGGTCTCTCGCCTCGATCGAAAAATCGCATGCGGCCGCGAATATGAGGCCGTAGAGCCGGGCTTCACGAGCGCTGGGCAGCCCTTCCAGGTAACCCTCGATCTTCTTCGGCCCGATCGCCTTCTCCCGCTTGCATTGTATGAGCCACTGGCGCTCTTCCACGGCGCCACCAGACAACGCACCCTCGAGGCTCTCCAATTCAACTGCTTCGGCGCCGTAGACGAGCTCCGTCGCACGCGCATCGAACCCCTCGTCGCTTCCGGTTCTTCCAGTCGCCTCGAGGTCCCGCCAGGAGCGAAAGTCGTAGAGGAGCTGCCTGACCAGATCCTCAAAGCGGTGAGGCTCAAGGTCCTCAAGGTGAAGCGGACCGAGCGTGCGAGTAACAGGGGCCATGGCTCTCTACCGTCCTGATAGTCATTTGAATGGTGAGCCGGCACCCAAGGCCCGACCTTTGAAGCGCCTCACGCTTCCGGGCGAGTGCCCGCTAAGTCTGCTTGCGAGAGGAACCCGTTTCCCCAGCATGATTCCAATCGGCGATCAGCTCGATCACTTCACAGCGGGAGGCTTTCCCTCCGGCGCACGATTTTGCAACCTTATTCAGTTCGTCTCGAAGCAGCTCCAGCTGCGCGATCCGCTCCTCGATATCGACAAGATGCCGTCGGGCGATAGCTCCGGCCTCGCCGCAGTCGCGATCTGGCTGGTCGGCCAGTTCCATTAGTGAGCGGATCTCATCCGTGGAAAAGCCGAGAGCCCGACCGTGACGGATAAACGTCAGCCGTTTGAGGTCGCTTTCCCGATATGTCCGCCGGCCCGAGGCCGTACGCGCAGCAGCCGGCATCAGGCCGATATCCTCGTAGAAGCGGATCGTGTTGACCTTGGTGCCGGTCCGCCGTGCCAGGTCGCCGATCATCAGCACGTTCGCCATGAACCATCCTCCAGTCGCTGGAGATAGAGACGCGCGGTTCGGATGGAAACAGCTTGTGCCCCTCGCCCCCTGGGGCTTGATCCTCCAGTGACTGGAGGTTGTACGAGCAGCGCATGTCAGAGAGCGAATCGGGCTGCTGCAGCTGCACAGGTGACGTCGGCCGTGCCGGGAACGACGCCGCTTACCGGCGCGCTCTCTGGTGGGTCGTGATCCTAAACGTCGGCTTCGGCCTCTGCGAGATCATTGGCGGCTTCCTCGCCAACAGCCAGGCGCTGAAGGCGGACGCTCTCGACTTTCTCGGTGACGGGTCGATCACCTTTGTGGGGCTCCTCGCGCTCGGATGGGCGCCCGGCACCCGTGCCAGAGTGGCTCTTACCCAAGGGCTATTCCTCGGCGCCCTCGGCGTATGGGTACTGGGAATGGCCTTTTGGCGGGCACTCAAGGCTGTGCCGCCCGAAGCCGAGCTGATGGGTGCTATTGGCGTAGTTGCTTTGGCAGTCAACGTGACCGCCGCGCTGATCCTAGCTCGCTTCAGAGAGGGCGGCGACGCCCAGGCGAGAGCGATTTGGCTGTTCTCGCGTAACGACGCTCTCGCCAACGTCGCAGTGGTCGCCGCCGCTGCCCTGGTGTTCGCCTTCGGCAGCGCTTGGCCGGATCTCATCGTCGCGGCAGCGATCGCACTGCTCTTCCTCCATTCGTCCTGGGAAATCACCCGTGATGCGAAACGCGAGCTTGGGGGACGCCGGTGACATGCTGAAGAAGGGAAAAGTGAATGGCGCCCGCGTTGCTCGCATTCTTCACGATCTTTTTCGTGACGGCCCTCGTGCTGCCCACGTGGCGGATCTGGAAGCGTGATCGGGTGAATGCGCTCGTTCTGCCGTACGACGACACCGCACAAGGACTGGTGGCGAAGTGGTTTCGAGCCACCCTATTCGCGATCTTCGCCGTCCTTCTGGCACTCTGCCTCGGTCTATCGTCCGACGCGCTTGGACGCTTGGCATGGCTTGAGGCAGCGCTCATCCGCACCGCCGGCGGGGCTCTGCTCGTGTTGTCGCTCCTCTGGGTCGTCGTGGCGCAGGCGCAAATGGGCGCCTCGTGGCGGATCGGCATCGACGCTGGTTTACAGCCCTCGCTCGTCAGCCGAGGTGTCTTCGGGCGGAGCCGTAACCCCATATTTCTCGGAATGCGGGGTGGTCTGCTGGGGCTGTTCCTGACGCTCCCCAACGCGGTGACGATGGCGATTTTTCTTCTTGGAGAGATGCTGATGCAAGTGCAGGTGCGGCTCGAAGAAGCTCATCTCGCTGCAACTTTGGGGCAGGATTACGCCTCGTACCGACGCTCCGTAAGAAGGTGGCTCTGATGGTTGTCTCGCATCGAGCCAGAACTCCGCCTATATTGGAGGGGATGGTCCTGTTGAAGCTCTGGAAGGCGATGGTTCGTGCCACGGCAGCGTTGCTGCTGATGGCGGCAATCGTCACGCCTGCGCTCGCGGAGATCGGCTGCGCGGAAGAGAGCGTCACTCACCTCTCGGAGGCTCTGAACGCCGGCGAGCATGCTGCCGAGGTCACGGCGGCAGGACAGTCGGGCGATCAGGACAACCAGGGCATGGCTGTCGGCCATTGCGCCTTCAGCCACGGCCATTGTGCCGGCCTGCCTTCGGTCAGCAACGCGACGGCTCCCTCGCCACGTGTGGCGGCAGCCTATGGCCTGCTGCGGACGAGCGCGCTCGCGCCGGCCTCCCTCGACACCCCAGAGCGCCCGCCGAACGCCTGAGATCCAGCCGCTCCCGCCCGACGGGACAGGTTCAATCCGGATCTTCAGGAACGACAATGACACGCACCCGATCGCGGGCACGCACCCTGTGCAGCAGCGCAGCCATCACACTGGCCGCACTGGCGAGCAGCGGCGTGATGGCCCGGGCCCTCACGCTCCCCGAGGCACTGGCACGCGCCGAGGAGAATTCGCAGCTGCTGCGGGCGTCGCAGGCCTCCGTCACCGCGGCTGAAGCACGGGCTCGCCAGGCCGGCGTCTCGCCCAACCCTGAGCTCGAGGTCGAGGTCGAGAATGTTCTTGGCACCGGCCCGTACAGCGGCTTTGGCGGCACCGAGCTGACGGTGGCCGTCGGACAGCGCTTCGAGCGCGGCGGCAAGCGGAACGCCCGGCGGATGCTGGCGAGGGCGGAAGTCGATCTCGCGACCGCGACCCTGGCGCGCACGCGCGCCGACCTGATCCGCGACGTGCGCACGGCGTTCGTCGACGCAGTCTCCACAGAGGAACGGCTCGCGCTTTCGCGGGAGACGGTCGCCCGCGCGGAGGAGCTTGCCCGCACCGCCCGCCTGATGGTCGAGACCGGCCGCGATCCGCCGCTCAGGCAGCTTCGCGCGGAAGCGGCGCTCGCCGAAGCCCGCGCGGCGGCCGAACAGGCCGGTGCCGAAGCCGGACAGGCCGAGCGCTCGCTCGCCGCCTTGACCGGCATCGTCGACGAGGATCTCGATCTCGAAGGCCCGGTCGCGGAAGGCTTCGTCCTCAATGCAGCGCGGGACGGCGAGCCGATCGCGATCCGCATCGCCGAAGCGGAGCGCCGCGTCGCCGAAGCCCGGATCGATGTCGAGCGCAGCACCGGCGTCGCCGACATCACCGCGCGCGCCGGCCTGCGGGGGCACAAGGAAAGCAACGACGTCGCGCTGGTGGGCGGCATCTCCCTCCCGCTGGCGATCCGCGATCGCAACCGCGGCGGCGTCGAAGCCGCTCGCGCCGAACTCCTCGCAGCCGAAGCCCGTGCCGCGCAGGCGCGGCTGGACTCGGTTCGCGAAGCCCGCGATGCGCAGGCGCTTCTAAGCGCCGCCGAGGCTCGCATGAGGGCGCTCGAAGGCGCCGGGCTCAAGCAGGCCGAGGAGGCGGTGCGCGTCGCGCGCATCGGCTACGGCGCCGGCAAATTCTCGCTCCTCGACGTCCTCGACGCCGAAGCGGCGCTCAACACCGCCCGCACCTCGATCATCGAAGCACGCCGTGACCGCGCGCGCGCCCTTGCGGCGCTCGAGCGCGCGCAGGCTCAATAAGGACAGGTCCCATGGACAAGAGGACACTCACCACCATCGCAGGCGTCGGCCTGGTCGCGGCGGCAGCAGGCGTCGGCGCCGGCTCGCTCATCTGGCGCGACGCTCCCGCAGCCGAGCATCATGAGGAAGGCGAGCACGCCGAAGGCGAGACGGCCGAAGGCGAGCACAAGGAGGGCGAGGCCGAAGCAGGCGGCGAAGGATTCGTCGCACTCCCTCCCGCCACGGCGGCCTCGGCCGGCGTCGAGGTGACCACCGTCGCACGCGGCGGCGGAGCCGAGCTCCTGATCCCGGGCCGGGCGGCATTCGCTCCCAATGCCGAGGCCGCTGTCGGCGCCCCTCTTCAGGGCGTCGTGGAAACGGTGCACGTCGCGGCCGGCACGCGCGTTGGCGCCGGCGCTCCGCTCGTCACGATCCGGAGCGCAGAAGGCGCGTCGCTCCGTGCTTCGGCGGACGCGGCGAGCGCCGACGTCGCTGCGGCACAGGCGGCGTACAGGCGCGAGAGCCGCCTCTACCAGGCGAGGGTGACGGCGCGGCAGGATCTCGAGGCCGCGCGCGCCACCGCCTTGAAGGCGGAGGCGAGCCTCAGGGCAGCTCGGGCGCAGATCGCAGCCGTCGGATCGCCGGGATCGGCGGGACGGATCACCGTCCGCTCGCCGATGGCCGGCACGATCACCTCCGTCGGGGCCGCGCCGGGTTCGGTCCTCGCGCAAGGCGCGACCGTCGCGCAGGTCGCGGACCAGAACCGCGTCGAGCTCATCTTCGAGGCTCCGGCCGGCGCCTCGCGCGCGATCCGCGTCGGCAGCCCGATCTTCGCGACGATGGCGGGCGGCGAAGAGGTCCGGGCCGTGGTGACGGCGATCTCGCCGAACGCCGCCACGGCAGGCGCGCAGGTGCGCGCCCGGCCGGTCGGTTTCGTGCCGCCTGCGGGGACCCCAGTGTCGGGCCGCGTTCTGACCGGCGCGGCGAACACGCTCGTGGTGCCGTCCGACGCCATCCAGAATGTCGAGGGCCGGTCCGTCGTCTTCGTCGTGGACGGCGCACGCTTCCGCGCGACCCCGGTCGTCGCCGGCCGCGCCGCGGCCGGACGAACCGAGATCCTGAAGGGTCTGACCGGCAACGAACGCATCGCAGGCCGCGGCGCCTTCCTCCTCAAGGCCGAGCTCTCCAAGGGCGAAGCGGAGCACGAGCATTAAGATGCTGGGACGTCTCGTCGACCTTTCGGTCCGCTACCGCTTCGCGGTCGCCGCGTTCGCCCTCGTCCTGCTGATCTACGGCGGCCGAGAACTCCTCCGGCTGCCGATCGACGCCGTGCCGGACATCACCAACAAGCAGGTCGTCGTCACGACGATCGCGCCGGCGCTGGGGCCGGAGGAGGTCGAGAGCCAAGTCACCTTCCCGCTCGAGACGGCGCTCGCCGGCATACCGGGCCTCGAGGGAACGCGGTCGCTCTCGCGCCACGGCATCTCGCAGATCACCGCGGTGTTCGAGGATGACACCGACATCTACTTTGCGCGCAATCTCGTCAATGAGCGCCTCCGCTCGGCGCAGGCGAGCCTGCCGGAAGGCGTCGACTTCACGATGGGTCCGCTCGCCACCGGCCTTGGCGAAGTTTTCATCTGGACCGTCGAGTTTGAACGACGCGCGTCTCAGGGGCCCTATGTGACGCCGGAAGGCGAGCGCCTCACCAACGAGATCGAGCGCGCAACCTATTTGCGCACGGTGCAGGACTGGATCATCGCCCCGCAGCTGAAGAACGTGCCGGGTGTCGCCGCGATCGACGTGCAGGGCGGTTATGTGAAGGAATATGCGGTCCGACCCGACGCGGGGCGCCTGGCGTCCTACGGCATCGGGCTGCGCCAGCTGGTCGATGCCTTGGAGCATGCGAACCAGGTCGCCGGCGCAGGCTATGTCACGCGCGGCGGCGAAGCCTTCATCGTTCGGGCCGATGCGCGCGTGCGGACGATCGAGGAACTCGCCCAGACGCCGGTGGGACGCCGGGGCGGACTCGTCATCCGGGTCTCCGACATCGCGACGGTCGGGGTCGGGCAAGCGCCTCGCCTGGGCGCGGCGAGCGAGAACGGGCGGGAGGTGGTGATCGGCACCGCGCTGATGCTGGCCGGCGAGAACAGCCGGACGGTGGCGGCGCGGGTCGGCGACAAGCTACGGGAGATCAACCGCAGTCTGCCTGCCGGGATCGTCGCGAACCCGGTCCTCGACCGCACGAAGCTGGTCGACTCCACGATCCGCACCGTGGAGCACAACCTCGCCTTCGGTGCGCTGCTCGTCGTCGCGGTTCTGTTCTTCATGCTCGGCAACGTCCGCGCCGCGATCATCACCGCCGCAGTGATCCCGCTGTCCTTCCTGTCCGCGGCGATCGCGATGCGAAGGTTCGGAATCAGCGGCAATCTGATGAGCCTCGGCGCGCTCGATTTCGGCCTGATCGTCGACGGCGCCGTGGTGGTGATCGAGAACACGCTGCGGCGGCTCGGGACGCTACGCGGCAATCTCGGCCGATCCCTGACCCTGCGGGAAAGGCTCGGCGCCGCGGCCCAGGCCACACGCGAGATGGCACGGCCAGCGGCCTATGGGCAGGCGATCATCCTGCTCGTCTTCGCGCCGCTGCTCGCGTTCGAAGGCGTCGAAGGCAAGATGTTCGCGCCGATGGCGAGCACCGTCATGTTCGCTCTCGCCGGGGCGTTCATCCTGTCGCTGACCTTCGTCCCCGCGATGGCGGCCCTGTTCCTGAAGGAGCCCGAGTATCCGGAGGAGGAGACGAAGCTCTCGGCCGCAGCGAAGCTGCGCTTCGAGCCGTGGCTTCGGAGAGCGGTCGCGGCGCCCAAGGCGGTTGCGGCCGCCGCCGGCATCGCCCTCCTCATCGGCGTGGTCGCTTTCTCCACGCTCGGGCGCGAGTTCATTCCGCAGCTCGACGAGCACGACATGCTCGTGCAGGCGATCCGCGTGCCCTCCACGTCGCTCGAGCAGGCGCAGCAGATGCAGTTCCGGGTGGAAAGGACGCTCTCGGCCATGCCCGAGGTGGCGCTGGTCTTCACGCGCACCGGCACGGCCGAGCTCGCCTCCGATCCGATGCCGCCGAACGTGTCCGACACCTTCGTCATGCTGAAGCCGCGCAAGGGATGGCCGAACCCGCGCCTGCCCAAGGCGGACTTGGTCGCGCGGATGGAGAAGGAGCTCGGCAAGCTTCTCGGCAACAATTACGAGTTCACCCAGCCGATCCAGATGCGGTTCAACGAGCTGATCGCGGGGGTGCGAGCGGATGTCGCGGTGAAGATCTTCGGCGACGACTTCGAGGCCATGACCACGCAGGCCAACCAGATCGCCAAGGTGCTCGGCAGCATCGAAGGCGCCGCCGACGTGCGGGTGGAACAGGTCAGCGGCCAGCCGACGATCACGGCGACGGTCGATCGGACCGCGGCGGCCGCGCTCGGAGTCCATGCCAGCGATGCCGCCGACGTGCTCTCGATCGCGATGGGTGGGCGCGAGGCCGGCCAGGTACTCGAGGGGGACCGCCGGTTCGACGTTGTCGTCCGCCTCGACGAGGCGACGCGCGGCGACCCTGCGGTGATGAACCAGCTGCCGGTGATCCCAGAGGAAGCGGAGATGGGCTTCACCGCCCCGGTGCCGCTGTCGACGATCGCCCGGTTCGACACCGCCGAAGGACCGAACCAGATCAGCCGCGAGAATGGCAAGAGGCGGATCACCGTCCAGGCCAATGTGCGCGGACGCGATCTCGGTTCGTTTGTCGATGAAGCGCGCAGCCGTGTCGCTTCGGATGTGAAAGTCCAACCCGGCTATTGGCTCGAATGGGGCGGCACATTCGAGAATCTGGAACGGGCAAGCCAGCGGCTGATGCTGATCATCCCGATGGTCGCGCTGCTGATCGGCATCCTGCTGTTCCTCGGCCTGGGCTCGGTCTGGCAGGCGCTGCTCGTGTTCGCCTGCGTCCCACTGGCACTGGTCGGCGGTGCGCTGGCGCTGCTGCTGCGCGGCATGCCGTTCTCGATCTCGGCATCGGTCGGCTTCATCGCGGTGTCAGGCGTCGCGACGCTCAATGGCCTGGTGCTGATGCAGGCGCTGAAGGAACGGCTCGGCGAGATCGGCGACCGTCAGGAGGCCATCGTCCAGGCCACCGTGGGACGGCTTCGCGCGGTGCTCACGACCGCGCTGGTCGCCATTCTCGGCTTCGTGCCGATGGCGGTGGCGAGCGGCGCCGGCGCCGAGGTCCAGAAGCCTCTGGCGACGGTCGTGATCGGCGGGCTGCTGACCGCGACGGTGCTGACGCTGTTCGTTCTGCCGGCGATGAGCCAGTGGGTGCTGCGTCCCGATCGGAAGAGCGCCGATCCGGAGCTCGAAACCAGCCCGGTTCCGGCCGAATGAGAGGAGCCCAGGCCATAACCGCGGCAGGGCGATACGCCGCTCTCGCGATTTTCCTAGCGGGGATCGGCTGCTCGAGCGCTTCCGAAGAGACCGAAGCGGCGGCGGTGCTTTGCGCGGCGGAATCGCTTTATCAATCCCGCCTGCCGGAGCGCACGACCGCCGAGGGCGACCAACTCCGCAGCCGCGCGGCGCGCTTTCGGGAAATGCTGCCAGCCGAGCAGCGGGACAAGGCGACGGTGCGGATAGACGCTCTGGCGGACCGACGACAGGAAAGCGCTCTGGCGACGCCGAGAGAATGCGACTCCATGCTGACCAGGCAAGCGCCTGGGGAAGGAGCCTGATCGTTGGCTCACTCCCATGACCATGCGAAGCACGACGGACATGCGCATGGCCCGGGGCACAGCCACGCCCCGGCGGATTTCGGACGCGCGTTCCTGATCGGGACAACGCTCAACATCGGCTTCGTCATCGTCGAGGCGGGCTTCGGCTTCGCCACCAACTCGATGGCGCTGCTCGCCGACGCGGGGCACAATCTCTCGGACGTGCTGGGGCTGCTCGTCGCCTGGGCGGCGGCGACGCTGGCGAAGAAGAGCCCGTCGGAGCGCTACACATACGGATGGCGCCGTTCCTCCATCCTCGCGGCGCTGTTCAACGCGCTGTTCCTGCTCGTCGCGATCGGCGCGATCGCGTTCGAGGCGGTGCGGCGCTTCTCGCATCCGCAACCGGTCGAAGGCGGCACCGTCATGCTGGTCGCCGGCATCGGCGTCGTCATCAACACCGTGACGGCCCTGCTCTTCGCCAGCGGCCGAAAGGGCGACATCAACATCCGCGGCGCCTATCTGCACATGGCCGCCGATGCGGCGGTCTCGGCCGGAGTCGTCGTCGCCGGCCTCGTCATCCTGCAGACCGGCTGGAGCTGGATCGATCCGGTGACCAGCCTCGCCATCGCCGTCGTGATCCTCATCGGCACCTGGGGCCTGCTGAAAGAATCGGTCGCGCTGTCGATGGATCGGGTGCCGAGCGGGATCGATCCCGAAGCGGTGACCACCTCGCTCGAGGGCCTGACCGGCGTCGCCCGGGTGCACGATCTCCACATCTGGCCGATGAGCACGACGGAGATCGCGCTCACCTGCCACCTGGTGATGCCCGGCGGCCGGCCGAAAGACGACTTCCTACGCGGGGCCGCGACCATGCTGCGAGAGCGCTACGGCATCGAGCACACGACCATCCAGATCGAGACGGATCTGGACGAAGATTGCGAGCAGGCTCCCCAAGGCACGCTATGAGGAGGATCAAGATGCCGAGCCCTGGAGAGAGGCTGCCGTGATGCGCTACCTCGGAGACCGTCCGCGCCTTGTGCTCGCCGCCATGGCGCTCGTGCTCGCCGCGATCCTGGCGACGCTGCTCCTGATGGACCGCGGCATGCGCGAACGGGCAGTCGATATGTTCGGCTACGGCGGCGAGCATAGCGACGAAAGCTACGGCGGCCGCGACCTCTTCCACACCGGCGTGCCGATCAGGAGCGAGCTCGCCGGCGAGACCTACGCAGCCTACGACGCTCGGCGAGACGCTAGCTCCCCACAGGGGGCCTTCCGAGGCTTTCCCTGCCTCGGGACGTGCGACGTATACGCGGCGGGCTACAACTGGGCTGCACGCCAGCGCTTGAACGAACCTCTGCAATGCCGTGGTCCGAGCTGGCCGTTCGTCGAGGGATGCGCAGCGTACGTGCTAGCGGCCGCCCCCACCGGCGCTGGGCTCTAGCCGGGCAACGTATCCTTACGAACTAGAACATCAAAGCAATGCGTACCCCCTCGCTCCTCCTCATCCTTACTGCTCTGACCAGCTGCGCGGCGACCAGCTCTCGCCAGCTGGATATTCGATCACAAGGCCAATCGCTGAGGGCTCGTCTTCTTGCGGCGGGGAGCCGCCCTTTACCGCGTGGCGGTAGCGAGGCTCGCGACCGGCAGATCTGTGCTATGAGTAGGCTATCGTCGGGACGATTTTCAGGCCTCAATTTCACCCTCGCCTCTCCGCCTGCAGTGCTGCTTCGGCTGCAGTGAGGCTCTCGAGCGCTGACGCTGAGTCGGTTTGAGCATCTTCCTTGGTGACGGCGGCGTCGGCAACTTTCGTATGGGCGATCCATCCCTCTGACCACTGGTAAGCTTGAACGAACCGGCTGGATGCCGCCGGCTCGCTGCGACATCACCGAGCGGCCGGCCTTGCTCTCCGCCTCAGCGCGGGCAAAAAAGAACTATGCGAATTTTACACACAAGCGACTGGCACCTCGGAAGACACTTTCACGGGATGCCCCTTGATGAAGACCACGACACCGTTCTCGCGCAGGTTGAGCGCCCCGGAAGAGCCGGCGACGACGCTCGAGGACGCGATTGCAGATATCGATGAGGCGCTTCAAGCATTAGGCGCCCCGAAGGACATCGCTTTGCTCGAGCAGAATGTTCAGAACGCCAAGACACAGCTGGATGCGGCATCAGCCGCGTCATCGAAGGCTGACGGCAGGCTGCAGGAGGCAAGGACCGATGAAGCGGTCGCCCGCCGCTCCTATGAGGACCACATCGCCGATGTGCCCGAGCGATACCGAGACGAGTCCGTCCTCCAGCAAGCCCAAGGCGAGATCGAAAAATCCATTGCTGGCCGAAAGAAGGCGGTCGCAGAGGCAGAGAACGCCCTACGAAAGGCGGGCGAAGCAAAGGCTAAGGCTGACGCTGACCTCACTAACGCCACAGCCCGGAGCAGCGATGCGGTTCGCGAAGCGGCCCGCGCGCGGAAACAGTTCGCGGCCCGCCTGCAAGAAATCGGCATCTCCGATCAGCAGTATCGGACCTTCGTGCAGCACGTGCCCGAGATCGAGGCCCTAACGTCCGTCGTAGACGAGCATGAAGTAGCATTGCGGACCGCTGCGGGTGCAGCCGCGCAAGCCTCAGCGGCCATCAAGAACACGCAGCGACCCGACCTCGCCATCTTGACGGGCACCCGGGACGCGGCACGCCAGGCAGCGGACGCCTCAAAGCACGAACATGCGGCGGCTCGTGCCATGTACGACGGACTTGTCGCCCTTCGAACGGAGCTATCGGAGGAACTAACCCGTCTCCGCCGGCTCGAGGAGGAAACCGGCCCCCTGCGCGCGCGGGCGGACGCGTTCTCCGGGCAAAACGAGATGAACACTGCGCTCGAGAGCTTCGCGATCGGTGCCATGTTCGATCAGGTGCTGGAGGCAGCGAACCTTCGCCTGGAGCCGATGACATCAGGTCGCTACCGACTCGAGAGGGACGTCGAGGCCGGCGGCGGACGAACTAAGCGAGGCCTCGACATCCGGGTTCATGATATCGAGACGGGGCGCCCGCGGGATCTCAGCACCCTCTCAGGGGGCGAGACCTTCATCGCGGCCCTGTCGCTCGCCCTCGGCCTCTCCGATATCGTCGAGGCCAGTCATGGTGCGATCCGTCTTGACACCATTTTCATCGACGAGGGCTTCGGAAGCCTGGACACCGAGAATGACAGCGGCACCTTGGACCGCGTGCTTCAGGTTCTACAAGATATCGTCGGTGCGAACCGAGCCGTCGGGCTCATATCGCACGTGCCGCTCGTTCAACAGGCGGTGCCGAACGGCTTTACGGTGCTCAAAGGCGTGGGAGGGAGTTCGATCGAAAAGCGTGCTGCCTGACGTACGACCGAGGCTGGCCGTGAGCAGACTGGCGGCTTCGGCCGGATCCGCGCAATGCGGAATTTACGACGGAACGGAGTGATTTCCGGCAACGGTCTCCAGTCATCAGCGGCAGACCCAAGGTGGTCCTCTGATTGGGCTCATCCTCCGACTCGTGGGCCGGCACACGAACATTCTGAGCCGCTATAGAGCAATTGGACTATGCTGGAGGCCGTCAGGCTCAGCCGGCGAAGCACATTGGCCAAGTGCCGCTGCTTGATCGGATGTTGATATAGTTCCGGCTCTTCGATCCCCAAGATCAGAGTAGGCGCATCGGGTGGAGCGGCCTGCTCATTGCCGTCACCTCCAGCCTCCCCTAGCTCGCCGACAGTTGTCGACGTGCGAGCGAGGTGCTGCAACAGAGTGAAGACGAATGCCCGCTGTAATCCGTGCCCTTGCCGGTCCACAGGACCGCCAAACCCATCGTCGCTGAGCGAGACATCTGCGACCGGTAAGGGGACGGGGAACTCCCCGACGGCCCTCCAACTGAGTCCAACTGCAGCCTCCTGATAGAGATTCTGTAAATCACCTGTCAGCCGCCCAGCCAGCAAACCAAGCTCCGGCATATTCTCCGGAGCAACAAGCTCTTGGTACCTTGTCGTCATTTCGTTTTTGAATTCGAGGATGTCCTGCCGTTGGAGAATGGAACTGCGAACAACGAGCTCCAAGAGCCGACCTATTGCGCTTGACTTAGCGTCGGCAGCGTCGGCCGCTGCCTCACGCACGGCTGGCACAAATACAAACGTCGTGAACTTTTGGAGAGCCCCTCGGCTAGCGTTTTGAAAGCCAAAGAACTGCCCGTCATCAAGGTGTAGCGTAAGCTGGTCGAGATGGTCTCCCTCCCAGGCTAGCAGGGCAGCGTCCACAGCTGCAGCGCTCGAGGCCGCTGGAAGCCCTGCGTAGTCGGGATTGTTCGCTCTAAGGTCTCGATAAGCATCTCGTTTCAAGCCTGCGGCAGTTTGCGAGCGGATGGGAATGAAGTCAGCATTTTGTAGAACGGCGCCATGATACCGGCCACTCAACGGCGTGGCGTCAAAGATCCTGGTCACCACGAGCTCGCCGTCTCTAACTCGGCTTTCGAATGCTTCGATCTCGGCTTGCGTCAAATGCCCAAAGGTTAGTTCGATCTCGATCGCCTGACTCTGGTCGCGTCCAAAAAAGTCGTCGGCGTCCAAGGATTTTGCGGTAGAATAGAAGCGCTCGATCGCTTTAAGAATGCTGGATTTGCCTGCCCCGTTGGCCCCGACGAGGGCCATGTGCGGCCCCATTGCCACCGAGACATTCTTGAGTGATCGAAAGTTCTTCACTCGCACATGGACAAGCTGCATACGCGTAAGATCCCCCCCAACGTGGAGTTTGCCAATGAATGATGCAATCATCAAGGCGATTGAGGATCGACGGCTGCTTACCTTTCGATACAAAGGTGTTGAGCGAACTGTCGAGCCGCACACGTATGGCTGCTCCCACAAAGGAGCCAACGGCCTATGCGCTTGGCAGCTGAGCGGAGGCAGTGCCTCGGGATATCGCCTCTTTCTAGAGCCCGAAATGGGGGATATCCAGGCGTCTGACCACCTGTTCGACGGGCCTCGTCCCGGCTATCACGCTGGTGACGACAGATTTATGACCATCTACGCAGAACTATAACTGATGATCGCGAGGGGTCTGCCTTTGGTGAGGCCCGAATCCCGGCACACGTAGGTATGCCCGCGAAGTGTCGTCCTTGCTTCCGACATCCGAGGAAGCAACGGTCAGAGAGGTCTAGTCGGAGACAGCTCCTCCTGCTCGTGGACGAGATGCTCGAGCGCGATCAGGTCCCAAAGCGTCGTAATCGCGCTGTCCGTACATTGACCCCGCCGGATGCCTGGCTGGCGCTCGGCGACAGATCCAAGGTCGCGCAAGAGCTGCGGGTCCATCAAGTGGGGTCGCAGCCGGATGCCGCACGTTGCCAAGGCGAGCTCCAGATGTCGGAAGATTCGGACGCCGCCCGCATCCATGTCGCCCCAGTGAAATATGGGCACATCTGCCAGTGAGGCAATTCGAACTATGGCGGCCAGCGCGGCCCGCGAGGGGAACCCACCAGTATAAAGGACTAGGCCGCCATCGGACGAGGAGATCTCGCGGACATGTCGGACGAAGGAAGCGTAGTTTTCCACCGTAAGCACGTAGGTCGCCGGTCCGGACAGGCCGACGCGGCTACCCTCCTCGGGAGGCAGGCCCACGAATGGCAGGGCCGGCAGGCTCTCCCCGTCCAGCACGATCGGACCCGCGAGAAGAAGTGGCTGGGCGAGCCGGACGATCCCAGCCGACGCCAGCCGCTCTGCAGGACGAAGCTTGAGGCCATCATCAAGCTGTGGGAACAGCGTCATCATGATGTGGACCACGGCGGGAAGCTGGCGCTCGAGCGCCTTGCTGTCTCGAGCCGTCCGCCTGGAGAAAGTGCGGTAATCCACCTCGGAGACATCCACCTCAAGGGAGCGGGCGCCTGCGGCAGCGGCGAGATCGAGCACCTGGCCGAGGCTGACGTCGTCCAATGGGGCGATACCGTATCGAGAAACGCCGCGCTCCCAGGCAGCGCCGACCTCGTCTATAACTTCGTGGGCGCCAGCAAGGAGGTCGGAACGTTGCCGAACGCGAGACAGAGCCTTCGCCACGGCGATGCGCGAAGGATCCCTTCCCAGGCGCCGGTATAGCACCTCCGGCTGAAGCAACGACACACCGGTCGCTGTCCACTCACCCGCGACCCGCCGCCGAACGACCTTGATGCCCCCCTCGCGCTCCAGCTCCGCCAGCTCGCCAAAGAACGCATCCTGCGTCTCGATGTTGGGAAAAGCCTCCAATTCGATCCGCGCGGTGAGGCGCGTGGCCGAGGGGTTGGCCTCGTGTCGCCTGATCAATTCCGACAGCAAGGCATCGGTCTGGAAGAAGCCCTTACGACTCACTCCGCTGCTCGCGCTCCCGGCAGCTGCAGCGCCAGCTCATCGTCACTGAGATGCTGCGGATTGGCGGCACGCATCTCCGCGCGTGCATGCGGCTTGATCCGCACGGACTCCGCAAACGCGTCGTCGCCGCTCCTGAAGACGTCGACTATGGTGTCCAGGTTCTCGTAGACGATCGCCCTCTTCTCGGTCGGCGCAGCGATCGCGACCTGGAGCCCGATCGAACGGTAGAATTCCAGGAGCGAACGCTGGTTGGGGCCGTCGAGCTTACTGAAGGCCTCATCGAAGACGGCGAGGCCCAGCCCCAGTTCCCGCGGGTCAGACATGCCGCGGATGCCATGATAGATGCTCGCGAGCGCCGCTCCGATGACAACATAGAAGGGAACCTGTCGCTCGGCGCCACTGGCAACGCCGCGCCGCTTCTCGAAGCTGTAGGACCGGCCAGTCGTAAGGTCGCGTGTCCGAAGGTCGAAACTGAAGTAATTTCGGTAATCCTGGAAAATTGTGAAATCGAGTTGGTCATCGCCCAAGAGCATCTCAACCTGCTTCAGGGCCCGAGCATGGCGTTCATCCCGGACCTCTGCGCGGCCGAACAGGGCGTCGAGGGCGCTCTCGTCATCCTCGCAGTCGCGCGCGAGGCGGTGCAAGTCCTCGAACTCGGGCCTGACGTGGGCGTGAAGGTGGTAGGTTTCATTATGGAGAGGGCGCGACCGTAGCGCCTGCCTCAGCATCTCCACCTCGCCCTCGAGCGATCGAAAACGGTTGTTCAGCTCGTGGACGAACGCGGTGCGGAAGAGGCGGGTGACGCGGTCCGTGGCCTCATCCGCCTGCCGACGGTACTGGACAAGCTCATTGCCCTCCAACGCCTGAATGCCGTCCTCGACCCAGGGCCGTACATCCGCGACGATCCTCAGCTCCGGCGATCCGAGGGGGGCGTCGCCGAAGTCAATCTTGTAGTGGCCAAGAGCCGAACGGATGTCCCGATCAAGCTCCCGATGCGCCTCACGGGCCGCAAGCGCCTCCCGTGCCATCTCATTCACGATCCGCGCCGGGGCCCGGGGTCGTAACGTTCGGTAGCGCTCTGCAAACGAAGCAAGCCTTGCACGGCTGGAGACCTCCTTGCGGAACAGTCTCCTGCGAGTAGCAAAGCAGAGCCGGGAGCCGACCTGGCCTTCACCGGCGCCGAGCTTCAGCTCCGTTTCCCCGCGTGCGTTGCGAAGCGAACCCCGCCTGTCGATCAGCTCCTCGCGATCCTTCTCAAGGCTCGTGATCATCGCCAACGCGCGACGTTCCGCATCCAGCAGCGCGGGATCGATCATTGCAGCGATGCGGGCAAGGCTCGCCCCCGCCTCCCGCCGCCGCTCTTCGAACCCATCGATCTCGCCGGCAAGGTGCTCGAGCCGATCACTCGCGGCCGGCTCGATCGCGAGATCCGACAAGCGCTTCAGCACATCCTCATAAAAGGAGACGTTCCTCTCATGGTTGGCGAGAAGACTCTGGAGTTCCTCAACCCGCCGATCGAGCTCGGCTTGCATGAGCGGAGCGGCGGCACGGCCGATCTTCAACCCTTGGGGGCGGCGCATCTCCGTGATCAGCCCGTCATAATAGGCGCCATCGACCATCACGGCCCGGCCGCCGCCGAGGAGAGTTTCCTGATCGTCCGCCAGAACGACGTTGCCGAGACGAAAGACGATGAAGGCCATCGCCAGACTGTCGTCGCTGCCCAGCGTGGCCGCGAGGGTCCCCGGACGCGCTTCACGCGCGTGACCATCCAGCCGACGCGTGTTCGCGACTCGGCAGCTGCCATAGGAGTCTCGCCCCCGCCTCAGGATCTCGACCGCCCGCGACGCATGCTCGGGGTCGACGATGATCGCCTCCCGATCCCGGCCCAGCAGCGCTTCGGCAGCGTTCCGCCAGCGCTCGTCGAGGACTTCTGACACCTCGCAAAGGGCGCGCGGCCGCATCCCTTCGCCGCGCAACGCATCCATCAGCCTGATCGTGGAGTCCTCGAGCGACACCCGGCCCGAGCGCGCCTGGTTCCGCCGCTCCACCGCTGCGGCGAGATCCTCCCGAACCTTCCCCATCCAGCCGATCGCATCGTTTCGGCGCTCGGTGACCTTCTGCAGGCGAGACACGGCTGCCGTGCGCACCGCAGCGATCAACTTCTCCATCGCGACCGGATCACGAGGCCAGTCGGGCGGCCCCTCCTTCTCGCTCGCGGCCTGAATCTCCTCGAGTCCGCGGATGAGTTCACCAGGCGCAATCGGCAGGAGTCGCTCCCGAAACGCGAGCAGCTGCGCGCCTCGTGCGACCTGCAAATACCGCGCCTGCAGCCGGGCCATGGCGGCCGCCCGGTCACGCTCAATCTCACGGATCTGGAGCTCAACGACCGCACGGCGACCCGCCGCGTTCTCTGCGGCCAGCTGCGCTCTCACGCCCTCCAATATCTCCCGCTGGCTCGCGATCTCACCATCGGCTCGCCCGATTTCATCGATCGTGAGCTGCAAGAGCCGTTGCCGCTCTCGAAGCTCGGCGGCATATTTGACCAAGGCCCCACCAGCCTCGATAAGAGAGGCCAGCTGCTCGACCCCCCTCGCGACATCTTCCTCCTCCTGCTTCGCGACAAACCGATCCACCAGGGACTTGAGCGAGCGCAGCGCCTCGAGCCGCCTCTCCAATTCGTGGATGGTCTTCTGAATCTCCCGATAGCGCTGGATGGACTCACGCAGCTCCCCGATGTCGATCGGGTTCGCCGCGAGCAGGTACGACTTGACGAACTGCTCGAGCGAGCTCTTATCGACGAACGAGAGGGCGAGCACGAATGCTCGTGCGAACCGCTCCGGCTCCGGGGTCCGTCGGCCGGTAAACAGGATCCGCATGTACTCCCGGATGTAATTGCGGGCCACGTCATGCGTCATGAGCGACTGGCCCGCGGCCGCGCACGCGGAGACTAGTCGCTGCCGGACCACCGTCCAGGATCCTGACCGCGGGCGCGATGCGCCCGGCTCCTCGAGCAGCATCTCACTGTCCAGGCTGATACCGGGAGCGACATATCGACCGATGACCTCGGCGCCATGAGCCTGCGACGCCTCGATGCACAACCCGATGCTCACCGGCGGCCGGCCCCCCTCCCTGTCCTCGAACACCAAGGCGATGTGGGTCCACGATTCTGGGCGCTTGAAGCTCTCCTCGTTGAGCTGGCCAAGAGCATAAGCGGCAAGGGTCCGTTCCGAGCGCCCGCCTCCCTCTCCAGCCGATCTGTTGAACCGGTAATAATGGCTCGATCCGCCGGTCATCACGGCTTGGATGAGATCGATCAGCGTCGATTTGCCGGAACGGTTCTGTCCCAGGATCGCGGCATCACCCCACAGGTCGAGGTCGGCCCGGTGGAAGAGGTGCCACTGGATCAGGACGATGCGGCGAAGCTCCATCAAAGCGCTTCACCCTTCTCGTCGCCTGCAGCCTCCGTGACCTCCACGGGCCTGGCGAGAATCTGGTCGAGGGACGCCACAAAGTCGTCGCCTGCCACGGTGGTGATGAGCGCCCTGACCGTCAGCTCCATGTCTTGCGCCTCGACATCGATCGGACCCAGGCGAACGATCGATCGACGCTCCAAGACCTCGATCACCTCACGAAAGGCGGCGACGCTGAGAGCTGCTCGTCGCGTGCCCGCGACAATATCCTGATACGCCAGATAGGCTTCGTTGAGCGTGGTCGGTGCGCTGCCATACGCATAGATCTCCCCGTCCTGGAGAGCTTCCTCCCAGATGCGCCGCATCACCAGCAACACGATCGTCTCGTCGATGCGGAGACGTTGGAACCCGATGCGCTCGACGTCCGGCAAAATCCCCGCCCACCCTTCCGTCTCGCGGACCACCAGCCGGTAGCCCGCGACATCGACGTAGTCGGCGACGAGCGTCGCAAGATGAGAGCGGTGCAGCGTCTCAAGCATGGACGCGCCGCCCCTGTCCTCCGCATGCACGAACTGATGCCGGACCAGATAGGAGATCAGCTGGGTGACGCGCTGAAGATCCCGCGGATCACGCTCTTCCAGTCGCTCGAATTCAAGCAGCACGCCGGACCTCCAATGTGACCGAATCGCCAAGGCGCCTGACAATGAAGTTAGGGCAGACGAGCCAGTCATTGTCGACCGGCGTGCCGGCGGCCGGCAGGAACTCAAAGCCGAGGGCAAGCTGCTCCGGGATCGCGTCAGCCCCAACGGCGAGGCGGAGCGCTTCAAAGGCGAGGAAATCATCGACCGTGTCGATCCACATTCCCGCCGCCGCCGCCTCCCCGAACGGCGGCACCCGCCGCTCCAGAAACCTCGCGATCTGCGCCGGCGAAACCGTCAGGCGATCGAGATAGTCCCGTTCCAGCTGGCGACGCAGCGCCCGAAGCGGATCGGGCGGAGGCAGAACCATATCCTCGCCGATGATTTGAGTTCGCACACCCCTGGGCCGCGCAAGGAGCGCCGGCGACAGCACCACCTGTCGCGGCTCGATCGGCGACGCGATCTCCCGCCTGGCATAAGGCGCCCCAGCAAACAGACGGTCGAGATGAAGGATGATCGCCTCGCTGCGCTGCAGGAACCCGCCACGACGCCCAGCGTAGCGCACGACGTTGCGCAGCTTCGTCTCAAGCCGTGACCGGTGTTGTTGAATGCGCCTGAAAGCGTCCTCGATCCTGTCGAAGACGCGACGGATACGGACGAGATCATCAATCACAAGGTCCCGGGCAGACCGCAGGTCAGCGGCCAGCTTTGCCTCGTGATACGCAGCCGCAAGCGCAGCCAAATCCAACTCTGCCTCTTCGAGCGCATCCAACGAAGCCAGAATCCGGTGCCGAAAGCGATAAGGATGGGACGTGCTCGCGATCGCGGAATAGTCGCGAAGCAGCACGCGCTCGATAAAATCCTCGAAATAGTGCCGCAGCCGCTCTCCCATGGTCTCCGAAGCGAGCAGCTGCCGGTCGATCTCCCTCAGCGCCGAGAGCACACTACGCAGATAGCGCCCGAATGCCGCGGCATCGCGAGCCGCCTTGTTGAGTCCCAGCGCGTTTTCCGAGGGGAGTGTGCGGACTCCGTCGAGGGCGTTTCGCACCTCCACGATCAGGCCGCCCAGCTGCTCGGACATGCCTTCCTTCATCGAGCAAAGGAACTCGGCCAGCCGCATCGCTCCCGAGGTCATGTCCACCGTGACCTTCAGCCCGTAGCGAGTCTGCTCCAGCCAGCCTGTAACGACCAGCCGCTTGTAAATGTGGCGAGCGCGGCCGATCAGCGTCCCGGTGGCGTCATCATCGGCACCGCCAACCCGGCGGCGCCTAACGCGCCGGCCGCTGCGCGGTACCAGGCGGTGCAGCTCCACCGGCGCTTCATCCTCCCGCCAAAGCTCAGGGGCTGCGGCAAGCGAGTTGTAGATCAACGTCACGACCTCGGCTTCAGATGGGAAGAGGAGGTCCGAACGGTAGAACTCAGAATAGATCGCCTCGATCATGCTCTCGTAAAGCTGCCGGTTGCCACCCGCGAGCGGGGTGAAGATCTCCGAGCTGAGCTGGCCGAAGAGCATCAGATGGTGAGTGCAAATGACACAGAAGGGCGATCCCGGCTGCCTGCCGAATCGTCAATCGATGAGAGGATCCCTGACTTGGAAACGCTGTCTACCACCACGCGCCGACTCCCATCCTGAAATAGGACCAGCGCCGACCCGTCCGTCAAGCGCCGTATTTTGGGTTAGGTTCGACGTCCACATGTTCCAGAAGGTCAACGGCGGCCGGAGCGTCAGCAAACGATGCCTTATCAGCACGAACATCGACGGAGTCAGATGGACGGCCCGCACCGGAATTTGCGGCCGGAGCGGCTCTTCAATTTAGTCACGCAATCGTCTCACCCCCTCTGATCGTAGGACCGGATCGGGAAGCGTAGATCATCGCCTAAACGGCAAGAGATGGCGCACTCCGGCCAGACTGCTTTCGGCCGAGCTGTCCGATCGCGGACCTTCCACTCTGGAGGCTGGGGCCTCGGGAAGCAGACGTGAAAGCCTAGGGTGCGGCAGCGCGCGTAGGCTCGCACGGTCTTTTCGATTATCATGGAAATGTTCGTTGACACACAAGCAGCAGACTCTTATTTCCATACACATCGAAATGAGGAGCTTACCTTGCAGTCTGCCACCGCCGTCAGCGCTCTCGGCGCTCTTGCCAACGAGCACCGGCTCGCCGTGTTTCGACTGCTCGTGCAAGCAGGAGAAGACGGGCTTGCCGCCGGAGCGATCGCGACTGCCCTCGCGGTGCCGAACTCGTCGCTCTCCTTCCACCTAGCCCACCTGACCCAGGCCGGGCTGGTGAAGCAGGAGCGCCGGGGACGATCGCTCATCTACTCGGCCAATTACGCCGCGATGAACGGCCTCGTCGCCTACCTCATGGAGAATTGCTGCGCGGCGTCCGGCTGCGGGCCCCGTCCAACCGCCGGCGACGCGCCGGCCGAACAATGAAGGAGCTGAACATGAAGAGGCTGCACGTGCATGTCGGCGTCAACGACCTCGATCGGTCGATCGCTTTCTATTCGACGCTGTTCGCCGCCGCGCCGGCAGTGGTGAAGCCGGACTACGCCAAGTGGATGCTCGACGATCCCCGGGTGAACTTCGCGATCTCGAGCGGCGATCACGTGGCGAAGGGCATCGAGCACCTCGGCATCCAGGCAGAGAGCGAGGCCGAGCTCGCCCAGGTCTACGGGCAGCTCAAGGCAGCCGACCGCCCGGTCCTCGAGGAGGGCGCCACCACCTGCTGTTATGCGAAGTCCGAGAAGAGCTGGATCGCCGATCCCGACGGCATCGTCTGGGAGGCCTTCTTCACCAGCGGCGAGGCCACGGTCTATGGCGACAGCCCCGCGCTGACCGCGATCAGCCCGGACGCCGCCGGCGACACTTGCTGCGCGCCGGCCGGCGCGACGGCGCCCGCCTGCAGCACCGGCTGCGCCGCCTGAACCCCACGCAGCGCCGGATCGATGCCACTGCCCCGGGTAGCAGAACCTAAAATATCTGCTATTCTCGATATATGGATATCGATTCGGCGCTCGCCGGCCTTGCGGCTCTTTCGCAAAGGACACGGCTCGAGACGTACCGTTTGCTCGTCAAGCACCAGCCGGACGGACTCCCGGCCGGCGAGATCGCGCGGCTCATGGACGTGCCGCAAAACACGATGTCGACCCACCTCGCGACCCTCGCCCGCGCCGGCCTGGTCGCGTCCGAACGGCAGAGCCGCTCGATCATTTACCGGGCCGATCTCGATCGCCTCCGCGCGCTCACCCTGTTCCTCGTCAAGGACTGCTGCGGAGGCGAGGCCGGGCTTTGCGAGAATTTGATTTCCGAACTCGTCCCCTGCTGTTGACCGACAAGGAGCCCCCGCGTGCAACCGATCGACATCGTCATCTATCACAACCCGGAGTGCGGCACGTCGCGCAACACGCTGGCGATGATCCGCAACGCCGGCATCGAGCCGCACGTCGTCGAATATCTGGAGACGCCGCCCAGCCGCGCCATGCTCGAGCAACTGATCGCGCGCGCCGGCATCTCGGCCCGTGACCTGCTGCGGCAGAAGAACGCGCCTTTCGCGGAGCTCGGCCTCGGCGACGAGAGCCTGACCGACGACCAGCTCGTCGATGCGATGATGGCGCACCCGGTCCTGATTAACAGGCCGCTGGTCGTCTCGCCGCTCGGCGTGAAGCTCTGCCGGCCGTCGGAAGCGGTGCTCGACATCCTGCCGGCGCCGCAGCAGGGCGCGTTCGCCAAGGAAGATGGCGAGCAGGTCGTCGGCGCCGACGGCCAGCGGCTCGCCTGAGGAACGAACATGAGCACAGCAGCCACGGCAGCCGGCCCGACCAAGCCGGCGATCAGCTTCTTCGAACGCTATCTCACTCTGTGGGTGGCGCTCTGCATCGCGGTCGGCATCGGCCTTGGCTACGCTCTCCCCGATCTCTTCGCCCTGATCGCCGCGGCCGAGGTCGCCCGCGTCAACCTGCCGGTGGCAGTCCTCATCTGGTTGATGATCATCCCGATGCTGCTGAAGATCGATTTCGGCGCGCTCGGCTCGGTTCGCCAACATTGGAAGGGCGTCGGGGTCACCCTGTTCATCAACTGGGCGGTGAAGCCTTTCTCGATGGCGGCGCTCGGCACCCTGTTCATCGGCTGGCTGTTCGCGCCTTTGCTCCCGCAGGCAGAGATCCCCTCCTACATCGCCGGCCTGATCATTCTCGCCGCAGCACCTTGCACCGCGATGGTGTTCGTCTGGTCCAACCTCTGCGACGGCGAGCCCAATTACACTCTGAGCCAGGTCGCGCTGAACGACATCATCATGGTGTTCGCCTTCGCGCCGATCGTCGGGCTGCTGCTCGGGGTGGCGGCGATCACCGTTCCCTGGGACACTTTGCTCCTGTCGGTCGTGCTCTACATCGTCATTCCCGTGGTCATCGCCCAGCTGCTGCGGCGCATGGTGCTCGGCAGCGGCGGCCAACCGGCGCTGGACCGTCTGCTGAACACGCTGGGGCCGATCTCGCTCGTCTCGCTGCTGACCACTCTGGTGCTCCTGTTCGGCTTTCAGGGCGAGCAGATCCTCGATCAGCCGCTGGTCATCGCGCTGCTCGCGGTGCCGATCCTCATCCAGGTCTATTTCAACGCCGGCCTTGCTTACTGGCTCAGCCGCCGCTTCGGCGTCGCCTGGTGCGTCGCCGCGCCGGCCGCGCTGATCGGCGCCTCGAACTTCTTCGAGCTCGCCGTCGCTGCCGCGATCTCGCTGTTCGGGATCAACTCAGGCGCGGCGCTCGCCACCGTCGTCGGCGTCCTCGTCGAGGTGCCGGTGATGCTCTCCGTGGTCAGCATGGTGAAGAAGTCGCGGGGCTGGTACGAGCGGGGTGCCACGGCATGAGGCTCCGCACGCTCACCGATCCGGACCATCTTCCGGCGCTCGATCCCGCCTACGTCATTCGTCGGCCGGCGCTCGGCCTCGCGGCCGACGAGCCGCCGCCGCGCTTCCTGCTCCTCTACGGCTCGCTCCGCGAGCGGTCCTACTCGCGTCTGTGCGTCGAGGAAGCGGCGCGGCTGCTGCAGTTCTTCGGGGCGGAGACACGGATTTTCGATCCTTCCGATCTCCCGCTCCCCGATCAGATCAATGGGGACGATCACCCGGCCGTTCACGAGCTGCGCGAG
The DNA here is from genome assembly GCF_004564275.1 of Sphingomonas parva (ex Maeng et al. 2020). Taxonomy (GTDB): domain Bacteria; phylum Pseudomonadota; class Alphaproteobacteria; order Sphingomonadales; family Sphingomonadaceae; genus Allosphingosinicella; species Allosphingosinicella parva. Next base: position 43,001 of record NZ_SPDV01000016.1, read on the forward strand.
CTCTCGACCTGGTCCGAGGGCCACGTCTGGTGCAGCCCCGAGCGGCACGGTCAGATCACCGGCATCATGAAGGCGCAGATCGATCACCTGCCGCTGAGCTACGGCGGCGTCCGGCCGACGCAGGGGCGGACCTTGGCGGTGATGCAGGTCTCGGCCGGATCGCAGTCGTTCAACAGCGTCAACACACTTCGCATCCTCGGCCGCTGGATGCGCATGTTCACGATCCCGAACCAGTCGAGCGTCGCCAAGGCGTTCAACGAGTTCGACGAGGCCGGTCGCATGAAGCCGTCCAGTTACTATGACCGCATCGTCGATGTGATGGAGGAGCTGGTGCGCTTCACCGTCCTGCTGCGCCCCCACGCCGACCAACTCGTGGACCGCTATTCGGAGCGCAAAGAGGCCAAAGCAGCGGTCGATCCGGCGAGCGATCTATCGACCATCGCGACTGCCCGCCGCTAGCAAGGACGGTTCGCTCTTAGGACCGGCCGACTCACCGCTGAGCGTTCAAGAATGGCGCCAAGCTGGCCGGCGGCCTGTTCGCGGCCGTGTTATCGATGCTCCGCCAGGGAAGAGATGATCGGGCAGTCCGGACGGTCGTCGCCATGACATCGTTTAGCGAGATCGACCAGCGTCGCCTTCATTCGCTCCAGCGCCTCAGCCTTGCGTCCGAGATCCTCCGCACGGGCGAGGGCCAACGCCTTGACGTCCGCGCTGGATCTCCCTCGATCCTCCCAGAGTTCTAATAGGGAACGGATCTCCTCAATCGGAAAACCCAAATCGCGAGCATGAGCAATGAAGCGCAGCCGGTGCACATCACCGTCCGAATAGTCCCGGTAGCCGCTCTCTCGACGCGCGGCCGCCGGGATCACCCCGATTTTCTCATAGTGGCGAACCATCCGCTGCGAGACGCCGCTCGCCTCCGATGCCTGGCTGATGTTCATAGTCGCGCTCCGTTCAGCCTCAAGGCGTTGGTCACCACGGCGAACGACGACAGGGCCATCGCAGCTCCTGCAAGCATCGGCGAAAGCAGGATGCCCGCGAGCGGGTAAAGCACACCGGCGGCGACCGGCACGCCGACGCCGTTGAAGAGGAACGAGAAGAGCAGGTTCTGGCGGATGTTCTTCATCGTTGCTTTCGCCAGACGCCGCGCCCGAACCATGGCGACGAGGTCACCCTTCGTCAGCGTCATGCCGGCGCTTTCGATCGCCACATCCGTGCCCGTGCCCATGGCGACGCCCACGTCGGCCGCGGCCAGCGCCGGCGCGTCATTGATGCCATCGCCCGCCATCGCGACGACCGCCCCCTTCGCCTTCAGCTCGCCGACGATCCGGGCCTTGTCCTCCGGCTTCAGATCTGCGTGCACCTCATCGATGCCGCCGATCATCTTCGCGACGGCCTCCGCCGTGCCGCGGCCGTCCCCGGTCAACATTACAATGCGCAGCCCTTCGGCATGAAGATCGCCGATTGCGCTCCGTGCTGATTCTTTGATCGGGTCGGCAACCGCCAGAATGCCCGCAAGGCGCCCGTCAACCGCCACGAGCATCACGCCTGCACCTTCCGCCCTCCGGGCTTCAGCACGGGCCTGCACAGGCTGCGGATCAGCCCCAGCCGCCCGCATCATGGCGGCATTGCCGATCGCGACGGAACGTCCAGCAACGCGCGCCGACACGCCGGCACCGGTGGTGGAGGAGAAGTCCTCCGCATCAGGCACGTCTAGCCCACGCTCTTCGGCGGCAACGACGATCGCGTGTGCAAGCGGGTGCTCCGAGCGCTTCTCCACGGATGCCGCCAACGCCAGCAGCTCGTTCTCGTCGACATTGTCGAGGGTCTCCACGGCAACCAACTTCGGCTTACCCTCCGTCAGCGTGCCCGTCTTGTCGATAACCAGGGTGTCGACCTTCTCCATCGCCTGAAGCGCCTCGGCATCCTTGACGAGAACGCCGGCATGCGCACCCCGCCCGGTGCCGACCATGATCGACATCGGCGTGGCGAGGCCCAAAGCACAGGGACAGGCGATGATCAGCACCGCGATGGCGTTGAGGAGCGCATGGCCGAAGCGCGGCTCCGGACCGACCAGGTTCCAGACGATGAAGGTCGCGATCGCGATCGCAACCACAAGCGGCACGAACCAGCCGGAGATACGGTCAGCCACCGCCTGAATTGGCGCGCGGCTCCGCTGAGCCTCAGCCACCATCCGGACAATTCGGGCGAGCACGGTGTCAGATCCGATCGCCTGGGCCTCAATGACCAGGCTGCCGGTCGTGTTGACGGTGCCGCCGGTGACCTTGGCGCCGGGCTCCTTGACGACCGGCGCAGGCTCGCCCGTGAGCATGGACTCATCGACCGAAGAGCGGCCCTCCACGACCTCGCCGTCCACGGGGACGGCCTCACCGGGGCGGACGCGGAGCCGGTCACCGGCCACGACGTCTGCCAACGAGACTTCCTCTTCGCTCCCATCCGCCGCGATCCTGCGCGCCGTCTTCGGCGCGAGGTCCATCAAAGCGCGGATCGCGCGGCCAGTGGCGGCGCGAGCGCGAAGCTCGAGCACCTGCCCCAGAAGAACCAGCGTCACCACGACGCCGGCGGCCTCGTAATAAACGGGCACCATGCCGTGCATACGGAAGGTTGGAGGGAAAAGCCCCGGCGAGAGCGTCGCGACGAGGCTGTAAAGAAAGGCGGCCCCGACGCCGATCGCAATCAGGGTGAACATGTTGAGGTGACGGGTGCGGATGGAAGTCCAACCCCGCTCGAAGAACGGCCATCCGGCCCACAGCACGATCGGCGCCGTGAGCGCGAGCTGCACCCACGGATTCCAGGCCGGCGGCACGAAATGCAGGCCCAGCATCTCGGCGACCATGGAGACCATCAGCAGCGGCACCGTCAGGACGCCGGCAACCCAGGTCCTGCGCGTGAAATCGACAAGCTCCGGGTTGGGCCCGTCGTCGAGCGAGGGCTCCTCCGGTTCCAACGCCATCCCGCAGATCGGACACGTACCCGGCCCCTCCTGGCGGATCTCCGGATGCATCGGGCAGGTCCACATCGCGCCCGGCGTCGCTTGCGGCTCCGGCCGCGGCTCGTTCCCGAGATATGCGTCCGGGTTGCCGACGAATTTGGTCCGGCACCCAGCACTGCAGAAATGATATTCGTGACCCGCGTGGGTTGCGTGGTGGGCGGTGGTCGCCGGATCGACGTCCATTCCGCAGACCGGATCCTTCACGGTCGCAGCGGCGGTTGGCTTCTTCGAGCCGCCGCAACATCCACCTGCGTGCGAGTGGCCGGCGTGGGCAGCGTGGTGATCGTGGTTCATGTTCCAAATCCTCCAACGCTCACCCATGTAGGGTTTGACACCGTGTCAGGGTCAATAGGGTGTGTTGAGGTTATTCCTACGCAGCTCACCGCCCTTGCACTTACCGGAAATCCTCAATCGCGCCCCTCTTCCGCGGCCGGGAAGATTGCGCAATCAGGGCTGACGACGCAGATGGGCCCAATGCTCTACCTCGCCATCAAAGCCGCGCTCTCAGGAGTCATCGTCGCCCTCGTGTCGGAGATCGCCCGGCGAAATCCCGGCGCAGGCGGATTGCTGGCTTCCTTGCCGCTGGTGTCGGTCCTCGGAATGATCTGGCTCTGGCGAGATACGCACGACTCCGTCCGAATGGCCGCACATGCCGAAGCCACCTTCTGGTACGTGCTCCCATCACTGCCGATGTTCCTGATCATCCCGTGGATGCTCAGGCGCGGCATTACCTTTAGCATCGCGCTCGCCGTGGGGTGCGCGGTGACAATGGCACTCTATCTGGCAATGATCTCGATTGGGCCGCGCTTCGGCCTCAAGCTGTAGCCGGCGCCGTGTATTGGTGGCCGCTCCTCTCGCTGTTCGGGATTTCGTTTCTAGCCGCCACGTTAGTCCCGGCCCAATCGGAACTGGCACTTGGGGCGCTCATTTCCCTCGGGCGATATGACCCTTGGCTCCTCATCCTGACCGCCACCGCCGGCAATGTTCTCGGCTCGCTGGTGAACTGGGTGCTCGGCAGATTTCTTCACCAATATCGAGGCCGACGCTGGTTTCCCGTTTCAGGTCGCAGCTTGGAGCGCGCAGAGCGGATCTATCGCCGATGGGGTGTTTGGACGCTCCTGCTCTCATGGGTGCCGATCGTCGGAGATCCATTGACCTTCGTCGCTGGACTCCTACGGACACCGCTCAAGGTGTTTCTCCCGGTCGTTGCGATCGCAAAGGCCGCACGATACTGTGCCATCGCCGGGGTCGCGCAGCTTTTCTGACGCCCTCAACAGCTGGAAGAGACGAGCGCCGAGCATGGATCGCAGCCCGGCGCTCTCTCAAATCAGCAGTGGCCCATCGCCCGATGCTCGGGGGCGCACGTCGACGCGGCAGGCGCCTTCTCGGCTGCTTTCGGCTCGGCCTTCGCAGCAGCCTTGGGCTCTGCCTTCGCTGCCGCACGAGGCGCTTCGGCTTTGGCTTTCGGTGCCGGTGAGGTTTCACGCGGCTCAGCCTTGGCGGCGGTCTCCGGAGGCGATGCGGTGCCAGCAGCTGCAGTCGTGCCGCCTCCCGCGAGCATACGCTCGAGCTCAGCGATCTCCTTCGTCTGCTTGTCGGCGGTCTTCCGAGCCACCGCGGCGACCTGCGGATTGCCACCCTGTTCGACGACCATCTGCGACATCTGGACCGCTCCCTTGTGATGCTCGATCATCTTTCGGAGCCATGTTTCGGACGGGTTTGCACCGGTCGCAGCCATCATAAGATCGTGCATCTTCTTCTCGCCCTCGGCGTACGGGTTCGCCGGCGAGTTGCCGCTGACGCCGCCTTGCAGCATCCGCTCCAGTTCCTGAATTTCCTTCTGCTGGTCAGCCGACGTCTTCCGCGCCTTTTCTAGAACCGCAGGCTCGCCTCCTTGCGCGATAAGCACCTCAGACATGGCGATGCCGCCACGGTGGTGCTCGATCATCTTCCGGACGAACGTCTCGGCGGCATTCTGGCCTTGAGCAGCCATCATGCGCTCGTGCATCTGCATCTCGGCCTGCGCATACGGGTTGTTCGGATCCATCGCCATCGAGTTGTGGTCGGCGCTCTTCTGCTCGTTCGCGGCAGCGACCCTCTGCTGGTTGTTCTCGGTCCCGGCATCTGCGCCGCAGCCGGCAAGCAGCATCAGCACCGCAGTCGCAGCAGTCATGGTCTTCGTCTTCGTCATTAGAAATCTCCTTGGCGATGAAATTTTAAAAGGCAGCGTACCCGTTCAGGTTCGGGAGGCGCTGCGAAGCTCGTCCAGCTTGCGCCGTGCACGGTAAAGCCGCGTCTCGACGGCCTTCTCGCTGATGCCGAGCAGATCGGCGGTCTCCGCCTGAGAAAGTCCTTCGATAGCTCGGAGGATGAGCGGCTCCTTGAGCTTGATGGGCAGGGCCGACACAGCGCGCCAGAGCATGTCCAGTTCCTGCCTGTCAGCCGCCAAGTCGTCCGCTGCGGGCGCATCGTCCGCAACCTCGGCGGCCGCCGACGACCAAGGCGCAGATGATGAAAACAGCCTACGCACTGCCCGTCGTCTGCCCCAGTCGCGGCACTTATTGATCGCGATCCGAGAGAGCCACGCGCGAAGGGGCCGCTCGGGATCGTACCGGTCGAGATGCCGGAACGCAGATACGAAGCACTCCTGGACGAGGTCGAGAGCGTCGTCCTCATGACCCACGTGGCCCCTGATGAGCCTGTAGATCGGGTCGCGATGCCTCCGCATAATCTCGGCGAAGGCGTCCTGCCGCCCCGCCCGAGTGAGGGCGGCCAACTCGCCGTCTGAGAAGTCCACCAGACCGAAGCTCACTCTGCGTCGGCAATGAGGGACTCGACCACCACGCGGTCGAACTTCTGTGTCTGCTCCGGCCGCAGAACGGCACGCATGGCGAAGATATGGGACAGAGTCTCCTTCTGCAGCTCGCCCATCGCCCGATGAGACCGGTCGATCTCCGCCGTAACCCGGGGGCCGTAACCGTGCTCAGCTTCGATCGCCTCAGCCAATCGCGCGTTGTCAGCCTTGAGCTCGAGCTCCAGAGCCTTCCGCCGTGCCGCAAAGCGGGCCTCCAGCTCCTCAATTTGCGCAAGCTGTCGCTCATCGAGTCCCAGCTCCCGATGCAGAAGTTTGTGCACCTGATCCGGAGCGCGTTCCTGTCCGTCCACGAGCGCTCGGCCCAGGAGCACTCCAGCGAGAGCAGCTAGGAACGCGATCGCCGCGACGACCAACGTCCGCCGAAGCGAGCTGCTCATCGTCCGACGAGGAGCGTCGAAGGTGCCAGTTCGGACGCTCCACCCAACGGGGCGATAGCAGTTCGTGCCTTCGCTTCCCTAGAGGGCAGCGTGCCGGCGCCGATCCCGAAGACCAGGGCCGCCGCCACCAGCGCGATGCAGAACGAATTGCCACCGGAGGCGTGCTCGCCCATCTCACCCGAGATACGCACCAACACGGCCGTCTCGAGGTCGACAAGCTTGGCCGGCGTGGGTGTCTGGGCGAGTCGACGCAATCCATCATCAAAGTCGTACATGTCCGTCCCCATCCCCGTTGCGAGGGCTTTACGCGCCAAGGGCGCAGAGCCCTCAGATATGGGTGAGGGACAGCCAGTTTGGCCAGACGGTTCGGCTCAGCCCATCGCGGCCATTCGCTCGCAGCTCTCGGCACAGCGAAGGCAGGCCTCCACGCATTCCTGCATGTCGCCGAGTTGCTCGCAGCTGGCGGCGCAGGCGCGGCAGATCTCTGCGCATGCCCGGCAGACTGCGGCGTGCTGGGCGGAGTTGCGGGCCATGAAGTTCAGGGCGGTCTGGCAGATCTCGGCGCAGTCCAACATCAGCCGCATGTGGGCCAGTTCGACGTGCTTGCCGCCCATTTCGAGGCAGTGCGTCGCCGCCATGTGGAGGCAGGTCAGGTGGCAGTGATGGCAGTCCTTCATGCACTGCTGCATCTCGGGGGACATGTCGTGCTCCATTCCATGCATGAGTTCTTCTCCGGTTGCTGCCCCGCGTCGGGAACCCCTACGCACGCGCGCCGGAAATCCTTCGAAGGCCGGTCACATCTTCGACGAGGCGAACCAGCGGGAGGGTCAAGCGAATGCGTGAGTGCCAACGTCAGCGCTTGCGTATTAGCCCGACGAAAGGGAAACAGTTCATGCGTAACATCTATCAAGCGCTAGGACGGATGACCGCCGTGTGGCTGGCGATCGTCCTCCTCGCGATCGCGAGCCCCGCCTTCGCGCACGAAGACCACAACAAGCTTGGCGCGGGCCCAGGCCCCACAGCTGAAGAGCAGGCGGCCGAGAGCCGCGCGCCGGCGGCCGACATGGCGAACATGCACGAGAATATGGCCGACGCGCACGAAGAGGCGATGGAGCATCATGAAGAGGCCGCCGACGCGAACCGAACCTTCGGGCAGCGCCTGGTGAGCTGGCTCGGCCGGCTCCACTCCGTAATCGTCCATTTCCCGATAGCGATGTTCACCGGCGCCCTGCTGGTGGAGCTTTACGGCCTCTGGCGCAGGAACCGTGAGTTCGAGCGTGCCGCGCAGGTGATGCTGCTCGTAGGCGTCCTTGGTGCGGTCGCCGCCGCCTTCCTGGGCTGGTTTGCCGGCGGTTTCTATCTCACCGACCGAAACCCAGTCCTGATGGTCCACCGCTGGCTCGGAACCGCTATCGCCGTCTTCGGGTTTGTCCTCCTCTACATGGCGGGCATGTCACGCCGCGCACCGGAGCGGCCGCGTACCGTCTACTGGGTGCTTCTCGCGCTCATGACAATCGCGATCGCGATCCAGGGCTTCCTCGGCGGCACCTTCATGCACGGTGGCATCAATCATCTCGCGTTCTGACGACAGGAAGGGAAGAGACATGGAACAGCAGCACAAGATGGGCATGTCCTGGGGCCGCTTCGCGGCGATGATCGCGGCCTCGACCGTCATCATGTTCTTCCTCATGTACCAGCTAGTTTACTCGTCCGAGCATCTGATGTTCAGCATCAACCGCTTGGTGTCGTCCCTTGTGATGGGGTGCGTCATGACGGCCGTGATGCTGGGGTTCATGTGGTCCATGTACAGCGGCAAGGCGGCGAAGGTGGCCGTTCTTGCGGGCGCAGTGGTCCTGGGGATCGTTCTCCTCACCGTGAATCGCAGCCAAGCGCTGATCGGCGACGTCGGATTCATGAAGTCGATGATCCCGCATCATTCCATCGCCATCAATAACGCCCGGCGCGCGGACATTAGCGATCCGCGTGTGCGCAAGCTCGCCGACGAGATCATCGAGGGCCAAGTGCGGGAGATCGCGGAGATGAAGCTCCTAATCAACGACATCGGGCGGAACGGCGAGCGGGGAAACCAGCCGTTGCCAGCCCGCGAAGCCGTGGTCACGCCCGACATGCAGCCACAGATCCGGAAGGCAGTGGAGTGACCAGCCGCAAGATGGCCGACCGGTCGCTTCCTTGCGCCGCCAGTGCGCCGCCCCCTATATGGCAGATACGATGATCCGGCTCCTAGCCTCCTTCCTTGCAGCGCTCGCGCTATTCTTCTCGCCCTTGGCGATGGAGATCGGCGGCGGCGCGGCCATGGCTCACACGACCATGGCCCAGATGGACGGCGGCTGCGCCTCGACGCACCATTCATCGCCGGACGATCAGAAGTCAGACGTCCAGATGAGCTGCGCTATCGCTTGCGCAGCCATCCCTGCCGCCCCGGCGGGGCTTGCGGTGCAAACAACCGCCCCACGAACCGTCAACGCCTCTCTGCCGGCCCAAGTGCTGTCTGGAATTTGGCCTGAGGGGGAAACTCCCCCGCCGCGTATCGCTCCAGAGATCTGAACACATCGAATCCGATCAGATTTTCTGGAGTTACGTACATGAAGCTGTTTTTGACTGCGATCGCGCTTGCGTTCGCCGCTCCCGCCATGGCGCAGACCGCCACGGCAGATCCCCACGCCGGCCACAACATGGCCGCCCAGCAGACCGCTCCGGCAGCCGACCCCTGCACGCCTGAGCACGCTGCCATGGGCCACTGCACGCCGAAGGCCGCTGCGGCGCCCGCTGGCGATCACCATGCGGGTCATGACATGAAGGGCTCGATGCCCAGCTGCGACAAGGGTCCGGACGGCAAGATGGCCTGCTGCGAGAAGATGAAGGCAGAAGGCAAGAAGATGGACTGCTGCGCGAAGATGGGCGGCAAGACCGCCGACGCGCAGTCCGGCCACAGCGGCCACTAAGCCAAGGGTTCGGGAGGTGCTGGTCACGGCGCCTCCCGACTTCCTTCCACTGCACTTCGGCTCCGATGGAGCCGCGAAGGATCATAAATGAACCAGCTTATCGGACGGCGCGCTCTGCTGCAGGTGGGCGCACTCGGCGCCGCCGGCGTCGGCATGTCCAGCCTCTTCCCCGCCTGGGCAAAGAGCGTCAGCCCCGGCTCTGCGGCCAAGGGCTTTGCAACGCTCACCGGCAACGACATCCGCCTCGTTGTCGCCGGTACCGAGTTCAACGTCGATGGCCGCGCCGGTCACGCGATCGCCATCAACGGTACCATCCCTGCGCCCCTCATTCGCCTCAAGGAAGGCGAGCGGGTCCGGCTCACCGTCAATAACCAGCTCGAGGAAGACACCTCCATCCACTGGCACGGCCTGATCGTGCCGTTCGAGATGGACGGCGTCCCCGGAATCAGCTTCCCTGGTATCAAGGGCAAGTCGACCTTCACCTACGAATTCCCCCTGAAGCAGGCTGGCACCTACTGGTACCACAGCCACTCCGGTCTCCAGGAGCAGGTCGGCCATTATGGTCCGCTGATCATCGACCCGGCGGGGCCGGATCCCATCGCCTCCGACCGAGAGCATGTCATCGTCCTCTCCGACTGGAGCTTCCTCCATCCGCACATGATTTTCACGCGGATGAAGCAGGAGGGTGGCTTCTTCAATCGGCAGAAGATGACGCTCGCGGACCGGTTCTCGGGCAAGGCCGATCCGATGACGCAGGAGGAGCGCAACATGTTCGCTCGCATGCGCATGGATCCGACCGACATCTCCGACGTGACCGAGGCCGCCTACAAGTTCCTGATCAACGGCCACAGCCCCGGCGAGAACTGGACCGGACTGTTCCGCGCCGGCGAACGCGTGCGGCTGCGGATCATCAACTCGGCCGCGCAGACGACCTTCAACTTCCGCATCCCGGGCCTGCGGATGACCGTGGTTGCGACGGATGGAATTGAGCTCCGTCCGGTCGTCGTCGACGAGTTCCAGATCGGCAACGCCGAGACCTACGACGTCATCGTCGAGCCTGAAGACCGCGCCTACACGGTGGTCGCCGAGACGATAGACCGTTCGGGCATGGGCATCGCGACCCTGGCACCCCGCGCGGGTCTGCGCGCTGCCATCCCGCCGCTGCGCGAGCGTCCGACGCTCGGCATGAAGGACATGGGCATGGGCGACATGAGCGGCATGGATCACGGCGCGATGGCCGGTGACTCGTCGGCTCATGCCGGACATGGCGCCGGCGGCGCCGCGGGCGCACCAGCGGCTGCTCCGATGGACCACTCGAACATGGATATGCGGGACAAGTCCAAAGTGACGTTCCCGGTTGGCGTCGGCGTCGACATGATCGCGCCGATGCCGGTCGATCGCGTCGGCGACCCGGGCGTCGGCCTCGATGACGTTGGCCACAAGGTGCTTACCTATCGCGATCTGGTGTCGCTGAAGCCCCGCACGGACCGGCGCACGCCGACGAGACGCCTCGACATCCACCTTACCGGCAACATGGAACGGTTCATGTGGTCGATGGACGGGGAGCAGCTGAGCGAAAATCCGGAGCCATATCGGTTCGAGAGGAACGAGCGGGTGCGCCTGAGGCTCATCAACGACACGATGATGACCCATCCAATGCACCTCCACGGGCACTTCTTCGAGATCGTGAATGGGCACGGCGAGTATCAGCCGCTCAAGCACACTATCCGGGTGCTGCCAGGCGGTTACGTCGATCTCGACCTGACGGCGGATGCCCCGGGCGACTGGGCCTTCCACTGCCATCTTCTCTACCACATGCACGGCGGAATGATGCGGGTCGTCAAGGTCCGGCCGCTCGACGACGGAGACGCCGCATGAACCGGCTTCTTTTTCTCCTGCTGACGGGCGCCGCCACGCCGGCGCTGGCTCAGCACCAGGGCCATGACGCCGCTTCCGCTCAGGTGCTGGTGACAGCAGCGGCTCAGGCAGCTGCCCCCGCTGCTGACCCGTCCTGTCTGCCAGAGCACGCAGCCATGGGGCACTGCACTCCCAAAGCTGCAGCGCGCGCTACGGTGGCAACGCCCCAGTCGGCGGCACCCGCGTCCGACCCATCCTGTCCGCCCGAGCACGCGGCTATGGGTCACTGCACGCCCAAGGCGCCTCCCGCACCTGCTGCTCCGGCGGCGCCAACTCCAGATCCTCATGCTGGACACGCAATGCCCGCACCGCAGCCAGCGCCGGCAGCGGACCCGACCTGCCCGCCTGAACACGCCGCGATGGGGCATTGCACGCCGAGGACCGCTCCGGCGGCTCCAGCGGCGGCCGATCCGCACGCAGGTCATGCTATGCCGGCAACTCCCGCGGCCGATCCGGCCTGCCCACCCGAGCACGCGGCGATGGGACATTGCACGCCAAAACCAGGCGCGGCCCCAGAGATTCCCGTCGGCCCGCCGCCGGCCGCAGCGTTGAGCGGTCCGGAGCATGCTGCCGACCTCGTCTGGAATCCGGCGGATATGGCTGCCTCCAGGCAGGTGCTCCGGGATGAGCATGGCGACATCGAAGTCGGCAGGATCCTGATCGACCGGTTCGAGTGGGCGAACCGCAGCGGCAAGGACGGCTACACCTTCGACGGCCAGGCCTGGTGGGGCGGCGACATCGACAAGGTCTGGCTTAAGGGCGAAGCCGAAGGCACGTTCAACGAAGGCGCTGAAAGCGTCGAGGTTCAGGCCCTCTGGAGCCATGCCATCGACCCGTGGTTCGATCTTCAGCTCGGGCTCCGCCAGGATTTCACGCGGGGCCCCGATCGCACTTACCTCGTGGCAGGGGTCCAAGGGCTCGCTCCTTACTGGTTCGAGGTGGACGTCTCTGCATTCCTCTCGAACAAGGGCGACCTCAGCGCACGTGCAGAGGCTGAGTATGACCTCCGCATCACGCAGAGCCTGATCCTCCAGCCCAGGGTCGAGCTCGATCTCGCCGCTCAGGATGTGCCTGAGCTGGGCATTGGGTCGGGCCTCAGCACGGGTGAGCTTGGCGTTCGCCTTCGCTACGAGATCGAACGTCAGTTCGCCCCCTATGTCGGCGTGCAGTATGAACGGGCCTTTGGCGACACGGCGGACTTCCGGCGCGCAGCCGGCGAGAAGGCTGGTGGATGGAGCTTCCTGGTGGGCATTCGAAGCTGGTTCTGAGGAGGGGCAGACGGAGCGCCGCAAAGCGGGAGCTCGATACCGAAGAGGGCAGCCAATGATCCTGGCTGCCCTTTTTGCGTTACACGGCGCGACGGATGGGCAACGTCAGTGCGAAGGGCTAATGGGATCCCACCTTAAGAGGTGAGACGACCCCCCTCAGCGGTGCGATGTTGAAGATTTCACCGCGCTACGGGAGCCCTCACCAAACCGCTGACGGGCTAAGACATTGCAATTCCTCATGCATTTGAATGTCTGTTTCTATATTGACATGTATATGCATTTGCCGTCTGTTCCATCCATATTGGAATCAAAACAGACAAAGGGGGACGCAATGCGCCGAGTCGGTTTCACGCTGTTGGGAGCAACCATCCTGGCAAGCGGCGGCGCTCCTGCCTTCGCACAGACTGCGCCGGAGGCTCTGGAGCCGGAGACGACATCGACGACCAGCGCCGAGGCGCCGAGCACTCCATCCGAGCAGATCGTCGTGACCGGATCCCGAATTCGGCGCACAGACATCGTGGGCGTCGGGCCCGCCACCGTAGTGACCGCCGAGAATATCGAGAACACGGGTATCGTGAATATCGAGACCGTGCTGCAGCGCCTGCCCGCGAACGCGGGATCCGCCGGCAATCAGACGGCCTCCTATTGGACCGGCAACGGCTGGGGCACCTCCCAGGTCAACCTGCGCGGGCTCGGTATCAAGCGCACCCTGGTCCTCCTGAACAACCGCCGGCTCGTAGCCGGAGGCACCGGCGCGAACTCCTCGCCCGACCTCAACATGATTCCGGTTTCGATCATCGAGCGCATCGACGTGCTCAAGGACGGCGCTTCGGCGATCTATGGCGCGGACGCCGTCGCGGGCGTGGTCAACATCATTGCAGACACGAGTTTCGAAGGCGTGGGCCTCGGAGCGCGTTACGGCATCACCGAACGCGGTGACGGATCCGACTTCACCGCTGATCTCTCCCTGGGTTTTCAGAGCGAGCGCGGCGGAATCTCGGGAGCGGCGACCTATCAGAAGACCACCGCAATCAACATGGCCTCGCGGGCGCCGTGCTCGTTGGCGGAGACGGTCCCCGGACAACTGAATTGCGTGAACAGCGCCGCAACTCTCGGTGGCCGGGCGGCCTTGCCCTCAGGCCAGCAGATCAACTTCAGCAACGTCCCGGGCAACAGCAACTTTTTCGAACCCTACAACGCTGCAAAGCACAATTCGAACTCGAACCCCTTCCTGAATGCGGTCAGTCCGATCGAACGGCTGAGCACGGCCGTCTTCGCGCACTATGACGTGACCGACGAGATCACCGTATTCGGCGAGTTTCTGTACACCCTGCGCAAAACCAACCAGATCGCAACGCCGGGTACTCTCAGGAATCTGAGCATATCAGCCACCAATCCCACCAATCCCACCGGTCAGAACCTGGTACTGGTCCAGCGCCGTGTCGGAGAGGCCGGACCGCGTCAGTTCTTTCAGGAGACCGACACCTATCAGGGCAATGTCGGCCTCAGAGGGAAGCTGGCGAATGACTGGGCTTGGGAAGTGGCTGGAAGCTATGGTCGCAACACCGCTGTCGACGGCGCCACCAACATCGCGAACCTCGAGCGGGTCGGGAACTCGATCAACCCGAGTCTCTGCAGCCAGGCGCCCGGAGCGGCAGTACCCTGCGGCGACTATCTCGGGGCCGATCTGACGCCCCAGGTTCTGGACTACATCCTGTTCACGATGCGCGACCACGGCGGCAACGAACTGGCTGCCGTCACCGCGGATCTGACCGGCGACCTGTTCAACCTACCGGCCGGCTCACTCGCCTTTGCGGCGGGTGCGTCGTACCGCAAGGAGAAAGGCTGGCGCGACCCGGACCCTCTGACTGTCGCGGGCGTCGCCAATACGAATCAACAGTCTCCGATCTCGGGCTCGGTCACCGCCAAGGAGGCTTATCTCGAGCTCTCGGCGCCTCTGCTGAAGGATCTCCCCCTTGTCAGGTCGCTCACGCTCGACGCGGCGGCACGCTATTCCGATTATGACCTGTTCGGCGGGGACTGGAACTACAAGCTGTCCGCCGACTGGATGGTGTTCGACGGCCTGCGGCTGCGCGGCACCTACGGCACCGGCTTCCGCGTGCCCAACGTGCCCGAGCTCTACGGCGGCGTCTCCGAAGGAAACCTGACGACCACGGATCCGTGCAGCCGCTATCCCCAGAGCGGCAATGCCGTGCTGATCGCCAATTGCCAGGCAGCCGGCGTTCGCCCGACTTACGTGCAGCTCGGCACCACCATCCTGACCACGGTCGGAGGCAATGAAAATCTCGAGCCAGAAAGCTCGAAGAGCTGGACCGCCGGCGTCGTCTTCCAGCCGCGCCGTCTGGTGCCTGGGCTGACCCTCACTGCCGACTGGTTCAACATCGACATCAAGGACGCCATTCGCGCGATCCCGGGGTCTACCAAGCTCGCCATCTGCTACAACACGCCGAACCTGGCGCATGAGTTCTGCGACGATTTCACCCGAAGCCCGTTGACGAATGAAGTCACCTTCCTGTCAGCGCAGCCGATCAACACCGGCCGCGAGCGCATGGAAGGCATCGATTTCGGGCTGGTCTACAACCGCAAGGTCGGGCCCGTGGGCCTGTCCTTGGATCTGACCGTGAGCCACCTTCGGGAATATGTGATCACGCCCTTCGAGGGCGGTCAGGACATCATCTTTGACGGCTTCATCGGCGGCGGCAACGGGGGCTATCCGAAGTGGCGCGGCTACGGCGTCGCCTCTGCGGACTTCGGCGTACCGGTGGTGACCTGGTCCACGCAGTGGATCGGAAAAGCCACTGACTTCAACGCCCAGCCCACGCAGGTCGGATACCGCACCCCGAATGTGTTCTATCACAATCTGCAGGTGGCGTTCGACGTAACGGAGAACTCGCGCTTCCAACTCGGAGTGGACAACCTCTTCGACCGCAAAGCGCCGTTCATTCGGAGCTTCACCGACGCGAACACCGACACGATGACCTACGATCTGATGTACCGGCGCTTCTACGCTGGTTTCAGGTATCGGTTCTGATCGGAGGCTGAGATGACGGCAATCCGCTGGCCGCTCCTCGTCAGGAGAACCCACAAGTGGCTGGCGCTATTCGTCGGCATCCAAGTCGTGCTGTGGACGGTGACCGGCTTCTACATGGTCACAGTCCACATCGACTACATCCACGGCGATCACCTCGTTCGCCCGGCACCAGGAGGCGCCTTTAGCCCCTCGAACCTGGTGAAACCGACCGAGGTGGTCGCCAGCGTACCGGAAGCGACGGAGCTTCGGCTTCAGCGCCTCCTTGGAAAGCCTGTCTGGCGCGCAGAGACCAGCAAGATGCCGGTTCTCATTGACGCCCAGACAGGCACCAAGCTCGCGCCCCTAACTCAGGCCCAAGTCGAGGCGGCTGCGCGGAGCGTCTACACCGGCGATCCGACGATCGTCTCCACGAAGCTGCTGACCGAGGCACCGCTCGAGATGCAGACCCGCAAGCCGCCCTATTGGCAGGTTGAGTTTGCCGGCTGGAATCGCCCGACCCTCTACATCTCCCCGACTACCGGCGAGCTGATTTCCCGCCGTCACGCCTTGTGGCGGGTCTTCGACGTCGCCTGGATGCTGCACATCATGGACTATGACGAGCGCAGCAACGTCAACAATCCGCTTCTCCGGGTTGCGACCTGGAGCGCCGTGGCCATGGCGTTGAGCGGCGCCTGGCTCCTGTTCTGGTCCATTCGCTGGCGGAAGAAGAAGAAGGCATGAAAATGGAGTCCCTCGCGCGCAGGAAGCCCTTCTTCACGCCCCTCCTCTTCCGGAAGATCCACAAGTGGGTCGGCCTCATCCTCGGCCTTCAGTTCGTCCTGTGGACGATCAGCGGTGCCGTGATGGCCCTCCTCGACATGGAGAAGGTCGGCGGGCACGCTGCGGCGCCGAGTGCCGCAAGCAGCAGCGCCTGGCCTGCGACCTTGGCGCCGCCGCCGCTGCCAGGCCCGGTCGACGGGCTACTCCTGCGTCGCGTCGTCAATCGTCCGGTCTACGAAGTCACCGATCGCTCCGGCGTTCGCCTGCTCGATGCGCAGACCGGGCAGCAGGTCACCGTCGACAGGACGCTCGCCGAGCAAGTGGCCCGCTCGGCTTACCACGTCTCGGCGCCGCTGAAGCAGGTCACCCGTCTCGAGAAGGCGAACCTCGAAGCGCGCGACCACGCCGGACCGATGTGGCGGCTAGATTTCGCGGATGCGGACAACAGCAGCAGCTACGTCTCGGCGGTGACGGCCCGCCCCCTCGTCACCCGCTCCGACACCTGGCGCACCTGGGACTTCGTGTGGATGCTCCACAACATGGACTATGTGAACCGCAAGAGCTTCAACCATCCGCTGATTATCTTCGTCGCCTTCGGCACGCTCTGGCTGTCGCTGACCGGCTTCTATCTCCTTTTCAAGAGCTTCCGCCGGCGTGAGTTTCGGTGGGTGCTGGGGCCTTGGCGGCCAGAGGCGCGCTAGCGCTCGCCGCATTTTTCACCAACTCCGCCCGGTCCGTCATCCCCGGGCCGGGCGGAACTGCATTTATCAGGGCCGCCATCCTAAGCTCTGGTCTCAGCGCCAGTGTCGCAAGGATCCGCTTTGCTCAGGCCGCTTCTGACGAGCGATCCTGAAGGCAGCGGATCAAGTTTCCGTCCGGATCGACCATGTAGAAGATTCGTAGACCCGGCGCCTCCTCATGAGGCGCCCCGATGCGAGGCGTCGCCCAGCAGCTGTCGGAAAGGCCGACGTTGGAGAAGGAGTTGTAAAGGCCCTCGAGGTCGCCCACCCGGATGCAACAGCTGGCGATGGTCTTGAGGGGATCTACGTCGTGCAGGAAAAATTCCAGCGTGATCGGTCCACGATGCAGGATCATCCAGCCATCATCCCTGAAACCAGTCTCGAAGCCGAGGGCCGCGTAGAAAGCAGCCGTTCGCTCAAAGTCGGCGCTGGGAAGATTGGGTGTCGCCCGGTCCGCCAAGGTAACCCTCCACTCCTGCCTGCGGCTGCAGCTACTACAAACAGCACCGTGCGAGTAGAGCCGGCAGCGAAGAGGTGGGATCGCTGAACGGCTTTGCACGACGCCTCCCGAGATCGTCGAAGACGCAA
Source organism: Sphingomonas parva (ex Maeng et al. 2020) (assembly GCF_004564275.1). Lineage (GTDB taxonomy): Bacteria > Pseudomonadota > Alphaproteobacteria > Sphingomonadales > Sphingomonadaceae > Allosphingosinicella > Allosphingosinicella parva. Next base: position 60,553 of record NZ_SPDV01000016.1, read on the forward strand.
GTTGTCACCCGGAGCAGCAGCTGGGCGCGCCAGTCTCCCGAGCTTCTTGGATCGGCGGGCAAGGCACATCCGCATACGAGCAAAACACGCAGCAGTCGCCCTTCAGCGGACGAAGCACCGCGCCGCAATGCTTGCAGTCGTAAAAGAACTGGCACGCGTCCGTCGGCATCGTCTCCGTGGAGACTCCGCCACACTTGGGGCAGGTCAAGGTCGACCTCAGCTGCATCACGCGCCTCCGAGGGCACGCATCAGCGGTGCCTCGATGAGACCCCAGCAGACCGAGATGGCAACGACGACGGTCGCCAGAGAGAGGAGGATGAAGGTGCTTCTAGCCGGCGGCGCCGTCGTGCAGGTGGCGTCCCGAGCGCAGGCTTGGCGTTTGCGAAGATAGAGGAACCATCCGGCGGCGACAGCGACAATGGCAGCGATCGTCAGCGGCCAGTGAAAAGGCACGACCGACGAGAGCCCGGCGGAGCCGACGCCGATTGCGGCAAGGCCGAGCGGCAGGATGCAACAGGCAGCTGCGGAGAACAGAGCCGCAACGCTGGCCACGGTGCCAAGGGCGGCGACGCCCCGATCCGCACTGATGTTTGTGAGCTGCCCAGGATTGCTCCGGGGCATCGTGTGTTCAGTGCGCAAGCTCTCTTCTCCAGGCCGATTCGACCGCTATATGGATCCTGTAGTAACTACAGGATCAAGCGGAGAATTGATGGGCAGCTTCACCATCGGCCAGCTCTCCCGCAGAACCGGCGTGAACATCGAGACGATCCGCTACTTCGAGAAGGTGGGCCTCGTCCCGTCGCCGCCGCGCACTGAAGGCGGTCACCGCATCTATGGCAACGATCACCTGCGTGCCCTTGGCTTCATCCGCCGAGCTCGTGAACTCGGTTTCACTCCAGACGAGGTTCGCGGCATCCTCGCTCTTGGCGGTCCCACTAACGCCTGCTGCGACGAGGTTCGAGAGATCGCCTCACGGCACCTCGAGACTGTGCGAAGCAAAATGGCGGATCTCGCTCGGCTCGAGACGCTGCTCGCCTCCACGATCGACCGCTGCTCTGGGGATCACGTCCCAGGCTGCGCCGTAATCGACATGATCGAACGAGAGCCGAGGGGATGACTCGAAGATGCCTCTGAACGCGATATCAACCTGGATCAACATCCATTTCCCGCTACAGGCGCATCTAGTGCCGTCCAGACTGCGCTGAAGGCATGATCCCTGCGACCAGTTTCTGCAGCGAGCCGGCCAGGACTAGAGCTGAGGCAGCTGCGAGGTCGGGAGCGATATACCGATCGGCCTCCCAGTGCGCCGCGATGCCACGAACGGCGGCATGCGCCTCCTCGAGCGGCGCTGAGCTCTTCAGAGGACGACTGAAGTCCACACCTTGTGCGGCAGCGAAAAGCTCGATGCCCACCACGCCCGCGGCGTTCTCCGCCATATCGAGGACACGACGAGCCGCATGAGTGGCCATGGACACATGGTCCTCCTGGTTCGCCGATGTAGGAATCGAGTCGACGCTGGCGGGGTGGGCGAGCTGCTTGTTCTCGGAAACGAGAGCGGCGGCCGTCACTTGGGCGATCATGAACCCCGAGTTCACCCCGCTGTCGCGGACCAGGAAAGCAGGGAGGCCGCTCATCTTTGGGTCCACCAGAAGAGATGTACGACGCTCGGAGATGGAGCCTATCTCCGCCAGCGCAATCGCCAGCTGATCAGCGGCGAAAGCAACAGGTTCGGCGTGGAAGTTCCCGCCCGAAAGGATGTCTCCGTTGTCGGCGAACACCAGAGGATTATCGCTGACGGCATTCGCCTCGATCTCGAGCAGCCCCGCCGCCGATCCGATGAGATCAAGGCATGCTCCCATGACCTGCGGCTGGCAACGCAGGGAATACGGATCCTGGACCTTTGCGTCGTCCTCTAGATGGCTCGCACGGATTGCGCTTCCGGCCAGAAGACGCCTCAGCTGCTCTGCGACGACAATCTGCCCCTTTTGCCCGCGAAGCGCATGGATGCGCGCATCAAACGGCGTGTCGGATCCGCGCATCGCATCGACCGACATGGCCCCGGCGACAAGGGCACTCGCGAAGACGTTCTCCGCCGCAAAAAGACCGGCCAATGCGAGGGCTGTGGAGACCTGGGTGCCATTGAGGAGAGCAAGCCCCTCCTTCGGGCCAAGGACGAGAGGCTGAAGACCGCAAAGCTCGAGCGCCACGGCGGCGGGCATCCGCCTACCCTCGTAGATCGCATCTCCGACACCGATGAGCGTCGCCGAAAGGTGCCCCAAGGGTGCCAGATCTCCCGAAGCGCCAACGGAGCCCTTAGCGGGGATGATCGGCGTGATGCGATGGTCGAGGAGCGCGATCAACGCTTGAACCACCTGGCGTCGGACGCCCGACGCACCGCGCGAAAGCCCGACGATCTTGAGAAAGATGATCAGGCGAACGATGTCGTTCCGCAGCGGCTCGCCGATGCCGGCCGCGTGGCTCAGCACGAGGTTGAGTTGCAACTGCTCCAGCTGGTCTGGCGCGATCCGCGTGTTGGCGAGCAGCCCGAAGCCCGTATTGATGCCGTAAGCTGTCCCGCCGCTCTCGATCAGCGCCCTGACGACACGAGCGCTCGCATCGATGCCTGCCCAACGCTCCTCGGACAAGGTTACCGTCACTGGCTCGGCGAGCACTGCCCGGAGGGTGCGAAGGTCGACCGGCTCATTCGCGAGGTGAACGCTCCTCACGGGCGCTGCCCCGCCGACGGCAGATCGAGCCCCTGCTCGCGCGCGCAGCTGATCGCCTCATCGTAGCCGGCATCCGTATGGCGCATCACGCCGGTGGCGGGATCGTTCCAGAGCACCCTTCCGATCCGGCGGGCAGCATCCTCGGTGCCGTCGCAGACGATCACCATCCCGGAATGCTGGGAAAAGCCCATTCCGACGCCGCCACCATGGTGCAGCGAGACCCAGGTCGCCCCACTGGCGGTGTTCAGGAGAGCATTGAGTAGCGGCCAGTCAGAGACGGCGTCCGAGCCGTCCTGCATCGCCTCGGTCTCGCGGTTGGGGCTGGCCACCGATCCTGAGTCGAGATGATCCCGGCCAATGACGATGGGGCCCTTGAGCTCACCAGAGGCGACCATCTCGTTGAACTTCAATCCGATGCGATCCCTGTCGCCGAGACCGACCCAGCAGATCCGCGCCGGCAACCCTTGGAAGGAAATCCGTTCCCGAGCCTTGTCGAGCCAGTTGTGAAGGTGAGCATCGTCGGGGAGAAGCTCCTTTACCGCTTGATCGGTGCGATAGATGTCCTCCGGATCGCCCGAGAGAGCGACCCAGCGGAAGGGCCCGACTCCGCGGCAGAACAGCGGCCGGATGTAGGCAGGCACGAAGCCGGGGAAGGAGAAGGCATCGTCAACCCCCTCCTCCTTCGCCACCTGGCGGATGTTGTTGCCGTAGTCGACGACCGGGACACCCATCCGCCACCAATCGAGCATGGCGGAAACGTGCGTCGCGATCGAAGCTCGCGCCGCGGCCTCAACCGCCTTCGGCTCACTCCTCCGCTTCGCTTCCCACTCCTCCACGGTCCAGCCGACAGGCAAATAGCCGTTCGTCACATCATGGGCAGAGGTTTGATCGGTCACGATGTCCGGGCGAATGCCGCGGCGGACCATCTCGGGCAAAATCTCCGCCGCGTTACCGAGGAGCCCGACCGAGGTTGGACGCTTCGAGGCGATCGCCTCCTCGATGAGCATCATGGCTTCGTCGAGCGTCTCAACGGCAACGTCGAGATACCGGGTCTCGAGCCGCTTCTCGATGCGGGAGCGCTGGCACTCGATTGAAAGAGAAGTTGCTCCAGCGAGGCTGGCTGCGAGGGGCTGCGCGCCGCCCATGCCTCCCAGGCCGGCAGTCAAAATCCACCTGCCGGAAAGGTCGCCCCCGAAGTGCCGGCGGCCCATTTCGACGAAGGTCTCGTAGGTGCCCTGAACGATGCCCTGGCTCCCGATGTAGATCCACGAGCCGGCAGTCATCTGGCCGTACATCATCAGCCCGGCCCGATCGAGCTCGTTGAAGTGATCCCAGGTCGCCCAGTGCGGCACCAGGTTCGAGTTCGCGATCAAGACGCGCGGTGCATCGGCATGCGTCCTGAACACGCCCACCGGCTTGCCGGATTGCACGAGGAGCGTCTCGTCAGCCTCCAGCCGGCGCAGTGTCGCTACGATGGCGTCAAAGGCTTCCCAATTCCGCGCCGCCTTGCCGATACCACCATAGACGACGAGGTCTTCTGGACGCTCGGCAACATCCGGGTCGAGATTGTTCATCAGCATGCGCAAGGGGGCTTCAGTGAGCCAAGACTTAGCGCTCAACTCGCTGCCGCGAGGTGCCCTGATAATGGCGGGACGAGACTGATCATCGCTACGGGCCACAGTGCCTCCTGGTCGGTCGCATTGCTGCGACTTTCGTGTCCGGTGATGGGCTGCGCCGGGGCGAGACCCTGATTGGGAGAGCCGCACCACGCCGGTTGGCCGACCGACGCGATTCCCCTTTACCTGTATAGACATGTCAGTATCGCTGCGTTTTGGCAATACGAAAGGGACTCACGCATGGAATCGCCCGACCTGATCCTCCGGAACTGCAGCGTGGCCACGATGACGGGCAGCGGCTACGGTGCTGTGCGCCAGGCAGCGATCGTCATCCGCGACAATCGATTGATCTGGGTTGGCGCCGAGACCTCCCTTCCTTCCTCCTTGTCGGGGGACGAGGTCGACCTGGCCGGTCGCTGGGTCACGCCGGGGTTGATCGACTGTCATACCCACCTCGTCTTTGGCCGCAACCGGGCTGACGAATTCGAGATGCGCCCCACAGGGGTCAGCTACGAAGAAATCGCCAAACGCGGCGGTGGTATCGCTTCCACGGTCGCCGCCACTCGAGCCGCTTCGATGGAGGAACTGATCGACGCAGCTCTTCCGCGGCTGCGCCGCCTCCTGGCGGACGGTGTGACCACGATCGAGATCAAGAGCGGTTATGGTCTGGACGTGGAAAACGAGCTGAAGATGCTCCGAGCGGCACGGGCGCTCGGGTCACAGATGCCGGTTCGGGTGCAGACCACGTTCCTCGGCCTCCATGCTCTTCCGAGGGAATATGCCGATCGTCAGGACGCCTATGTCGACGTCGTGGTTGGGGAGATGCTGCCGGCGATTGCCGAGGAAGGTCTTGCCGACGCCGTCGATGCCTATGTGGAGAAGATCGCCTTTTCACCCGCACAGGCCGAAAGGTTCTTCGAGGCAGCGGCATGCTTTGGTCTGCCGGCAAAAGTTCATGCAGACCAGCTGTCAGCGAGCGGCGGCGCCAAGCTCGCCGGGCGGCTGAGAGCCCTCTCGGCCGATCATGTGGAACATGCCGACGAAGCGTCCGTCACTGCAATGGCTGACGCAAATGTGACCGCCGTGCTCCTCCCCGGCGCCTACCTTTGCATGCGCGAAACCAAGAAGCCTCCGATCGAGCTCCTGCGGCAGCACCAGGTGTCGATGGCGGTCGCAACGGACTGCAACCCGGGAACATCGCCAATGCCCTCGCTCCTTTTGGCGATGAACCTCTCGTCGACGCTGTTCGATCTCGCGCCGGCGGAGGCTTTGGCCGGAGCGACGCGAAACGCCGCCAAGGCCCTTGGACTGACCGATCGAGGAACGATCGAAATCGGCAAGCTCGCGGACCTCGCCGTGTGGGATATCAGCGGGCCGGCAGAATTGAGCTACTGGACAGGACACTCTCTCCTGCACAGCCGATACGTCGGCGGGGAGAGAGCGTCCTAAGCGACCGTGAACGTGTCGTTGAATTCGAATCGCGAGCCCGGATGGGTAAGGCGAGCGTAAGAGACGACCCGCGATTTGCTCCACGTCTGGCGGATGTTGAGCAGCGCCGGCTCGCCATCCTTCATCTGCAGAAGCTCGCGCGCTCTGCCGTCCGGCATCACCGCCCTGACCGTATGGTCGACCCGCTCGAGCGGCGCGACCTTCGTCAGATACTCGTTGGGGGTCATCTGCGTAAAATCCCGCGTGCCGTATTCCGGCGCCGCGGCTGCGAGCACGAACCTCTCCTCGAGCTGGATCGGCAGGCCCGCCTCGTTATGCACGATGATCGAGTGAAAGATGGGGGTTCCGAGCGCAACGCCGAGCAGCGGTGACGTTTTGCGGTTCGCCTTCTCGGATGCGTTCTGCACCACAGTGGCACTGTATTCGTGCCCCCTCGAGCGAATCTCGTCCGCGATGTTCCGGATCTGGATGATCTGGCTCTGCGGGGCCGGCTCAGCGACGAACGAACCGACGCCAGGCAGGCGAACGATGATGCCGGAGTTCTGAAGCTCCCGAAGAGCCCGGCTCGCAGTCATCCGCGAGACCTTGAACTGGTCCACGAGCTCGGCCTCGGAGGGGAGACGATCGCCGGGCTTTAGCTCTCCGCTTGCGATGCCCTTCACCACGAACTGCTTGATCGCCACGTAGCGCGGCTCGGGAGAATCCTCGCGAGCCGTCACCCTCATGCTATTCGCATCTGCCATGCATCCATCCACCCGGTACCCTAGCCGCTTCTTTACAGCATCTTGTATAGACAAGCCTAGCAGGTTCAAGGAGGTGCAGGAACCCGTTAGCGGATCAACCTGGCCTGCCCATGAGCGTCCGCTTACAGGAAGATCGCCGGCAGCCTCAAACGTCTGCAAGTGTGAAGGATTTCGGGCGCCGGCAGGCGTATGAAATCCTCCAATGTAGGAACCCGCGGGTGCGGGGCACGGCGCTATGGGGTTTTGAGATTCCGGCGGCTGACAGCGGCTCGGCGCCGGATGGTCTGGCGTAGCTCGGCGGCAGCGAGAGCATCGGCTTGGCGGGCCAGCGGCGGCAGGATTTGGCCTCGCGATCGGTGTTGGAGGCCTCGGCTGACCCCCTCCGCGGCGAAAGGGACGACTGGGGCGGTCGGCTGGAGCGCTACTGCAGCAGCCTCAAGGTGGAGCAGGCCGTGCCGGGTCACGGCGCCGTCTTCGCGGCAAGCGCGATGGTCCGCGGCGGCGGTCGCTTCTGGCGCCAGCGCTCGAAACTCTCGATGATGCGCATCCGTCCGCCGCAGCAGGGACAGGGCGGCAGCGGCACGGGCCGATCCTCTGGCGGCGGTTCGGGCGGCGGTGCCGCTGCGAGTAGCTCGCGAGCGCGGGCGATGCTGTCCTTGCGGGTGGCGCTGGCGAGCAGGCCATAGTGACGGATCCGATGAAAGCCGCGCGGCAGGACGTGGAGCAGGAAGCGGCGGATGAATTCGTCGGTGCTGAGCGTCATGGCGCCGTAGCGCTCGGCGCCGTTGCGGCGATAGTCCTTGTAGCGGAAGCGGACGCCATCCTCGTCGAAGGCA
>NZ_SPDV01000017.1 GCF_004564275.1 Sphingomonas parva (ex Maeng et al. 2020)
TCGGCGATGTTGCGGACCTGACCGGTGAGGTTGGTCGCCATCGCGTTCACGTTGTCGGTGAGGTCCTTCCAGGTGCCGGCCACGCCCGGCACCTGCGCCTGGCCGCCCAGCTTGCCCTCGGTGCCGACCTCGCGCGCCACGCGGGTCACCTCGGAGGCGAACGAGGCGAGCTGCTCCACCATGGTGTTCACGATCTTGCCGATGCGCAGGAATTCGCCGCGCAAGGGGCGGCCGTCGATTTCGACGGTCATCGACTGGGAGAGGTCGCCCTTCGCCACCGCGCCGATGACGCGGGCCACTTCGGCGGTAGGCTGCACCATGTCCTCGATCAGCTCGTTGACCGATCGGATCGCCGTTTCCCAGCCGCCGGTCGCGGTGCGGACCTTGCCGCGCTGGGTGATCTTGCCTTCCTTGCCGACCACTTGGGAGAGGCGCTCGAATTCGCAGGTCATCTCCTGGTTGATCGTCACCACCTCATTGAAAAGGCGGGCGATCTCGCCGTCGAGCCCGGTCGCGTCCTCCGGCAGGCGCACGGAGAAATCGCCACGCCTGAGATTCCTCAGCGCGGAAACGATCTGACGACGATCGAGGGATTCGCGAGTGGGTTCGGCGTTCACTGAAAACTCCTTGGCGCGTCTTCTCCCCCCGCTCGTGTTGCACCGGCCCCCCGACCGGCAATCGGTTTCGGCGCCGTACATAGCAGAGGATGTGGCTTTGGCTGCTCAAAAATTCGTGTTGCGCCGCCGAACCTTAAGCGGGGATTGCCACAGGACGTAAAAGCCGACTAAGCGGCCCGCCTGTGCGGCGGCGAGGACGAATCCCGGCAACATGGCGACAAGGGAGGACGTTTCAAGGTTCATCCGGTCGAGCTTTCGCTCGGTCTGGTCGTTCGAGCTGCTCCTCCTGCTGAAGGCCGACCATCGGCGCTGGAGCCATGCCGAGATCGTCGCGGGACTGCGCGGCAGCGATCTGGTGGTCACGCAGAGCGTAGAGAATCTCACCGCCGCCGGGTTGGTGGACGTGGATGAGAGCGGTGCGGTCTCATACACCCCGGTCAGCGAGAGGGAGGCCGAGCTGGTCGACGAGGCCGAGCGTTTCTATGCCTCCCGCCCGGATCAGGTGCGCCGCATGATCGTCGCCGCCTCCGCGAGTGGCCTTGCCGCCTTCGCGGACGCATTCCGGATCAGGAAGGACTGACGATGCCGGACATCTTTCCAGCCACGGTCTATCTTCTCTGCTTCGCGACGAGCGCCGCCTGCGCGTGGCTGCTGGGCCGCAGCTACCATCGCAGCGGCGCCCGCCTGCTGCTGTGGAGCGCGCTCTGCTTCACGTTCCTGGCGGCGAACAATCTGGTGGTCGTCCTCGATCTGCTGGTCATCCCGGACCTCGACCTGCGTCTGGTCCGTCACGGACTCGCCTTCGCCGGGGTTGCTACGCTCCTGTTCGGATTCATCTGGGATCTGGAGGAAGAATGACCCTGCTCAATTTCCTGGCCGGGGCGATCACCTTCGGCTTCCTCCTTGCAGCGCTCTATTTCGCGCGCTTCTGGCGGCGCACCGGGGACCCGCTGTTTCGCTCCTTCGCCGCCGCCTTCGGCCTCCTCGGCCTCGGCCAGGCCCTGCTCGCCCTCGCCAACGTGCCGGTGGAGGAGCGCAGCTGGATCTATCTGATCCGTCTTCTGGCCTTCGCCCTGATCATTGCCGCGATCGTCCGGAAGAACCGGCCGCAGGGCTGACCGATCGCCCGGCGCTGGCTGCCCGTCCGAGCACGAATTCCTCGACACCCGTGATCCGGCGGGACCGTCCGGTAAAGTCCGGGTGGGTCCGGTTGATTGAAGTTCGTTCCGTATGGACTTGCGTCGCGCGGAGAGTCACCTTCGCGCGGTAAGTTCTGACTCGAAGGCGAGTCGGGCGCGACATGATTTCGTTCGAAAACCTATTCGATGGATCGGCCGGGGGGCATGGAAATCGGCAGACGAAGCACTTCCCTGTGAAGTGATCGATCGACGCGCAAGGCCGTCCGTCCTCTTGTCCACTTACTGACTGTCGGCATTCAGCAGACCAGATTCGAGGAGAAGGACGTGGCCAACATTCCCGGGACGATTGGGGACGACACGATCAACGGCTCCAACGGCAGCGATACGATCAGCGGCGGCGACGGCAACGACACGATCGACGGCGGCAACGGGAATGACACCATCGCCGGAGGCGATGGCGACGACGAGATCGACGGCGGCAACGGCAACGACACGGTCGACGGGGGCGACGGCGACGACACGATCGACGGCGGCAATGGGGAGGACACGATCGACGGCGGCGAGGGCGACGACGTCCTCTACGGCGGCAACGGCAAGGACGTCCTTCGCGGCGGAGGCGGCAACGACACCCTGCTGGGCGAGAACGGTGACGATTCGTTGACCGGAGGCGCCGGCGACGACCTCATCGACGGCAACAACGGCTTCGACACCGCTTATTATTCGGGCTCGATCTCGGAATATACCTTCGCTTACGCGGCCGGCTATCTCCACATCATGCATCTCGGCGGCGCGGGACAGAACGGCCACGATCGCGTGATCCGCGTCGAGCGGCTCGTGTTCGGCGACAGGATCGTCAATCTCGGCGGCGGCAACGACAATGCGCCCGTGGCGGTCGACGATCACGTCTCCATCACCGAGGATGCCGGCACCTACAGCAGCGGCTCCGCGAGCGTGAAGGACAACGACTTCGATTTCGAAGGCCAGCCGCTCACCGTCACGCCCGGTGTCTTCACCGGCACCTACGGCACGCTGACGCTCAACGCGAACGGCACCTATAGCTACACGCTGTTCGCATCCGCCCAGGCGCTTGCGCAGGGGCAGAACGTCCAGGACAGCTTCAACTACACGGTCACCGCCGGCACCAAGAGCGACACGGGCACCCTCGTCTTCCACATTGCGGGCGTCAACGATGCGCCGAACGCCGATCCGGACAATGCGGCGGGCACCGAAAACCAGGTGCTGACGATCAACGTGCTCGCCAATGACGACGATGTCGACAATGGCGCGGTGCTGACGGTCACCTCCGCCTCGGTCCCGGCAGGGCAGGGCACCGCCTCGGTGGTCGGCAACCAGGTGCAGTTCGATCCCGGAAGCGACTTCGACTATCTCGTCGCCGGGGCCACGACGATCGTGACGGTGAGCTACACCATCCAGGACGAGCATGGCGCGACCTCCTCGTCCTCGATCGCGATCACCGTGACCGGCACCAACGATGCGCCGGTCGCGACCGACGACGCCGCCACGACGACGGAAGACGCCAGCGTCTCCGGCAACGTGCTCGGCAACGACAGCGACGTCGAGGGCGAGACCATCGTGGTGGCGAACCCGGGCACCTATGTCGGCGCCTACGGCACGCTGACCCTGGCCGCCGACGGCAGCTTTACCTACGCGCCTGGCGCGGCCGCCCAGGGGCTCGACGACGGCGAGACGGCGAACGACGTGTTCACCTACGTCGCATCGGACGGCGCCGATACCGACACGGCGACGCTCACCGTCACCGTCACCGGGCTCAACGACGCGCCCGTCGCCAATGACGATGTCGCCGCCACAGACGAGAACACGGCCGTCTCCGGGAACGTCCTGTCCAACGACACGGACGTCGACGGCGAGCCCCTGACGGTGGCGAATGCGGGCACCTATGTCGGCAGCAACGGGACGCTCGTGCTGGCAGCCGACGGCAGCTACACCTACACGCCCAACGCAGCGGCCCAGGCGCTCGACGACGGCGAGGTCGCGGCGGATGTCTTCACCTATTTGGTATCGGACGGCACGGCTTCGGACGCGGCAACCCTCACCGTGACCCTGGCCGGGGTCAATGACGCGCCGGTGGCGAACGACGACACGGCCTCGACCAGCGAGGATACCGGCGTCTCGGGCAATTTGCTTACCAACGACACCGACATCGACGGCGAGGCGCTGACCGTCGCCACGCCGGGCACCTACGTCAGCACCTACGGCACCCTCGATCTGGCTGCGGACGGGAGCTACATCTACACGCCGGGGGCGGCGGCCCAGGGGCTCGACGTCGGCGAGATCGCGCAAGACGTCTTCATCTACAGCGCTTCGGATGGGACCGCCTCGGACAGCGCGACGCTCACCGTGACCGTCGCGGGTCTCAACGACGCGCCCGTCGCGAACGACGACGCCGCGTCTACCGACGAGAACACCAGCGTGTCTGGCAACGTGCTCGCCAACGACACCGACGTCGACGGCGAAACCCTGACGGTCACCAACCCGGCCACCTACGTCGGCGCCTATGGGACGCTCGTCCTCGCGGCCGACGGCAGCTACACCTACACGCCGGGCGGCGCCGCCGCGCTGCTCAACGCCGGCCAGTCGGCGGACGACGTGTTCGCCTACACCGTCTCGGACGGCACAGTCACCGACAGCGCGACGCTGACGATCACGGTCAACGGACTCAGCGGCGCTCCGAACGCCACGGACGACACCGCCGCGACGAACGAGGATGCCAGCGTGTCGGGCAACGTGCTGGCGAACGATACCGACGCCGAGAACGACCCGCTCACCGTCACCAACCCCGGGAGCTACACCGGCACCCACGGGACGCTGACGCTCGCCGCCAACGGCAATTTCACGTTCGTCCCCAACGCCGCGGCAAACGCGCTCGCCGCCGGCGAGACCGCGCAGGACGTGTTCACCTACACGGTGTCCGACGGCACCGCCTCGGACAGCGCCAGCCTCACGGTCACCATCAACGGCACCAACGACGCCCCGACGATCGACGCGGCCGGTACCGACGACAGCGGCGCCGTGACCGAGCTCCCCGACGGCGATCCGGGCGAGAATGTCATCGTCCACAGCGACAGCGGTGCGGTGGCTTTCGACGACCCGGATCTGAGCGACACCCACAGCGCCAGCTTCACGCCGCAGGGCGCCTTCTACCTCGGCACCTTCTCTCTCGATCCGGTGGATCAGCCTGGCGACAGCGTCGGCTGGAACTTCAGCGTCTCCGACGCTGCGCTCGAAGGGCTCAGCGAGGGCGAGCTTCGCATCCAGACCTATTCCGTCCAAGTCAATGACGGCCACGGTGGCACCGCGACCCAGAACGTCACCATCACGATCACCGGCGCAGGGGTGGGCGCCGGTCCGCAGAGCGTCTGGTATATCGACAACAGCGCCGTCGGAAGCACCAACGTCGGCACCGAGGCGAATCCGTTCACCTCGATCGCAGCGTTCAACGCCGCGCAGGGCAGCGTTGGCGGACCCCAGGCCGGGCATACCGTCTACCTGCTCGCGGGCAGCGGCACCGGCATCTACGCCGAGAGCGACGGCATCAACCTGCTCAACAACCAGATCCTGGTCGGAGTCGCCAATGGCGCGGTTCGGCCGACGATCGAAACGACGGCGGGCGACGGCATCAACGTCGCGCAGGGCAACAACATCTCCGGCCTGGACATCGGCAATACCAGCGGGGCCGACATTGCGGACAGCGGCGGAACGGTCGGGACCCTCACCATCTCCGACGTCGGCAGCTCCGGCACCGGGCAGATCATCGACGTCGATCAGGGCGGTACGCTCAACGTCACGCTGAACAGCGCGCAATCGCTCGCCTCGAGCGGCGGCGCCATCGACCTCAACGGCGTGGGCGGCAGCTTCACCGTCTCGGGAGCGACGACGATCGCCGGGGCCGCAGGCGGCGGCATCGACGTCACCGGATCCTCGCTGGCCGTCTCGCTCGCCGGCGGGAGCAGCATCGCCAGCGGCAGCAGTACGGCGGTGAATTTCGTCGGCAACAGCGGCTCGCTCGCTCTGGCCGGCGGCCTTGACATCATGACGACCAGCGGCGCCGGGCTCAACGCGAGCGGCGGCGGCAGCCTGACGGTCACAGGCGCCGGCAGCAATATCGTCTCGACCACCGGCACCGCGGTGGCAATCAGCGGTACGACCATCGGCGCGGCCGGGGTCACGCTGGAGAGCGTCTCGACGACCGGAGCGGCGAACGGCATCGTCCTCGCCAACACCGGCACCGGCGGCTTCGCCGTCACCGGCACCGGCGCCGCGGGCTCGGGCGGCGCGATCAGCGGCAGCACCGGCGTGGGTGTCAGCCTCACGAACGTGAGCGCGATCAGCTTTACCGACTTTGCGATCTCCGGCGGCGGCGACGACGGGCTTCGCGGCAACAATGTGAACGGCCTCACGCTGCTGCGCACCTCGGTGACCAACAACGGCAATGCCTCCGGCGAACGCGGCCTGGATCTGATCGGGCTTACCGGCATCGTCGGGATCACAGCATCGACCTTCACGGGCAATGCTGCGGATCAGATCATCGTCACCAACACGTCGGGCACGCTCGACCTGACGATGACTGGCTCGACCGTCGGCAACGCCTTGGGATCGACCGCCAACGACGGCTTCCACATCGATGCGAACGGCACGTCCCTGGTCCGCGCCAGCGTCACCGGATCGACCTTCGTCAACAACCGGGGCGACCATTTCCAGCTGGCGACGAGCTCGGCCGCGACCTCGACCAGCCACATCACGTTCAACGACAACAGTCTGACGACGACCAGCGCTGCCGTTGCCGGCGGCGGCATCGCCATTGCCAGCGCGGGCGGCGCCGATCTGTTCTACGAGATCGGGAACAACAGCATCCAGGGCGCGCGCAGCAGCGCGATAACCACCGGAATGCTCTCCTCGACGGCCGCCGGGGAGGTTCACGGCGCGATCGTCGGCAATACCATCGGCACCTCGGGCGTCGTGGGCTCGGGCTCGCAGACGGGAAGCGGGATCAACGTCTCGACCGCAGGCGCCGGTGCGATGACGGTGCAGATCGAGGACAACGACATCTTCGAGTTCAGCTCGCTCGGCATCAGCGTTCTCGCCCGCGACAGCACGACGATCAACGCGACGGTGGCGGAGAATTTCGTCCGCCAGCCAGGCACGTTCGCCACCAGCTCGATCCGTGTCGATTCAGGCGCGGGCTCGGCCGACACGGCTCAGGTCTGGCTCGAGCTCAATGGCAACGACACCGACACTGCTTTGCCTGCGGACATCCGCGTCCGGACGTTTGGCGCATCGGACATCCTGATGCCCGGCTATTCGGGTGGTGCCAGCGACACCGTCGCTGTCGACGCATTCCTGACGGGCAAGAATCCGGATGGCGGCGACGTCTCGGTCGTCTGGTCCCTCGATCCGGGATCGTTCTTCCTCGACACGCCGGGGAGTGTTCCAGTGCCTCTGCCGACGGCTCCGGACGCGCCGCTGGGCTGACGCGCGGTCCGGCGAGGAACGCCGATCGGGCGGACGCCGCGCTCCTCAGGGCGCCGTCCGCCCGCAAATTTGCGGGGCGGGTCCCATGGCCCGATCCGGCTCTGCCGGAGCCTTTGTTGTGCGTGTCTCACAATAATAACATATCGCCTTACAAGTTACATGTTGAAGGGAATAAATACAATCTTTACCGGGATTTGACGGAGGGCTGGCCCGGCAGCCTCTTTCAAGCAAATTGTGCCTCAACGTAACTTTGAAAGGGACTTGCTTCTACGCTCATATCTGATACGTTTTTTGGCAGCATGGGGGTATCACAGCATGGCCGAGCCATTTCTGTCGGAATTGAGGTTGTTTTCCTTCAATTTCCCACCCAAGGGCTGGGCGTTCTGCAACGGCCAGTTCCTGCCGATCAACCAGAACCAGGCGCTCTTCGCGCTCCTCGGCACGACCTACGGCGGCAACGGCCAGACCACTTTCGCTCTGCCCAATCTTCAGGGCCGGGTGCCGATCCACGAAGGGGACGGGCACACGCTGGGAGAGGCGGCGGGCTCCTCTTCCGTCACGCTCACCCAGCAGCAGATGCCGGAGCACCTGCATTTCGAGCAGGCATCAAGCGACAACGGCAGCACACCGCTGCCCGGCAACAACGTTCTGGCGGCGAGCAACAACACCTATACGGGTGCGGCTGCCCTCACGCCGCTGCTGCCCGGATCGGTCGGCAATTTCGGCGGCAGCCAGCCCCACAACAACATGATGCCCTATCTGGTCCTCAACTGGTGCATCGCGCTCCAGGGCATCTTCCCCTCGCAAAACTGAGGAGCCAAGCGGATGGCGCAACCTTATGTCGGTGAGATCCGCATGTTCGCGGGCAATTTCGCCCCGGTCGGCTGGATGAAGTGCGACGGGCAACTCATCCCGATCTCCGAGAACGAGACCCTGTTCCAGCTGATCGGGACGACCTATGGCGGCGACGGCCAGGCAACCTTCGCGCTGCCGAACCTGCAGAGCCGCGTGCCGCTGCACATGGGAACCGGACCCGACGGCGTTGCCTATCCGATCAGCCAGCAGGCAGGCACGGAATCGGTGACCCTCACCGCGCAGCAGATTCCGGTTCACAACCACGCCCTGCTCGTCTCGACCGATTCCGCTGGCGAGCTCTCGCCCGACGGGAGCCTCCCCGGCAATTCCATCTCGGTCGACCTTTACCGCCAGGGGGCGCCGGTGACGGCAATGAGTCCGCAGGCGATCACGCCGGTGGGCGGCAGTCAGCCGCACGAGAACTGTCAGCCCTTCCTTTGCGTGAACTACATCATCTCACTGTTCGGCATTTTCCCGAGCCAAACCTGAGGAGCGCCTCGTGGCCGATCCATTCGTCGCCGAAATCCGGGTCTTCCCGTTCACCTTTGCGCCCAAGGCCTGGGCGTTCTGCGATGGGCAGATACTGCCGATCTCGCAGAACACGGCGCTCTTCTCGCTGCTCGGCACCACGTACGGCGGTGACGGCAAGTCGACCTTCGCCTTGCCCAATCTCCAGGGCAGCGCTGCCATGCACCCGGGGCAGGGGCAGGGACTTTCCCTGCGCGACCTCGGCGAGACCGGCGGCAGCGAGACGGTGACCCTGCTGGTCAGTGAAATGCCGCTTCACACGCACACGCTGCTGGCCGCCAACCAGGAGGATGACGGCAACCAGCAGGTCGGTGACAATCTTCGCGTGCTCGCAAAGTCCGGTAACGGTCAGGCTTACGGGCCCCCAAATAATCTCGTCACCATGGCGCCAGAGGCGCTTGCACCCGCGGGCGGCAGCCTGCCGCACAACAACATGCAGCCCTATCTCACGCTCAACTTCTGCATCGCACTGCAAGGCGTATTCCCGCCCCGCAACTGACGATCGGCCTGAATCGCGCTGCGGTTGCGGCAAGATCACAGGAGCCGGACCGATGTTCCGGCCCGGGGCGCTGTGCAGGTTTTACTTAAAAACTATTTATTGCCGTCGCGCGGCGCGCGGTGGCTTTGTCCGTCCTTGTCCTGATCCAGGTCAAGGGCGGCCCGCCAAGTAGTTAACAAATTGTTGATTTCGACTCGCCGGGACTCGGTTTCTGTGTCATTCCGGAGAGGCGAGGGGGACCCGTGCGCAGGCTTGCGCATGCCCGCAGATGATCTCTGCTCTGGGGGAAAGAAGATGCCTGCAGGACTCACCGTCACCCGTGTCACGAAATTGTTTCACGATCGCAACGGCAACGGCATCCAGGATGCCGGCGAAACCAGCTTCGACTCCGGAGAGGCCGGTGTCATTGATCCCGGCGACGGGCTTTACACACGGGTCACGATCCTCAACAGCGGGGACACCGTTCTTACCAACGTCACCTTCCAGGACAGCTTCGCCAATACCGCGCTGGTGTCTGGATTGGTCAACGTGTCGCCGATCGCCTTCAACGATTCCTTCACCGCCGTCGGCAACACGGTTCTCCGCGTCGGCGAGGCAGGGCAGGCGGCGGTCGGCCCCGGCGGCGCGATCGGCACCGGTCCGTCCTACATCGCGTCGGGCAACCTGCTTGCCAACGACGTCGGATCGGCGACCCTTGGCCTGGGCGCGATCACGGGAGACGATATCCCCGGTTTCCAGATCGTGGCGACCAGCGGAGTCAGCGCACAGGGCGGCTCGTTCACGATCTTCGCGGACGGCAGCTTCAACTACGTCAACGAGGCCGGCGACACCGGCACCGACAGCTTCACCTACCAGATCCGCGACGCCGGCTATGACGCTACCGTGGGGACGGCCGACGACCTCGTCAGCACCGCCACCGTGTCCATCACGCTTACCGGCGAGGTATGGTACGTCGATGCGGCCGCTGCGGCGGGAGTCGGCACCGGTACGTCGGACAAGCCGTTTCAATCGATCACGGAACTGAATACCGCCAACAAGGACGGTGTCGGGGACACGATCTACGTCAAGGGCAATGCGACAGGGGGCATCGTCCTCGACAACGGGCAGCTGCTGATCGGCCAGGGTGCCGATCTCAACGTCGCCGGCCACAGTCTCGCCACGGCGGGCGCCAACAGCTCGATCACCTCGAGCCTGAACAACAGCTACGTCGTCACCGTCGCGCAGAACAACACGATCGCGGGCCTCAACATCGTCGGCAACGGCACCAACACCGGCGGAATCACCGACAACCAGGTCGCCAGCTTCGGCACGCTCAGCCTCAACCCCGCCGCGCTCAACGCCGCGACTCCCGCCTACCAGTCGACGATCACCGCGAGCGGCGCGGCGCTGAACCTCTCTGACGGAGCTATCGCCGGCAACGGCTTCTCCAGCACCACATCGGCCGGCGGCGTCAACAATGTGTCGCTGACCAACATCACCGGCACGGTCGCGCTCGGCAGCGGCACGATGTCGGGATCGAGCGCGGATTCGGTCGCGATCAGCGGCGGCACGCTCAACGCCACCTACAGCGGCAGCATCTCGCACAGCGCCGCCGGCAGCGCGCTGATCAACGTCAGCGGCGGCCATTCCACGGGCACCCTCACCTTCAGCGGCGCCAAGACGTCGACCGACGGAACCGGCCTGCAGTTCAACAACGCCGATGGGACCTACACGGTCAGCGGCACGACGACGATCAACGGCGGCACCGCCGGCATCGCCATCGCGAACGGCTCCGGCGGAACCTTCAGCTTCGCCGGCACGATGAATATCGGCCAGACGACGGACATCGGCGGCATCGCCGTCTCGCTCGCCGACAGCACGGCAGCGGTCAATCTCGACGCGGACGTCAAGCAGACCACCGGCAGCTTCGCGATCCTCGACGTCACCAATCATTCCGGCGGCACGCTCACCTTCCAGACCACCGCCAGCTTCGACGCGAGCAGCGGCACCGGCATGCAGTTCAGCAATGCCGACGGCAGCTACAACATGAACAGCGCCAACACGCTGCATGGCGGCGATGCCGGAATCGACATCGATACCGGCTCTTCGGGCACGTTCAGTTTCCTCAGCAACACGGCGATCACCAGCCCGACCGGCGCTGCCTTCAACATCGACAACAGCACCGCCGCGGTGACCTTCAACGGCAACATCACGCAGGCGAACAACGCCGCGATGGTGAACGTGAACGCCCACAGCGGCGCCACCTTGAGCTTCCAGCAAGGGACTCTCAACGCAACCGGCGGCACCGGTCTGCAGTTCAACAACGCCGACGGCACCTACAATTTCAACACGGTCAACGGCACCACCAGCCTCAACGGCGGCGACGCCGGGATCGACATCGTCGGTGGATCCGACGGCACCTTCACTTTCGCTTCGGGCGTGACCCTGGGGACCGCAACCGGAACCAATTTCAACGTCAACGGCGGCGGCGGGAACATCACCGTCAACGGCACGATCAACGACGATCAGGGCACTCTCGTCGCGATCACCGGGCGCACCGGCGGCACGATCGATTTCAACGGCGCTATCACCGACGGCTTCGACGGCGACGGCGGCGGGATCTCGATCACCAACAACACGGGGGGCACCACCCGCTTCGACGGCGGGCTGCTGCTCTCGACCGGCGCCAGCAATGCGCTCACCGTGACCAATTCGTCACTCGGCAGCACGATCGAGATCACCGATCCGGCCGGCGCGGGCAACAACAAGCTGGCGACCACCAGCGGAACCGCGCTCAACGTCACCAACGTCAACATCGGCGCGGCGGATCTCACCTTCGAGAAAATCGAGTCGAGCGGCGGCAGCGCCAACGGGATCATCCTCAACAACACCGGAAACGCCGGCGGTCTGCACGTCACCGGCACCGGCACTGCAGGCACGGGCGGCACCATCTCCGGCAAGACCGGCGCGGATGGCAGCGATTCGACGGTCGGCACCGGCATCTATCTCAACAGCACCGCCGACGTTCAGCTCGCCAGCATGAACGTGCACACCAATTCGAATTTCGGCATTCGCGGCCTCAACGTAAACGGCTTCCAGCTCACCGACTCGAACATCGGCGGCGGCGGCACCAACGGCAGCAGCGCCGCTCCGAACGAAGGCAGCATCGTTTTCGGCACGCTGAACTCGACCAACGGCCTCACCGGCACCGTCACGATCAACAACACGACGATCGCCAATGGCTTCGAATACGGCCTCGGAATCTTCAACAACAGCGGCACCGCCAATGTCGGGATGAGCGGGCTCACCGTGACTGGTACCCTCAACAACGACGGCATCTTCGCCGGTGTGAAGAGCGGCGGCACGCTCAACATCGCGGTCAACAACTCGATCTTCAGCAATAACAAGGGCGATCACTTCAACGCGTCGGCCGACGGCACCGGGAACCTCGCGGTGCAGTTTGGCAACGGTGGTGCGAACACGCTGACGGGCACTTTCGTCGGGGGACTGGGTGAGGGAATCGCCATCCAAACCGGGCTCGGCTGGAGCGGCACCGGCAGCGCGATCATCGCCAACAACACCATCACCTTCGCCAAGGACACGCCGATCAACGTCAACGTCGGCGGAACGGGCACGTTCGGCGCGACGATCCTCAACAACATCATCGGCAACGCCGCCCAGATCGATTCGGGCACCAACGGCAACAAGGACGCGATCCGCCTGATCGCCAACGGCGACGGCGCGGGGACCAACGGCGGCACGCTGAATGCCCTCGTGCAGGGCAATCAGCTCAACCATGTCGACGGTCGTGGAATCTTCTCGCTAGGCCGTAACGGCGGCACCTCCGGCGATCCGATCAGGCTCAACCTGACGATCATCGGCAACACGTTCCAGAACTCGCCCGAAGCGCAGAGCAACGCTATTCGGATCGAAGCCGGTGCGGCCAATAACGAGCGGGTCGACGTCCTCGCCGACATCGGCGGCACCGGCGGGCGCCAGAACATCTTCAACGGCGACTGGGGTTCCATCCCCGTCGTCAATTCGAGCGAAATCCGTCTCCTCCATGACATCACCGACAACACCAACGTCTTCCATCATTTCAACCTGACCAACTACGCCGGCAGCCCTACCGATGATGCCGCGGTCATCGCCTACCTCGCTGGTCGGAACACGCTGAATGGCGGCGTCGTATCGGTGGCCCGCACCTCCCCGAATACGTGGGGCACCGGCGGGACGCCGCCGCAGCCGTTGATCGCGGCCGAGTTTGCGCCGATTCCGCTGCAGCCCTACGAGGGTGTCGACCAGACCAGCAGCCAGGGCGGCGAGACGCGGGAGGACGCGAACGACGGCGGCGATCTGCCGGCCCCGCTTTCCGGATCGGACCAGGCCAGCGGCTCGGAAGGCACGCGCGGTGGGGATGACAGCGTCCCGACGCCGCCCGCCCCTTCACTGCCGCCGGTACCGGTCGTCATCGACGACGGCGTGTTGAGCCGCGGGGAGCTCGACCTCATCGTCGCGGCGGCAATCGACCGTTGGGAAGCGGCGGGCGCGACGCCCGCGCAGCTCGCGGCGATGCGCGCCACCAATGTCTCGGTCGCCAACCTCGGCGGCCTGCTGCTCGGCGAGAGCGGGGCGGGTGCGATCACGCTCGATGACAATGCCGCCGGCTGGCGATGGTTCATCGATGCGACGCCCGGCGACGATGCCGAGTATCGCGGCAGCGGCTCCCAGCGCTTCGCCACGAGCGTCTATGACGCGGCGGGCACGCGCGTCGATCTGCTCACCGTGGTGATGCACGAGCTCGGCCACCAGATCGGTCTTTACGACAGCTATGCGCCGGGGGATCGCGACGCGCTGATGTTTGGCACGGTCCGCGCGGGCGAGCGCCGTCTTCCCGGTTCGGAGGACGTGGGTGCGGCCGGCGGGGCCCCCGTGACGGGCGCCTTTGCCGTTTCACCGATCAACCTCGGCACACTCAACCCCGGCATGTCGGTGACGATCGAGTTCCGCAGCACGGTCAACTCGGTGCTCGAGGACAAGCTGGCGTTCCATCTCAAGGGCGAGTCCCTGGTGACCAGCGACACCGTCAGCGCCAGCTCGGCGGAGACCCTGGCCGTCGATTCGCTGACCCTCGGCAATCGTGTGTTCGTCGACACGAACAAGAGCGGCATCTTCGACGGCGGCGACAGCGGCATCGCGGGCGTGACCTTGAGCCTCTTCGCGGACACCAACAACAGCGATCTCTACGAGGCGGGGACGGACCTCGCGATCGTCTACGAGGACGTCAACAACAACAATGTCTACGATCCCGGCGTGGACACGCCGCTTGCCGCCGGCTCGAGCGGCACCGGTCCGAACGGCGGCACGATCCGCCAGCTTACCGCCACCACCGACGCGAGCGGCTTCTACAGCTTCGCCGGTCTGGCGCCGGGCGATTACATCGTCCGCGTCGACGCCGCGAATTTCGCGACCGTTCTCGCCAACCGGGTGGTACTGACCACAGCCAACGATCCGGACGACGATGTCGACAACGACAACAATGGACAGGCCTTCGCCGGCTATGTCGCAACCCGCGCGATTACCCTGAGCTATAACGGCGAGGTCGTAGCGGGTCCGACCGGCCCGGATCTCGACACCAACGACACGCTGGACATCGGCTTCGACATCCCGAACCAGCCGCCCGTCATAGCCAATGTCCAGGGCAACAGCGTCACGTTTACCGAGGGCGATTCGGCGGTAAAGATCGACGCGCTGAGCGATGCGACGGTCAGCGACGTCGACAGCAGCAACTACAACGGCGGCAGCCTCACCGTCTCGATCAGCGCCGGTAAGAATGCCGGTCAGGATGAGCTCGGCATCGATGACAGCGGCAGCATCGACATCACGGCGGGGATCGTCTCGATCGGGGGTGTCAATTTTGGGACGGTGACCGGCGGCGGCGCCGGCGGCGGCGATCTCGTCGTCACGTTCAACTCGGTCAATGCCGACGACGTGCGCGTGCAGACGCTGATCCGCGCGCTCACCTTCTACAATTCCGGCGGCAACGCTCCGGCGGGCGGGGCCCGCACCATCTCGACGACCCTGGTCGACGGCGGCGGGCGCGCGAACAGCGGCGACGATGATGCCACGGTCACCTCGACGGTGAACGTCGTCCCGATCAACTCCGCGCCCGCGGGCGCCGACAATTCGAAGACGATCGCCGAGGACACGCCCTATGCCTTCGTCTACGTGCCGGGCGGCGCCAACGATTTCGGCTTCTCGGACACCGACGGCAACAGCTTCGCGGGCGTGACGATCGTCACCATGCCGACCGACGGCGAGCTCCGGCTCGACGGCGTGACCCTGTCGGGGAGCAACGTCTTCGTCGCGGCGCAGGACATCGCCGACGGCAAGCTCGTCTTCCATCCGTCCGCGAACGAATTCGGCGTCGGCTATGCGAGCTTCACCTTCAAGGTGCGCGACGACGGGGACAACACGCCCCCCAGCGTCAACCAGGATCCGAATGCGGACACCTTCTCGTTCGACGTGACGGCGGTGAACGATGCCCCGGTCAACGCGGTGCCGAGTGCGACCCAGACGTTCAACGAGGACACGACGCTCACCTTCAACACGGCGAACGGCAATTTGATCGCGGTGAGCGACGTGGATCTCGGCGGGGGAGAGCTTTCCGTCTCGCTCTCCGTGCAGACGGGGACGCTGACGCTCTCCGACAAATCGGGCCTGTCCAGCTTCTCCGGCGACGTGAGCAGCGCGGTGACCCTGCTGGGCACCCAGGGGGCGATCAACGCGGCGCTCAATGGGCTCGTCTACAATCCGGGCGCCAATTACAACGGCAACCGCACGATCACGATCGTGACCAACGATCAGGGCAGCACCGGCGCCGATCCGGGCGGCCCCGGCGACCTCGGCAGCGAGGAGGATTCCGATACGATCGCGGTGCACGTCACCGCGATCAACGATGCGCCGGTGGTGATCGGCGACGGCACGGTAGACGCAGCGACGTTCGCGGAAGACACCACGGCCGCCGATACGATCAGCACGCTGTTCTCCGCCCAATATTCCGATTCGGCCGACGCCCAGTTCGGCGCCGGCAATCCCGGTGGCTCGTCGCCGGGCTCGTTCGCCGGCGTCGCGGTCGTCGCGAACGGATCGAGCGGTGCGACCGGCCAATGGCAATATCTCAACTCGAGTACCTCCACCTGGGTGGACGTCGGTGCACGCTCGGCCGCGTCCGCCCTGCTGATCGGCTCCGGTACGTTCGTCCGGTTCAACCCGGCGGCGAACTTCAACGGCAGCGCCCCGACGCTGACCGTGCACCTGATCGACAACAGCCTCGGCTTCGGTATCAGCTTCGGGCAGGTCGTCGACATCTCCGGGCCGGGCGCGACAGGCACGACGACGGCCTATTCGACCGGAACCGTCCTGCTCAGCCAGCAGGTCACGGCAGTCAACGATGCGCCGGTGAACACCGTCGGCGGGCCGATCTCGATCAACGAGGATGCGGTCAGCGTCGTCCTGTCGGACAACGTCAGCCCGATGTCGGTCAGCGACGTCGAGGCGACCGGCGACATCAGCTACAATCTGCTCGTCCAGCACGGCACCCTGACGATCCGGACCGATGTGGCGGGCGGCATCCAGGCGAGCGACATCCAGAGCGGGCCGGGCGTCGGCAACGGCACCAGCTCGCTGGTGATCACGGCCACGATCGCCGAGATCAACACCACGCTCGCGGCAGCCAACGCGCTGCTCTACAACCCCGCGGCCCATTACAACGGCACCGATTTCCTCGACGTCTACGTCAATGACGGCGGCCAGACCGGAGCGGATCCCAATCCCGCGTCGGTCCTCGATCCGCTGGTCGATCCGGACGTCGGCCCCTTCACCGAGGAGGATGTCGACACCAGGACGATCACGATTGCGGCGGTCAATGACGCGCCTGTCCTCTCCGCCCCGACGAGCGCCACCATCACCTTCACCGAAGGCGATACATCGGTCGCGCTGCTCCAGGGCGTCACGCTGAACGACGTCGATCTGCCCGCCAGCTTCACCGGCGGCAGCCTGTCGCTGTCGGTGACCGGCGGCGCGGGCAGCGGCGGCATCAACCTGCGGTCCGGCAGCAACTTCCACCTCGTCGATCTCGGCGGCGGTCTGTTCAACATCGTCTACCAGCCGGCCGCGACGCCGTTCACGATCGGCTCGATCACTGGCTACGGCACGCCGTCGATGGCGATCAGCGGCCTGACCAGCGACGCCACGCTCGCGCGGCTGAACGACCTGGTCGACGACTTCGTCTACGTCATCGTCGGCGAAAATCCGGCCGCAGGCAGCCGCACCGTCACCCTTACCTTCGACGACGGCGGCAACACCGGCGGCGGCGCTTTGACCGACGACGTCACCCAGACGCTGAATGTCGTCGCGGTCAACGACGCCCCGACCATCGCCGCGCCGCTGACGCGCGCCGGGAGCGAAGATGCCAATCTCGTCTTCTCCGGCGTGAATGCGATCAGCGTCGCCGATGTCGACGCCACCAACCTGCAGGTGACGCTGAGCGTGCTCCACGGCACGATGACGCTCGCCGGGACGGCCGGCCTGTTCTTCTCGGGCCCCGGCGGAAACGGCAGCGGGGTCATGACCTTCGAAGGGAGCGCTTCGGCTATCAATACCGCGCTGGACGGCCTGGCCTATCGCGGAGCGCTCAACTTCGAGGGTAGCGACACGCTCTCGATCAGCGTCAACGACAAGGGCGCGACCGGTACGCCCGGAACGCAGACCGCCTCTCGCAACATCTCGATCACCCTTGCTGACGATGGCTTCATCAACGGCACGAGCGGCATCGATCATCTCGATGGGACCTCAGGTGCAGATTTCTTCCGGCTGGAGCAGGGCGGCGACGACGACGTTGGCGGCTTCGGCGGGGCGGATATCTTCTACATGGGCGGTGCCTATACGGCGAACGACCTTATCGACGGCCACGACGGCATCGATACCCTGGCTCTGCAAGGCGATTATTCCGGCGGTGTCAGCATCGGCGGCAACCTCGACAACGTGGACACGATATCCTTGCTCTCGGGGAGCAACACGCGCTTCGGCGAGCCGGGAACCAACCGGTTCGACTATGTCATCAACATCCTCGACAGCGCCTTCGCGGGGGGAGTCGTGCGCGTGAATGGCGGCAACCTGCTCGCCGGCGAGGACTTCACGTTCAACGCTTCGGCCGAGCAGGAAACCGGCTTCGTCATCTACGGCGGCCTCGGAGTCGATACCTTCACCGGCGGCCATGCCACCGACATCTTCTTCTTCGGCGATTCGAACAGCCTGGGCGCGGGCGACACGGTCAACGGCGGCGATGGCTATGACGGGTTGTTCCTGCGTGGTGATTATTCGATCGATTTCAACGCGCCGGGCTTCCTCACCGCATTCACCAGCATCGAGAACATCACGCTGTCGTCCGCATCTGACGAGCGTCACCAGCGGGGCGGCGATGGCGAATTCGACTATTCCCTGATCTGGCGGGACTCCCTGCTCGCCACCGGCGCCACGATCACCATCAACGGCGGGCTGCTGCTTGCCACCGAGACGATGGCATTCGACGGCGCGAGCGAAAGCGGCGGCCGCTTCCGCCTGTTCGCGGGCGCAGCTGCCGATACGCTGACGGGCGGAAGTGGCGCGGATCTGATCTACGGCGGGGGAGGGGGCGATACGCTGCGCGGCAACGGCGGAGCGGACGTCTTCCGCTACGACGACGTGATGGAGTCGCGGCCCGGGGCCGGTAATTTCGACCAGATCCTCGATTTTACCCACACGACCGACAAAATCGACGTGCATTTCATCGACGCGAAGAGCGCGACCGCAGCGCATGATACCTTCACCTTCATCGGCGCGGCGGCTTTTTCCGGCGCTGGCGGCGAGGTGAGGGCCATCCAGGTTGATGTTCCGACCAACACTTGGCAGGTGCAGGCGGACGTCAGCGGCGACGGCCTCGCCGACTTGCTGATCAGCGTCGTTGTCGATCCGCTCCAGGCGCTCACGGCCGGCGACTTCGTCTTCTGAGCTCGCGCAGGCCGTGACGGCTCGTTCAGGTGTCTCGTCCCAGCTCCTGAAGGGTGAGCGCGGGTCGCCTCTCGTCCCGGAAATGGCGGTCGAGGTAGAGATTGAGGACGGTGAGCGCGAGATCCAGAGGCGCATGGGCGGCTCTACTCTCGCCGGACTCCGTCGCGGGCTCTGCCATCCGTGCCAGCCATTCACGCCTCGCTTGCGTCAGCGAGATTCCGTGCGGGAGCAGGGCTCTTACGGCCTGCGTGAGGCTGCGTGCCTTGGCGATCTTCGCGCGAGCTTCGTCCAGCCTGATCTCCCCGGCTTCGGCCGCCTGGAGAACGCCGCATCGATACGTCCTGCAGATTGTGGGGCGGGCCGCGTAGATCGAGCATCGGGATCCTTCGAGCCGTGCGCACGGCAGCGAGAAGGCCCGGTGGCCCTGCTTCAGCTCGAGACCGAGCTGCTCCAGGGCCGGCGCATCTTCCGGGGAGATCGGCACTTCGCCGAAGAGGGCGCCGCTGCAGCAGAGACCGCATTGCGTGCACAAGGAGGATGAGGGATCGGTCATCGCAGGTATTTCACGTCAACAGCCACCGCGGCCGGGCGTAGTCGGTCGTGCGATTTCGACGGCGGTTGCCGTTGCGGCTGCGCGTCTGAACCTAGGATGCCGCCAATGGCTGACCCCAGCGGCCGCCAGGCCCGTCCGGAAGGTTCAGGATGGGTTGAGCGCGTCGGCGAGGGAGCCCTTCGCGTCTTCCGCATTGCCGGCCTGCAGCCGCCGCACCTGCGGCTGATCCCACGTGCGAGGCGCTTGCGGCGCTTCGGCGCCTCGGGTCGATGCGGGACGATCAGTCATCTCGATCCTTCGCCTGTTATCGCGCCTGTGGGAAGAGTGTGTGGCAAGGCAAAATGATTGTCAACGTCGGCGCCAGTTCTGCCGTTGCGCCTGGGGACGTCCATGGCTAGCCTGCAGACGTGCACTTCGCGTGGGGAGACGGTGCGTGGCTGAAGATCCAATCGTGAGCCGCCGGGCCAGCCTGCTCGAAGCGGAAGTGGACGGCGAGCTCGTCGGCCTCCATGTCGATCGCGGCACCTGCTACGGCTTCAACGGCACGGCTACGCGCATCTGGGCGCTGATCGAGCAGCCGAAGCGCGTGTCCGAGCTCCAGACGGTCCTGCTCGATGAATATGATGTCGATCCGGAGACGTGCCGAGCCCAGTTGATGGAGCTGCTCGGGGAGCTGGAGCAGGACGGTCTCGTCTCTGTCGAGGCTGCGCCCGACGCGTGACAGCGCTCGCCGGATTCTGGAGCTACGATTCGTCCGGCGACTCCGAACGTGCCTGCGAACGGATGCTGGCGGCGCAGCAGGTTTATGCGCCGGCGCCGGCGATCTTCCGGGCGGAAGGAGCGATGGCGATCGGCCGCCGGCTGCACGCGGCGCTGCCGGAGGATCGTTTCGATCGCGGCCCTGTCGCGGGAGAGAGCGGCAGGAGCCTGGTCGCCGACGTCCGCATCGACAATCGGGACGAGCTCGAGGCTGCGCTCGGCCTTACTGCGGGCGAGGCGGCAACCCTTTCGGACGCCGGCTTGCTGATGCGCACGCTTGACCGCTGGGACGAGGGTGCGCTCGACCGGCTGGTCGGGGATTTCGCCTTCGCCCTCTGGGACCCGAAGCGCGGCAGGCTCCTCCTCGCCCGCGACCACGCCGGGCAGCGGCCCCTTCACTATCACTGCGGCCGCGGCTTCTTTGCCTTCGCCAGCATGGCCAAGGGGCTGCACGCGCTCGAGCAGGTGCCGGTCGCACCGAACCGCGAGACGCTGGTCGATTTCCTCGCCCTCCTGCCGGAGGGGACCGGCACCTTCTTCGAGGGTGTGGAGAAGGTGCGGGCGGGCCATCTGCTCAGCGTCTCGCCGGAGGGGGTCTCGAGCAGGGCCTGGTGGCGGCCCTCGCCCGCGACGCTCCGGCTCGCGCGATCGGAGGATTATGCCGAGGCCCTGCGCGAGCAGCTCGACCGGGCGGTGGCGGCGCGGCTGCGCGGCGCCGAGGGACGGGTCGCCTCGCATCTCAGCGGCGGCCTCGACAGCGCCGCGACCACGAGCACCGCCGCGCGTCTGCTCGGCTCCGGGCAAGGATCGGTCATCGCCTACACCGCGGTGCCGCGGCCCGGCTACGAAGCCGCCGCGAGCTACGACAGCTTCGCCGACGAAGGTCCGCTCGCCGCCCGGGTGGCAGGTCTCTATCCCAATATCGAGCACGTGCGGCTGCCGGCGAGCGGCGCGTCGCCGGTCGAGCGGCTGGACCGCAACTTCTTCCTCTACGAGCGGCCGCTGCTCAATCTCTGCAACGGCGTCTGGCTGCACGCCATCCTGGACGATGCGAAACGGCGGCGCCTCGGCGTGCTGCTCACCGGGCAGCAGGGGAACATGACGATCAGCTACGACGGCATGCCCTATCTCGCCGAGAGCCTCGGAGGCGGCCATCTGTTCCGCGTCGCGAAGCTCGCCTGGCAGCTGCGC
The DNA here is from genome assembly GCF_004564275.1 of Sphingomonas parva (ex Maeng et al. 2020). Classification (GTDB taxonomy): domain Bacteria; phylum Pseudomonadota; class Alphaproteobacteria; order Sphingomonadales; family Sphingomonadaceae; genus Allosphingosinicella; species Allosphingosinicella parva. Next base: position 21,682 of record NZ_SPDV01000017.1, read on the forward strand.
CGCTGGGGGACACGCTGGGGGACCATCGCCGCCGCCGCGGCCGGGCCCTACGTTCCGGTGCCGCTATGGCAGTGGATCGCGCGCCGCCGCGGCCGCGGCCGCAGCCTCTCCGACTATAGCGCGATCGCCCCGGCGCGCGCCGAAGATCCGCAGCTTGCCGCCCGCGCCGCCGCCAGGGCGCTGGACCCGAGCTACCGCCCGCGCCGCAACGGCCTGGAAGCTCGGCTCTGGGTGGTCTCCCGCGTCGATCCGGGCAATTACAACAAGGGCATGATTGGCGGATGGGGGGTCGACGTGCGCGATCCGACCGCCGATCGCCGGCTGATGGAATTCTGCCTTTCGGTGCCCGCGGAGGAGTATCTCGCCGGGGGCGTGCCGCGCTCGCTCGCCCGCCGTGCGTTCGCCGATCGGCTGCCGCGCGAGGTGGTGGGCGAGCGTCGCAAGGGCTATCAGGCGGCCGATTGGCACGAAGCGCTGGGCGCCGGCCGCGCCGATCTTGCCGAGGAGCTTGCCCGGATCGCGGAACTGCCGGGGGTCGACGCCGATCTCGACGTTGCGCGGTTGCAGCAATTGGCGAGCGACTGGCCGCAGGATTGGCCAAGCGGCGGCTGGCTGCCGCAGGAGCAGGTCGATCGTTATCGCCTCGCGCTGCTTCGCGGCGTCTCCGCGGGCCACTTCCTGCGCAAGGCTCTGGGTAGCAATTACTGACCGATTTCATCGGCGGGTCTCGCCTGTTCGGATCCCGCGCGCGTCTTGTTGGTCGGGGCGGAGTGTGTCATCTTCTGCGCAACTTCCATGTCGGTGGGGCAAGACATGGCCGGCGAGGCGCGATTCAAGGCGTTCCTGAGCTATAGTCACAAGGACGCGCGCCACGCACGATGGCTCCACCGCCGGCTCGAGGCCTATCGGCTGCCGCGGCGGCTGGTCGGCAGCGAAGGAGAGCGCGGGCTCGTGCCGGCGCGGATCGCGCCGATCTTCCGCGATCGCGAGGAGCTGCCGGCGGCCGGCGATCTCTCCGAAAAGGTGCGCGCGGCGCTCGCCGCCTCCGAGGCCCTCGTCATCCTCTGCTCGCCGCATTCGGCGGGATCGCCCTGGGTGGCGAAGGAGATCGCCACCTTTCGCAGCCTCCAGCCGGACCGGCCGATCCTCGCCGCGATCGTCGACGGGGAGCCGGCCGAATGCTTCCCGTGCGGGTTGGCCGAGGGCGGCGCCGAGCCGCTCGCGGCGGATCTGCGCGCCGAGGGCGACGGCCGCCGCCTGGGCGTGCTCAAGCTCGTCGCCGGACTTGCCGGCGTCGATCTCGACGCCCTCGTCCAGCGCGACGCCCAGCGGCGCCTGCGCCGCGTGACGGCCGTCACGGTCGGCGCGCTGCTCGGCCTGCTAATCACCAGCGTATTGGCGATCGTCGCCTTCACGGCCCGCGCCGAGGCCGAACGCCAGCGCGCCGAGGCGGAAGGACTGGTGGAATTCATGCTGACCGATTTGCGCGACAAGTTGAAGGGCGTGGGGCGGCTGGATGCGCTCACCTCCGTCAACGAGCGCGCGCTGAAGTACTATCAGAACGGCGGTCTTGAGGGACTTTCGGCCGACTCGCTGGAGCGTCGGGCCCGAATTCTTACCGCCATGGGCGAAGACGACATGAAGCGCAGCGATTTTAGGCGCGCCCTCGCGCAGTTCCGCGAAGCTGCTCGAACCACCACGGCGCTTCTAGCGGACGATCCTGAAAATCCTCAGCGGATTTACGCTCATGCCCAGAGTGAGTTCTGGGTTGGCTATATCGATTACGCGCAGGGGAGAACTTCTGCAGCGAGACGGCCATTCGAGCGGTATTTGACGCTTGCGGAGAAGCTGGTGTCGATCAATCCAGCGGATCCTAAGTGGCTGAAAGAGGCGGGGTACGCTTCCGGCAATCTCTGTTCTCTGGCCTTGGAAAAACCTGTGGACGCTCCGAAGGCAGTAGAGTTCTGCCAGCTCGCGCTTAAGCGAACGAAAGCTGCGAGAGATCTCACACGCGATGAGCCTGCATCAACAATCGATCTTCTTAATCGGCATCTTTGGTTAATGAAAGCGTATAGTTCATCTGGAATGTGGAGCAAAGCGTTATACCACAAAAAGCAGCAAGACAAGCTCATGCGTACACTTATGTCTTCTGATAGAGGGAACTCTGACTACCAAGACATCTGGATGCGGGCGCAGTACGGGATTGGCGACATGCTGATAGAGCATGGCGAACATGCGGAGGGTGTGCAGCGGCTGTCTGATGCTGCTGGGGCCGTTTCTTCGCTTATGAGGCGTGACCCCGAAAATAGAGAATGGAAACAATGGAACAACAGGATAAAAACCCGCTTAATAGAAGGAGGGTATCATGGCAAATCAGCTAACTAACGAAGCTTTGTCCATGCTTGCACGCATTCTAACTCACCCGGCAATCAAATTGCCAAAATTTGATGAGGTCGAGCAAGGCGTTCCAAAGCCTCGCCTTGCTACCATCCGGGAAATAGACATAAAGACTAACGGCAACAAGATAGACGCGAAGTTCTCGCGCGGTAACTTTGTAGTGGACACCACGGACTATCCGGGTGGAATTGCTGAAGTCGTCGATCGCGTGAGGCGAGACACGCTCCCTTATCCAGACGATACGTCAGGAGGACCTTCTGCGCCCTTCAAGTGTCCTTTATCCTTGAAAAATAATAAGAACGTCTATGTCATCTTCAAACTCACGGGAAAAAACTGGCAGTTCGCGCATAATGCGCAACCGTTCTCCATAGGCGTCGAGGCCTATAAGTCCGATTGCTATTTTGACGCAAGGCGTGTCGATAGCGCAGGCGCGGTCGACGATGGTGATGACCCCGCAATAAAGAAGTACGGATGCAAAGTCGCGTATTTTATTGCATTGGGTGATAGGGCGGTGTCCGGCAATCCGCCCGACTACGTGCATGACTTTAATTTGCATCTCGATCTGATATATAGTGATCACAACCAAAACGCGACGTACACGCCTATTATCGTTGATCCAGACATTCGCTTCCCCGGCGGATCTGGCTGACCCAGAAATATTGTCCTGTCGTATCTGCGGGTGGCGTGAGCATCCCTATTAGATAGGAATCAGAGGCGGATGCATGCACGAAGCAAAATACTTGCCAAGTATCGTCGCTCTTGCGAGAGCCGGCGCCCTGGGTCGGGCATGGGCCGACTTCGTCCGCGGCGGGTTTGATCAAGCCGCGGACGATGCTGCTGTCCTTTGCGTCAAAGGCCGCCTGCTCAAGGAGCAGGCGGTTCGGGCGGTAGGGGAGACCCAGCGGGCGCTCTACTATGAGGCCGCCCAAGCCTACGCGCGGGCGGGCGCGAATGAAGAGGCCACTTACCCCCTGATTAACGCGGCCACTTTGTCGTTGCTTAGCGGCGACGACGAAGGGTCGCATCTTCTCGCAGAGCATGTTCTTCGGCGAATCCATGAGGAGGCTGACGAGCCCGAAACGCCTTATTATCGAGAGGCCACACGTGCCGAGGCTCTGCTGCTGCTTGATCGCGAGCCCGAGGCGCGAACCGCCTTCGCCGAAGCGATTGCCCTCGCTCCGCGCGCCTGGGAGGATCACGCCTCCACCTTGCGCCAGTTCGCCCTGATCCTTGCGGAGCAGGGAGGCGATGCGTCCTGGCTCGATGCTCATCGCCCGCCGCGCTCGCTCCATTTCGGGGGGCACATGTCGTTCGATCCGGCCGTTGAGCAGCGGGCGCATCTCGATGAAACGATCGCCGCGGCGCTGGCGGAGGAGAATGTCGGCTTCGGCTTCGGCGCGTTGGCGGCGGGGGCCGACATCCTGGTCGCCGAGGCTCTGCTGGCGCGGGTCGGCACTTTGCACCTGATCCTGCCGGGCGGCGCCGAGGCGTTCGCCGCGCGGTCGGTCGATCCGTTCGGCGCCGAGTGGCGCAAGCGGTTCGAGGCGGTGCTGGCGCAGGCCGAGACGGTGCGGCCGATCCGCCCGATCGGCGAGGCGCCCGATGCGCTGACCATCGCCCTGGCCGACGAGGTGGCGATGGGCGCTGCGCTGATCAACGCGCGGCGGCTGGAGAGCGAGGCCGTCCAGTTGCTGGTCGTCGATCCCGAAGCTGTCCAGACCAAAGACGTCAGCGCGACCGGACGCGCGCTCGCGCGCTGGGCTGAAGCGGGATGGCGCCAGCGCCTGATCCCGGCGCCCCGCGAGGCGGTCCGGCCTGCGCTCGGCGGCAGGGAGGACGCGCAGGCGACGCGGCGCCCGCTTGCGGTGCTTTCGGTCCGCGTCGACGCGGAGGAGACGGGGAGCGCGCTGGAGGTCAGGCTTGCTGCCGTCGGCGAGACGATCGGCGCAGGCCCGGCACCCAGCCTCGGCCCCTATTGGAGCGAGGCGCAGGTGGTCCTCGGCTATGACAATGTCAACGATGCCGGTGCTGCCGCGCTTGCGCTCGCCGCCGCGGGGCAGCGCGTCGGCGGCCATTATCTGGTCGCCGCGACGTTCACCGACCCCTTCGCCGCCGCCGAGCGCCTGCCGCTGGCCGCAACGGCGGCGGCCGCGGCCGCCTCGGCGTCCACGCCCCAGGGCTCCGCCTGCGTCACCGAGGATTTCGCGGGTGCCCTGGCGGTCGCCGGCGATGCCGCGCCTGCCTCCGAATATGTCGGCGAGCTCGACCCGCCGGACGGCGGCCCGCCGGTCGGCCTGTTCGCGCTGAAGTCGCGGCCGGGGCCCTAGAAGACCATCTCCTCCAGCCGTCGGGGGGCGACGACGATCAGCGCGTCCGCGTCGCGGCGGATGATGCCGCGCCGTTCGAGGGCGTTCACCGCGCGGGAAGCGGTTTCGCGCGTCGTCGCCACCCGAAGGGCCAGCTCGGACAGGATCGGTGCCGGTCGGATGGTGAGGTCTGCGGCCTCGCGCGCCTGGCGCAGCAGCTCGGCATGGACGCGCCCGACCGCCGACAGCGCGGCGCGCTCGTACATCCGCTCCGTCGTCTGCCTTAGACGCCGGATCAGCATTCGCGACAAGGCGAGGCCGATGCAGGAATGCTGCTGGGCCAGCAGCGCCAGCTCGGCCGCTTCGAGGACGAGCGCCCGCGCTTCCTCGACGGCGAGCACGTCGCATTCCTGGCGAACAGGCTCGAGCTCGCCGAGCGCCCCGAACAGGTCGCCGGCACGGTATTCGTGGAGGAGGATGACCTGCCCGTCGGCGCTGTAGAGCAAGGCATGGGCCCGCCCGAGAACGAGCAGGAAGGCGAGGCTGAGCCAGTCCCCCTGGCGGAGGATGGTCGCTCGATTGGGAAATCTCCGCAGCCGCCCGCGGCGAAGCACCTGCTCCGCGACCTCCGCCGAGCAGGCGAGCACGCGAGTCACCAGCATCCTGGCCTCGGCGGGGAGCGCGCTCGGATTCGACGCGGGCATCCGCCCTTCAGCCCGTTGCCGCCTGGAGCAGGTTTGTGACGGGCGCGGAGAGGAGCGGGGCGACGAAGGCGAGCAGCATCTTGGCCTGCTCGCCGCCGCCGCTGAGCGCCCCCGCCTCGCTGAGGCGCCGCCGCGTCTCCAGCGCCCGCTCGGGGGGCCTCAGCGCCTCGAGGAATTCGTGCGCCTGCTTCTGGACGAGCAGCAAAGGTATGCCGACCGCGGCGATCAGGGTCAGCGTATAGACCGCGGCCCAGAAGAAGGTGAGCTCGCTCGCCATCTCGGCAAGGCGCGCCTGGGTCGCCTCGAGCAAGGCCGGGCTCGCAGGCGGGATTAGGGGCTTGTCCAGATTGACCCTGGCGAGCGCTCTCGCCGGCAGGCCGAAGAAATGCGACGCCGAAACCGTGCTGGTCACCAGTACCAGCGAGAGCGCGTAGGCGCATCGCCGGATCCGCGCGTTGACGAGGCAAAGGCGAGCTTCCGCGTCTTCCTCGCTGAGGCGCTGCGGCCCGTAGAGGTTCCACACCTGCGAGGCTGCCGCCGCGGCGGTGAGCGACACCGCGGCGATCCCCGCCACGGTGGCGGCATAGGCCGACAGTGCCAGCGGAGTCAGTGGTCCGGCCATGGGCAGGACCAGCTCGCCGGCCGCGCCGCTCGCGGCAAGCAGGTCGCGGATGCCGCCGTAACTGACTCGAAGCGCGGCGAATCCGCTGTCGGAGGTGGCGCGCAGCAGCAGGATCGCAATCGCCAGGCCGAGCGTCATGAGAAGGCCCGTCAGCGCGAAGGCGCGGCCGCGGGGGCCGACCCGCAGGGTCAGCGCGGCCAGCGTGATCGCGGTGGCGCAAGCGAGCAGATGCACCAGGATCAGCGCTGCGTAGGCGAGCGCGCCGGGGAGGTAGGGGCGGACCTTCACCGGCGCCAGCGCGGCGAGATCGGCGGGCCCCACCTGCGGCGCCGCCGGCGCGATGAGCTGCAGGAGAACGACCGCCAGGAGGAGGGGCAGCGCCGCGGCGAGAACGAGAAGGAGGAAACGGCTCGGCGGTCGTCGTGAAACACCCTGTGCCATGCTCTCCGCTCCCCCTGCAGCGCCGACGCAAGGAAGGTGGCACGGGCGGGGCGGGCGGTCGAGCCCCCATCCGCATGCGCTTGGGAGCTGTGAAGGACTGGTACAGAAAAATGGTCGGGGAGAGAGGATTCGAACCTCCGGCCCCTGCCTCCCGAAGACAGTGCTCTACCAGGCTGAGCTACTCCCCGACCGGGTTTCGGCTTGCGCCGACCGGAAGGCAGGTGGCGAGCCTATAGGGGCCGCTTTTGCCGAGCGCAAGCGCCTCGTTCGCCGGATCCGATCCGCCTCATCCGCCAAGCGTTCCGAGCATCTCGGCGATGCTGGTGAACTTCTCCCGCGGGCTGCCGCTGCGCGCCCGTGCCGTCTCCGCCGCCTCGATCTTCTGCCAGTCGCAAAAGGCGACGGGCCTCGCGTCCCGCTCCGCGAGCAGGCGGTCGAGCGCAGCACCGCCGCCCTTGCCGCTGTCGCCCTGGCCGAGCGTCGCGAAGATCGTCTCGGCCACCTCGAAGCCGTCGGGGCGATTGGTGCCGATGGTGCCGGTCGGCCCCCGACGCGCCCAGCCCACGCAATAGAGGCCGTCGGCAATCATCCCGTCCCGATTGGCGAAGCGCCCGCCGGCCTCGTCATAGGGAACGCCGTCGATCGGCGGGGTGCGGTAGCCGATGCAGCTGACCACCAGCCCGCAGGGAATGGCGGTCCGTTCGCCGGTTGGGACCGCACGCAGATCCTCGGCGAGCCGGGTGCGCTCGACGACGATCCGCTCGACTCGTCCCTCGCCTTGGACGGCGACCGGCATGGCGAAGAAATCGAACGTGATCGTCTTGTCCTTCTCCGCCGTGCCCGCCGCGAACTCCCGAAGGTGGGCCATCGATTTCCTGAGACCCGGCTCGAGCGCGGCGTCGTCGATGTCCGGAGGCAAATCGTCTGGATCGACGCGCGGGGAAGCCGCTTCGAGATGGCCGAGTTCGCCCAGCTCCTTGGGAGTCATCGCGATCTGGTGCGGCCCGCGGCGGCCTAGAATGCGGATGCGGCGGATCGAGGACTGGTCCAGCGCCTCGAGGGCGTGGCCGGCGATGTCCGATCCCTCGAACTCGCCGGCCGTCTTGGAGAGGATGCGGGCGACGTCGAGCGCGACGTTGCCGGCCCCGATCACCACCGCGGTCTCGCCGTCCAGCGGCGGGTCGAGATCCGCGAAATCGGGATGGCCGTTGTACCAGCCGACGAAGGCCGCGGAGCCGATCACGCCCGGCAGGTCGCTACCGGGAATGCCGAGCGGGCGGTCGACCGGGGCGCCGGTGGCGAGGATCACCGCGTCGTACATCGACGCGAGCTCGTCGAGCGAAATCTCCTTTCCGACGACGATGTTCCCGACGAAGCGTACCCGGTCACTGAGCGCGACCTTCTCGTATCGCTTGGAAACCGCCTTGATCGACTGATGGTCGGGCGCGACGCCGGAGCGGATCAGGCCATAGGGAACCGGCAGGCGGTCTATGAGGTCGATGCGCACCCCGTCACCGAACTGCTTCTGCAGGCCTTCCGCGCTGTAGAAGCCGGCCGGTCCGGACCCGATGATCGCTACATGCCGCATCCTCCGCTCTCCCCGGCCGTGGTGGGCGGATGCTAACGTCGGCGGGGCGGGAGGCAAGCGCCGTCATGCCCGGTTCAGGGCCGGCATGCTATTCGAAGCGCATGAAGAAGATCGTTCTTGCCCTCGCCGCCCTTGTCGTGGCGGCGCCGTCGCTCGCCGCGCCGGGGGCTTCCGGACATCCGTCCGAGGTTCGCCAGGCGAGCATTCCTTTCGTCAATCTTCGCGGCATCCGCGATTTCCGCGCCGAAGGGCGAGATGCCGTCTACCTGCAGGACCGCGCCCGCAACTGGTATCGCGCCGAGCTCGCCGGTCCGTGCTACGGCCTCCCGTTCGCGCACGCCATCGGTGTGGACACGAGAGGCGGGAACGGCCTCGACCGGTTCGGCAGCCTGATCGTGGAGGGGAATCGCTGTCCGGTGCTGTCCCTGATCCGCAGCGCCGCCCCCGAGAAGCGGCCCGCCCGCCAAGGCTGAGTTCAGCCGGAGCGGCGGCCGCCGCTCCGGTCCTCCAGCAATTCCGTGCCGTGGCGGCGAAGCAGGCCTTCGATCGTGCTGCCGAAGAAGGACAGGAACGGCGGCAGCTGCACCTGCACGCGCACGTACGTTTCCTCGACGTCGATCGTGGCGCTGACCTCCTGGCCGAGCGCCACGACCTTGAGGTTCATCCGCTCGCCCGACCAATGATGCTCGGCCCGCGCGCCGGCAGGCAGGTGACGGTCGAGGCCGCCGATCCCGTTCTGAATGCGGCGGCGCGCTTCGGCCGCGCCGAGCTTGTGCGGCAGATCGACGGAGATCGGACTTCCCATGGCTGTTCCTCTTGATCCTGCCGCCCTGCGAGCGGAGCGGCCGAGCCGATGTGGTGCGTGGAGCACAGTCGCGCAACAATTCCGCGGTGCAGCACGAAAGCGTTTTGCAAGATCAAGGATTTGAGACAGCCTCCCCCGGTCCGCACGACGGATGCAACAAGGGGACCGCTTATGACTCTCGTCTCGCGCGCTTCGCTCTTCTCCTCGCTCTCGACCTTAGCCCTGCTTGCCGCGCCCGCCGCGGCTCAGAACCAGGATCCTCCTGCCGAGCAGGCCGAGACGACGCAGGCGGACGTCGCGTCCGGAGATGCGATCATCGTCACCGGCACCCGCCGCACCGACCGCACCCTCGCCGAGAGCCCGGTGCCGATCGACGTCATTGGAGGCGAGGCACTGACCGAGACCGGCTTCACCGAGGTCAACCGGATCCTCAACCAGGTCGTGCCTTCGTTCAATTTCCCGCAGCCGTCGATCACCGACGGCACCGACGTGCTGCGCCCGGCAACGCTGCGCGGCCTCTCGCCCGATCAGACCTTGGTGCTGGTCAACGGCAAGCGCCGTCACCCGTCGGCGCTGCTCAACATCAACGGCTCGGTCGGCCGCGGCTCGGCGGCCGTCGATCTCAACACCATTCCTCCGCTGGCGATCGACCGGATCGAGGTGCTGCGCGACGGCGCCTCGTCGCAATACGGCTCCGACGCGATCGCCGGCGTGATCAACGTCCAGCTGCGCCGCCGGCCGGGCGGCCAGTTCCAGGCGACCTACGGCCGCTATCACACCTCGCTGAAGGACGTTCCGACCGTCACCGGCGTCCAGCTCGGCGCCAATGGCCAGCCGGTGATCGACGCCGACGGCAATTTCGTCCTGATCGACAATGGCGAGGACCGGCGGGCGCGTGACGGCGACACGATCACCTCCGCGCTCCATTACGGCTTCGCGGTCGGCAAGACCGGCTATCTCAACCTCACCGCCGAATATCGTAACCGCGAGGCGACCAACCGGAGCGGCTACGATCCGCGGCGGCAGTTCCCGACCGTCGGAGGCCTCTCCGATCCGCGCGAATTCACCTTCGACCGGCTGAACCATCGCTATGGCGATGCGGAGACCCACGACCTCAACCTGTTCTTCAATGCCGGCACCGAGCTCGGCGCGGCGATCGAATTCTACACGTTTGGCAGCTACAGCACCCGCGAGGGCGAGAGCGCCGGCTTCTTCCGCCGCGCCAATGACGCGCGGAACCGCAACTTCTCGGCCTCGACCACGACCTTCGTGCCCTTCTACCCGACGGGCTTCCTGCCGCTGATCACCAGCGACATCGAGGATTATTCGCTGGCCGCCGGCGTGCGCGGCACCGTCTCGGGCTGGAACTGGGATTTCAGCCACGTCTACGGCCACAACGGATTCGATTTCGGCGTCGCGAACAGCTTCAACACCTCGTTCGGAGCGGCGAGCCAGACCCGGTTCGATGCCGGCGGGCTGCGCTTCGGGCAGCACGTCACCAATCTCGACGTCCAGCGCGAGTTCGACGTAGGGGGGCTTCACGAGGTCTCGATCGCTCTCGGCGCCGAGCATCGGCATGAGAATTTCGACATCGTCGCCGGCGACGTGCAGAGCTATGCCGGCGGGCCGTTCGCCGCCGCGCCGTTCAACGCGCCGGCCGGCGCCCAGGTCTTCCCCGGCTTCCGTCCGGCCAACGAGGTCGATGCCAAGCGGCATTCATGGGCGGGCTATGCCGAGCTCGATGCCGACATCACCGAAAATCTGACGGTGCAGGTCGCCGGTCGCTACGAGGATTATTCCGATTTCGGAAGCACCCTGAACGGCAAGATCGCCGCTCGCTTCGCCCCGGTGGAATGGTTCGCGCTGCGCGGATCGGCCTCCACGGGCTTCCGTGCGCCGTCGCTCCACCAGCAATTCTATTCGACGACCTCGACCAACAACGTCAACGGCGTGCTGCTCGAGATCGGCACCTTTCCGGTTTCGAGCCCGGTCGCGGTCGCGCTCGGCTCCCAGCCGTTGCAGCCGGAGGAATCGAAGAACTACAGCGTCGGCCTCACCCTCACGCCCGGCGAGGGCCTGAACATCACGGCGGACTGGTACCAGGTGAGCATCGACGATCGCATCGTCGTCACCGAGAATCTGCAGGGCGCCGCCGTGGTCGCCCTGCTTCAGGGCGCCGGCTTCAACAGCATCACCTCGGCCCGCTTCTTCATCAACGGCATCGACACCCGGACGCGCGGCCTCGACATCGTCGGCACCTATCGGATCCGCGATACCGGCTTCGGCAACTTCACGCTGACCGCCGGCTACAACCGCAACAAGACGCGGATCACCGATCGTGCCGTGCTGCCGACCCTTCCCGGCCTGACGCTGTTCGGCCGGGTCGAGTCCCTGCGCATCGAGCAGGGCCAGCCCCGCGACAAGATCAACCTCGGGCTCGACTGGGACAGCGGCATCTTCGGCGCCACCGTCCGCACCAACCGCTATGGCGACGTTCTGGTCCCGGCGGCCACCGCGGCCGGTGACGAGACGCTGGAGGCGCGGTGGGTCACCGATGCCGAGCTGCGGCTCGAGGGCGGCGAGGGGGTGCAGTTCGCGATCGGCGCCAACAACGTCTTCGACGTCTATCCCAGCCGCGCCTCGGTCGGCGGGGTGTTCGGCACCAACCCCTATTTCATTCCCTATTCGAGCTTCTCGCCGTTCGGCTTCAATGGCCGCTTCGTCTACGGCCGCATGTCGGTCCGCTTCTGAGCGAGGCGGCGGCCCCGTGCCGCCGCCGACCTCCTGTGCGGGGCCATGTTTTCACGCGGTTACGGTAAATCCCCGCATCGCGCTTAAGGCGGCGCTAACCATGAGGCTCAACCTCACCGCAATCTTCGGGGCCTAGTGCCTTTGGGTTGGAAGGGCGCGCAGCGTCCCGGTGAGGACAGAGCTCATGAAGGCGTGGGAACGGCTTGGAAGCCTTCTTCGGAGCGACCGCGGCAACGTGCTGTTGATCGGCGCCGCTGCGATGCCGCTGCTGATGGCTTCGGCAGGACTGGCGATCGACTCGATCCAGCTCTCATTCTGGAAGAGGCAATTGCAGCGCGCGGCAGATTCCGGTGCGATCGCGGGCGCTCATGCGCTTGCGCAGGACGCTCCCGCCGACACGGCGCTTTCGAACGACCTTGACGAGCATCTTCAGCTGGATCTCGAGTTGAACGAGAAGCCGGTGCTCAAGAGCCACCGGATCGAGGACGGCAGTTTCGCCGGCAACACCTTCTCCCCGTTGAAATGCGGTGCTCGCGGCGTCCCCAATTGCTGGCAGGCGGCGCGCGTCACCCTGGTCAGCGAGCGGACGGTGCCGTTCATGAGCATGTTCACCCGGAGCAGTTCGACGCTCAGGGCCGAGGGGACGGCGGCGCTCGTCGGCAACGGCCAGTTCTGCATGGTTTCCCTCTACAATGGCACCGATCCCGGAATCATCGCCCGCGGCAATCCGGACCTCACGCTCGGCTGCGGGATTGCCACCAACTCGCGCGGCACTAACGCCGTGGACGTCGGGGGTGCGGCTTCCGTCACGGCCAACCCGGTGGCGGCGGTCGGCGGCATCACCGGCGGCCGCTGGTTCAAGGGCAACACGACCCTTCAGCCCTACGGTTCACCGGTCAAGGATCCGTTCGCCAAGGTCCCGAACCCAACGGTTCCGTCGACTTGTAGCACCGCCCCGCTCGTGGTGCCCAACGGCGTGACGAAGACGATCGAACAGGGCGAGCAGAATTGCTTCGCCGGTGCCGACATCAAGGGCACGCTGATCATCAAGTCGGACAAGTTCTACGTCAATAACGCGACCCTCGACATCAAGGGGAGCGTGACGGGCCAGAATACGACGCTGATGCTGATGGGAACTGAGAGCGGCTGGACCCAGAACGGTGGCGGCAAGTTGACCCTGACAGCGCCCAACAGCGGGGATTACAAGGGCATTGTCGTGTTCCGGGATCGCAATGCCGGAAATACCGCCGGCAAGGAGATCAAGCTCAACGGCGGCGCCGACCTGAATCTCACCGGCGCCGTATATGGCCCGAGCACCGACTTCTGGATCGGCGGCAACACCGACATCAGCTCCAATTGCATCCAGCTCGTCGGACGCAAGCTCGAGTTCAAGGGCGGTGGCAACATCCAGAACAATTGCCCGGCGAATAGCGGGGCCAGCGCCTTTCAAATGACCGTCGTCCGGCTGGTCGACTGATGGAGCGTCCAGTGAACGCATCATTCCTCCGTCGCCTGCGTGGCGATCAGCGCGGCACCAGCGTGATCGAGCTCGCGATCATCGCTCCGGTTCTGTCACTGGTCACAATGGGCATCATCGATCTCAGCACCGGCTATTCACGCCGACTTGAGCTTACCGAGGCGGTGGACCGCACGATCGAACGTATCTCGGCGGGCGATTTCGCCATTCCAGGCGATGCGACCGGCCCCAATTACGACGCCTTTGTCGCTGACGCGGCGGCGGCGGCGAAGGTGCCCGAGGAGGCGGTCAGCGTCTCGGCCTGGCGCGAATGCGACGGGATCGAGCAATCCGATTTCGAAGGCACGTGTCCCAAGAAGACTAAGGCCGGCTGCGAAGTCGAGACTCCGCCGGACAATCTCGACTGCTTCCAGATCACGGCGCGCTACATCCAGGTCAGCATCGACTCGGCGTTCAAGCCGATGTTCACCTCGATCTTTGCGCCGGGTCCGAACGGAGCCTATCCGCTCCATGTTGAAGCCGCAGTGAGGATCCAGTGAGGCTGCGCCGCCCGTTCCGCAACGAGCGCGGCGCCGGCGCCGTCGAGTTCGCCCTCGCCGCACCGGTGTTCCTCGGCATGATCATCGGCGTGTCGCAGCTCGGAGTCCTCTATTTCGCCAATGCCGGCGTCAAGCACGCGGTCGACGAGGGCGCCCGCCGGGCCGCCATCTTCCGCCTGGAGACCGACGCCGAGCGGGAGGCCGCCGTGCTCGCGACGCTCCGCAAGGCGGCGATCGGCACCAAGGGCGTGCTCACTCCCGCGATCTCGAAGACATCTGACAACGGCCTTCCCGTCCTCGACATCGGCGTCAGCTATCGCGTGCCGCTGAACTTCATCTTCTTCGAAACTCCTCCGGTTACCCTGAACTACACCCGTCGAGTCTATCTCCAGACAGACGGCTCCGGATCGGGGGCGACGAGCACGTCCAGCTCGACCGGAGGTGCCAGCACAACAAGTTCGGCCGGCGGCACAACCAGCTCCACCGGTGGGACGACGTCGACCTCCTCGTCCACCACCAGCTCGACAGGCGGGACGACGAGCTCGACCGGCGGCACCACAACGACAACGACCAGCTCGACCGGAGGGACCACGACCTCGACGACGAGCTCCACCGGGGGAACGACCAGCGCGTCGACGACCAGTTCGACTGGAGGCACGACCACGCCTCCCGGAAACGGTAACGGGAATGGCAACGGTAATGCCAGCAGTTCCGGCAACGGCAACAACGGCAACGGCGCCTGCAAGAAGAACTGCAAGTAGCCGTTGGGGAGCGTAACGGCCTGCCCGCAACCGGGTCGATACAACGACGGCGTCAGAGCGCCCCGAAGCGGCCCGCCTGATAATCGTGGATCGCCTGCACGATCTCCTCGCGGCTGTTCATCACGAACGGACCGTGGGAGACGATCGGTTCTCCGAATGGAGCGCCGTGGCCGAACAGGATCGTCGCGGGCTGCGGCGCGACCATCGAGACGCTGTCGCCGTCGTCGTTGATCTCGGCGAGGTGATGGCACGGGACCCTGGTGCCGCCGACGCTCGCTTCGCCGGAAACCAGATAAAGGAAGATCGTGCGCCCGGGTGCCACCGGAAAATCGAGGCCGCCGCCGGCGTCCAGCCTGATCAGGCTCATTCGCACGTCGGCGATGGGGCTGATCGGCCCGGCCGCGCCCTCCCAGCTGTCGGAAATCAGCGCGATCGAGCCGCCGTCGAACGCGACCGACGGAATGTCCGCCGCTTCGAGGCCGATATAGGCCGGGGCGGTCATCTTCAGCCGCGCCGGGAGGTTCACCCAGAGCTGCAGGATCTCGAGCGGGCCGCCGGCGCGCTTGAAGCTCTGCGGGGAGAGCTCGGCGTGGACGAGACCACGGCCGGCGGTCATCCATTGCACGCCGCCGGCATGGATGACGCTCTCGTGTCCGCCGCTGTCGAGGTGCGAGAGTTCGCCTTCGAGGATGAAGGTCACCGTCTCGAAGCCGCGATGCGGATGGGGGCCGAACGGCAGGCCTCCGTTGTTCGGCGGATAGACCTGCGGCCCATGATGGTTGAGGAACAGGAACGGGTCGAGGTCCGCTATGGCCGGGCCGGGAAGCGGCCGCCGGGTCACCAGATCGCCGATATCGTCGCGAAACGCCGCGTGGAGACGGCGGACGGTGCGGCGCGCCGTCACGCCGCCTCCAGCTCCGCCGCCGCCGTTTCCTCGATCCAGCCGCCGCCGAGCACCCGCTCGCCCTCGTAAAGCACCGCCGCCTGGCCGGGGGCGACGCCATATTCGGGCGTATCGAAATGGATGCTGCCGCCGTCGCTGCCCGGCTCGAACCGCGCCGGCGCCGGCCGCGCCATCGAGCGCACCTTGGCCGAGAGACCGTCGCGCTGGTCCTCGCCGAGCCAGTTGAGGCCGGAGAGGCGGGCAGTGCGCACCGCCAGCGCGCTTTTCGGTCCCACGACCACGCGCCGCGCCTCAGCGTCGATCCGGACGACGTAGAGCGGCTCCTTCTGGCCGCCGATTTCCAGCCCGCGACGTTGACCGACGGTGAAGTGGATCAGGCCACGATGGCGGCCGAGCACCCGGCCGTCACGGTCGACGATCTCGCCTTCCTCGGCCGCCTCCGGGCGCACCTTCTTGACCACCGCGGCATAGTCACCGCCGGGAACGAAACAGATGTCCTGGCTGTCCGGCTTGTCGGCCACGACGAGGCCGAGATCGCGGGCGAGCTCGCGAACCAGCGGCTTCGGCAGGTCGCCCAGCGGGAAGCGCAGATAATCGAGCTGCGCCCGCGTCGTCGCGAACAGGAAATAGCTCTGGTCGCGGGCCGGATCGGCGGCGCGGTGCAGCTCTGGCCCGTTCGCGCCCAGGACGCGGCGAACGTAATGGCCGGTCGCGAGGCAATCTGCGCCGAGATCCCGGGCGAGGCCGAGCAGGTCGGTGAACTTCACGCCCTGGTTGCACGACACGCAGGGGATCGGCGTGCGGCCTCTCATATATTCGTCGGCGAAGCGCTCGATCACGCTGCCGCGGAAGGCGCTCTCGTAATCGAAGACGTAATGGGCGATGCCCAGCCGGTCGGCGACGGTCTTGGCGTCGTATATGTCCTGGCCGGCGCAGCAGGTCTTGGTGCGGCCGATCGCCTCACCATGGTCGTAGAGCTGGAGGGTCACGCCGATCACCTCGGCGCCGCTGCGCGCGGCGAGCGCGGCGACGACCGAGCTGTCGACCCCGCCGGACATGGCGACGACGATGCGCGCGCCCTGTGCGGGCCTTCCGAGCTGAAAATCCACCTGCATGACGCGCGCTTACATAGTGACGGCACCCCGCAAAGCCCACCCCCGCGGTCTTTACCGGCTTTTCAGGCTTCTCGCGTATCCCCTCGGCCATGGATCTCGCTTTTCTCCGCCGCGCAGAGCAGCGCTTCGCGCGCCGCACCGCGATCACGCCCGATCCGGACGTGGTCAGCGCGCTGCGCGAGGTGCAGCGGGCAGCCTCGGCCGCGGCGCGCGCCGAGGCTTTGCTCGAGGCGCCGCGAGTGCGCGATCCGATCGCCGAGATCCTGCTCGCCGGCCCCGGCTGGCGGCGGGCCGTGGCCGCGCAGAAGGGGTCGTTCAACCCCGATCTGGCCGGCCGGATCGGCGGTAACTGAGATGACCGCGCCGTTTACCTTGCGGTTTCAGTCTTCCTTCAACGGCGCCGGGGTAAGGGCGTGGCGGGAGAAGATGCAGTGCCACGAGTTGCGAGTTTGAGGTGGGAATGATCGAGAATCAGAAAATCCGGCCAGCACAGGTGATCGGCCCGTTGGGGGAACCGCTCACGCTCGATTCGCTGCCGCCCGCCAGCACCTCGCGCTGGGTGGTCCGCCGCAAGGCCGAGGTCGTCGCAGCCGTCAACGGCGGGCTGCTCTCGGTCGACGAGGCCTGCGATCGCTACGGCCTGACCCTCGAGGAATTCGCCAGCTGGCAACGCGCGGTCGATCGATCGGGCATGCCGGGCCTGCGCGTCACCCGCATCCAGCATTACAAGTCGCTTTACGAGCGCCAGCAGAAATTCTGATCGCCTGGTCCGTGGGCGTGGACGGCCCTCCTGCGGCACTGCCGCGGGAGGGCTTTTCCTTTGGGGCTTCCGCCGGTCAGTGGAAGTTGCGCGACTTTACGCGGATCCGCTCCTCGGGCTCGGCAGAAGGATTGGGGAGCGACAGCACGGGCGCGGGAAGCGCCGGCTTGCGCTCGCGCGGATCGTAGCCGCCGTTCTTGGCGCCGTCGGCGGGGCCGGTGCGGTGAGGGAAGTCCATCTGGCCGACCGAGTGGAGGAGGGGGGTCATGTCCTCCATCCGGGCGGTGATGACGTGGATGATCTCGCCCTCGCGCTGCACGACGCCGCGGATCGAGATCATCGAGGCGGAGAGCACGATCCGCCTTTGCGCCTCGAAGCGGTCGGGCCAGAGCACCGCATTGGCGATGCCGGTCTCGTCCTCGATGGTGAGGAACAATACGCCCTTGGCCGATCCCGGGCGCTGGCGGATCAGGATGATGCCGGCGACTTCGATCGGCCGGCCGTCCTTCGTATGTGCGAGGTCGGCGCAGCGCGTCACCTTGCGGCGGTCAAGCTCGGGGCGGAGAAAGGCGACCGGGTGGGCGCGCAGGCTCAGTTGCACCGCGCGATAATCCTCGACCACCTCGCGGCCGGCGGTGAGCGGGGTCAGCGCGACCTCCGGCTCGCGATCCTCGAGCGCGGCGAACAGGGGAAGCGGCGTCTCGCCGAGCCCGCGCACCTGCCAGAGCGCCTGGCGGCGATCGACCCCGAAGCCGGCGAAGGCGTCGGCGTCGGCCAGCTTCTCCAGCGCCGCCAGCGGCACGCCCGAGCGCCGCCAGACCTCCTCGATCGAGGCGAACGGCCGCTCCGCCCGCGCCGCGAGGATCTGCGCGGCGTGGAGATTGGAGAGGCCCCGCACCATGCGCAGGCCGAGGCGGAGGGGGTGGAGGCGCTTCGGCAGGCCGGGAGCATGCCGAGAGCCGACACCGGCGGCGGAGCCGCCGCGGGAGGGAAGATGATCATTCGCTGAGAGAGCCCCTCGCCCTTGATGGAGGAGGTTGGGTGGGGGGGGACTCTTCGCGGATTCGGAGTCCGTCTCAGGGACCACCCTTCCCCAACCCCTCCCCATCAAGGGGAGGGGCCTCTTTGCCGGTGGGGAAAGTTCCTCCAGCGTGCAGTCCCAGCGGCTTTCGTTGATGCAGATCGGACGCACCTCCACCCCGTGCTCGCGGGCGTCGTGGACGATCTGGGCGGGCGCGTAGAAGCCCATCGGCTGGGCGTTGAGGAGGGCGCAGCAGAAGACGTCGGGATGATGGCATTTCATCCAGCTCGACGCATAAGCGATCTTGGCGAAGCTCGCTGCATGACTCTCCGGGAAGCCGTAGCTGCCGAAGCCTTCGATCTGCTTGAAGGTGCGTTCGGCGAACTCGCGCGGATAATCGCGCTCCACCATTCCTTCGATCAACTTGTCGCGGAAGTGGGTGACGCCGCCGGTATATTTGAACGTCGCCATCGCCCGGCGGAGCTGGTCGGCCTCGGCCGGGGTGAAGCCGGCACCGACGATCGCGACCTTCATCGCCTGCTCCTGGAAGAGCGGCACGCCCAGGGTTTTCTCGAGCACGGCGCGCAGCTCCGGGCGCGGATATTCGGCCTTCTCCCGCCCTTCGCGGCGACGGAGATAAGGGTGGACCATGTCGCCCTGGATCGGCCCCGGCCGGACGATCGCGACCTGGATGACGAGATCGTAGAAGCGCCTCGGCTTCATCCGCGGCAGCATCGCCATCTGGGCGCGGCTCTCGATCTGGAAGACGCCGAGCGTGTCGGCCTTCTGGATCATCCGGAAGACGGTCTCGTCGTCGTTTTGAAGGTCGGGAAGGCCGATGTCGACGTTCTTGTGCTCGCGCAGCAGATCGAAGGCGCGGCGCATGCAGCCGAGCATGCCGAGGCCGAGCACGTCGACCTTCATGAAGCCAAGGGCCTCGATATCGTCCTTGTCCCACTCGATGACGCGGCGATTTTCCATCGCCGCCGGCTCGATCGGCACGAGATCGTCGAGCCTGTCGCGGGTGAGGACGAAGCCGCCCGGATGCTGGGAGAGGTGACGCGGCGTGCCGATCAGCTGCCGCGACAGCTCGAGGGTCAATGCGAGCCGCGGATCGGCGCTGTCGAGGTTCAGTTCCTCGACATGGCGATCCTCCACCCCTTCGTTCGACCAGCCCCAGACCTGGCCGGAGAGCGCGCCGGTCATGTCCTCGGGCAGGCCGAGCGCCTTGCCGACCTCGCGGACGGCGCCGCGGGCACGATAGCGGGTGACGACGGCGGTCAGCGCGGCGCGATGATGGCCGTAGGTGTCGTAGATCCACTGGATCACCTCCTCGCGCCGCTCATGCTCGAAATCGACGTCGATGTCGGGCGGCTCTGGCCGCTCGGGCGAGACGAAGCGCTCGAACAGCAATTCGTGCTGGATCGGATCGATCGAGGTGATGCCGAGCAGGTAGCAGACGCAGCTGTTCGCCGCCGATCCACGTCCCTGGCAGAGGATCTTCTGCGAGCGGGCGTAGCGGACGATCGAATGGACGGTCAGGAAATAAGGCGCGTAATCGAGTTCCTTGATCATGCCGAGCTCATGCGTGAGCTGGCGCTCGGTCGCCTCGGGAATGCCGCCGGGATATTTCTCGCGCGCCGCGTCCCAGCTCAGCTTCTCCAGCGCCTCCTGGGGGCTGAGGCCGGGGATCACCGCCTCCTCGGGATATTGGTAGCGAAGCTCGGCGAGATCGAAGGTGCAGCGCCGTGCGATCTCCGCCGTCGCGGCGACGGCGTGCGGATAAGCCGCGAAGCGGCGCGCCATCTCCTCCGGATCCTTGAGGTGCCGGTCAGCGTGACGCTCGCGGCGGAAGCCCAGCTCGTCGATCGTGCATTTTTCGCGGATCGCCGTCATCACGTCCTGCAGCATCCGGCGCTCGGGCACATGGTAGAGGATGTCGCCGCAGGCGACGCTCGTCGCGCCCGCCGCCGCGGCCTGCGCATCGAGCCGATGGAGGCGCAGCGCATCGCCGGGGCGGCGGCGGAGCGACAGCGCCTGATAGGCGCGGTCACCGAACGTTCGGACAAGCCGCTGGAGCAGGAGCGCATTCGCCGCATCGGCGGCATCGGGCAGGTGGATGGCGATCAGCCCCTCCTGGTGCGCCTCGACATCGCCCCAGTGGAGCGCACAGGCGCCCTTGCCGGCCCGGGCCTTGCCGATCGAGAGCAAGCGGGTAAGCCGCGACCAGGCCGGCCGGTCGATCGGATAGACGAGCAGGCTCGTGTCGTCGGCAAGGTCGAGCCGGCAGCCGGCGATCAGCCGCACCCCCGTCGCCTTCGCCGCCAGCCAGGCCCGGACGATGCCGGCCACCGAGTTGCGATCGACGATGCCGAGCGCAGGGAGGCCGAGCGCGGCGGCCGCGACGAACAGCTCCTCCGCCCCCGACGCACCGCGCAGGAAGCTGAAATGCGAGGTGACCTGCAGCTCGTGATACATTTTCATCCTCCCTGTCTGCGCAGCCGATGGAGAGGGGGACCGCACGAAGTGCGGTGGAGGGGCAACACGAACTCGGCAAGGCCCCTCCACCAGGCTTCGCCTGGTCCCCCTCCCCACGCGCTATGCGTGCAGGGAGGATTGGTGCTTCCAATCATCCGAACACTCCGTGCAGATACCAGTCGAGGCCGCCGGTCTTCGGATCGACGCCGTCGCCGCGGCGATAGAGCCAGAAGCGCTCGCCGCTCTCGTCCTCCACCTGAAAATAGTCGCGCACCGCCTCGGCCTCGCTCGGCCGCCGCCACCATTCGCCGAAGATCCGCTCGGGCCCGTCGGCGCGGGCGATACGATAGGCGCGGCCGCGCCAGGTGAAGCGCCGCGGCGGCAGATCGGGCAGCAGCGCCATGACGTTCTCGACCCGCTCGGGCGGCGAGAGCAGGCGCACCGGCCGCGGCAGATCGGGCCAGGCGTGCGTCGCGCCGAGCGGTGCGGCGCGGCGGACGCTGCGCTCCGGCACGTCGCTCTCCACCGCCGAGAGACGGAACAGGCGGCGTGGTCCGAGCCGGCCGGCAAGGCGGTCGATCAGAGGCGCGAGATCCGGCGCCGTCTCGCCGGCGAGCGTGCCCGCCCACTGCTCGGGCGCCAGCGGCTCGGCACGCACGGCGGTGAGGCGCAGCGCGTCGAGCCCGAAGCCCGGCTCGATCGTCTCGATCCTCATGCCCAGGAGGCGCAGCAAATGACCGCCGTCGCGGGTCGCGCGGGCGGTGCCGATGGTGACCACCTGCTCCGCGCCGTCGACGCGTGAGCAGGCGAGGGTGACGAGCCGCGCGGCAAGCCCTGCTTCGGCAAGCGTCCGGACCAGCCGGGTCATCAGCGTGGCGACGGCCTGGGCGATCGCTTCGGCCGTCGCGATCGGCTCGGCGAAGCGGAGCTCGGCGAAAGGCGCGTCCCGGGGAGTGACCGGATCGATCGGCTCGGAGGCGCGGCCCAGCGCCTGGTCGAGCCGGGCGAGCATCGTCTTGCCGAAGCGGCGCTGGAGCGGCGCCCGCGGCATCGCCACGAGCTCGCCGATCCGTTCGATGCCGAGGCGGCGGGCCGCGGCGAGGACGGGCTCCTCCAGCCGTAGCGCCGCGACCGGCAGCGGTGCGAGCGCTTCGGCGTGGCCGCCGGGCGGGCAGACGCGCAACGGGACGCCGCCGTGGCGGGCGATGGCATGGGCGGCGCCCGGCGTGTCGGCGATCGCGATCCGGGCGGCGAAGCCGGCGCGGGCGCAGAAGCGCAGGATCCGTGCCGCCATTTTCTCTTCGCCGCCGAACAGATGGGCGACGCCGGTGAGGTCGAGGAAGAGACCCTCGTCATCGGAGACGGCGGCGCGTGGAGTCCAGCGGCGCGCGGCATGATCGGCGAGCGCGGCGAGGAGCGCGCGATCGCCTTCGGGATCGGCGTCGCGCACGTCGAGACCGGGGACGAGCGCCCGGGCCTGGGTGACCGCCATCCCCGGTTGAAGGCCGAGCGCGCGCGCCTCTGCGGAGACGGCGGCGATGAGGATGCGGTTGCCGCTCCGCGCCGCCGTGACCAGCGCGGCTTCGGCGGGTGGCGCAGGCGTCGCGGCAGGCGAGGACGACGGTGCCGGCGGCGCGATGTCGCGCTGCGTCGCACGCCGCTGCACATCCTCGACGTTGCGGGCACGGAAGGGAGTTTCGGCAGCCTCGGTCCGCCGCCCGAGCTCGCGGACGGTCGGCCGCTGGTGGGGCGGAAGCGCCGCGATCGCCGGATCGGCGTCCCGCGACCAGCGCGCCCCGGGCCGCCACCCGCCGCCGCGCGGACAGGAGCAATCGCCGAGACGCGCGCCCTCCTTCGGGACTCCGTCAGACCCGACGGGCGGCGATCCGGGCTGGGGCCGTGCGCGCGGGGCTGCCGCCGCCGGCCCTCGCTCAGGCCGCCGCTCTTGCCGGAGTCGATCGGTGCTCAGCGTCGGCAGGTAGAGCGAGGCGACCCTGCGCATCGGGGCCCTCCATGATCCAGTGATGGGGCTCGCCGCCGCGCTGGCGGGCGAGGACGAGGCGCCAGCGCGACCGGCCGATTCCGGCAACGGGCAGGGGCGCGGACGGCGCGCAGCCGATCCGCCAGCGCGTGACGGCGGCCGAAGGCGCGGCGAGCGGGTCTTCGTCGCTCTTGCGCCAGCGTTTCAGCATCAGCGCCATCGTGCCGCCTTCCTCGGCGGCGAGCTGCAGCCGGCGGGTCGCGGCCATCGGCACCCGCCGCACCTCGCCGACGACGGCGGCGAGGCCGCCGTGGCGCAGCCCTTCCTCCATCACCGCGAGCACGTCCTCGTCGCGGCCGCATTCTGCGTAGAGGACGTGCTCGGGCGCCAGGCCGGCCCGGGCGAGGCCGGGGGCGAACAGGTCTCGGCGGGCCACGGCCCAGAGTACGGTCGCGCTTGCGCCGCCGGTGCGCCGCGCAGCGACCGAGGCGAGAAAAAGGGTCGCGGCGGCATCGTCGGAAAGACCCGGCCGGTCCGGCGCCGCCTCGTGCAGCGCCGCGCAGGCAAGGCCGCCGCCGGCGAGCCTGCGATCGATGGACTCGAGCCCGAAAGGCAGGCATTCGCGGGCCGCGGCGGCACCCGTCGATTCGATCGCACGCACTTCGGCCCTCAGCGCTTCGAGGCGCTCGGATGCGGCGGCGGATCCTGGTGGAGGCATGGCGACTCAGACTCACTTGTTCCCTTTATGTTCCGCCGCTGTTCAGCCGGAGTCAAGCGAGGGAAATACTAGGATCCACGTGCCCGCACGGTTGAACCGGCCGTGGATCCTCCCCACAAGGGAGCCTTCCCTCCCAGATCTTCCGTGCGATCCCGGGCGCGCGATACGAGGCCGATCGTCTTGAAGCTCATCCACCGTTTCCTGCTTGCTCTCCTGATCCTCCTCTCCGCGCCGGCCGCGGCCGCCGGCGATACCGGCTGGTTCTACCGCGGCAGCGACATCGCGCCCGATCCGGCCTGGACCTTCGGCACCCTTCCGAACGGCGTACGCTACGCCGTCCGCCGCAATGCCCTGCCGCAGGGACAGGTCTCGATCCGTCTCAGGATCGATGCAGGCTCGCTCCACGAGACCGACCAGGAGCGCGGCTGGGCCCATTTCGTCGAGCACATGGTGTTTCGCGGCACCGCCGGCTTCAAGGACGGCGAGGCGCGCCAGACGTGGCAGCGTCTCGGCGCCAATTTCGGCAGCGACACCAACGCCACCACCCAGCCGACCCAGACCGTCTACCAGCTCGATCTGCCGAAGAACGACGAAGCGTCGCTCGATCTCAGCCTGCGCGTCCTCGCCGAGATGGCCGACAAGGCCCTGTTCGATCCCGCCCTGGTCGAGCCCGAGCGTGGCGTCGTGCTTTCCGAATATGGCCGCCGCCCGGAGATCAGCGTGAAGCTCGGCGAGCAGACGCGCCAGCTGTTCTTCGGCGGCCTCAAATTCGCCGATCGCGATACGATCGGCACCGAGTCGACGCTCAAGGCGGCGACCGCCGCCGGGCTCAAGGCCTTTTACGAGCGCTGGTACCGGCCCGAGCGTGCGACGCTCATCCTCGTCGGCGACGCCGATCCGAAGCTGCTCGAGACGCTGGTCGCCCGCCACTTCGGCGGCTGGACGGGGACTGGGCCCGCGCCGGCCGAGCCCGACATCGGCATGATCCGTGAAGTCCCGGAGCGCACGGCGGCGCTCGCCTATCCCGGTTCGCCTTATTTCGCGACGGTGAGCTGGGTGCGCCCCTATCGGCAACTCCCCCACACAAAGGCGCGCGAGCAGGACGAACTGGCCGAAGCGCTGGCGAAAAGGATCGTCAACCGGCGCCTGGAAGGCAAGGCGCGCGACGGCGCCGATTTCCTCAACGCCCAGATCGGCGGCGATCGCTCGACCGACATCGCCGATTACACCCAGCTCTCCGTAATGGCCAAGGAAGGCCGCTGGCGCGAGGCGCTCTCCGAGGCCTGGGCGATCCTCGCCGATGCACGGCGCGCGCCGCCGAGCCGGAGCGAGATCGAACGCGAGCTCGAGAATCTGCGAAGCGCCAGCCGCTCCAGCGTCGAGGGCGAGCCGACGCGCCGCTCCCAGCAATGGGCGCAGGCTCTCGTCACCGCGATCGACGGAGACAGCGTCATCTCCAGCGCGCCGACGACCAATGCGCTGCTGGAGGAACTTGCGCCCTCGATGACTCCCGAGCGGATCGCCGCCGCGATCGACGGCCTTTTCGCCGGCGTCGGGCCGCGGATGCTCCTGCTCTCGCCGGAGCCCGCGAGCGGTGTCGCCGACGCCCTCGCTGCGGCCGAGAAGGCTGCACCCGCCGAACGCCGGGGCGAGCGCAAGGTGACGATGGCGGATCTCCCCGCCCTCGGGAGGCCCGGCCGCGAGGTCTCGCGCGAGCAGATCGCCGATCTTGGCGTGACGATCGTCCGCTTCGCCAACGGATCGAGCCTGGTCTTCAAGAAGACCGATTTCGAGAAAGGCCGGGTGAGCGTCAACCTGCGCTTCGGCACCGGCCTTTCCGGCCTGCCCTCCGATCGCAAGACCCTGGCCTGGATGGGCGGACTGATCGGCTCCACGGGGGTCGCCGACCTCGATCTCGACGCGCTCGAGCGGCTGCTCACCGGACGGCGCATGACCATCGGCTTTGCCGTGGGCGAAGACGCGTTCGAGCTGAGCGGCACGACCAATGCTGCCGATCTCGGCGACCAGCTTCGGCTGCTCGCTACCAAGCTCGCCTTCCCGCGCTGGGATCAGGCGCTGTTCGACCGCTACAAGACGAGCGCGCTGGAAAACTATCAGCTCAGCTTCTCGTCGGCTTCGGCCCGCGCGGGCCGGGAGTTCGCGGGCTTCGATCACAGCGGGGATGCGCGCTGGCGGCCGGTGGAGCGCGAGGAGATCGCGCGCGCGACGCACGAGGATTTCCGCCGCCTGTTCGCGCCGCTGCTTGCCGCCGGTCCGATCGAGGCGGTGGTGGTCGGCGACGTCGATCTCGATGCCACCGTTGCGGCGATGCTGAAGACGGTGGCGGCCCTGCCGAAGCGGCCGGAGGCGAAGCCCGCCCCGGCGCTGCTCGCGGTCCGCCCGCCGCGCGCGGCGGAGAAAGCGCGCTTCGACCATCAGGGCGATGCGGCGCAGGCGTACGCGGCGATCGGCTGGTCGACCTTCGGCGGCACCGATCGGATGCGCGAGCGCCGCGCGCTGGCGGTCGCCGGCAACATCATCGAGACGCGGCTGTTCGATCGCCTCCGCGAGGCGGAAGGCGCCACTTACTCGCCCTCCGGCTTCGGCACGAGCTCGGATACCTTCCGCGACTGGGGTGTGCTGGGAGCCGGAGCGGAAATCCGTCCCGAACGGGTCGACCTGTTCTTCCGCCTGGCCGGCGAGATCGTCGCCGATCTCGCAGCGAACCCGGTCGGCGCCGACGAGTTCGACCAGGCGATCAAGCCGATGCTGAGCGGCGTCGACCGCCAGATGAAGACCAACGGCTATTGGATGTCGGCGATGGAAGGCTGGTCGTCCGACCGCAGGCTGGTCGACAAGACCCGCACGCTCCTGCCCGATCTGCAGGCGATGACCCCCGAAGAGGTGCGTGCCGCGATCCGCAAATATGTTGCGGACGAGGGCGCCTGGTCGCTCGTCGTCCTGCCCGCAAGAGCGGCGGGTGCAGCGGCTGCACCTGCGGCACCGGCCGGATCGGCGCGTTGAGCGATTCCCTTGTGCGCGAAATGGCTTTAAGAGGGCCGGCGGTGTCCACGAGCGCAGTCCAGTCAGCAGCACCCGCCGGGCGCGACGCAGTCGGCAGCTGGAAGCCCTTTCGGCTTCAGCAGCAACCCTTCTTCGACGACAAGAACCGCGCCTTCTGGATCCTGCAGTCGGTCGGCTGGGGGGGGTATTTCTTCCTCCGCAGCCTCTCCGGCATCGCCAATAATTTCGGCTTCAACCTGATCATCCACATCGCGCTGCTCACCGCGACGGGTTATTCGCTGACCCTGCTGATGGCGGCGATGTTCCGGCGGCTGATCAAAATGCGGCCGGTGATGACCTGGGTGAGCTCGATCCTGCTCGTGCTGATCGCCTCGACGGCATTTTCGGCGATCGAGGTGTGGAGCCATGCCACCTTCATCAAGCCGGGTCTGCGGCCGGAGGGGCTCCAGTTCTTCGGCTCGATCATCCTCACCGTCAGCCTGCTGGTCGCCTGGTCCGCGCTCTATTACGGGATCAATTACTACCTCCTGCTGGAGGAACAGAGCGATCGGCTGCTCAGGATCGAGGGTCAGGCGAGCGCGGCGCAGCTGGCCATGCTGCGCTACCAGCTCAACCCGCACTTCCTGTTCAACACGCTGAATTCGATCTCGACTCTGGTGCTGCTCAAGCAGACCGAGCGCGCCAACGCGATGCTCTCCCGCCTCTCCTCCTTCCTGCGCTACACCTTGGTCAACGAGCCGACGGGCACCGTCACGGTCGCGCAGGAAGTGGAGACGCTGAAGCTCTATCTCGAGATCGAGAAGATGCGCTTCGAGGATCGCCTCAGGCCGCGCTTCGACCTCGAAGAGAGCGTCTGCCGCGCGCGCCTGCCCTCGCTGCTGCTCCAGCCGCTGGTCGAGAATGCGATCAAATATGCGGTGACGCCGCAGGAGGAAGGCGCCGACATCGAGATCGCGGCGCGGCGGGTGGGCGACCGGGTGGTGATCACCGTCCGGGACACTGGGCCGGGCGCGGAGGACCATTGGGTGAAGGCACAGGAATCCACGGGGGTGGGGCTGGCGAACATCCGTGATCGGCTGGGCCAGGCTTATGGGCCGGACCATAGATTCGAAACGGAATCGAACAGAAATGGGGGCTTCGGCGTTACTATCGAAATTCCATTCCAGATCGAACCAGCCGAGGAGCCGAAATGACCATTCGCACGATTCTCGTGGACGACGAGCCGCTGGCCATCCAGGGCCTGCAGCTTCGCCTGCAAAGACACGAGGACGTCGAGATCGTCGAGACCTGCTCGAACGGTCGTGAGGCGATCCGGGCGATCAAGACCCACAAGCCCGATCTCGTCTTCCTCGACATCCAGATGCCCGGCTTCGACGGCTTCTCGGTCATCCAGGGCCTGATGGAAGTCGAGCCGCCGCTCTTCGTCTTCGTCACCGCTTATTCCGATCATGCGATCCGCGCCTTCGAGGCCCAGGCGGTCGACTATCTGATGAAGCCGGTGGAGGAGGACCGTCTTGCCGATACGCTCGATCGGGTGCGCAACCGCCTTGCCGAGAAGCGCGGCGCCGAGGAGGCGGGCAAGCTGAAGGAGGTGCTTGCCGAGGTTGCGCCCGAGGCGGTCGAGCAGGTCGCCGTTACCGCCGCCGACGAAGCGCCCAACTCCAACCGCTACGAGAAATTGATCAACATCAAGGATCGCGGGCAGATCTTTCGGGTCGACGTGGACTCGATCGAGAAGATCGACGCCGCGGGCGATTACATGTGCATCTACACCGGCGACAACACGCTGATCCTGCGCGAGACGATGAAGGATCTCGAGAAGCGCCTCGATCCGCGCCGCTTCCAGCGGGTCCATCGCAGCTGCATCGTCAACCTCGACCAGGTCCGCCAGGTGAAGCCGCACACCAATGGCGAATGCTTCCTGGTTCTGGAGAGCGGCAGCCAGGTGAAGGTGAGCCGCAGCTATCGGGACGTCGTCGCGCGGTTCGTTCACTGAGGAGCAGACGATGCTGATTACCCTCTTCCTGCTCCAGGCCGCGTCGGCCGAGATCAAGCCGGACATCGAGCTCAACATCCACGCCCGGGCCAAATCGGTCGAGATCCAGCAGAAGGGGCAGGCAACGCTCCGCGTCTCTGCCGAACCCGACGCCGGCAGCGCGGTCGAGGCGACCGTCACGCCGGAGGCGAACGGTCGCACCCAGCTTCGCAATGTCACGGTCGACGTGCGCGGCGCGGCGCGGCTCGGCGAGAGCCTGTCCGTGGACGCGGCGGCGCAGGCCGAGCCTGCGCCGAGCACGGGGCCGGAAACCCGCGAGCCCGATTGACGTTACGCCTCCATTCAACAGGGAGAGTATCGCATGCGTTATGTTCCGCTGGCGGCGGCTGCCGCCGCTTTCGCCTTGGCCGCAGCCCCCGCAGACGCCCAGAACCGCCGAGAGCAGTCGCGAAACCTGCCGCAGTCGACCGCGCTTGCGCAGCAGGTCTCCTCCGGAGGCGAGCAGCCGGACGTACTGCTCGACATTCCAAACATCTCGGTCGACGAGATCACCGTCGACGTGCAGAATCTCAATGTCGACATCGCGCTCGACGCACGGCTCGCCAATCTCCTGAAGCTCACCGCGGGCGCCAACGCGAGCATCGATCAGGTGAAGATCCAGATCAAAGGCGTGCAGGCCACCGCCACGCTCGTCGTGCGGCTCGACAATGTCCGAGCGATCATCGAGCGCACCCTGCAGACGCTCGACAACAACCCGCAGATCGTGACCCAATTGCTCTCCACGGTCGACAACACCGTCAACACGGTGGGCGGCGTCGCCAACAACACGGTGAACACGGTCGGCGGCATTGCCGGGACGGCCCTGCGCAACGGCCAGGTGCTCAATCTCGTCGCCAGCGGCCTGACCCAGGTTTCCCAGACGGTGAACGCCTCCGGCCAGACGGTGCGTCAGGTCCGCGACCGGGCCGGACAGCTGCTCGAGGTCGTCACCGACAGCGCCAACCGCATCGTCTCTTCGCGGCGGGTGACGCAATAGACAGGATCGCCCGCCGGGCGTAGCCTCGCTTCGAGAAGGGCTCGCCATGGGCATCTGGGAGGACAAGGCTCGCCATTTTGCCTCGCTGCATCGCCGCGGCGATCCGCTCATCCTGTTCAACGTCTGGGATGCGGGCAGCGCGGCGACGGTGGCGGAGGCCGGTGCGCAGGCGATCGCCACCGGCAGCTGGTCGGTGGCGGCATCCCATGGCGCGCCCGACGGCGAGGCGATCCCGCTCGATCTCGTTCTCGCCAATGCCCGGCGTATCTGCGAGGCGGTCGTGCTCCCGGTCACGGTCGATTTCGAAGGGGCCTAGTCCGCCGATCCGGGCCGGGCCGCCGCCAATGTCGCGGCGCTTGCGGAGACCGGCGCGGTCGGCTGCAACCTCGAGGACCGCGTGGTCGGCGGGGAGGGCCTGCATGCGGCGGCGAGCCAGTCCGAGCGGATCGCCGCCATCCGCGCGGCGACGCCCGTTGGCTTCTTCATCAACGCCCGCACCGACTGCTTCCTCGCGGTGGCCGCTGTCGAGCACGAGACGAGGATCGCCGACGCGCTCGATCGTGCCCGCGCCTACGCCGAGGCGGGGGCGGACGGCCTGTTCGTGCCGGGGCTGCGCGATCCAGCACTGATCGCGCAGATCTGCGAGGAGAGTCCGCTGCCGGTGAACATCATGGTCTCGCCCGGAACCCCTTCGCTCGCCCGGCTTGCCAGCCTCGGCGCAGCAAGGATCAGCCATGCCGGCGCGCCGTGGCGGCTCGCCATGCAGGGTCTCGCCGAGGCGGCGGCGATTGCCCATCGGAGGGAAGGCTAATGGCAAAGGTCACCGGCCTCGGAGGGCTTTTCTACAAGGTCGAGGATCCGGAGCGGACAGCCCGCTGGTATCTGGAGATACTCGGGGTCGGCGGCGAATGGGGGCCGGTCTTCCGCTTCGCCGGGCAGCACGACGGCTACAGCCTTCTTTCGCCGTTCAAGGCGACGAGCGACTATTTCGCGCCGAGCGAGGCGCCGTTCATGATCAACCTGCGGGTCGATGATCTCGAGGCCTTCCTTGCCGATCTCGAGACAAAGGGCATCGAAATCCTCGGCCGTCAGGACGAGGATTATGGCAAGTTCGCCTGGATCCTCGATCCGGACGAAATCAAGGTCGAGCTGTGGCAGCAGATCGGTCCCGCGCCCGAGTGACCCCAAGCGCCGGCGGGCGACCGGCGCCAGCGCCTCACATGTAGCGGAAGCGCACGCGGGCCATATCGGCGTCGCCCCCCTCGTCGGCCACCTGCGCGTTCGCCGTGCCGGCAACGCTGGACAGAATCGCCGCAGCCAGCAGGCCGCCGAGGCCTCGTCGACACCGCCCGGCCGTCAGCGAATCATCTCCCCGGCACCGCCGACGGCCTCGCCTGCGGCTTCCGCCGCGGCTCCGCCGGAGCGTCTTCCCCAGCTCTTGCGCGGCCTGCCGTCGCCTTCGCCGGACTTCAGCACGTTGCGGCGGAACAGCGAGGCGCCCAGCAGGATGATCAGCCACACCCAAAGGGCCTGCCAGGCGAGGGCGGCGAGATGCGGCCAGATCTCCTCCAGCTGCGCGCCCCGTGCGAGCATCGCGAGCGGTGAGCTCAGCGGGAAGATCGCCGCGCCGAGGCCGATCAGGCTGTTCGGCTGGCCCACGGCCATCGAGGCGAGGAGGAAGAGCAGGATCTGACCGACCGTGACCGGCATCGACAGCGTCTGCACCTCGCGAACCGAATTCGCCTGGCTTCCGATGCCGAGGAACAGAGCGCCGAGCAGCAGGTAATTGGCCGCGTAATAAAGCAATCCGAGCAGCAGGAAGAGCGGCCAGCCGACCGCCGGCTGCGGAAGGCCGCCGATCCCTCCGCCCCAGATCGTCGCAGCGACGATCGCGCCGGCCGCCCAGACGGCGACCCCGACCAGCGAGATGGCGAGCATCGAGACGAGCTTGCCGACGAAGATGGCGTCGATCGGCACGGCCGCGGCGAGCACTTCGATGATCTTGTTGCTCTTCTCCTCGAGCAGGTTCGACAGCAGCATGCCGGCGAGCAGCACCGTCAGCATGAACAGCAGCAGCTGCCCGGCCCGCGCGGTGACGGCGCGCATCGTCGCGACATTGCCGGCCGATTCCGCAACCCGGACGACGTGGATCTCGGTAGGCGCCACCGGCGTGCGTGCGAGGGCGCGGGCATGCCGCGCCTCATCCAGGATCAGCGACATCTCGGTGCGGACCTGGCCCTCCTCGCTGATCGAGCCGGTAAGGGTCGGGCGGTCGAGCCCCCCGGTCAGCACGGCGACGATCTTCTTGTCCTTGGCGCCCAGCAGGCGCTCCGTCTGGTCGGCTATGTCGTAATCGGGATCGGCACGATAAAGGGCGGGAAGGTCGTGTTCCTCGAACGCCGGCTCGAGCCGCTGGCGGGCCGCCTCGATCGGCCCGAACTCGGCGGGGGAGGCGATCACCGCGACCGTGGCCTGCACGTCCTGGCGCGCCATCTTCTCGGTCATGTTCCCCATCGCCACGGAGATTCCGATGATCAGCAGCGGCCCAAGCAGGAAGAACAGGAAGGTGCGGGACCAGACGGTCGCCATGAAGTCGCGGCGACCGACCACGAAAGCGGCTTGAACGAAGCGTTTCATCGGGTCGCCTGCTCCTGCATCTGGCGCGCCGCCGCCTCACCGGCGATGGCGACGAAAGCGTCGTGAAGGCCGGGCCGCTCGATCGACAGCTCCTCGATGCCGGCGCCGCCGTCGATCAGCGCCTTGAGCAGCGGCTCGATCCCCGACGAAGGCAGCTCGAACTGCCAGATTCCGTCGTCCCGCGTCGTCCCGGCGGGCAGGGCGGTGCGCCAGCCGCCGTCGGCGACGCGGGTGCGAAGACGGACCTGCGGGCGCAACCGGTCGCGCGCGTCCGCGACAGTGCCCTCGAAACGGATGCGACCCCCGGCAATGATCGCGACGCGCTCGCACAGCCGCTCGGCATGCGCGATGACGTGGGTGGAAAAGATCACGGTCGTGCCGCTGGCCGCCTGCTCGCGGATCAGCGTCTCAAGCCGCCCCTGGTTGATCGCGTCGAGGCCCGAGAAGGGCTCGTCCAGGACGATCAGTCCCGGCTTGTGCACGATCGTGCCGAACAGCTGGACGGTCTGGGCCATGCCCTTGGACAGCGACTTGATCGGCTTGTCGACATAGTCGCCCAGGCCGTTGTCGCGGAGCAGCCCGGCGCCCCGCGTGCGGCCGATCGAAAGGGGGAGCCCGCGGAGCGCGCCCATGAAGGCGATCGACTCCCGCGCCGTCATCGAAGGGTAGAGGCCGCGTTCCTCGGGCAGATAGCCCACCCGCCCGGCGGCCTCCAGCGGTTCGCTATGGCCGAGCAGGCTGCGCTCCCCGGCGTCCGGATCGATGATGCCGAGCAGCATCCGCAAGGTCGTCGTCTTGCCGGCGCCGTTCGGTCCGAGAATGCCGTAGATGCTGCCCTGCGGCACCGCGATATCGACGCCGTCGACCGCCGTCTTCCCGTCGAAAGCCTTGAACAGGCCTTTCGCCTCAATAGCTAAGCCATTCACCACGGTGCCCTTCCCCTTGATGCTGTGGTAGCGGTGAGCGATGAACCAAGGCAAGCCCGGGCTGCGCGAGAGGCTGGAGGCGAAGGCGAGGGAGCTCGGCTTCGCCGCCTTCGGCGTCGCACGGGCCGATGCCGCGCCGAAAAGCGGCGAGCGGCTGAGGGAATGGCTGGCGAGCGGCGCCCATGGCGAGATGATGTGGATGGAGGAGCGGGCCGAGCATCGCGCCTCCCCCGCCGGCCTGTGGCCGGACGTGCGCTCGGTCATTTCGCTGGGCATGAGCTACGCCCCGGCGGTGGATCCGCTCGCCCTCGCCGCGCGGCCGGAGATCGGACGGATATCGGTCTACGCCCAGGGCAGCGATTATCACGACGTCGTGAAGAAGGCGCTGAAGGCGCTCGCGCGCTGGCTGGTCGAGGAGGCGGGTTGCGAGCTGAAGGTGTTCGTCGATACCGCCCCGGTGATGGAGAAGCCCCTGGCCGAAGCCGCCGGGCTTGGGTGGCAGGGCAAGCACACCAATCTGGTCAGCCGGTCCGACGGCAGCTGGCTCTTCCTGGGCGCGATCTACACGACGCTCGAGCTCGAGCCGCATTTCGGCGCGGCGCCCGCCCCGCACCGGGTCCATTGCGGTAGCTGCTCCGCCTGCCTCGACGCCTGTCCGACCGGCGCCTTTCCGGCGCCGTTCCGGCTCGATGCCCGACGTTGCATCTCCTACCTCACCATCGAGCACAAGGGACCTATTCCCGAGGAATTCCGCGGCGCGATCGGCAACCGGATCTACGGTTGTGACGATTGCCTCTCGGTCTGCCCATGGAATCGATTCGCCGATACGGCGCGACGCAACCGCGCCTTCCTGCCGCGCGCAGAGCTGGTCGCGCCCGAGCTTTCCGACATCCTGGCTCTGGACGATGCCGGCTTCCGGCGCGTCTTCGCCGGCTCGCCGATCAAGCGGATCGGCCGCAACCGAATGGTTCGCAATGCGGCGATCGCGGCCGGCAACAGCGGCCGTGCGGAGCTGGCTCCGGTGCTGGAGAGGCTGACTGCCGACGAGGATCCGGTCGTGGCGGAAGCGGCGCGCTGGGCGCTCGCCAGGCTGCAGCCCCTGCTAAGCGCCGAAGTCTAGCGCGCCTTGTGACCGAGCGCGGCGACGCAGCTCGCGCGGTCGAAATCGCCGCCGTCGGGAAGCCGCGCATCGACATGGGTGGCGATTGGCTCCCCGCCGCCGCGCGGGGGATAGAAATAGACGTCGAGAACGCAGGCGGGGCCGGCGAATTGCAGCTTTCGTGCGGCCCCCTCTCGAAGGTCGAGCTCGGGGCGGCCGAATTGCCCTTCCACCACCCGCGCGGTTCGCCCGATCACGCTCTCCAGCCCGGCGACGCTGTAGCTCTGCACCCGGACCGGCTGACCAGCCGGAGCCGGAGCATCGACGGCTCGCGGCGCGCAGGCGGTCGCCGTCACCGCGGCCGCGAGCAGGAGAGGAAGGCTGCGCGGCATGAGCGTCATCTTTGGTCCCGGTGAAACAAATGCGTGGCGGCCGCAGCGCTGACCAGCGGCGCCAGCAGATTGGCAAAGGGGATCAGAAATAGCCATGTGGAAATGAGCCCAAGCGCCGCGCGCTGCACCCGTGTCGCCGCGAGCCATCGCTCGAGCGCCGCTCCCTGGAGATGTCGCGCCGCCACCATCTCGCCGAGGTCGCGGCCGAGCGCGAGAGCATTCACCGCGGAGAAGAGAAGGAGCGGGCCGATTCCTGTGACCAGCAGCAGCAGGTAGAAGGGCGCGGCGAGCAGGTTCCATAACAGGATGCGTCCCGCTGATCGCAAGGACAGGCTGAGGGAACGGGCGAAGGGCAGCGGCCGGCTCCGCGCCCGCGGATAATGGAGCGCCTCCACCGCGTCGACGATCTCGTCGCTGAACAGGCCGATCACCGCGATCGCGATCGCCGGGAAGAGGAACCACAGTCCAAGCAGCCCCGCGAGCAGCGCGACGGCGGTTCCACCACTACCGCCGAGGGGGCAGCTGGCGGAGACCAGGCTGCACGGGTCGGTCCCGGAGAGCAGCCAGCCGATCGCGCCTGCCGCCGCGGCGAACAGGAACAGGGTGAGGAGAATGGATTTCGCCAGCACCTTCAGGAAGGCACGGTCGCCGAGCTGGCCGGCGGCGCGGAGGAAGGCCCTGAGCATGCGCCTTGCTGGCCCTGTCGGCGCCGCAGGGTCAAGCGGTTGATCGGGCGCGGCGGGCGGGCTAGGGCCCGCGCTTTCCCGCAACGAAAGATCTGCCCGTGACCGAACCTCGTCTCGACGTCCTTTGCATCGGCAACGCCATCGTCGACGTCATTGCCGCCGCCGACGACGGCTTCCTCGCCGCCGAAGGGCTCGACAAGGGATCGATGCGGCTGATCGATGCGGCGGAGGCGACCCGCCTCTACGGCAAGATGGGTCCGGGCCGGGAGATCAGCGGCGGCTCCGCCGGGAACACTGCTGCCGGCGTGGCCATGCTTGGGGCGCGCGCCGGCTTCGTCGGCCAGGTCGCGGACGACCAGCTCGGCGAGGTCTATGCCCACGACATCCGCTCGACCGGGGTCGAGTTCACCACGCCCTTCCGGGAGGGCGGCGACGTGCCGACCGCCCGCTCGCTGATCCTGGTGACACCCGACGCGCAGCGGACGATGAACACCTTCCTCGGCGCGGCCCAGCATCTCGATACGTCCATGCTCGATGAGGAGCAGGTTCGCGACGCCGCGATTCTCTACCTCGAAGGCTATCTGTGGGATCCGGAGACTCCGCGGGCGGCGATGGAGCGTGCGATCGCCGTCTCGCACGAGGCGGGGCGGCGGGTGGCCTTCACCCTGTCGGACAGCTTCTGCGTCGATCGCCACCGCGACGGCTTCAACCGCCTGCTCGACGAGAAGAAGGTCGACATCCTGTTCGCCAACGAAGCGGAGATCGTCTCGCTGACCGGGAAGGACGATTTCGACGCCGCGGTCGCCGAGGCCGCGCAGCGCGTGCCGCTGCTCGTCGTGACCCGCAGCGAGAAGGGGGCGATTGCGGTCGAGAACGGCCGCCGGGTCGACGTCGCCGCCGAGCCGGTCGAGCAGGTCGTCGACACCACCGGCGCGGGCGATCTGTTCGCCGCGGGCTTCCTCGCCGGCCTGGCGCAGCAGCGCCCGCTCGATCAGGCCCTGCGGATGGGCGCCATCGCCGCTGCGGAGGTGATCTCGCATTACGGGGCGCGGCCGGAAGCCGATCTGAAGGCGCTGGTGGCGCAGACGCTCGGCTGAGCCTCGTCGCGGAGGCCGGCCCCGAGCCGGTCAGCGGCCGCTTCGCACAACAAAAAAGGGAGGCTTTCGCCTCCCTTTTTCTTTGCCTGGAGAGGCCCGCCTCAGCGGGCTTCGTCGACGCCCGGGATCTCCGGCGCCAGCTCGTGGATCTCCGGCTCGTGCACCTCGACGATGCCGCGGCCGAGGTGGCTGTGGCGATAACCGTAGAGGCCGTAGAAGACGAGGCCGATCGCCGTCCACGCGGGAAGGACCAGCATCGCTTCGAGAGGCAGGTTGAAGAACAGGAACACGCAGCCGATCACGGTCAGGGTCGCGACCAGGCCGACCGCCGGCACGCGGAAGGCGCGGCGACGGTTCGGATCGATGCGGCGAAGCTGCCACACCGCGATCGCCACCATCAGGAAGGCGTAGAGCGTGCCCGCATTGGCGATGTCGGCGAGCGCGCCGACCGGGAAGAAGGCTGCGGCCACCGCGACGATGAGGCCGGTGATGATGGTGACGACGTGCGGCGTCTTCCAGCGCGGGTGCACCCTGGAAAGGGCCTCCGGCAGCAGGCCGTCGCGCGCCATCACGAAGAAGATGCGGGTCTGGCCGAACAGCAGGATCAGGATGACCGAGGGCAAAGCGATGAACGCGGCGTAGCCGATCAGATTGCCGA
This sequence comes from Sphingomonas parva (ex Maeng et al. 2020), assembly GCF_004564275.1. Classification (GTDB taxonomy): domain Bacteria; phylum Pseudomonadota; class Alphaproteobacteria; order Sphingomonadales; family Sphingomonadaceae; genus Allosphingosinicella; species Allosphingosinicella parva. The sequence goes on from NZ_SPDV01000017.1 coordinate 58,601, forward strand.
CCGTGCCGTAGCCGATGGTGTGCAGCACATGCGCGAGCGGCTCGCGCGAGCAGACCAGCGCTTCGGCGAACTGCGCCGTGGCGCACTGCGTCGCCAGCGTCTCACCGGTCGGGAGCGGAACGCCGTCGGCGCCCATCACCGGCTGGCCACCGATCGATCCGACCGCACCGGCGGTCACCAGCATGTAGAAAATGGTGCAGATCAGCAGGCTGCCGATCAGCCCGATCGGCACGTTGCGCTGCGGGTTCTTGGTCTCCTCGGCCGCGGTCGAGACCGCGTCGAAGCCGACGTAGGCGAAGAACATCGTCGCCGCCGCGCCGACGATGCCGACGCCCGAGCCGAAGCCGCCGAACAGCCCGCCAGGTGCGAACGGCGTGAAATTGTCCGTCTTCATCTCCGGCAGGGTGAGCACGACGAACGCGGTCAGCGCGGTCACCTTCACCGCCACCAGGATGGCGTTGAACTTCGCGCTCTCCGAGGTGCCGATGACCAGCAGGCCGGTCATCAGCAGCGCGATCAGCAGGGCGGGCAGGTTGATGAAGCCGCCCGGCTGGCCGCCGAGAAAGACGGGGCCGGCACTCAGCCAGGTGGGGAAGTCTATACCCCAGCTTCGCTCGACCACCGTGCCTATGAAATAGTTGGACCAGCCGACCGACACGGCGGACGCGCCGACCGCATATTCGAGCAGAAGGGCCCATCCGACCGTCCAGGCCAGGAATTCGCCCTGGACGGCATAGGAATAGGTGTAGGCGGAGCCCGCGACCGGGACCATTGAGGCGATCTCGGCGTAGCACAGGGCCGCCACGATGCAGACGGCGCCGGCAATGACGAAGCTGATCAGCAGGCCCGGGCCGGCCTTCTGCGCACCGACCGAGGTCAAAACGAAGATGCCCGTTCCGATGATGCAGCCGACGCCGAAGAGGGTCAGCTGCAGCGCGCCCAGCGAGCGGTGCAGCGATTTCTTCTCGGCGGTGGCAAGAATGGCATCGAGAGGCTTTACGCGCCCGAATATCATTACCCGTCCCCTTGAGGTGTGCGGCGCGTGAGCGCGCCCTTATGGATTGCGGCGGAGCCTAGTCGCTAATTTCGCAGCCGCAAAGACGGAAAGAAGCACGGGCGCGGCCGGTTCAGCGGGCCAGCATCGGCCCGAGCGGGCGGCCGCCGAACAGGTGAACATGGAGATGCGGGACCTCCTGGCCGGCGTGTCCGCCGACGTTGGCGAGCAGGCGATAGCCGGGCGCGACGAGATCATGCTCCCGGGCGATGTGGCCGACGGCGCGGATGAACCCGGCGATCTCGTCGTCCGTCGCGCGGGCCGAGAAATCGTCCCACGAGACATAGGCGCCCTTGGGGATGACCAGGATGTGCACCGGCGCCGCGGGATTGATGTCGTGAAACGCGAGGGCGTGCTCGTCCTCATAGACCTTCCTGGCCGGAATCTCGCCGCGCAGGATGCGGGCGAAGATGTTGTCGGAATCGTAGGGAAGGGTGGCGTCGATCGGCACAAGCAGCCTCCTATCGGATTGATCCGGATCAAACGGCGCGCGCAGTCCGCGCGCAAGTGCTTGACCCCGGCCCGGTCTGCGCTACCACGGACCTCATGCAGGACGATATGCCCGACAGCCTGATTCCCTATGACGAGATCGTGCAGGAGGCGCTGCGCGCGGTCGTCGGGCGCGTGCTTGGCGAGGTGGAATCGAGCGGCCGCCTCCCGGGCGAGCACCATTTCTACATCACCTTCAAGACCAACGCCGTCGGGGTGGACATCCCGCGCCACCTTTCCGAACGCTTCCCGGACGAGATGACGATCGTCATCCAGAACCGCTTCTGGGACCTCAAGGTCGCGGAGGACGGGTTCGAGGTCGGGCTCAGCTTCAACCAGATGCCGGCCAAATTGGTGATCCCGTTCTCGGCGATCACCGGCTTCGTCGATCCGGCCGTGAATTTCGCCCTCCAGTTCCAGGCCCAGGCCGACGAGGCCGATCTCCAGGAGCACGAGGAAGCGGAGAACGACCATCCGGCGCCGGTCGAGCCGGTCGAGGACGGCTCCAATGTCGTCTCGGTGGACTTCAGCCGCAAAAAATAGGCTCGAGCAGCAGCACGTGACCGTGCGCGTGACGAGCGCGTGTGCACGGCGCTTTTCTTGCGCTTCGGAACGCCATAAGGGCCGGGCAAACGCCTGATGGAGTTCCCATGACCTCGCTCACCACCTCCCGCACCGAAACTGACAGCTTCGGCCCGATCGACGTTCCCGGTGACAGCTATTGGGGCGCGCAGACGCAGCGCTCGATCCAGAACTTCCCGTTCGGGCCGCGCGAGACGATGCCGGCCGAGATCGTCCACGCCCTTGGCTTCGTGAAGCAGGCGGCGGCGCGGGTGAACGCGCGCATCGGCGGCCTCGACGCCGAACTGGCCGAGGCGATCCAGCAGGCCGCGGGCGAAGTCGCCGCCGGCACCCATGACGATCAATTCCCGCTCGTCATCTGGCAGACCGGCTCGGGCACCCAGTCGAACATGAATGCCAATGAGGTCATCGCCGGCCGCGCCAACGAGATCCTGACCGGCAACCGCGGCGGCAAGAGCCCGGTCCACCCCAACGATCATGTCAACAAGGGGCAGTCGTCGAACGACAGCTTCCCGACGGCGATGCACGTCGCTGCGGCACGCGCCGTCGACGGGCGGCTGCTGCCGGCGCTGCAGCGGATGCACCGTCGTCTCGCTGCCCAGGCTGAGGCCTGGGACCGGATCGTGAAGATCGGCCGCACCCACCTGCAGGATGCGACGCCGCTGACCCTGGGCCAGGAATTCTCCGGTTATGCGGCCCAGATCGAGGATGCCATCGAACGCGTTCGCGGCGTGCTCCCGCGAGTGCTTCGGCTCGCCCAGGGCGGCACCGCGGTCGGCACCGGCCTGAACGCGCCGAAGGGCTTCGCGGACGCCTTCGCCGAGGAGGTCGCGCGCCTCACCAAGCTGCCGTTCACCAGCGCGCCGAACAAGTTCGAGGCCCTGGCCAGCCACGACACTCTGGTCGAGCTCTCCGGCGTGCTCAACGTGATCGCCGTCTCGCTGACGAAGATCGCCAACGACATTCGTCTTCTCGGTTCGGGTCCGCGCTGCGGGCTCGGCGAGCTCAAGCTGCCGGAGAACGAGCCGGGCAGCTCGATCATGCCGGGCAAGGTTAACCCGACCCAGGCGGAGATGCTGACGATGGTCGCCGCCCAGGTCATGGGCAACCACACGGCGGTGACGATCGGCGGCCTGCAGGGCCATATGGAGCTGAACGTGTTCAAGCCGCTGATCGGCGCGAACGTGCTTCGCTCCATCGACCTGCTTGCGACCGGCATGGAGAGCTTCACCGAGCGGACGCTCGACGGCCTCGAGCCCGACGAGCGCCGGATCTCCGATCTGATGAACCGCTCGCTGATGCTGGTCACGGCGCTCGCCCCGGAGATCGGCTACGATAATGCCGCCAACATCGCGAAGCACGCGCACAAGAAGGGCCTCACGCTCAAGGAAGCGGGCCTGGACCTCGGCCTGGTCGACGAAGCCACGTTCGATCGCGTCGTGAAGCCGGAGACGATGCTCGGCCGGTGAGGCCTGTTCCTCCCCGGGGCTCTGCTCGGGGAGGAATGTGAACTCTTCCCCTTCGCGGCCGGGCAGTCCTGCGCTAGCCGGGCGCATGCTTGCGATCGTCGAAGCGGATTTGGGCGCAGCCGACGTCCGCGCCCTCCTCGCCCTTCATCTCGCCGGCATGCACGCCAGCTCGCCGCCCGGCCACGTCTTCGCGCTCGATCTCTCCGGCCTGCGGACGCCCGACGTCACCGTCTGGCAGGCCCGTGCGGGCGGTGCGCTGGCGGGGATCGGCGCACTGAAGGCGCTCGGCGACGGCACCGGCGAGCTGAAGTCGATGCGGACCCATCCGGACCATCTCCGCACCGGCGTGGCCGCGGCGCTGCTCGAGTACATCGTCGCGGAAGCACGGGCACGCGGCTATCGGCGTCTCAGCCTCGAGACGGGCAGCGGCGCCGCTTTCGAGCCGGCTCTGGCCCTGTACCGCAGGCGCGGCTTTGCGGAGGGCGACGCGTTCGGCGGCTACGTCCCGACCGACTTCAACCAGCTGCTTCACCTGCCACTCTAAGGCCTTCAGCGGGCTTCGGCGCTCTCCCGTTCCGCATACCAATTGGCGAGAATGTCGAACGCTGCCTTGCGCGCGCCCGTCTCGGAGATCAGGCCCTTCCTGTTCTAGCCCTGCTGGTAGACGGGGTGCTGGCGTCTTGGGGAGCGAAAGTCCTTCAGGATCCAGGGCGACATCCCGGCCAGGAACGGGATCTTTCCGGCCATCGCCAAGGTCTGGCGGTAATATTCGGCCTGGAAATCCTCGGAAAATTTGCGGCGGAGGCCCGGGTCGAGGAAACCCTGCTTCGCATCGGCGCCGAATTCCGAAAGGATCAGCGGCTTGCCATGCTCCGAGCGCCAGCCGATCGCCGGCAGGTCCTCCAATCGGTCGCCGCTATACCAGCCGTTGTAGGTGTTGATCGCCATCACATCGAGCGCAGCGACCAGGGGGTCGTCGATCACCATCTCGGGCCGCCCGTTCACCTCGTCGCGGCGGGTGAGCAGCGCCGCGGTGACCAGCCGGCTGTCGTCGAGCGCGCGAACGTCCCCGGCGAGGGTGGTGAGGAACGCGTTGCGCGCATCGGAGACCGGGGTCTCGTTCGCGACGCTCCACAAGGCGACCGACGCACGGTTGCGATCGCGAAGGATGTTCTCGGCCAGCATTCGGCGCGCAACTGCCAGCGTCTCCGGTCGCGAGAAGGCGACGCGCCAATAGACCGGCACCTCGCTCCACACGATCAGGCCGATCTCGTCGGCCATGCGGGTCATCACGTCGCTGTGGGGATAATGGGCAAGCCGAACGAAATTCCCGTGGAGACCGTCCTTCACCTCCAGCAGCAGGGCGCGCGCAGCCGCCGGCGTCATCGCCCGGGTCGGCTCCTTGCCGAGTTCCTCCTCATGAAGCGAGATGCCGCGCAGAAAGATCGGGCGTCCGTTCAACAGGATCTGGGTGCCCCGGACTGCCAAGGTGCGGAAGCCGACCCGGTCCGCGAGCGTATCGTCGCCGCTCTCGAAGCCTACGTCGTAGAGCGTGGGGCTCTCCGGGGACCAGCGTTTGAGGCTGCGCGGCGCCGCCGCCTCGCCGGTCCAGCGGCCGTCGGCGCCGGCGGTGCCGGAAAGAGTGACGCCGAGCGAAGGAATCCGCACCCGCACCGGTCGGCCGGCGGCCGCCGGCCCGTCCAGGCGCATGCTGGCGCGGATGCGTCCGGCGTCGGTGAGCCGAATCCAGGCGTCGTCGATATAAACGGCAGGCGTCGTCACCAGGCGGATTGGGCGGATGATGCCGCCATAGGTCTCCCAGTCGGTCACCGTCGGCGGGACGGTGTCGGCCGATCGCTCGGAATCCACCCCGATCGTGATCTGGTTCTCGCCAGGCCGCAGCAGGCCGGTCACTTCGAAGGCGAAGGGCGTGAAGCCGCCCTCGTGCGTCCCGACCAGCTTTCCGTTGAGATAGACTCGCGCCAGATAGTCGACGGCGCCGAAGTGGAGGAACTGGCGCTCGCCGGCCTTTGGCGTCGCCTCGAAGCGACGCTGGTACCAGACGAGGCCGTCATAATGGCGCATCGTCGCATCGTGGGTGATCCACGACGAGGGGAGCGTCGTCACCGGAGCGCGCTGCATGTCGAGCTCCCACAAGGCGTAGGGGTCCTTGCGCGTCACGGCGTCGACATCGACGTCGGCATAGCGACGGTGGGTGAGCCCCGCCTCCTCGCCGTGGAAGCCGGCAAGCCCGTCGCGATAGGGATCGACCGACCAGTTCCACGGCCCGGAGAGATCGATGCCGCTGCGCGCTCCGGCATTGACCAGCACCCGCTCGGGAAGGAGCTGCGCCGGCGCCGATCCCCCGAACGCGAGCAGCAGGAGGAGAAAAGCGAAGCGTCGGATCATGGCTGTTCTCCCCTTGCCGGCTCAGCGGGCCGTCTTCAGCGCCGCGGCGTGGGCGCGGATCACCGCCTTCGTGCTCTCGTCGCCCGCAAAGACGCTGTACCAGCCCTGCGGCTCATGCGGCGGGTCGCCGAGATAGGACGTGTCGCCCGGTTGGAAGCGGTGATCGGGGCTCGAGGCGCGGCCTTCTCCGCCCCAGGCCCAGAAGTTCGAGCCCGCGAGCGGTCCGCCGCGGCGCGCGTCGGCGAGCACCGCGTCGTAGATCAGGCCGTAGAAGCGGTCCTTGTAAACGGTCGACACGTTCGGATCGTACAGGCCCTTGTCGCGCGGGAAGCCGAACTCCTCGATGACCAGCGGCTTGCCGATGCGGTTCGCGATCGCCACGTGATCATCGATATACTTGCGCACCTTGGCCGCACCGCCCTCAAAGGTGCCGGGAAGGTCGGCTGCGTTCACCCAGCTCCAGTTGAGCGGCCAGATGTGCGCGGTGAGATAGTCGATCGACGGGATCTCATGCTCGGCGGCGACGCACGCCGCGTCATTGAAGCAGCCCTGCAGGCCCTCGCTGCCGGTGGAGACGAGATGGTTCGGGTCGAGCGACTTGATGAGGTTCGCGGTCTTGGCCACCCAGACATAGAAGGCCGGGAGGTTCGGCTTGCCGATCTTCTCGCTTCCGGCCGGCCGCGGCTCGTTGGCGAGCTGCCACGCCATGATCGTCGGATCATCGGCATAGCGGACGCCGGTGATCGTGTTGGTGCGTCCGACGACGGCACGAACATAATCGTGGTAGAGCCCCATCGCCTCGGGGCTGTTGTAGAATTGGGCGTTGAAGTCGGCGAACTCGGGCCACGGGTGGGCCGGGTCGTTCATGTTGATGTAGCGGCCGCCGTTGGTCCAGTAGAGATAGGTCATCATGCCGCCGGACCATTCCCAGAAGTTGGTCAGATAGATGACGGCGCGCATGTCCCTCTTGCCCATTTCGGCGAGCGTGTAGTCGAGGCCGGCGAGCAGGGTCTCGTTATAGTCCGGTCCCTGGGTGCGGAACGCCGGGGTGATCGAGTTCTTGAGCGGCGAGAGCTCGGACGAGCCGAGGATGCGCAGGTTGTCGAGGCCGAGCCCCGCCATCGCGTCGAGCTCGCGGCGCAGCCGGTCGCGATTGCCGTAGGGCGCGTCGGCGCCGAGATAGGCGGCATACCAGATGTTCGCTCCCGCGTAGCGGTAGGTCTCGTCGTCGATCCGGAAGCGCGTACCTTCCGTGCGAACGAAGCGGGAAGTTCCCGCGCGCCCGGTCTGTCCGGGCCCGGTTCCGGCGGCGCAGCCGGCAAGGAGGGCGGCACCGGAGATCAGGGCCGTGCGACGGTCGAGCATGTCAGTTCCTTTTCGATCAATAGACGCAGAGGCGGAAGTCGGCCCCGTCCCAGCAGGCGCGGTCCTTGCGCGAGCGGCGGGCTTCACCCCAGCGGGAGTTGACGCCGAGCGCCGTCATGCCGCGCACCTCGCCGAGGCCGGGCTTCACGATGGTGAGGGAGAGGCTGGTCACGCCGGGGACGAGGAAGCGGCCCTTGACCGTCGTGACGGTGAACGACCCGCCGCGCTCGACCAGGAAGTCGCAGGGTCCGCGGTAATCATGCCCCGTCGCATCCTGCACCGCGCAGCGCGCCGGCCGTGCCTCCGCAGGCGCCGCGAGCAGGAGGAGCGGCAGTAAGCTGGCGGCCGCGGCCGCGGGAAAGACCCTCATGGGATCATGGTAGCGCTACCGCCGCAGCGCCGTCCAGCGTCAGCGAAAGCGATAGTTGAGCCGCAGACCGATCGTGTCGATCCCGGGGTTCTGGGCGCCGAACAGCCGGGCATGGCTGAGGTGCACCCAGCTCGCCTCCAGCGACAGGCGATCGGAGAGAGCGGCGCCGACGCCCAGTTCAGGCTCGAAAAGGATCCTGGACCCGAAGTCGATCCGACGCTCGCCCGGATCGACTCGGCTGGGGCCGGTATGGATGGCCAGGCCGACGCCCGGGCGCACATAGATCGTTCGGCCGATCTTCCAGCTGATCCCGGCCGCAGCGAAATGCGTATCGCCTGCGCTGTTCAGCGATACGAATGCGTGCGGCGACGGCGATCCGATCGCGCTCAGCGCGCGAATCCGCCTCCCGCGCCAGCCGAGCTCGAGATCGGCGCCGCGCTCGACGTTGCCGCTGAGGTTCAACGGAGTCTCGACATCGTGAACATAGAGGCCGCCGAAAACCTCTTGTGCGGAAGCAGGGGCGGCGGCGAAGGCGAGGGGAAGCGCCGCGAGGGCAGCCGGAATGCGGATCATCACTCGGTAACCCGTCCATGCCGGAGACGGTTCCGGGACGGAACCGCGCCGCACTCGCACCGGTCCTCGCGCATGAGCAGCGAACCACCCGCACCCGGCGACGAAGCCGCGCCCGGAACGCCCGGCACAGGCGAGAATCTCTGCCGGCATTGCAACGGAACCGGTGAGCATGACGGCACCCCGTGTCCGGTGTGCAACGGCACCGGCAAGGTGATCGAGGGCATCGGCGGGGCCTGAGCCCGATGTCGCGGCACCGATCATCCGGCGAGCTTCTGTCACCCGTCGGTGACATGTCACCTGCCCTACTCTCGGCCCGTCGATCGATCCGGCGGCTGCCTCACGTTTCCCGTCCCCCTGCACCTCCGGGCGGAATCTTCATGATGTAGATCAAAGGTTTGCCTGGCCAAGGAACTCGGCCCGCCGGCCCCTGTTGCCAATGCGTCGCCAGATGACTGCCCCAGGAGACCACTCTATGATCCGCACCCTGTTGCTCGCTGCCGCCGGCTCGCTCGCCCTGGCCGCCTGCGCCTCGACGGAAGCCGACATGCAAGCCGACGCCGCAATGGCCTCGGGTGACATGACTCCCACCCAGCGCGGCGCCTATGTCGAGATGGCTGCCGCGAGCGACCTGTTCGAGATCCAGTCCTCGCAGCTCGCGCAAAGCCAGGCGCAGCGCGCGGACGTCCGTCAGTTCGCCCAGATGCTGGTCCAGCACCATCAGCAGACGACGGCGCAGCTCGCCGCCGCCGCGATCGCGGCCGGCACCCCGCCGACCCCCGATCTGATGCCGATGCAGCAGCAGATGATGGATGAGCTGCGCGGTGCGTCCGGCGCGAATTTCGACGAAGTCTATCTGCGCCAGCAGGTCCGCCGCCTGGGCGGCGGCAGCTGAGCGCTTCGGGCGCTGCATTCTGCCCAAAAGAGAAGGGGCCCCGCGATGCGGAGCCCCTTCTTTCTACCTGCCAGCCGAAGCGTCGCCTCGGCCCGATATCGATCAGGCGGCTTCGTCGAACTCGTCGGCGCCGGCGACCGGGCCCGAATCCTGACCCTTGGCCGAGACGTCGCGATCGACCAGCTCGATGATCGCCATCGGCGCCGCGTCGGAGGCGCGGATGCCGGCCTTGATCACGCGGGTGTAGCCGCCGTTGCGCTCGGCGTAGCGCGGCGCGAGCGTGTCGAACAGCTTGACCAGCTGGGCGTCGTCGAGGAGGCGGGCATGAGCCAGGCGGCGGTTGGAAAGGCCGCCCTTCTTGGCGAGCGTGATCAGCTTCTCGACATAGGGACGAAGCTCCTTCGCCTTGGCGACGGTGGTGGTGATCTGCTCGTGCTTGATCAGCGCGGCGGCCATGTTCCGGAACAGGGCGGCGCGGTGGCTGGAGGTGCGCTGGAGCTTACGTCCGGCAACGCGATGGCGCATGGTGACTTCCTTCTTCGTTCGTCCGGGGTCCGTATCAGGTAATCCCGGCCGGGCAGTCGCATGGGGGACTGCCCAGACCCCTTGTCGCAAGGCCTGCGGCGCAAGCGAAAAGGCGGAGCCACGGCCCCGCCTGTCGTGCGCTCCTCAACCCGAAACCGAGGCTGGAGTCAAGGGAAGAGCATCGCCGGCGCGCGGACATCCCGGCGTCGGGCCCAAAAAGAAGGGCCGCCTCGCGGCGGCCTTTCCGGAAAGATCGATCGTCGACCCGAGGGTTCAGCCCATCAGCTCCTGCTAGAGCTTCTTGGCCATCTCTTCCCGCCTGCGGCGGCTCGCTGCGCAGCCGTGCCCCGCACGCCTGCGCGGACGCTCGCTCTCCGACGTCCAGCCTCCGGCTGGCTGCCTTCGATCTTCTCGGATGGCCAAGAAAAAGGGCCGCCTTTCGGCGACCCTTTCGGAAGATCGAATGGCTTGAGCCGCTGGCTCAACCCATGAGCTCTTGTTCCAGCTTCTTGGCCATCTCTTCGATGTTCTCCGGCGGCCAGCCGGGGATGTCCATGCCGAGGCGGAGACCCATGGAAGACAGGACTTCCTTGATCTCGTTGAGGCTCTTGCGGCCGAAATTCGGCGTGCGGAGCATCTCGGCCTCGGTCTTCTGGACGAGGTCGCCGATGTAGATGATGTTGTCGTTCTTCAGGCAGTTGGCCGAACGGACCGACAGCTCGAGCTCGTCCACCTTCTTGAGCAGGTAGCGGTTGAGCTGGTTGGCGTCCGCCTCGCTCTCGCCCGCCGCGACGGCAGCGACGCCGGTCGGCACGCTGGTCATGGTCAGGCCCTCGTCGAAGTGGACGAAGAGCTGCAGCTGGTCCTGGAGGATGCGCGCGGCGTAGGCGAGCGCGTCGTCCGGGGTGATCGTGCCGTCGGTCTCGACGGTGATCGTCAGCTTGTCATAATCGAGCTCCTGCCCGACGCGGGTGTTCTCGACCTTGTAGCTGACCTGGCGGACCGGGCTGTACAGCGCGTCGATCGGGATCAGGCCGATCGGCGCGTCGACCGGGCGGTTCGACGCGGCCGGGACATAGCCCTTTCCGGCTTCGGCGGTCAGCTCCATGTTGAGCGTCGCGCCCTCGTCGAGGTGGCAGAGGACGAGGTCCTTGTTCATCACCTCGATGTCGCCGCTGGTCGCGATCTGGCCGGCGGTGACTTCGCCCGGGCCGGTGGCGGAGAGCTGCAGGCGGCGCGGCTGATCGCCCTCCATGCGGAGCGCGACCTGCTTCACGTTGAGCACGAGGTCGGTGATGTCCTCGCGCACGCCGGTGAGGCTCGAAAATTCATGCAGCACGCCCTCGATGCGGATCGAGGTGACGGCCGCACCCTGGAGCGAGGAGAGGAGGACGCGGCGCAGCGAGTTGCCGAGCGTCAGGCCGAAACCGCGCTCGAGCGGCTCGGCGACGAACGTCGCCTTGCGGCGCGCGTCGCCGGCGGCGCGCTTCTCGAGAGCGTTGGGCTTCTTCATTTCCTGCCAGTTCTTAGCGTTGACGGCCATGATCTTCCCTTGGATGCAACGGGACCGTGGGGGACGGGCCCGGGATAGAAAAGGCGGGGCGCCCGGAAGCGCCCCGACTCAAATCGTTACACGCGGCGGCGCTTGGACGGGCGCACGCCGTTGTGCGGGATCGGGGTCACGTCACGGATCGAGGTGATGGTGAAGCCGACCGCCTGGAGCGCGCGCAGCGCGCTCTCGCGGCCCGAGCCCGGACCCTTCACCTCGACTTCGAGGGTGCGCACGCCATGCTCGGCGGCCTTCTTGCCGGCGTCCTCGGCGGCGACCTGGGCGGCGTACGGGGTCGACTTGCGGCTGCCCTTGAAGCCCATCATGCCCGCCGACGACCAGGCAATCGCATTGCCCTGCGCATCGGTGATCGTGATCATCGTGTTGTTGAAGCTGGCGTTCACGTGGGCGACGCCGGCGGTGATGTTCTTGCGCTCGCGCCGACGAAGGCGCTGAGGTTCGCGTGCCATGATCTCTTTATCCTACCAAATCTGTTGCGCCGATCGGGCCCCGAAGGTGCCTCCGGCGGAGCAATTCGTCCCCCGGACGAATTACTTCTTCTTGCCGGCGATCGGCTTGGCCTTGCCCTTGCGGGTGCGCGCATTGGTGTGCGTGCGCTGGCCGCGGACCGGCAGACCCTTGCGATGGCGCAGGCCGCGATAGGACGCGAGGTCCATCAGCCGCTTGATGTTCATCGCCACCTCGCGGCGAAGATCGCCCTCGACGGTGAAGTCGGCGTCGATCGTCTCGCGGATCTGGAGCACTTCCTGGTCGGAAAGGTCCTGCACGCGGCGCTCTGGCGCGATGCCGAGCTTGGTGGTGATCTCCTTGGCCTTGGTGCGACCAATGCCGTGGATGTAGGTCAGCGCGATCTCGACGCGCTTGTTGGTCGGGATGTTGACACCCGCAATACGTGCCATGTGATAGTTTCTCCTGCTCCACAGGGCGGCTGGCTGACCGCCCCATCTCAGCGCTTCGTTACGTCTCCCGAAACGAGGAAAGCCGACGCGCGCAGAAGCGCCGCCGGATGACCGGTTATCGGGATGGGCCGCAGATAGGATGCGCACGCGCCTCTGTCAACGCTGGTGACAGGCGAAAAGGTGGGTTCGCGGTGGCGCATTCGCACGCGACGCTCTAAGCCCGCGCGATGCGCCAGGCAACCACCCTTCTCGAGGTCCCGACCGAGCGCCAGGGCCTCCGGGAGATCACCCGCGAGGTGGCGGGCTGGGCAGGCGGGCAGGGGATGCGCGAGGGGCTCCTCACCCTGTTCTGCCGCCACACCTCGGCGTCGCTGCTGGTCCAGGAGAATGCGGCTCCCGACGCGCGCGCCGATCTCGAGCGTTACTTCGCGCGGATCGCGCCCGAAGGCGGCGACTATGCCCATGACGACGAAGGGCCGGACGACATGCCCGCGCACCTTCGCGCCGCGCTGACGGCCGTTCAGCTCGCAATCCCGCTGATCGACGGCCGGCTGGCGCTCGGCACCTGGCAGGGCATCTATCTGTTCGAGCACCGCCGCCGGCCGCACCGCCGGACCATCGCCTTGCATCTTCTGGGGGACTGAGTTGAGCCTCGAATCCGTTCGCGCGTGGCTCTCCGCCTACGCGCCCGATCTGCCGATCATCGAAACCGAGGCGAGCACCGCCACCGTGCTGGAGGCGGCCGATGCGCTCGGCGTCGAGCCCGGGCGAATCGCCAAGACCCTGGCGGTCCGAGCCGGAGGCGAGACCTTCCTTCTCGTCGCGCGGGGCGATGCGCGGCTCGACAACCAGAAGGCGAAGGCGGCCTTCGGCGGGCGTCCGCGGATGCTCGGCGCTGAGGAGACGCTGGACCTCACCAGCCATCCGGTGGGCGGCGTCTGTCCGTTCGGCCTGTCGACGCCGCTGCCGATCTATTGCGACGTCTCGCTGCGAGACTTCGAGACCGTCTATCCGGCCGCCGGCTCGCTCAACAGCTCGGTGGAAGTGTCTCCGGAGCGGCTCGCCGCGATCGTCTCGGCGCGCTGGGTGGACGCCTGCCGCGCGAGCGGCTAAGGGGCCCGGCAAAGCCTTGCCCGTACCGGGCCGGCCCCCCATCTGGATTCCCATGCCCTTCAGCCAATTGCCCCCGCTTCTCGCGGAAGCCCTTTCCGCGCGCGGTTATTCCGCCCCCACGCCCGTCCAGGCCGCCGTCCTCGAAGCCGATGCTGAGGGTCGCGACCTCATCGTCTCCGCCCAGACCGGCTCCGGCAAGACGGTCGCCTTCGGCCTCGCCATGGCGACTCAATTGCTCGAGGCGAGCGGCGCGCTCCCCTTCCTGCGGGAGCCGCTCGCCCTGGTCATCGCGCCCACCCGCGAGCTCGCCCTCCAGGTCAGCCGCGAGCTGATCTGGCTCTACGGCAAGGCCGGCGCGCGGATCGCGACCTGCGTCGGCGGCATGGATCCGTCCAAGGAACGCCGCAACCTGCAGCAGGGCGCGCACATCGTCGTCGGCACGCCGGGGCGCCTGCGCGACCATCTCGAGCGCGGCGCGCTCGATCTCTCCCAGCTTCGCGTCGCCGTCCTCGACGAGGCGGACGAGATGCTCGACATGGGCTTCCGCGAGGACCTCGAGGAGATCCTCGACGCGACTCCCGAAGGCCGGCGCACCTTGCTGTTCTCGGCGACGATGCCCAAGCCGATCGTCGCGCTGGCCAAGCGCTACCAGAAGGATGCTCTGCGCATCTCCACGGTCGGCGAGGATCGCGGCCATGGCGACATCGCCTATCAGGCGGTGACCGTCGCGCCGAACGACATCGAGAACGCCGTCGTCAACCTGCTCCGCTTCCACGAGGCGGAATCGGCGATGCTGTTCTGCGCGACCCGCGACAACGTCCGCCGCCTCCACGCCAGCCTGATCGAGCGCGGCTTCGATGCGGTCGCTCTGTCCGGCGAGCACAGCCAGAGCGAGCGCAACCACGCGCTGCAGGCGCTGCGCGACCGCCGCGCCCGCGTCTGCGTCGCGACCGACGTCGCCGCCCGCGGCATCGATCTGCCGACGCTGAGCCTGGTCATCCACGTCGAGCTGCCGCGCGACGCCGAGACGCTCCAGCACCGCTCGGGTCGCACCGGCCGCGCCGGCAAGAAGGGGACGGCGGTGCTGCTCGTTCCCTACCAGCGCCGCAAACGGGTCGACATGATGCTGCGCGGGGCAAAGATCGCCGCCGAGTGGATCCAGCCGCCGACGCCGGAGGACATCCGCAAGAACGATCGCGCCCGCCTGCTCGAGGCCCTGCTGCAGCCGGTCGAGGCCGACGAGGAGGATCTCGAGGTCGCGCGCAAATTGCTCGCCGAGAAGAGCGCCGAGGACATCGCCGTCGCTCTGGTCCGCGCCCATCGCGCGCGCATGCCGGCGCCCGAGGAGCTCGCCGACCAGCAGGACGGAGGCGACCAGCGGCAGCAAGGCCACCGGCAGGGCTTCGAGGACACCGTGTGGTTCCACATGGACGTCGGCCGCCGCCACAATGCCGATCCGCGCTGGTTGCTGCCCCTGCTCTGCCGCCGCGGCCACATCACCCGCAACGAGATCGGTGCGATCCGCATCGCCCCGAACGAGACCGCCTTCGAGATCCCGCGCGCCGCCGCCGGCCGCTTCATGGCCGCGGTCAAGCGCACCGCGGGCGGCGACCCGGACGGCGAGGGCGCGATCCTGATCGAGCCGATGCAGGGCACGCCGCGCGACATGGCCCGCCAGAACAAGCGCCAGGGCCCGCCGCCCGCGCGGCACAAGGCCAAGCCGTACAAACCCAAGGGCGCACCCCGGGGTCGGTGAGAGCTCCTCCCCTGGAAGGGGAGGTGGCAGGCGAAGCCTGACGGAGGGGTATCAGCGCCGCCACGGACGCGGCCTCGATGATGACGCTGACACCCCACCACCGCGCTACGCGCGGTCCCTCCCCTCGCAGGGGAGGAGAGGGGTGTCTCAATCCTCCAGCCTTCTCCTGAAGGTTTCCGGCAGCAGCACCAGCCCGATCACCACGGTGAGGGCGGCCACGACGATCGGGTACCAGAGACCGTAATAGATGTCCCCGGTGGCGGCGACCATCGCGAAGGCGGTGGTCGGAAGGAAGCCGCCGAACCAGCCGTTGCCGATATGGTAGGGCAGCGACATCGAGGTGTAGCGGATCCGGGTCGGGAAGAGCTCGACGAGCAAAGCGGCGATCGGGCCGTAGACCATCGTCACGTAGAGGACGAGCACGGTGAGGATCAGGATGGCGAGCGGCTTGTTGATCGCCGCCGGATCGGCCTTGTCCGGATAGCCGGCGGCGGCGAGGGCGATCTTTGCCTGGTCCTGGAACGTCTTGATCGCGGCGGCACGACCCGCCTCGTCGAGACTGCGCACGTCGACCGGCGGAATGGGGATGTCCCCGATCCGGACCGCGGCGGGTGCGCCCGCAGCCGCCTCGACATTCGTATAGGAGATGCCGGACTTGGCCAGGAACGACTTGGCGATGTCGCAGCCGGTGCGATCGAACTTGTTGCGGCCGATCGGATCGAACTGGACCGAGCATTCGTCCGGATCGGCCGTCACCGTGACCGGCGAGGTCGCCTGCGCCTGATAGAGAGCCGGATTGGCCGCGCGCGACAGGCCCTGAAACAGAGGGAAATAGGTGAGGGCGGCGAGCGCGCAGCCGACGAGAATGATCTTCTTGCGGCCGATCCGGTCGGACAGCCAGCCGAAGAAGACGAAGGCGGGGGTGGCGATGGCGAGCGCAATCGCGATCATGATGTTGGCGGTGGCGCCGTCGACGCGCAGCGACTTCTCGAGGAAGAACAGGGCGTAGAACTGGCCGGTGTACCAGACCACCGCCTGGCCGGCGACGGCGCCGAAGAGGGCGATCAGCACGATCTTGAGGTTGCCCCAGCGCGCGAACGCCTCGGTCAGCGGCGCCTTCGAGGTCTTACCCTCCTCCTTCATCTTGCGGAACACCGGGCTCTCGTTGAGCTTCATCCGGATCCACATCGAGACTCCGAGCAGCACGATCGAGACGATGAACGGCAGGCGCCAGCCCCAGTCGGCGAACGCCGCCTCTCCCAGCGCCGAGCGGAAGCCGATCACGACGAGCAAGGCCGCGAACAGGCCGAGCGTCGCCGTCGTCTGGATGAAGCTGGTGTAGAGGCCGCGCTTCCCGTCCGGTGCGTGCTCGGCGACATAGGTCGCCGCGCCGCCATATTCGCCGCCCAGCGCCAGGCCCTGGAGCAGGCGGAGCAGGACGAGCGCGACCGGCGCGGCGACGCCGATCGAGGCGTAGCTCGGAAGCAGGCCGACCGCGAAGGTCGACAGGCCCATGATACCCATGGTGACGAGGAAGGTGTTCTTGCGCCCGACGAGGTCGCCGATTCGGCCGAACAGGATCGCGCCGAACGGCCGCACCGCGAAGCCCGCCGCGAAGGCGGCGAGAGCGAAGATGAAGGCGGTGGTCTCGTTGACGCCCGAGAAGAACTGGGCGGAGATGATCGTGGCGAGCAGGCCGTAGAGGTAGAAATCATACCATTCGAACACGGTCCCCAGCGAGGAGGCCGTGATCACCAGTCTCTCGCTCTGGCGCAGGTCGTGCTCGTCGGCGGCGGTGCTAGCCATTCTTCCCCTCTTGCTGGTTTCGGCGATGGTGGGCGGAACAGCCCCTTCGGCGCAAGGGGCTATGGTAGCGCTCTCATCGAGCGAGATGGGCCTGCAGCCGTGTCAGCGCCTGCCCGAGCACCATGTCGACGATCGGCGCGAGCTTATCGCCGCCGCCGCGGATGTAGCCGCCGACCACATAGCTCTGGGTGACCTCGGTGCCGCCGGCGACCGGCTTCAGCGTCCATTTCAGGCGTCCGGTCGCGCCTTCGTCGAGGATCGGGCCGAGGGCGGAATCGAGCGTGACCGTCTGATAGGGCATCGCCATCAGCACGCGGCCGTGGATCACCATGCCGGCCGCCGCCGTGGCGCCGCCATTGCCGGCCTGCGTGCCGGCGGGAATGGCTTCGCAGAAGCAGGCGCCGGTTTCGAGCGACAGGCTCAGATTGGCGGCCTTGCCGGAATAGCTGTGCGCCGGATCCCACCAGTCGCCGATCTTTGCGATCGTGGTCCACACCTGCTCGGGCGTACCCTTCACCACCTTGACGCTGCGCACCTCGAAGCCGCCCGGCGCCGAGGAGACGACCTCCGCTTGGGCCGTGCCGGCGATCGCGAGCATCAGGGCTGCGGCTGCATATTTCATCCTCTGTCCTCCCCGGTTCGACGGCAGGTTAATCCACGCCGTGCTGCGCGGGAAGCGGCTCAGAACGCCACCTTCACGCCCACGGTGATCCGCTTGCTGATCTGGCCGCCCGGCATGGCGACGGAGTCGACATAGATGCCGCCGGTCGCGCCGCCGCCGAGATCCTTCTCCGCGCGGATTGGCTTGGCGGCATAATCCGCTTTCCGATC
Organism: Sphingomonas parva (ex Maeng et al. 2020); assembly: GCF_004564275.1. Taxonomy (GTDB): domain Bacteria; phylum Pseudomonadota; class Alphaproteobacteria; order Sphingomonadales; family Sphingomonadaceae; genus Allosphingosinicella; species Allosphingosinicella parva. The sequence goes on from NZ_SPDV01000017.1 coordinate 76,304, forward strand.
GATCGGATAATCCTCGCCCTTCGGCCGGCGGCCGCAGACGACGATCTCGTCTCCCCTGTCGGGCGGGCAGCGCAAGGCGGCGGAGAGGTCGGGGCGCGGCTCGGGCAGCCTCGCAAGATCGAAGTCGGACGGCAAGGGCGGGGTCGCGCTCGCCTGAAGCATCATCAGCAAGGCTGCCTGCATCCACGCGTCTCCCTCTGCCCGTGCGGGAAGGTCCGGGCGGAATGCGGCAGGAGCAAGGCGGATGGCCGATCACAGGGTGAAGCCGCTCGGAGCCATTGGCGATCGCGGCCAAGAGCCCTCCCCCTGGATGGGATCGGCCCGGCGGACGATGCCCCGTATCGTCCTTTGGATCCGGGCCGATGGTGGGGTGGGGGTGGAGTCGATGAACTGCGGTGCGTCTGCGGAGAGGCCACCCCTCCCCAACCCCTCCCCATCGAGGGGAGGGGCTTCAGGCCTGCGAGCCCCGGCAATATCCGGGAGTGCATTGCCTTGTCTCCCGCCTCTGCACTGGCGCTCGCGCCCCTCCATCGCTACATCGCGCGCCATGCCCAATCTCTTTCTCGTCATGATCGGCGGCGCGGCCGGTGCCGGCCTGCGCTTCGGCGTGGGACGCTGGACGGCGCAGGCGTTCGGCCCCGGCTTTCCCTGGGGAACGCTGATCGTGAACCTTGTCGGCAGCCTCGCCATCGGCCTGCTCGCCGGCCTGCTGCTGCGCGAGGGAATGCCCCATGCCGGCGCCGACCGGCCGCTCTGGCTTCTGCTCGCGGTCGGCGGGCTCGGCGGTTTCACCACCTTCTCCGCCTTCAGCCTCGAGCTGGTGGTGATGCTCGAGCGCGGGCTGGTCGGCCCGGCATTTGCCTATGCCGCCGGGTCCGTCCTGGCCGGCCTGGCGCTCGCCGCCGGCGGCTTCGCGCTGACGAGGGCCGCGGCATGAGCGACAAGGCCATTCGCCAATTCACCGTCTCGCCCGACGACGACGGCATCCGCCTCGATCGCTGGTTCAAGCGCAACCTGCCCGACGCGAGCTTCAATCTCGTCTCGCGCTGGGCCCGGACCGGGCAGCTGCGCGTCGACGGCAAGCGCGCGACCCCCGGGGACCGGATCGAGGCCGGGCAGGTGATCCGCGTCCCGCCCCCCGAGGCGACGCCGGTCGCCGCCTCTGCGCCGAGGCCGAAGGTCATCCGTCCGGCGCTCAGCGAGGACGAGATCGCCTTCGTCAACGAGATCGTCATCCATCGCGACCCCGCCGCCTTCGTCGTCAACAAGCCCCCGGGTCTCGCGACTCAAGGGGGGACCAAGACCCACATTCATCTCGACGGTCTGCTCGACGGCCTCGCCGACGAGGCGGGGAACCGGCCGAAGCTGGTCCATCGCCTCGACAAGGACACGTCGGGCGTGCTGCTGCTGGCGCGGACCGCCCGGGCGGCGGGCTTCTTCTCCAAGTCCTTCTCCGGCCGCACGGCGCGCAAGGTCTATTGGGCGCTGGTCGTCGGCATGCCCGACATCAAGGACGGCTATATCGATCTGCCGATCGGCAAGCAGCCGGGCACCGGCGGCGAGAAGATGTATGTCGACGAGGAAGAAGGCCTCGCCGCCCGCACCCGTTACCGGGTGATCGAGCGGGCCGGCAACAGCGCCGCCTGGGTCGAGCTGCAGCCGCTGACCGGCCGCACCCACCAGCTCCGCGTCCACATGGCGGCGATCGGCCATCCGATCGTCGGCGACGGCAAATATGGCGGGCAGGACGCCTTCCTGACCGGATCGATCAGCCGCAAGCTCCATCTTCACGCCCGGCGGCTCCGGATCGATCATCCGGACGGCGGCCAGATCGACGTCACCGCCGAGCTGCCCGAGCATTTTGCCGAGAGCATGGCCTATCTCGGCTTCGATCCCGCCGACGGCGATCTGCCTCTGGACGAGATCAAGTTCGCCGACACCGCGGAAGGCAAGCGCAAGGCGGCCACCGCCGCCGCCAAGTCGCGGCGCAAGGAGCGCAAGGGCGAACGCCGCAGCCGTGGCGGCGGGAGCGGCGGCGATCGCGCCGGCGGCGGCCGGGGCAGGGGTCGCGGCTGATGCACCCCAACCGCAAGTTCCACATCGGCGATCGTGCGGCGATGGCGGCGCTCGTGCGGCAGATCGGCTTCGGCACGCTCGTCGTGCAGACCGAGGCGGGGCTGCGCGCCGTCCACGTCCCGCTGCTGCTGGAGGGGGAGCGGCTGCGCTTCCACGTCTCGCGCGGCAATGCGGTGCACGACAGTCTTCTCGCCGGCACCGAGGCCTTGGTCGTGATCGAGGGGCCGCACGCCTACGTCAGCCCCGACTGGTACGGCCTGGCCGGGCGGGTACCGACCTGGTCCTATGTCGCGGTCGAACTAAACGGGACGGTCCGGCCGCTCGACACCGAGGCGCTGGTGCGCATGCTCGACGATCTCTCCGCCGAGTTCGAGGCGCGGCTCGCGCCCAAGGCGCCCTGGACGACGGCGCAGGCGGAGCCGGCGCTGATCGCGGGACTGTTGAAGGGCATCACCGGTTTCGAGATGGACGTGACCGCCTGGCGCGGTACGGCCAAGCTCGACCAGGACAAGCCGGCCGAGGTGCGCGCCCGCCTCGCCGATGCGCTCGCCGGTGCCGGCGAGCACGCGATCGCAGCGATGGTGCGGCAGGGCGGGATCGAGGTCGCCGCTGCGACTCCCGGGCAGGCGGCGTGAACCGGCTCGCGATCTTCGACTGCGACGGCACTTTGGTCGACGGGCAGGCCAGCATCTGCCTGGCCATGGAGCAATGCTTCGTCGAGGCGGGCCTTGCCGCGCCGCCGCGCGAGCGGACCCGGCGCGTGGTCGGGCTCAGCCTCGCGGAAGCGATGGCGACCCTGCTCCCCGAAGCCGAGGAGGCGATCCATCGCAGCCTCGCCGAGCGCTACAAAAAGGCTTTCCACGGCCTTCGCGGCCGCGGCCTGGTCGAGGAGCCGCTCTACGACGGCATCCCTGAGCTGCTCGGGACGCTGGAGGCGGACGGCTGGCTGCTCGGCGTCGCCACCGGCAAGTCGGATCGCGGCCTCGGCCTCTGCCTCGCCCATCACGGCCTGTCCGCCCATTTCTGCACCCTGCAGACGGCCGATCGCCATCCGTCCAAGCCGCACCCGTCGATGATCGAGGCCGCGCTCGGCGACGCCGGCGCCGATGCCGCGGCGAGCATGATGATCGGCGACACGACCTACGACATGATCATGGCCAAGGCGGCCGGAGTCACCGCGGTCGGCGTCGCCTGGGGCTACCATGATCCGCAGGAACTTCTCGCCGCCGGGGCGGATTTCATCGCCGTCACGCCCGCGGATATCGCCACGCTGATGAAGGCAGACGCATGACCACCCGAGATCCGGACTCCCTCTGGCGCAACCGCTTCATCCTGATCAACCTTGCCGGCATCGCCGGAACCGCCGTCGCCCTGCTCGGCCTGGCGATCGCCTATTCGGACCTGGTGGTGGACGGCGGCTCGATCGCGATCGGCATGCCGATCGCGCTGGCCGGGGTGGTGGCGAGCTTCCTCGCGCCCAAATATCTCGCCCGCCGCTGGCGCACGCCGCCCGAGCAATGAAGCGCTTCTACAAGCAGGCCGCCGCCGTCCCCGCCGTCGGCGGGGTCGCCATCCTGCTCGACGGCCGCGCGGTGAAGACGCCGGCGCGGGCGCCGCTCGCGGTGCCGACCGAGGAGCTGGCCGAGGCGATCGCCGGCGAATGGAATGGGCAGGGCGAGGAGATCGATCCGCGAGCCATGCCGCTCACCGGCCTCGCCAATGCCGCGATCGATCGCGTCGCCCCCGATCCGGCCGCCTTTGCCGCCGGCCTCGCCGCTTATGGCGAGACCGACCTGCTCTGCTACCGCGCCGACACGCCCCAGCCGCTGGTCACCCGCCAAGCGGAGCAATGGGAGCCTTTGCTCGGCTGGGCGCGGCGGCGATACGACGTCGATTTCCAGGTTGCGACCGGGATCATCCACCGGCCGCAGCCGAGCGAGACGGTCGAGCGCCTCGCCCACGCCGTCTCCTCGCGCGACCCGTTCCGCCTCGCCGCCCTCTCGCCGCTGGTCACCATCTCCGGCTCGCTGGTGATCGCGCTTGCCTTGGCCGAAGGCGAGATCGGGCTCGACCGGGCCTGGGCCGCCGCGTCGCTCGACGAGGCCTGGCAGGCCGAGCAATGGGGCGAGGACGCGCTCGCCGCCGCGGCGCTCGAGGCGCGGCGCAAGGACTTCGAGGCGGCGTACCGGTTTTTGACGCTGCTGTAGGGACGAGCTCCAAGAAGCCTCCCCTCCCTGGAGGGAGGGGATAGAGGGGTGGGTGGCGGCTGAGCGGGCTCGATGCCCGCGAAGACGCCAATGAGCCCCTCGGCCCCCATCGAGGGGGGCCTCGGTGCTGCCCCACCCCTAGCCCCTCCCCAAGGGGAGGGGAGGTTCTGTGATTGGGGGGAGGACTACTTCCCTTACGCCGCGTCCCGCGTCTCCGCATGCAGCGCGGCGCTGTGCTCGCGTGCCGGGGTGGGCAGGAACCAGCGGGCGATGATCAGCCCGGCGGCGATCAGCGCGGCTGCGTCGGCGATGAACAGATAGATGAAGTGCGGCCAGTCGTGATGATAATAGATCGGCTCGCCGAGGTGCATGAAGGCGGAGGCGGCGACGGCGATGATCGCCACCACCCGCGCCCGCGAGCCGAAATCGGGGACGCGTCGGTCGATGCCGATCAGCGCCGCGCCGATCAGCAGGGCGACGATGAAGTCGAGGAACAGTCCGCCGAGCAGCGCGCCGGCGTCCATCGCCGGATAGCCGTGGCTGTTGTAGTGGACGGTGGCGACCGGGCCCTTGCCGTACATCACCGTCTGGGCCGACGAGCCTTCCGGATTGGGGATGACATAGGTGCCGGTGCCGTGCAGGTTCGCCGCCAGCGATTGCTGGACCGCCGCCGCCTGCATGTCGTCGAGGTTGCGGCTGGCGATGTTCTGCAGCCCGCTCGCGAAGAAGATGAAGCCGATCACGAACATGGCGAGCGCCGCCGGCACCGCCCCGATGATCACCCGGATCATGTTGTCCTCCCTGTCCCGGGAGGTTCGTCCTCCCTGTCGAGCGGACGATAACGCAGATGAAGCGGAGCGGGTACCGTCCGCGTGATCGTCAGCCGATCAGCGTGCGCACGAAATCGTGGAGGAAGATGCGGCGCGTCGCCTTCAGCCGCTCGGCCTTCAGCACGGTGTGGACGAGCTTGCGGCAATGCTCGGCATCGTCGTTGATGAAGACATAGTCATATTCGGCCCAGTGGCTGATCTCGACCGCGGCGCGCGACATGCGCCGCTCGATCACCTCGTCGCTGTCGGTGTTGCGGGTGCGCAGCCGCCGGTCGAGCTCCTGCATGGAGGGCGGCAGGATGAAGACGCGGACGATATCGGGATCGACCTGCTTCAATTGCTGGGTGCCCTGCCAGTCGATGTCGAGCAGCACGTCGCGCCCGTTCTCGATCTGCTTCACCACCTCGCTCTTCAGCGTGCCGTAGCGGTGCCCGAAGACGTTCGCCCATTCGAGGAAGCGGCCATCGGCGACAAGCTGGTCGAACTCTTCGTTCGAGACGAAATGATAGTCGACGCCGTCCACCTCGCCGGGCCGGATCGGCCGCGTGGTTGCCGAGACCGAGAGGCCGATGCCGTCGTCGCTCTCGAGGATCATCCGCGCGATCGTCGATTTGCCGGCACCGCTCGGGCTGGAAAGTACGAAGAGGAGCCCGCGCCTCTTGAGGGGATTGACCGTCGCCATGGCCGCCAATGGCTTGGCAGACGCGGATACGTCAAGCACGATGGGCTATGAGAAAATACGTAGCGCTGCTTCGAGGGATCAATGTCGGCGGCCATCGCAAGCTGCCGATGGCGCAGCTGAAGGCGGTGGCGGCGCGGATCGGCCTCGCCGACGTGGCCACCTACGTCGCCAGCGGCAACCTGGTCTTTTCCGCCGACGCGACGACGGAGGCGCTCGAGGCGCGGCTCGAAGAGGCGATCGCGGCCGAGTTCGGCTTTCCGGTCGACGTGATCGTGCGCAGCGCCGCGGACTGGGCGGCGCTCGCCGCGGCCAATCCGTTCCCGAAGGAAAGCGCGGAGACTCCGAACTTCGTGATGATGACGATCGGCAAGCAGCCGGCGAGCGACGCCGCGGTCGATGCCTTGCGCGCCAAGGCGGCGGCGGACGAAAAGGTCGAGCGGCGCGGCGAGGCATTGTGGATCTGGTTCGGCAGCGGCGCCGGCCGCTCGAAGCTCGGCGCCGCGCCCGCCAAGGGCGTTTGGACGGCGCGCAACTGGCGCACCGTCGAGACGCTGCGCGGGATGCTCGCCGCGTGATCCCCGTGGTCCCGCGTCGCTACTGGTTCCTCGCGCTGGCGATGGTGGCGGCGACCGCCGCGATCCTGCTGTGGATGGGCCGGCCGCCGATCTGTACCTGCGGCACGGTGAAAATGTGGGTCGGCGCGGTCCAGGGTCCCGACAACAGCCAGCATCTCGCCGACTGGTATACGTTCAGCCACATCATTCACGGCTTCCTGTTCTACGCGCTCGGCTGGGCCTTCCTGCGCCGCAACCCGCCCGGCGACCGGCTGCTCGCCGCCGTGTCGATCGAGGCCGGCTGGGAGCTGCTCGAGAACAGCCAGTGGATCATCGACCGCTACCGCCAGGCGACGATGGCGCTCGGCTACAATGGCGACAGCGTGCTCAACTCGGTCGCCGACATCGGCTGGATGACCCTCGGCTGGGCGGTGGCGCGGCGGCTGCCGGTCTGGGCGACGATCGTCCTCGCCCTCGCGTTCGAGCTGCTGGCGCTGCTGATGGTGCGCGACAATCTGACGCTCAACGTGCTGATGCTGGTCGCGCCGGTCGATGCGGTGCGGGTCTGGCAGGCGGGATAGGCAACGCCCCCTCTCCCCTTCAGGGGAGAGGCCGGGAGAGGGGGAGTCGCAGGGAGTGCCTTTGCGATGAGGCTGCGCCCTACGCCGCACTTCCCCTCTCCTAGCCCTCTCCCCTCAAGGGGAGAGGGGAGCCTCCGACTCATGCGCTCGTCTTCATCTTCTCCGCCTCGCGATCCAGCACCTCGCGGCTGTTGCCGTGCTCCCGGATCAGTTGCTCGGCCTGCTCGCGGCTGAGGCCATGCTTGCGGGCGAAATAATCGACCTCGTAGGTCTCGCCGCCCGAAACCCGGGCACGGTCCTGGCCGCCACGATTGTTCTTGTCGTCGGACATGTCGTCACTCCTGGTACGTCGTTACGCAGAAGCAACGCGGCGACGAATCGTCGGGTTCCCGTGGCCGGCCTGCATCAGCGGCCAAGCGACTGAAGTGCAAGCAGACTCCCGAGCTTGTCGGGCGCGCGCGGCTCGTCCAAGAGCGCACCATGTCGGTGATGATCGAAATGGGGGCGGGGGCCGGCGGGGCGGCGGTGACGATGGACCTCGAGGAGCTGCTCGCCACCCGCCTGCTCGTCCAGGGCAACAGCGGCTCGGGCAAGTCGCACCTGCTGCGCCGCCTGCTCGAGGAGAGCGCCGGAGTCGTCCAGCAGATCGTCATCGATCCGGAAGGCGATTTCGTCTCGCTGGACGAGTTCGGCCATTTGCCGATCGACGCCGCCGACTACAGCCACAACGAGATCGCCAAGATGGCGGCGCGGGTGCGCGAGCATCGCGCCTCCTGCGTGCTCAGCCTCGAGGGGCTGGAAATGGACGCGCAGATGCGCTGCGCCGCGACCTTTCTCAATGCCCTGTTCGATGCGCCGCGCGACCAATGGTATCCGGCGCTGGTCGTGGTCGACGAGGCGCAGGTCTTCGCCCCGGCGGCGGCGGGCGAGGTCAGCGACGAGGCGCGGCGGCTGTCGCTCGGCGCGATGACCAATCTGATGTGCCGCGGCCGCAAGCGCGGCCTCGCCGGGATCATCGCCACCCAGCGCCTCGCCAAGCTCGCCAAGAACGTCGCCGCCGAAGCCTCGAACTTCCTGATGGGCCGCACCTTCCTCGACATCGACATGGCTCGCGCCGCCGACCTGCTCGGAATGGAGCGCCGCCAGGCCGAGGCGATTCGCGACCTCCAGCGCGGCGAGTTCCTGGCGCTCGGACCGGCGCTGTCGCGGCGGCCGGTGAACGTCCGCATCGGCTCGGTGCGCACCTCGGCGCGCAGCTCGAGCCCGAAGCTGGTGCCGCTCCCGTCCGCCGACACCGATTTCGGCGACCTGTTCAGCGGCCTCGCCGACGCGCCGCCGCCGCCCCCGCCGCCGCCGGCGCCGCGGCCGACCCCCGCCGAGGACGTGCTGCGCGCGCTCGAGGCGGCTGCCGACGCGCCACGGGCGAGCCATTCCGCGCGGGTCGACCTGCCGGAGCTGGACGAGGAGACCAGGGGCCGGATCGTCGAGACGGCGCTCGCCGGCGTGGTCGCCGAGGCCGGCGCCCAGCCGCTCCCCGTGCTCTACCAGGATTTCGGCCTGCGCTGCCGGATGCTCGGCCTCGCCGGCCAGCCGCTCGACCTGCCCGGCTTCCGCCGCCGCCTGGCGATGGCCAAGGCCGGCATCGGGCTGGAGGACGTCTGGGAGCCGGCGCTCGCGCTCGGCGACGGCGTGCCCGAGGACATGCTTCCCGTCCTCCTCCGCCTCGCCCGCGCCGCCCGAGAAGGCGCGCCCTGCCCGACCGACGAGGAGCTGGCGCACATCTACGGCACGACCTCGACCGGCCGGCTGCGGCGGGTGCTGACCTTCATGGAAGAGCAGAATTTCATCGTCACCCGCATCGATCTCTCGGGCAAGCGCTCGGTCTCGCTCCCGGCGCTCGGCTGGACGACGGCGCCGTCCGAGGCGGAACACGAGAAGCCCCAGGCGCGGGTGGCGCGGAGAAGGTAGCCTTCCACCCCTCCCTGCAAGGGAGGGGACGGGGGTGGGTCCGGAAGCGCGGGCCCGAGCACGCGCTTCCGGGCTGCGGCGATAGAACGCCTTCGCCGGCATCGAGCCGGCTCAGGCGTCACCCACCCCTAGCCCCTCCCTTGCAGGGAGGGGAAACCTGAAAGTGGGTGGCCGATTGTGCTCACCCTTCCTTGCAGCGCACCCCCACCCGCCGCAGCGCCTCGGTCAGGCGGGCGACGGTGTAGGGCTTGCCGATCACGGCGGTGCAGCGGTCGCCGGCGAAACGCTGGGAAAGTCCGGCCTCGTCGGCGGCGCTGGTCAGCAACAGCGGCAGGTCCTGGTGCAGGGCGCGGATCTCGGCGGCGAGGGCGCCGCCGCTGCGGTCGCCGAGATCGTCGTCGATCAGGATGACGTCGTAGCGCCCCTGTGCCGACCGGACCTTGCCGAGCGCCTCGCCGGCGTTGGCCGCTTCCTCGGTCGCATAGCCGGAGGCGGCGAGCGCCTCCATCGCCAGCGCCCGCACGGTCGGCTCGCTCTCGACGACGAGGACGCGGCCGGTGCGCCCCTTGTCGAGCACGTCGCGCACCTTCTGCGACAGCGCGGCATAGGTGAACGGCTTGGCGATCATCTCGACGCCGGGCTCGAGCCGGCCGCCGTGAACGATGGCGTCGCGCGTATAGCCGGAGGTGTAGAGGACCTTGAGATCGGGCCAGCGCTCGCGGGCGAGCTCGGCGAGCTCGCGGCCCGACATCGCCGGCATCACCACGTCGGTGAACAGCAATTGCACCGGCCGTTCCTGACGCTCGAGCAGGCGCAGCGCGGTCGGGCCCTCGTGCGCCTCGAGCACCCGGTAGCCGAGCTCGCGCAGGCATTCGACCGTATAGGCGCGGACGTCGTCGTCATCCTCGACGACCAGGATCGTCTCCGCCTCGCGGCTGACCTCGAGGCCGCTGGTCAGGTGCGTCTCCTCGTCGCCGCCCGCCTCGTTCATCAGCCGCGGCAGATAGATCTTCACGGTCGTGCCGTGGCCGATCTCCGAATAGATCTTCACGTGCCCGCCCGATTGCTTGACGAAGCCGTAGACCATGGAGAGGCCGAGGCCGGTGCCCTTGCCGACCTCCTTGGTGGTGAAGAACGGCTCGAAGACGCGGGCGATCGTCTCCTTCGACATGCCCTCGCCGGTGTCGGTGACCGCGATCACGACATATTGGCCGGGCGCGACCTCCGCATGCTGGGCGCTATACTCCTCGTCGAGCCGGGTGTTGGTCGTCTCGATGGTGAGCTGGCCGCCGCCTGGCATCGCGTCGCGAGCATTGACCGCAAGATTGAGAACCGCGCTCTCCAGCTGGTTCGGATCGGCCTCGACCCGCCACAGGCCCGGCGAGGTGACGATCTCGAGCCGCACCGTCTCGCCGAGCGCGCGGTTGAGCAGGTCCGACATGCCGACGACCAGCCTGTCCACGTCGAGCGGCTTGGGCGCGAGCGGCTGGCGGCGCGAGAAGGCGAGCAGCCGCTGGGTGAGGGCGGCGGCGCGCTCGGCGCCCTTCATCGCATTGTCGAGCGCGCGGCGGGCCCGCGGATCGCTGCTTCCCGCCGCTTCGAGCGCGCGCCGCGCCATGTCGATATTGCCGGTGACGACGGTGAGCAGATTGTTGAAATCGTGGGCGATGCCGCCGGTGAGCTGGCCGACGCTCTCCATCTTCTGGCTCTGGCGCAGCGCCTCCTGGGCGCGGGCGAGCTCCTCGGCCGCGAGCTTCTCCGCGTCGATATCGCGCGCGACCGCATGGATGAAATCGTCGTCCGGAACCGCGGTCCAGGACAGCCAGGCATAAGAGCCGTCCTTGCGGCGGTAGCGATTCTCGAAGCGCAGGGTGGTCAGCCCGTCGGAGAGACGCCCGGCCTCCGCCTCGGTCGCGGCGCGGTCGTCGGGATGGACGAGGTCGAGGAACGGACGGCCGATCAGCTCCGCTTCGGACCAGCCGAGCAGGGTCGTCCAGGCCGGATTGACCGCCGAGATCGTCGCATCGAAGCGCGCCACGAGCATCAGATCGGTGGACAGGCGCCACATCCGGTCGCGGTCGGCGGTCCGCTCCGTCACCCTTTCCTCGAGCGTTGCGGCCATTGCCCGCAGCGCGTCCTGGGCTTCGCGCAGGTCGTGAATGTCGGTGCAGGTGCCGTACCAGCGCAGGATCGTGCCGCTCTGGTCGCGCACCGGCTGGGCGCGGCCGAGCACCCAGCGATAGACGCCGCTATGGTGCCGCAGCCGATATTCGATGTGATAGGTTTCGCCGGTCTCGAGCGAGCGGCGCCAGATCTCCCAGGCCCGGTCGCGGTCCTCAGGGTGGAAGAGATCGTTCCACGCCTCGCCCTCGGTCGAGCCGTCCGGCATGCCGGTATAATCATACCAGCGGCGGTTGAAATAATCGTGATAGCCGTCCGGCCTGGTCGACCAGATCATCTGGTCGATCGAATCGGCGATCGCCTGCAGCCGCGCCTGGCTCTCGCGCAGCGCGGTCTCGGCCGCGTGGCGCTCGCTGAGATCGAGCATCGCGCCGATCATGCGCCGGGCGCGGCCGTCCTCCCCGCGCAGGACCGCGCCGCGATCGAACACGGTCGCGTAGCTGCCATCGGCCCGCCGGAACCTGTATTCGCCGCTCCAACTGTCGGCGCCGCCGTCGATCACCTGGTGGATCCCCCCGACGATGCGGTCGCGGTCGTCGGGATGGATGCAGGCCTTCCACCATGCGCCCGCACTGCCGACCTCCTCGGGCGCATAGCCGAACAGGGTCTGGACGGCCTCGTTCCAGCGGATCCGATCGGCCTCCAGGTCCCAGTCCCAGATCGCGTCGTTGGTCGCGTGGGCGACCAGCCGGTAGCGCTCCTCCGCCTCGCGCAGCGCCGCCTCGCGGGCGCGCTCGGCGGAGATGTCGCGCGCCTCGATGATCGTGCCGACGGGCTGCCCGTCCGCGTCCCGGATCGGCGAGGCTGTGAAGGCGACCGGATAGAAATGGCCGTCCCTGTGGACGAAGCATTCGGTGCCCTGCACGCGGTTGCGTTCGGGGAAGGCGCGATCGATCGGACAGTCCTCGAGCGGATAGGGCCGTCCGTCGGGGTGCGTGTGGTGGATGACCTCGTGCAGCGTCCGGCCGGCCATCTCGCCGAGGCCGTAGCCGGTGAGCAGCTCGGCGGCGCGGTTCATGAACACGCATTGCTGCCGCGCGTCCATGACGAACAGCGCCATCTGCGTATTGTCGATGATCGCATCGAGCTGACGCGAAGGGTCGAGCAGGCGGGATGGAGTGTCCGTCGTATCGGGCATCGGCGCTGTCATGTTTTCGGGAGGAGCCTGCTGTTAACCGTCTTCGCGCCGGCGCGCCAGTGCCCGGCGCCGTGCGGCCGCCGTCCGTCCCGGCGCCGGACGGCCGGGATCGCGCGGGGACAGGCGACGGCCGTCGTTCACTCCCCCGGCTCGCCGTCACCGCCGCCGGTCGGCGCCGCGTAGCGGGCGGCGAAGAAGGGGGAGCTGACCAGGAAATCGGCGGTCGTGCGGTTCAGCGCCAGCGCGACGTTGTAGAGGGCGGAGAGGCGGGTGAGCGCCTGGACGTCGGCCTCGTGCGGGTGCGGCGACAGCGGATCGACGAAGAAGATCAGCATGTCGATCTCGCCCTCGGCGATCTTCGCCCCGATCTGCTGGTCTCCGCCGAGCGGGCCCGATTTCACCGGGGTCAGCGCGAGGCCGGGGCATTGCTCCAGGATCCGCCGGCCGGTGGTGCCGGTCGACCACAGGCGATGCGCCGCGAGCGCCCGGGCGTTGGCGCGCACCCAGTCGATCAGATCGTCCTTGCGCCGGTCGTGCGCGACCAGCGCGATCCTCTTGAGTGTGTCCATTCCCCGCTTTCTCGCTCTCGTCCCGCGCAACGCACGGCCGGTCGAATCGGATGCAACCTTCTTTGAATTTGCCCCGCCGGTCCGGCTATAAGGGCCGCGAGCGGCGCCGGGGGCGCCTTGAAAATCCAGCAAAAACGGCCTATCTTATTGATATGCAAAAACTAATCCGGCTTGCCGCGCTGGCGCTCACCGCGCTTTTCGCAACCCCTTCGCTCGCCGCGGGTCTGCCCGAGGGGCAGAGCAAGGCGGATTATCTGGCCTGGATGGCCCGCGATCCCGGCGTGCGCGCCGAGGTCCTCTCGTTCAAATCCTATCTCGAGGCGGCCGGCGTCGAGGACGTCGTGCCGACCTGGCAGCTGGTCCGCACCGCGAGCGACTGGCGCGAATGCGCCGGGCCGCGCTTCGAGGTCGCGCCGATGACCGAGTGGACCCACATTGCCGAGACGCTCGAGTTCGTGAAGGCGCACGTCGAGCCGGTGATCGGCAAGGTCGAGGCGCTTTCGGGCTTCCGCAACGAGGAGCTCAACCGCTGCGCCGGCGGCGCCAAGGCGAGCGCCCACCGGCATTTCTATGCGCTCGACCTCACCCCCGCCAACGAGGACCTCAGCCGCGCCGGCATGATCCGCAGCATCTGCGCGATCCACGAATTCCGCGGCCGCCAGTACGACGTCGGCCTCGGCTTCTACACCGGCATGCGCTTCCACGTCGATTCGAAGGGCTTCCGCAAATGGGGCGCCGACGGCAAGGGCGCCACCAGCCCCTGCGTCACGGGGAATTACGTCTGACCGGCGCGATCCTCCCCTCCCTGCAAGGGAGGGGATTGAGGGGTGGGTGCGAAACGGCGGGCTCTAAGTCCGCCGTTTCGTTTTCAACGCCAGAAGCGTCTTCGCCCCCATCGAGGGGGCTCAGCCGCCACCCACCCCTAGCCCCTCCCTTCCAGGGAGGGGGAGCAGGTCAGTCGAGGCGCTGCGCTCCCCCCTCAGCCGCCCTGCGGCACCAGGGTGATCACCTCTTCCGCGGCGGCGGGGCCGCCGAGCGCGGCCCAGGTCGCCGGACCGACGACGCCGTCGTCGCCCAGCCCCCTGGCGCGCTGGAAGGCCCGGACCATCGCCTCCGTGCCGGGCCCGAACTCGCCGTCGATCGCGACCGGGAAGCCAGCCTTGGCGAGGGCGCGCTGCAGCCCCTCGACCCCGGGCGCGGACATGCCGCGGCGGAGCACCTGCAGCGCCCCGTCCGGCTGGCCGAGCGCGATCCCGGCGGCGAGGGTGCGGGCGAGCGCCTGCTTGGCGCGGGCGAGGTAGCGCCGGCGATCGTCAAGGCCGTTCAGGCCGCCGTTGATCGCGCGGGTGATCGAGATGATGTCGTCCCGGTCGGCGAAGCGGTTGAGGCCGCCCGCGGTCTGCGTCCAATATTCGCAGGCGAGGACCAGCGCCGTCATCGCCTCCTCGGCGCGCGGCGGATCGGCGACCAGGTCGATTCCGATGCGCTGGCCGTAGACCCGGTAGTTGCGCCGGCCGGTGAGCTGGATCAGGCCGCGGCCCTTGAAGCGCACGCCGTCGCCCGGCTGGTCGTTGCCGAGATCGGCGCGGCCCTCATAGGCGGCGCCCGAGGCATATTCCTCGCAGGTGCAGAAGCCGTCCGATTCATGGGCGATCTGGGCGAGGAAATGCGCGATCCTGAGCGGGGTGGTGATCTGGTAGCGGCCCAGCGTATCGTGCAGCGAGCCGGCGATTCCGGCGACGATCTTCGCCTGCTTCAGTCCCTTGGCGCCGGCCACCCTCGGCATCACCGCCTGCAGCGTCTCCAGGTCCACCACGATCATCGCAACCTCCCCACAGAGTTCGAGTCGAAAGCAGAGCTTACACCCGCGGCGGCGGCCGGCGCGCCATCATTTCTCAAGTCCGCGCGCAAGTCCGCACCGGGCCGGACCGATCGGCCGCACGCCGGCTTTGGATTCTTTGGCTTCCCCTGCTAGTGGCGCCGAAACTCTTCCCGAAAAGACCGATGACCGACCTTTCCAAGCTCCGCAACTTCTCCATCATCGCCCATATCGACCACGGCAAGTCGACCCTGGCCGATCGCCTGATCCAGCGCACCGGCGGCCTCACCGAGCGCGAGATGTCGAGCCAGGTGCTCGACAACATGGACATCGAGAAGGAGCGGGGGATCACGATCAAGGCGCAGACCGTGCGCCTCGACTACAAGGCGAAGGACGGCGAGACCTATGTCCTCAACCTGATGGACACGCCGGGTCATGTCGACTTCGCTTATGAGGTGAGCCGCAGCCTCGCCGCCTGCGAAGGCGCGCTTCTGGTCGTCGACGCCGCCCAGGGCGTCGAGGCGCAGACCCTGGCCAACGTCTACCAGTCGATCGAGCACGATCACGAGATCGTGCCGGTGATCAACAAGGTCGATCTCCCGTCGGCAGACGTCGACAAGGTGAAGAAGGAGATCGAGGACATCGTCGGCCTGCCCGCCGACGACGCCGTGCTGACCTCGGCCAAGACCGGCATCGGCATCGACGAGGTGCTCGAGGCGATCGTCACCCGCATCCCGCCGCCCAAGGGCGACCGCGAGGCGCCGCTGAAGGCGATGCTGGTCGACAGCTGGTACGATCCCTATCTCGGCGTCGTCATCCTGATCCGGGTCATCGACGGGGTCATCAAGAAGGGCCAGAACGTCAAGTTCATGGCCGGCGGCACGACCCATCTTGTCGACCGCGTCGGCGCCTTCCGCCCGAAGATCGAGCAATTGCCGGAGCTCGGCCCGGGCGAGGTCGGCTTCATCACCGCGCAGATCAAGGACATCAGCGAGACGCGGGTCGGCGACACGATCACCGACGTCCGACGCCCCGCCGCCGAGGCGCTGGCCGGCTTCAAGGAAGTTCAGCCGGTGGTGTTCTGCGGCCTGTTCCCGGTCGATGCCGCCGAGTTCGAGAAATTGCGGGAATCGATCTCCAAGCTCAGGCTCAACGACGCCAGCTTCAGCTTCGAGATGGAGACCTCGGCGGCGCTCGGCTTCGGCTTCCGCTGCGGCTTCCTCGGCCTGCTCCACCTCGAGATCATCCAGGAGCGGCTGACCCGCGAATACGATCTCGACCTGATCACCACCGCGCCGAGCGTGGTCTACAGGATCCATCTCACCAAGGCGGCGGGCGAGGCGGCGGCGCGGACGATCGAGCTGCACAATCCGGCCGACATGCCCGATCCGAACCGGATCGACACGATCGAGGAGCCGTGGATCGAGGCGACGATCTACGTGCCCGACGAATATCTCGGCTCGATCCTCAAGCTCTGCCAGGACCGGCGCGGCATCCAGAAGAACCTCACCTACGTCGCCGGGCGCGCCCAGCTCACCTACGAGCTGCCGCTCAACGAGGTGGTGTTCGATTTCTACGACCGGCTGAAGTCGATCAGCCGCGGCTATGCGAGCTTCGACTATCACCAGATCGGCCACCGCGAGGGCGACCTCGTCAAGATGAGCATCCTGGTCAACAACGAGCCGGTCGATGCGCTGTCGATGATCGTCCACCGCGGCGCCGCCGAGGCCCGCGGCCGCCACATGTGCGAGCGCCTCAAGGACCTGATCCCGCGCCACCTGTTCAAGATCCCGATCCAGGCGGCGATCGGCGGCAAGGTCATCGCCCGCGAGACGATCGCGGCGCTCAGGAAGGACGTGACGGCGAAATGCTATGGCGGCGACATCAGCCGCAAGCGCAAGCTCCTCGAGAAGCAGAAGGAGGGCAAGAAGAAGATGCGCGAGTACGGCAGCGTCTCGATCCCCCAGGAGGCCTTCATCGCGGCGCTCAGGATGGGCGAGGAATGAGTTTGGACGCTCGGCACGGAGTGACGAGCGAACGAACTCACGCGAACGGCAGCACGGAGTGCTGCCGTGAAGCGCGGAGCCGGATCCATGGCTGACTCCGTCGCCTACAAGGTCCTCACCGCCGAAGAGCTGGACGCGCTGAACCGCGGCGGCTGGCGCGGTTCGGCGCTCGACGTCGCCGACGGCTTCATCCACCTCTCCGCCGCGGCCCAGCTCACCGAGACGGTCGACAAATGGTTCGCCGGCCGCAGCGACCTGGTCGTCGCCGCGATCCACGTCGCGGCACTCGGCGAGGCGGTGCGCTGGGAGCCCTCGCGAGGCGGCGCCCTGGTCCCGCACGTTTACGGCACGCTCGGGCCGGAGCATGTCCTCGCCGCCGCGCCGCTCGCTCGCGACGCCGATGGCGAGGTCGCGCGGCCGGCCTGATCGCCGCGCTTGCCCGAAGCGGCAGAGGTGCGGGGCCTGCAAAGAACAGGGAAATTACAGGCGCGGGGCCCATTCGGCTCTCCTGCCGTCGTTCCCGAGGAATGCAGATCGGCCCCGGTCGTTCGTCCCGAGGCCGTTCTGGATCCCCGCGTGCGCGGGTTGACGTTCGGGGTCGGCCGACGACGGTGTCGTACCGGAAGCCTTGCACGACGGCCGGGAAGGCCTGCCGACTCGCTGGTCGCCGCGTCTAGACCATCTCGTAGTCAGTCTCGGTGTTGAGAAGGGTGCTGGTCTTGTTCGTCAGGAAATTTTCGATAACGAGATAATTCTGCTGCAGCGTCCGCGTGGTCTTGAAGGTCGCGCTCGTCTCGTGATCGAAATCCTCGGCCCACTTCTGGATGACACGGGCTCCGTACCGGCTGCACAGGTTCCGGTAGGCGTCGGTTGCCTCGCTGGAGGATGCGTAGAGATTACCGCCCTTGCCCTGGGTATTCTGCGTGCACCACACCATCCGGTAGCGCATCTTCACTCTGATCTCGCGCTGCAGGCCCGCGACCGTGTCCATGAAGGCCTTGATGGTGCTGGTCGTGCACTGCTTGCACGGGCTCCAGTTGCAGGTCAGGACGATGACGCAGTTGTTGGGAAGATTGGCGCCGCCGCCATAATCCTTGAGCAGGGCTTCGAACAGTCGGGCCTCGACATGGTCGTGAACGGCGTCTTCCTTGTAGTTCTTCTGATACTCGCTGTATCGATTATGCTTCTCGTCGAACAGCGCGATCGCGGCGGTCATCGAGCTGTTCATGCTTTGGTTGAGGGACACGGCGTGGTTCGTCATCTGAAGCTTGGTGGCGTCGGTCTCCTTGCCCATGTCGACCTCCCTGGGTGGTTCGCAATTCCGGGACGTCTGCCGAAGATGCGAGGTGGATCGAGCATGCCGACGGCCCGGGACGTTCGACGAGGGTAGATCCCGGCTTCTCTGCCCGCAACCGCAGTTGGAACCATCTCCCGTCATCAAGCTCCATCCCAGCGCGAATTCCGCGTCGGCCAGATCGAGAGGCGCCCTGCCGGCCGGGAATGGGGGGCTTTGCAGGGCGACGGTGCGCCGCCGCGCCACCGATGCCGCAGTGCACCACCGTAAATCGACCGTTGTTTACGGTCGGACCCGCCATTTTCTTGTGCAGTGCAGCGACGCTGCCCAGCGGCTACCCACGGAGCCTTCGCCGCGGTGCGCTTCGGCGCCGGTGAAAACAGGGCCGCTTCCGTTGCGGCTTCGCTCCCGCGTCCGGCGCGTCGCTTGAGTTCCGGCCGGAGATCCCAATGGTGGGCGCCGAGCCGCGCCAATCGGACCTGTGGTTGGGTGCCGGTCCCCTGCCTTCAATGAGGCGCCTTCACGCCGCGCCGGAAGGGGAGTCGCTCTTCCAGGCACGATGGCCCGCGGGTTCGTGTCTGATGCTGACGTCTGGAACATAACACGAACATTGGCATTCGTCAATGCCGCTGCCTCTCCCCTGTTGGTAGCACACGACATGTCCGGGTTTCGTAGCAGACGATCTGTCCGGTTGCGGCTGGAGAGGTCGGATGCTGGCGGAGGTACGCATGGCGCGGATTGGCGAGGTGCTCGGTCGTTATCGGTCGGGCAGGCTGAGTTGTGTGGAGGCGGCGGATCTCCTCGGGATGAGCGAGCGGCATTTTCGCCGCTTGCGGGACCGCTATGAGGCGGACGGTGCAGCTGGGCTTGTCGACCGGCGGCGCGGCCGGGTTTCGGGTCGGCGGGCGCCTGTGGACAAGGTGGAGTGGGTGATCGATCAGTTCGTGACCCGCTACCACGATTTCACGGTGAAGCACTTCCACGAGGAGCTGCGCAAAGCCGGGTTCGATCTGAGCTACACCTGGACCA
>NZ_SPDV01000018.1:7500-111616 GCF_004564275.1 Sphingomonas parva (ex Maeng et al. 2020)
GCCGGTGCGTTCGTAAACGTCCACAGGCCCCCCGGGAAGCGGGATGCCGAGGCCGGTCTCCGAGCGGTTACGGGTTTTCAGCACCGGCACCGCACCTTCTTCGCCGGCGTTCCGGCGCGCGGTGAAGCGGTAGACGGTCTCGAGCGACACCCGCGGCCGATGGAGCAGCGCGACCTGCTTCTGGCTGCGCGCGGCGATCGTCACCGGCTCCGGGATGCGGTAGAGCTTGGCGTCGCCGAGATCCTCGAGCCGCGCCGCGATCATCGTCAGCGGGGCCACCGACATTGCGGACACGGATTCGGACACGGTGGAGTAGCGGCGCCGCAGGCTGGGCGGCGAGGCGGGACGAATTACCTCGATCTCACGGAGGTCACTGGTGGTGCTGCCCTGCGGCCAGCACTGCAGGCGGAGCGGCGGAGCATCGGGCTCCTCGACATCCTCTTCGGCGCGGTTCAGCCGGCCCGCGACGGCCTGCGCCTGCGCCTGCTTGAAGCCGGTCTCGTCGCCGTTCGCCAGCGTCAGCCACGCAAAAAGATCCATGCTCCGTCCGTCGGGCGCGAGCTCGAGGATGTAATCGGCTCGCCAGTCGAAGCCGGTCGCGAGATAGGACAGGGTGACGTCGGCCGCGATCCGTCTGGTGCTGCGTGTGCGCACCGACAAAGTCGGCCTGGCGGAAAGGCCGGGCGGAACTGAGCGATAGAGGAGCGTCTCCGGCAGGCCGGTGCACCGCAGGCTCTCCACGCCCTGGCGCGTCTCGAGGATGACGGCGCCATCGTCGCCCGACCGGATGACCGCATCGATGCGTGTCACCTCCCCCGTCGCAGGCGAGGTCCGCCGGATCCGCACCCGGCGACCGAGCGACGCATCGAGCAGGCTGCCGGGCGACAGGAGCATGGCATCCCGGTTTCTCTCGACGATCTCCTGCGGGATGCCGGCGATCACCGCGCTCTGCGGAATGATGCCTGCCGCCACGCCTTCGAAGCGCAGCTCGCCTTCGCCGGCGGGGATCACCATCCTCCGCCTCTCGGTGACCAGCGCATAGCCGTTCAGCCATCGGAGATCGAAGGCCTGGTCCAAGGCGCGCTTGGGATCGCGATAGACGGTGACCGACACGGCGTCCGGACCGGCGGAAGTGGCGACCGCTTGTGCGCCGGCCGCGCCGTTTGCGAGGAGGACGATGACAGAGACGATCGCCCGGGCAAGCTGCGACAGCCGCCGGGCGCTTCTCACCGCGCAGGCTTCCCGCGCACGTGCATCGTGGCGCGTCCGTTCGCCGGAACGGTGACCGCCCAGACCCGCCAGCCGTCGCGGCTGACGAGCGGCGTCTCCCAATCCAGCGCATCGGCGAACTGGCCGAACTCGGCCTCGTAGCGAACGGGCGTCGGATAGCCGTTGCTGACGCTGACCTCCCATTCGCGCTGCGCCGCGCTGCTGGCGGAGAGGGGGCGCACCTCGACGTTGATCCCGGTCGCGCGGGAGACCGCCAGCTCGAGCTTCTCGCCGACGGCATGATCGCGCATCGCGCCGCGCCCGATCAGGATCGGCTTACCCTGGCGATCGGCCTGAAAGGTGATGCGCCCGGCCGGCAGCGGCAGGCCGAGGCCCGCTTCGGGCGTGTTGCGCGTGACCAGAGTGCGGGTGATGTAATTGCCGGCGCCCTCCAGCTGGTAGAAGGTCTGGCGATAGACGGTGTCGATCTTCACGCGCTTGCGCTCGAGCAGCGCGACCTGCTTCTGGCTCTTCGCAGCGACGGTCACCGGCTCGGGAATGCGATAAAGCTTGAGATCGCCGAGATCCTCCTGCTGCGCCATGACCGCCGGTGGGGCGGGAGGGGGCGGCGGTGGCGGCGGGGGCGGCGGCGGCGCATACATCGCGTCCGCCGCGATCCGCGATCCGGTGACCACGATCTCCTCGCGCTCGAACTGGATTTCCCTGAGGTCGCTGGTCGTGGTCCCCTGCGGCCAGCATTCGAGCGTGAGCGGCTGCGCCCTCGGTTTGGGAGCACGGATCGAGCGGCGGTTGAGCCGGCCGGCCACGGCCTGGGCGTCGGCATTGCGAAAGCCGGTCTCGTCGCCATTGGCGAGCGTCAGCCAGGCGAACAGATCGACGCTGGTGCCGTCCGGCGAAAGCTCGGCGATGTAGCTCGCATCCCAGTCGAAATCGCTCGCGAGGTAGGAAAGCATGACGTTCGCCGTCGTGGAGCGGGTCGCGCGAACCTTTACCGAAAGCGTCGGCTTGGCGGAGAGGCCGGGCGGCACGCGATCGTAGAGGATCGTCTCCGCCAACCCAGTGCAGCGCAGCGATTCCACGCCGCCTTCCGTCTCCAGCACCACCGCTCCGTTCTCGGCCGACCGGATCACCGCCTCCGTCTCGCGCACCCGACCGGTTGCCCGCGAGGTTCGGCGGAGATGGACGCGGCGCCCGAGCGCCGCGTCCAGCAGGCTGCCGGGGGAGAGCAGCATCGCGTCCTGGTTCTTCTCGACCACGCCGGCGGGCAAGCCCGTGACGATCGCGCTCTCCGGGAGGATGCCGCCGGCGACCGATTCGAATCGCACGTCGCTTTCCCCGGCCGGAATCCTGATCCTGCGGGTCTCGCTGATCAGCGCATAGCCGTTCAGCCAGCGCAGGTTGATCGGCTCGCCCGCGCTTCGACCGGGCGCACGATAGACGGTGACATCCACCGCCGCTGGACCCGGCGAGCGTACGACCTCGGCGGACGCGACGGCGGCGCTCGTGACGAGCAGCGCGCCGACGAGGATCCCTCGTCTCGCCATCCTCGGCCTCAGTAGCGGCTGTCGAAGGTGGCGGTGACGGTCGCCTCGCCGTTCGCCGGCACGGTGACCCGCCACAGGGTCTCGTCAGCCGACCGGCGGGTGCTCTTCTGGCTCTCGTTCACGATTCGCACGTCGCCCCAGAGTCCTCCCTGGATGAGGTCCACCGTGACCGCCTGCGGACGGGCATTGGTCAGGCGGTAGCGCATCGCGGTGCGCCAGCGGCTGTCCGACATCTTCTCGCGCCGCTCCACCACCGGCTGGACCTTGACGTCGAACGCCTGGCCGGTGGTGAGCCCGATGTCCGAGCCCATCGGCGTGTGGCCGATCTGGCTTTCCCCGACGAACTGGGCATTGCCGCGCGAATCCTTTTGATAGACCCGCACCGTGCCGGCCGGCAGCGCATCGCCAAGCCCGGTGTCGCGGGCGCTGGAGAATTGCAGCACCGTGTCGGCGCTCTCCGCCTGGTCTGTCTTGCCGAGCCATTCGTTGCGGAAGACATAGGCGCGGCGGGCCGCGGCGCCGGCCACATCGAGGAAGCTGACCTGCTTGGTCTGCTGATTTGCAATCGTCGTCCGCTCCTTCAGCGGATAGAGATAGAAGTCGCCAAGGCTCTCGCGATCGGGCGTCTCCATGCCGGGATTGAAGTTTCTGCGGCGGCCGCCCGAGTAACCGCCGTTGCCGCCCACCTCTCCGGCGACCAGCAAGGTGTCGGCGTTCGTGAAGGTCGTGCCGGTGGTGTTGGTCAGGGTCACCCAGCCCTGAACGTCGATCCGGCCGGCCTGCTCGTCGAACAGGGTGACGTAATCGGCCTTCCAGCTCATCCCCGGCGTGAGATAGCTCAGGGTGACCGGGCGGCTTCCGCCACGGCTGCTTTCCAGAGTGACCGAGAGGGTCGGGCGCGCCCGAAGATTCTCGGGCACCTTGTCGAAGATCACGCGGACCGGCAGGCCGTCGTCGCGCAGCACCTCGATGCGGCTGCCGATCTGCAGCACGACGCCGCCGTTGACCGCGAGCACGCGGGCGCGCTCCCGCTCCTCGGCGCCGGTCGCCGGATTGGTGCGAACGAGGGTGATCTCCTCGCCCACCGCTTTCTCCATCAACTTGGACGGGGAGAGGAGGTCGAAGTCGAAATTCTGCTCGACGATGGCGACGTCGCGCGCCGAAAGAGTCACCGTCTCGGGGCTGATCTGCCCGGAAACGTTCGGGAATTCCTGCCGCGAGCGCCCGCTCGGAATGTCGATCTCGCGCGTGTCCTGCACCAGCGCCAAATTCTGGTTGTAGATGGTGACCGAGACGTTGCCTTGGCCGGGAGGCTGCTGGGCGGCGGCGGGCGCCGCGACCGCGAAGACGGACAGCAGAAGCAGATGACGCATCACATCGATCCCCCACATCGTTTCGGGGCAAGGATGTTACATTGTCACCTCTGCTGTCAACGGCCGCGGCGCGTGGGCACGA
Source organism: Sphingomonas parva (ex Maeng et al. 2020) (assembly GCF_004564275.1). Lineage (GTDB taxonomy): Bacteria > Pseudomonadota > Alphaproteobacteria > Sphingomonadales > Sphingomonadaceae > Allosphingosinicella > Allosphingosinicella parva. The sequence goes on from NZ_SPDV01000018.1 coordinate 11,730, forward strand.
AAAAGGCGGCGATCCGAAGACCGCCGCCCCTTCAGTGTCGCACTGGCGTCGCGTTCAGGCCGCCGGCGCGATGTCCGTATCGTCGGCCTCGGTCCGCGGCCGGCGCGTGCGGCGGCGCGGCTTGGCCGGGCCGTCGCCCTCGACCACCGAGATCGCGGGCGGAAGGACGTCGAGCGAGATCTGGCTCTCGGCCTCGCCCTCGCCAGCGCCCCCCTCGTCGTTGCGCTCCTCGCGGCGCGGACGCCGCTCGAACTTGCGCTCCGGACGCTCGGCGCGCTCTTCACGCCGCGGGCGCTCCTGGCGCTCGCCGCGGTCCTCGCGAGGCGCACGCTCCTGGCGCTCGCCGCGATCCTCCCGGGGGGTACGCTCCTGGCGCTCGCCGCGATCCTCGCGGGAAACACGCTCCTGACGCTCGCCGCGCGGAGACCGCTCGGGACGCTCGGTGGGGACATCCTCGCCCTCGTCGCCGTCGAGCGCGCTCACCTCGTCCTGATCCTCGTCCTCGTCGGAGTAGAAATCGTCACGACGGGGACGCTGCTCCTCGAAGCGAGCACGATTCTCGTTGAGCACGCGGAAATAGTGATCCGCGAACTGCAGATAATATTCCGACTGGACGCGATCGCCCTGCAGCTGCGCGTCGCGCGCCAGGGACTTGTACTTTTCCAGCAGCTGCGCCGCGTTGCCGCGCGAGCGGTTATCCTGGCGATTACCCTGCGGGGACTGGTTCGGGCGCGGCCCGCCACCGCCGCGGCCGCGACGGCGGCCGTTTTGACGATTGTTGATCAAAAGTTGGTCCTCGTCTTGTGGTCCTATCAGCCACTGTCGACGGCCAGGCCCCTCCCGGCCGCAATCTGTTGCACGACTCCGAAGGCAGGCGGCCGCTCAGCGCGGCTCCCGCCACCTCACGCTACGACCGTCCGAGGACGTCCAAGCAATCGGGGGTCGGCGACGGTCAGCCTCACGCTTGTCTGTAGCTGTGAAAAGCCCCGTCCCTCGGGACCCTATGTAAACAGTACGAAACGGAAATCCAAGGGGAAAGATTGTTATTTGGATCAAAGGGTCAGGACGAGGCAGCGCCGGTGTCCGGCGAGGTCGGCGCGCGTCGCCGCATTGAGCCCGCGGGCGGTGAAAAGCGGGGCGACAGCCCCGGCCTGTCCGGCCCCAAGCTCGATGCAGGCGACGCCGCCCGGTCGCAGCAGCGGCGCGATCATCGTTGCGAGCCGACGATAATCGTCGAGGCCGTCCCGGCCGGCGAACAGGGCGCCGTGCGGCTCCCATTCGCGCACGTCCCGCGGCAGCTCTGCATCGGCCTCGATATAGGGTGGATTGCAGAGGATGAGATCGTACGGCCCGGCCAGTCCATCGGCCCAGTCGCCAAGCCGGAAGTCGGCGCATGCGGCGAGCCCGAGGCGTTCGGCGTTGCGCCGCGCGTAAGCGAGCGCCTCCTCGGAAGCGTCGACACCCAGCCCCCGCGCGCCGGGCCATTGGTCCAGCGCGGCGAGGAGCAAGGTGCCCGGCCCGGTGCCGAGATCGAGGATCGTCTCGGGCGCGCGCTTGCCGAAGTGGAGGAGCGCTGCCTCGATCAGCGTCTCGCTGTCCGGACGCGGGATCAGAACGCCGGGGCCGACCTCGAGCTCGATCGTCCAGAACGCCCGGCGGCCGACGATATAGGCGATCGGCTCGCCGGCCTCCCGGCGCGCGACCAGCGGCGCGAAGGCCGGCGGCTCGGCCGCGTCGGGACAGCCGAGCAGCAGCCGGTCCCGATCGATCCCAAGCGCATGCGCCATCAGCAATTCGGCGTCGAGCCGCGGTGTCGCGCTTGCCGAGGTGAGCCGCCGCGCGGCGGCGGCGAGCGCCTCGCGGATGCTGAGCTCAGGCGTCATCCAGGCTGGCGAGACGCTGCGCCTGGTCTTCGGCGACGAGCGCCGAGACGAGCTCGTCGAGCCCCGGCCCCTCGAGGATCTCGGGCAACCGATGGAGCGTGAGGTTGATCCGGTGATCGGTCACCCGGCCTTGCGGGAAATTGTAGGTGCGGATGCGCTCCGAACGGTCGCCCGATCCGACCATCGACTTGCGGGCGCCCGCCCGCTCGGAGGCGAGGCGCTCGCGCTCCATCTCGTAGAGCCGCGTGCGCAGCACCTTCAGCGCCTTCGCCTTGTTCTTGTGCTGCGACTTCTCGTCCTGCTGGATGACGACGAGGCCGCTCGGCAAGTGCGTGATCCGCACCGCACTGTCGGTGGTGTTGACCGATTGGCCGCCGGGACCCGACGAGCGATAGACGTCGATGCGCAGATCCTTGTCGTCGATCTGGACGTCGACGTCCTCCGCCTCCGGCAGCACCGCGACGGTGGCGGCCGAGGTGTGGATGCGGCCGCCGCTCTCCGTCGCCGGAACGCGCTGGACGCGGTGCACGCCGCTCTCGAACTTCATCTTCGCGAACACGCCCTGGCCGGTGACGCTGGCCACGACCTCCTTGAACCCGCCGACGTCCGACGCGCTCGCCGACATCGTCTCGACGCGCCAGCCCTGCGCCTCCGCGTAGCGCTGGTACATGCGGAACAGGTCGCCGGCGAAAAGCGCGGCTTCGTCGCCGCCGGTGCCGGCGCGGATCTCGAGCATCGCCGGCCGCTCGTCGGCGGCATCACGCGGCAGCAGACGCACCGCCAGAGCGCGCTCCGCGTCCGGCAACTGCCGCTCGAGCGCCGCGATCTCGTCCTCCGCCATCTCCTTCATCTCGGGGTCGGCGATCATCTCGCGCAGGACGGCGAGCTCGGCGCGGATCCGCCGCACCTCGCGCGCCGCCGCCGCCACCGGCTCGATCTCCGCATAATCCTTGGACAGCCGGACGAACTCGTCCGGCGCGAGCGCCGGCGAGGCCATCGCATTCTGCAGCTCGTCGCGCCGCGCCTCGATCGCAGCGATCCGATCGTCGGAGATGCGCGTCATTGCCGGCGTACCGCCTCGACGAGGCCGGAAAGGGGAACGCTTTGCTGCGCGCCGCTCTCGAGGTCCTTCAGGGCGGCCTCGCCGCGCGCAAGCTCGTCGTCGCCGAGGATGATGGCCTGGCGGGCGCCGCTCGCATTCGCGCGTTGCATCCGCTTCTTCATATTGCCCTTGTAGCCCATGTCGGCCGCGATGCCGGCGCGGCGCAGCTGCGCGAGGAGCCCGATGGCCGCCATCTCGGCCGCATCGCCCATCGGCACCAGCGCAACGTCGATCGTGTTCGGGGCCGGCGCCCCCGCCAGCATCGCCAGCCGCTCGATCCCCGCCGCCCAGCCGACCGCCGGCGTGTGCGGGCCGCCCAGCGCCTCGACGAGGCCGTCATAGCGGCCGCCGGCAAGCACGGTGCCCTGCGCGCCCAATCGATCGGTGACGAACTCGAAGGCGGTATGGCGATAATAATCGAGACCGCGGACCAGCCGGGCATTGCGCGTCCAGGCGACCCCGGCGGCGTCGAGGCCCGCGGTGACCTTGTCGAAGAAGGCGCGCGCCTGATCGGTCAGATAGGCGTCGATGTCCGGCGCGCTGTCCGCCGCGGGACGATCGCGGGGATCCTTGCTGTCGAGGATCCGCAGCGGGTTCTTGTCGAGCCGCGCGAGGCTGTCTTCGGAGAGATCGTCGCGGTGGCTTTCGAAATGGGCGACGAGAGCGGATCGCCACGCGTCGCGCGTCTCGGCGTCGCCCAGCGTGTTGAGCTGGAGCGTCACTCCGTCCGTGATGCCGAGCTCGTTCAGGAGCTGGTCGGCGAACACGAGGAGCTCGACATCGGCGGCGGGCGAGTCCGCGCCCAGGATCTCGGCGTCGAGCTGGTGGAATTGCCGATAGCGGCCCTTCTGCGGACGCTCGTAGCGGAAGACCGAGCCGTGGGTCGCGACCTTCAGCGGCGCGAGCTGCTGCCATCCTTCCGAGAGGAAGGCGCGGCAAATGCCGGCCGTGAATTCGGGCCGCAGGGTCAACGAATCTCCGCCGCGATCCTCGAACGTGTACATTTCCTTGGAGACCACATCCGTGGTCTCGCCGATCGAGCGGCTGAAGACGGCCGTCGCCTCGAACGCCGGCATCTCGATACGCTGGAAGCCGTACAGCCGCCGCACGCGCTCGAACGCCGCCACCACCGCCTGAAAGCGGTCAGCCTCTTCGCCCCAGATGTCCTGGGTGCCTCGGATCCTTTGCGGCCCCTTGCTCATCGCGGCGCCTTAGCATTTTTGCGGCGCGGGGGAAGTGCGGGGTGACGGGGGCCCCCGAAGCCGTTATGGGCGGCGCCCCATGAACATCGACCTCATCCCCGTCGGCGACAACCCGCCGCATTCGCTCAACGTGATCATCGAAGTCCCGGTCGGCGGCGAGCCGGTCAAATACGAGTTCGACAAGGTCTCCGGCGCCATCTGGGTGGATCGCATCCTGCACACGCCGATGCGCTACCCCGCCAATTACGGCTTCGTTCCGCACACCCTCTCCGAGGACGGCGATCCGCTCGACGCGCTGGTGGTTGCGCGTTCGCCCTTCATCCCCGGCTCGGTCGTCCGCGTGCGTCCGATCGCGATTCTGTTCCTCGAGGACGAAGCCGGCGGCGACGAGAAGCTGCTCACCGTTCCGGTCGACTCGACCTTTCCTTATTACGAGAACGTCGCCTCGCACGACGATCTGCCGGCGATCGTCCGGCAGCAGGTCGAGCACTTCTTCACCCACTACAAGGACCTGGAAGAGCAGAAGTGGGTCCGGGTCGGCACCTGGGGCGACCGCGACGAGGCGTTCCGCATCATTTCGGAATCAATCGAGCGCGCCAAGAAGGCCAAGGAAGCGGGCGCCATCGGCTGACACTGGACAGGAGGGCGGGGAGACGCCATTCGGCAACAAAATCAGGAGATTGTTGCCTTATGCGATCCGCCCTCCTCGCCGTCCTCCTTCTTTCCTCCGCACCCCTCTCCGCCCAGCTCACGCCCTCGAACTTCACGCGCGCCGTCCCGGCGGCAAAGCAGGACACGGTTCCTGCGGCCCGCGACATTCCCTTTCCGGGCACCATCCGCCTCAACGTCGACGTCACCGATCTCGCCCGGCGCATCATCCGGGTGAAAGAGACGATCCCCGTGCCGGCGGCCGGGCGAATGACCCTCCTCTATCCCGAGTGGCTGCCGGGCGCCCACTCGCCGCGCGGCGCGATCAACAAGGTCGCCGGCCTCCAGGTCAGCGCCGGGGGCAAGCGCCTCGAATGGGTTCGCGACACGCTCGACGTCTACGCCTTCCATGTCGATGTCCCGGCCGGCGTCGAGGCGATCGACGTCGAGTTCCAGTTCGTCTCGCCGACCGCCGACAACCAGGGTCGGACGGTGATCACGCCGGACATGGCGAGCATCCAGTGGATCGCGACCTCGCTCTATCCGGCCGGCTATTACGTGCGGAACATCCCGATCCAGGCCACTCTCACCGTGCCGGACGGTTGGTCCGTAGCGACCTCGCTGCGCCCGGAGGCCGGCTCGGCCGCCGGCTCGACGATCACGTACCGCACCGTGCCTTACGACATCTTCGTCGATTCGCCGGCCATCGCCGGCGCGCACTTCCGCAAGTGGGAACTCAGCCCTGACGTCACCCTCAACGTCGTGGCGGACACGGCGACCGAGCTGGAGGCCAGCGACGAGCTGATCGGCCTGCATCGCAAGCTGGTCGATCAGGCGGTCAAGACGTTCGGTGCGCAGCATTATGACCATTACGACTTCCTGCTCTCGATCTCTGACAATCTCGGGGGCATCGGCCTGGAGCATCATCGCTCCTCCGAGAACGGGGTCGACACGGGCTATTTCACCGAGTGGAAAAAGGCGCAGAGCGACCGCAATCTCCTGCCCCACGAATATACCCACAGCTGGAACGGCAAATATCGCCGTGGCGCCGATCTCTGGACGCCGGATTACCGGACCCCGATGCAGAACAGCCTGCTCTGGGTCTACGAGGGGCAAACCCAGTTCTGGGGATATGTGCTGGACGCGCGCTCGGGCATGCTCTCGAAGCAGGAGACGCTCGATGCGATCGCCTCGATCGCCGCGACCTACGACGCGACCCCCGGGCGCCGCTGGCGGCCGCTGATCGACACCACCAACGATCCGATCATCGCCCAGCGCGCGCCGCAGCCGTGGCGCGCCTGGCAGCGCTCGGAGGATTATTACAACGAGGGGCTGCTGATCTGGCTCGACGTCGACCGGATCCTCCGCCAGCAGTCGCGCGGCAAGAAGTCGCTCGACGATTTCGCCAAGGCCTTCTTCGGCGTCAACGATCGCGATTACGGCGAGCTGACCTACACCCAGGCGGACATCGTCGGCATCCTCAACCGGCTCCAGCCCTATGACTGGGCCGGCTATCTCGACCGGCGTCTCAACGCCTACACCGAGCGCGCTCCTCTCGAGGGCATCGAGCAGGGCGGCTACCGCCTTGTCTACACCGGCACGCCGACCGACTGGTTCAAGACCGGCGAGACCAACCGCAAGGCGGTCGACCTGACCTATTCCGGCGGCTTCGTCGTGGCTTCGGGCGACGGCAAGGTTACCAGCGTGCTCTGGGACAGCCCGGCATTCGACGCCGGCCTCAGCGTCGGCTCGCAGGTGCTCGCCGTGAACGGCCGCGCCTTTTCCGCGGATGGATTGAAGGCGGCGATCTCGGCCGCGAAGGGCACAAGGGAGCCGGTGCGACTCCTCGTCCAGAGCGGCGACGCCTTCCGCACCGTCGATCTCGCCTGGCACCAGGGACTTCGCTATCCCCGGCTCGAGCCGACCGCGGGCGGCAAGGGCACGCTCGACTCGCTCCTCGCACCACTTCGCTGATCGTCCGGAGGTCTCCCATGCGCCTTGTGCTGTTCTCCACCGCCCTGCTCGCCGTCGCGACGGCAGGCCCGGGCCTCGCCGCGCCGGCCTTCAGCTCGTCGGCCAAGGCCGAAAGCAACACCAAGGCTGCGCTGCAGCGGATCAAGAAGCTCAACCCCAAGGTCAACGCGGTAATCGCGACCGATCCGACCGCGCTCCAGCAGGCCCGCGCGCTGGACCGTGGCGACCGGCGCGGCGCGCTGTTCGGCATGCCGGTGCTGATCAAGGACAATATCGAATCGATCGGGCCGCTGCCGACAACCGCGGGCAGCCTCGCCCTCTCCCAGAACATTACCAATCGCGACGCGCCGCTGGTTTCGCGCCTGCGCCAGGCCGGCGCGGTGATCGTCGGCAAGGCCAACCTCTCGGAATGGGCGAACATCCGCTCGAACAGCTCCATCTCTGGCTGGAGCGCGGTGGGCGGCCAGACTCGCAACCCGCACGCGCTGAACCGCAACCCGTGCGGATCGAGCAGCGGCAGCGGCGCCGCCGTCGCCGCCGGTATGGTGCCGGCGGCGATCGGCACCGAGACGGACGGGTCGATCACCTGCCCCGCAGCGATCAACGGCATCGTCGGGTTCAAGCCGACGGTGGGCCTGGTCAGCCGCACGCATATCGTGCCGATCAGCCACAGCCAGGATACCGCCGGCCCGATGACGCGGACCGTGCGCGAGACCGCGCTCGTCCTTTCGGCCATCGCCGGCAGCGACCCGGCCGACCCGGCGACGGCGGAAGCGGACAAGCACGTCGGCGACTTCGCGGCGACGCTCTCCGATACTTCGCTGCGCGGCAAGAGGATCGGGGTGCTCCGCTTCGCCACCGGCTTCGGCACCAACGCGGCGTTCGACGCGGCGCTTGAGACGCTCCGCAGGGAAGGCGCCATCCTGGTCGACATCGACAAGCTCGATGGACGGCAGGAGATGGGCGAGAACGAGTTCAAGGTCTTGCTCGCCGAGCTGAAGGCGGACCTCAACGCCTATCTCGCCACCACGCCCGCGTCCGTGCGCACGCGCACGCTTGCCGACGTGATCGCCTTCAACAAGGCCAATGCCGCGACCGAGCTCGCCCTGTTCGGGCAGGAGACGTTCGAGCAGGCCGAGGCCACCAAGGGCCTCGACGATCCGGACTACAAGAAGGCGCGGGCAACGTCCTTCCGCCTCGCCGGTCCCGAGGGCATCGACCGCCTGCTTCGCGAGAACAACGTCGTCGCTCTGATCGGACCGACCATGCCGGCCTCCTGGCCGATCGACGCGGTCCACGGCGATCAGATTTCCGGCGGCGGCGCCGGCAGCCTCGCCGCCGTCGCCGGCTATCCGCACCTCACCGTGCCGATGGGAAGCGTGAAAGGATTGCCGGTGGGGCTCAGCTTCATGGGGCCGAAATGGTCGGACGCGATGATCCTTTCGCTCGGCTACGATTTCGAGCAGGCCTCGAAGAAGCTGGTCGAACCGCGCGTCCTCCCGTCGATCGAGGAGAGTCCGGAGATCGCACCGCACCTGAGACCCGCGGCGCGCTGAACTTTCTGCACGGTTTATTGACCCCACCTCGTCCGAAAGCGGACGGGGTGCGGATCGCCGCGGCACGCGCCGGCTCCACAAGGCTGGAGGTTCGGAACGGAGGCGATCATGGCGAGCATCGGTGGGCGGCGTGCGGCGGGGCCCCTCAGGGTCAAATTCATTCTTCCCGCCCTGACTGAGGCAAAGAGCCCCTTCTGGCGCCCGATCAAATATTCGCTCTTTCCCCCGCTCGGTCTCGCCTCGCTCGCCTCGCACCTGAGGCCGGATGACGAAGCGGAGATCGTCGACGATCACGTCCAGGCGCTAAACATAGATGACGCGCCCGATCTTGTGGTGATCCAAGTCTACATCACCAACGCCTATCGCGCCTACGCGCTGGCCGACCATTATCGTTCCAAGGGCTGCTTCGTCGCCTTGGGCGGCCTCCACGTCACCGCATTGCCGGAGGAAGCCGCCGTCCATGCGGACGTACTCTTCCTCGGCCCGGGCGACGAAACCTTCCCGGAATTCCTCGCCCATTTCCGCGCCGGCGAAGCACGAGCCCGCTACGTCTCGAGCGGGGGCCGGACGATCGAGGGCCTGCCGCCGGTGCGGCGAGACCTGATCGACCGTAGCCGTTACCTCGTGCCGAACTCGATTGTCGTCACGCGCGGCTGCCCTCAGCATTGCGACTTCTGCTACAAGGACGCCTTCTTCTCCGGAGGCGCCGGTTTCTACACGCAGCGGGTCGACGAGGCGCTGGCCGAGATCGAACGCCTGCCCGGCCGCCACCTCTACTTCCTCGACGATCACCTGCTCGGCAACCGCCGCTTCGCATCTAACCTGTTCGACGGCATGGCCGGCATGAACCGCCTGTTCCAGGGCGCCGCGACGGTCGATTCGGTGCTTCGGGGAGACCTGATCGAGCAGGCAGCCAAAGCCGGGCTGCGCAGCCTGTTCGTGGGTTTCGAGAGCTTCAGCGCTGAAAATTTGCGGGCCAGCAACAAGAAGCAGAACCTCGCCCGGGACTATGGCGAAGTGACGCGGCGGCTCAGCGACCTCGGGATCATGATCAACGGCTCGTTCGTATTCGGCATGGACGACGACGACGGGGACGTGTTCGACCGAACCGTCGAATGGGCAGTTCGCCACGGCGTCACCACCGCCACCTTCCACATCATGACCCCCTATCCCGGCACGCGGCTGTTCGCCCGGATCGAGCAGGAAGGCCGGATCACCAGCCGGAATTGGAATGCCTACGATACCCGGCACGTCGTCTATCGGCCGGTAAAGCTGTCTGCCGATACGCTGAAGGCGGGCTACGATCGCGCCTATCGAGACTTCTACTCCTGGACCAACATCGGCCGCGCTGCGCTCTCGCACCCGTCCGCCAAGCACAAGGCCAAGCATCTTGCCTATGCCGCCGGATGGAAGAAGCTCGAGCCGCTCTGGGACATTGCGATCAAGACGCGGCGCCTGCGACAGATGACGCCGGTGCTGGAGGCGGTGCTTTCTAAGGTCAGCCGCCGCGAGACGGATGTGTTGCTGGAAACCGGCTCCGCTCGGCCCGGCGCCCTCCGGCTCTAGGGATTGTTCGGCTTCTTGCTTGGCTCCCTTTTCGCGGTGCCGCGCGCGCCCGCTTCGGTCGCCAGGCGGGCCCAGCGCCGCAGCGCCTCGGGATCGTCGTAGACATCACTCGGCGGTCGCCTGTAGTTCATCACGTCCACCCGGCCATCCTTGAACTTGACGCTGAACTTCTCGCAGCCTTCCGCGTCCCAGATCGCATCGGTTTCAACATCGGCTTTCAGCCAGAGCTCGCCATCGTCGAGGATCGCGAAAATCACTCCGTCGAGGTAGAGCGTCGCCCCGCCCATCATAGCGCGCCTGGAGACGCTGCCGAGCGGTTCCAGGGCCTCCTGGATCCAGGCGTAGAGCCCCTCGTCCACGCTCATGCCGCCGTCAGCCGAAGGCCGACGATGCAGCCGATCAGCGCGAGGAGCAGGAGGATACGGATCGAGTTGACCGGCTCCCCAAAGAACCAGATGCCGACCAGCACCGTCCCAGCCGCGCCGATCCCTCCCCACACGGCATAGGCCGTTCCCATCGGAATGACTCGCGACGCGACCTCCAGCAGGCCCATCGACAGCGTCACCGAGACGAGGAAGCCGATCGTCCAGGGTATGTTGCGGAAGCCGTCGACATGGCGGAGGCAGGTGGTGAAGCCCACTTCGAACAGGCCGCCGACGCAAAGCAGGATCCAGGCGTGTACAGGGTTCATGGCATCGTCTCGATCGCAGGTTCGGGGTGGGTCTTGGTGCGGGCGGCAAGCACGCAGCCGGTGACGATCAGCGCCGCGCCGATCAGGGTGGTGAGGCCCACTTCCTCGCCGAATACGACGAAGCCGTAGAGCGCCGCCCATACCAGCGCAGTATATTCGACGGGCGCCAGCCGGTGCGCCTCGGCGCGAGCATAGGACCAGGCGAGCAGCATCAGCGATACGAGGGCGAGCAGGGCGGCGAGAAGCAGGTTCGGCCAATGCAATGCCGCGGGGACGACGGCGACGAACGGTGCTGCGAGCGCCAGAAGGCCACCGATGATCAGATATTGGTAAAACGCGATCTCGATCGGACCGGCGACCAGGGCCTGCTGGCGCATCACCACGATATTGTAGGCGTAGAGCATCGCCGAGATCAGCACCGAGGCCGCGCCCCAGAGGTCGGCACTTCCAGGCGTGCCGACGCGCGCCCCGACGATGACCAGCACGCCGGCAAAGCCGATCGCGGAGGCGAGCACCGCGCGCGGACCGACCGGCTCGCGCAGGATCGCGGCGGCGAGGTAGAGCGAGATCAGCGGCGCGACGAAGGTCAGCGCCACCGCCTCGGCGAGCGGCAGCCGGGCGATTCCCCAGAAGAAGGTCAGCGCCATGACGGACCCGACCAGGCCGCGGATGATGTGGTAGCGCATCGCTTTGCGGCTCGGGCGGGACGGCCGCGCGAGGGCGTAGAGGATCGACGACAGGAGGAGCCCGAGGAGCATCCGCCAGAACACGGCATTGTACGCGCCGATCGCAAGGGAGAGACCCTTCATCACCGCGTCCATGGTCGAGAACAGGGCAATGCCCAGCGTTGCCACGGAGAAGGGGATCAGGATCGCAGGGTGCTGCGCCTTGGAAGCCATGCCGCCCGATAGCGTCGGCGGCGCCCTGCGTCACCCGCTGCCGGACCGTGCTCTCATCGATAAGAGGACGGCCCCGGAGAACGCCCCGGGGCCGCCGTCACGTGCCGGATCAGGCGGCGCTCGCCTGATCCTTGTTGTCGTTATGAGACTGCTGCAGGTCGATCTGCGCCGGCGACGCGCCGGTGATGTCGATCTTGCGCGGCTTCATCGCTTCCGGGATCTCGCGGACGAGCTGGATCGAGAGCAGGCCGTCCTGCAGATCCGCGCTGCGCACCTGCACATAGTCGCCGAGGGCGAAGCGGCGCTCGAACGCGCGGGTCGCGATGCCGCGGTGGATGTACTGGCCTTCGTCATTGCCGTTCCTGCGGCCGGCGACGATCAGCTGGTTCTGCTGCGCCGTGATCTCGATCTCGTCGCGGCGGAAGCCGGCCACCGCGATGGTGATGCGATAGCTGTCCTCGTCGAGCCGCTCGAGATCGAAAGGCGGATAATTTTCCGCAGCCTGGCCGGCGTTCTCGAGCAGATCGAACAGCCGGTCGAAACCGATCGTGGACCGCCGGTAAGGCGAAAAGTCGAAATTGGTCCTCATCTCCAAAGTCCTCCTTGAGCAACGTTGGTTACGAGGCCGGGGCGCGGGGCGCCCGCGGCACCGGACCCTTCTGGCGTCCGGCAACGGTAATATAGAACCAAAGAGGTTCGTATCAAGAGCTCGCGCTCATTTCGGATGCAGCTGCCTTGCGTTCCTCCGCCCACCCTTCCATCCTCCCGCGCGACAGGAGGAATTGCATGCGTATCGCCCCGTTCGTGACCTTCGGCCTTGCTCTCGCCGCGCCGGCCCCCGCCCATCCGCAGGTCTCCCCCGCGGACCGTCTTGCCCATGAGGAGATGCTCGTCCTCGATACCCATCTCGACACGCCGGTGCTGTTCGAGCGGCAAGGGTGGGATTTCAGCCGCTGGCACGAATATGCCTGGGACAACAGCCAGGTGGACATCCCCCGGATGGAGGCCGGCGGCCTCGATGGCGGCTTCTTCGTCATCTACACCTCGCAGGGCAGCCTCGATCCCGCCGCGATGGCCAAGGCCAAGGCGGACGCGCTGATGCGCGCGACCGCCATCCAGCGCGTGGTCGCCTCACATCCCGACAAGCTCGCCTTCGCGACGACGGCCGACGATGCGGAGCGGCTCCACAAGGAGGGCAAGCACATCGTCTTCCAGAGCATCGAGAACAGCTATCCGCTCGGCGATGACCTCTCCCTGCTCGGCACCTACTACCGGCTCGGCGTCCGCATGGCGGGGCCGGTGCATTCGAAGAACAACCAGTTCGGCGATTCCGCCACCGATACGCCGCGCTGGAACGGGCTCAGCCCGCTCGGTCGGCAGTGGGTCGCAGAGATGAACCGGCTCGGCATGATCATTGACGGCAGCCACTCGTCCGACGCTGTCTTCGATCAGATGCTCGCGCTGTCCAAGGCCCCGATCATCCTCAGCCATTCCGGGCCCAAGGCGATGTTCGATCACAAGCGCAACATCGACGACGAGAGGATGCGCAAGCTTGCGAAAGCCGGCGGCGTGATGTTCGTCAACTCGGTGTTCCTCGTCCCCTTCGACAATTCCGAGGAGCGCGGCGCGATCACCGACCGGCAGGAGAGCTGGGAGACGCTGTCGCCTGCCGATCGCCGCCGGCTCGTGGCGGAGAAGACCGCGCTGGACGCGACCCATCCCTATACGACCGCGAATTTCGAGCTCTACATGAAGAGCCTGCTCCACACGATCGCCGTCATGGGCGTCGATCATGTCGGCCTGGGCGCGGACTGGGACGGCGGCGGCGGCGTCCTCGGCATGGAGGATGTCTCCGCCTTGCCGCTGATCACCGCGCGACTCCGCAAGGAGGGCTTCAAGGATGCAGACATCGCCAAGATCATGGGCGGGAACCTGCTGCGCGTGATGCGGGCCGTGCAGGCGCAGGCCGAGAAAGCCCCCGCCCGCCGCTGAGCCGGGCTTCGGCGCAGGCGCCGGACGAAACCGTCGGGCCCCTGCGCCGTTGGGTCTGAGCCGGCTCGTTCCGGAACCGGCTCGACATCGAAGGCAGAAGCATGCTCCGTTCCCATCCGCTGGAAGTGACCTCGTTCGGCGAGCTGACACTTCGCCTCGGACTCGCCGCCTTGATCGGCCTGCTGCTCGGCCTCGATCGCGAGGTGCGCGGCCATGACGCCGGCATCCGCACCCACGCGCTGGTCGCCCTCTCCTCGGCGATGATCATGGTCTCCTCGCTGCTGCTCTATACCGAGATGCGCACCGAAGGCGGCGACGGTCCCGACCCGCTGCGTGCTGTGCAGGGGCTCGCCCAGTCGATCGGCTTCATTGCCGCAGGGTTGATCTTCGTGCGCGGCGGCGCGGTGCGGAACATGACAACGGCGGCGAACATCTGGATCGCGGCGTCCGTCGGGATCGCCTGCGGCTGCGGCCAATATGGCGTCGTATTGGTCGGCGGCGGCCTCGCCCTGGTCCTCGTCACCGGCCTCAGGCTGTTCGAGCGCTTCCTACCCTCGGAGCGGATCTCCGACAAACCGGACTGATCTGGTTGCATTTCAAGACTTGATCCCCATCTCGAGCGCGGCGCGAGGATTTCGCGCTGGTGTTCTTTCTTCCGGAGACGTAATGGCGCGCGACCGATCGCCGCCTCTCCGGGGGGAGCATGCGCGACCTGGAACCAACGACATTACCGGTGCAATCATGAAGTGGCTGAAGAAGCTCAACAATCCGTTCCTTCTCGGGCTCCAGGGCTTCGTCGCCGGGGCATTGCTGTTCTTCGCCACCCACCCCGGCGCCGCGGATTCGATCGTCGACCGCGATGCGTCGCCGGCGACGCAGCAGCAGGCGCGCCAAGCCGCTTGAACCGCCCGCCTGCGGGGCTATAGCTGGCCGGCATGGTTCGCTTTTCGTTCTCAGGCACCGAATTGATGCCGCTTCCGCAGGGAGCGCTCTACTGGCCCGCGCGCCGGGCCCTGCTCGTTGCCGATCTGCATCTCGAGAAAGCGAGCTGGTTCGCCCGGCTCGGCCAGATGCTGCCGCCTTATGATTCGTTGGCGACACTCTCCGATCTGACCGCGCTCACCGTCTCCACCGGCGCCGAGGAGATCTGGTGCCTGGGGGACAGCTTTCACGACCGCAATGGCTGCGACCGCCTGCCCGTCCGCGCGCGGGAGATGCTCGCGGCGCTGACCAGCGCGACCCGGTGGACATGGATCACCGGCAACCACGATCCCGGAATCGCCGACCATTGCGGCGGCGACATCGTCGAAGAGGCTGAGGTCGACGGTTTGCTCCTTCGCCACGAGGCCGATCCCGCCGAGACGCGGCCCGAGCTCTCCGGACACTTTCACCCCAAGCTGCGGATCAACCTGCGCGGGCGCCAGGTGTCGCGCCGCTGCTTCGTCGCGGCGGACCGCAAGCTGATCCTCCCCGCTTTCGGCTCCCTGACAGGCGGCCTCGACGCCGCGCATCCGGAGATTGTCCGCGCCGTCGGGACACGTGCGGAAGCGCTGGTCCCGGTCGCCGACCGGCTCCTGCGCTTCCCGCTGGCGGCCTAGGCGCTGCTCAGGCCGGCCTGAAGGTCAGCGCCGCGCCATTCATGCAATAGCGCTTTCCGGTCGGCTGCGGGCCGTCGTCGAAGACATGGCCGAGGTGGCTGCCGCAGCGCCGGCAATGCACCTCCGTGCGGCGCATGAACAGGCTATCGTCCGGCCGCGTGCCCACGGCGTTCGGCAGCGGCCGCGTGAAGCTGGGCCAGCCGGTGCCGCTCTCGAACTTGTCGCGCGAGGCGTAGAGCGGCAGGGCGCAGCCGGCGCAGAGAAAGGTGCCGGTGCGCTTCTCGTGGTTCAGCGGGCTCGATCCGGAGCGCTCCGTGTCGCCTTGGCGAAGCACGCGGTAGCGCTCCGGGGCGAGGCGCCTGCGCCACTCGGCGTCGGAGAACGCCACCTCATAGGTACCGCGCGGCGCCGCATCGCCCCTGCGCCCAACCCACCAGAGCCCCAGCCCGCCGACCACGAGCACGCTTGTGCTGCCCAGCACGCTTCGCCTGCCGATCTTCATGGCGTCACCTCCGCATCCAGCAGCCGCGCGGCGATCAGCCCGCGGACGGAGTTCCCGATGTAGAAACCATGGCTGAGATCGTGATGCGTGAGCTCGCCTTCAACCGCCTCGCCTTCCTCGATCAGCGTCTCGCGAAGAATTCCGGGGAGCAGCCCGCGTGCGGCCGGAGGCGTCACCAGCCGGCCGTCGCGCTCGACGAAGACGCTGGTGAAGCTCCCTTCGGTGACGAAGCCGTCCGGATCGACGAACAGGCACTCGAACCGGCCGGTCGTCGCGCGCGCCTCGTCGTAAAAGGCCCGATCGCTGGTCTTGTGCCTGAGACGGAAATCGTCGCGGTCGACCGGCAGGGGCAGAAGCGCCACGGCGACAGGCTCGTCCGGCTCCGCCGGAAGCGCCCGCACCTCGATGGCGATCGCGCCGCTGCGCGAGAGGAGCAGCCGCACCTTGCGCGCCTTGCGGAGCGGGAAAGTCGCCGCCTGCAGCTCGTTGCGGGCGGCGTGGCGATCGAAGGCGAAGCCCAGAACCTCCGCGCTGTTCTTGATCCGGTTGAGGTGCCGCTCGAGACCGACCACGCCGTCCTCCGGCTCGAAGCGCATCGTCTCGATCAGGTCGAAGCTCCGGCCGGTCTCCACAAACGCTCCCTTCGCCAGGCACTCGCGCCATTCGTCGGCCGGCTCGCTGTCGGCGACGATGCCCGATCCAAGACCGATGCGCGCAATGCTTTCGCCAGCGGCGAGCGTCAACGTCCGGATGGCGACATTGAACGCGGCTTCCCCGTCGGGCGCAACCCTTCCGATCGAGCCGGTATAAACGCCCCGCGGCCCCACTTCGGCCCCGCGGATCAGCTCCATCGCCCGGATCTTCGGCGCCCCGGTCACCGAGCCGCAGGGAAAGATCGTCTCGAGAAGGGCGACCGGGTCCACGCCGGCCGCGAGCTCGGCGGTGACGGTCGAGGTCATCTGGTGGAGCGTCGGATAGGTTTCGACGGCGAAGAGCTCGGGCACCTCGACCGTCCCCGGGATCGCGACGCGGGAGAGATCATTCCTCAGCAGATCGACGATCATCAGATTCTCGGCCCTCTGCTTGGGGTCGGCGCGGAGGGTCTCCGGGTCGGCGGAGCGTGGGGCGGTGCCCTTCATCGGGCGGGTGGTCACCCGGCCGTTACGCGCGGTGAAAAACAGCTCCGGCGACAACGAGAGCAGCCAGTGCGCGCCGGTGAACACCACGCCGCCCCATCCGGCCCGCGCCCGCTGCCGGAGTGCGGCATAGATGGCGAGCGGATGGCCGGCGGTCGGCACCTCCGCCGGGAAGGTGAGGTTCACCTGATAGACGTCGCCAGCGAAGATCCGCTCGCGGAGCGCCGCGACCTGGCTCTCATAGACATGGCGGGCGATCAGCGGCCGCGGCGCCCCGGCCCAGGCGCCCGCCGGGTCCGGAAGGAGCGCGCCGGCGTCTACCTCCTCGCTCTCCTCGAACAGGCCGAACCAGACCAGCGGGGGCGCACCCTCCTCGGCATTGAGGGCGGAGGCGGCCAGCGTGCGTTCGAGCGTCGCCCCGGCCTCATAGGCGATGAAGCCGGCGGCATGCTCGCCGCGCAGCCGGCCGAGACAGGCCTGCACCGCGTCCGGGCTGCGCGTCTCGATGATCTGCTTTGGGTGACGGTAGAGCCGCGCTCTGCCCTCGAACTCGAGGAGCACGAACGGCACGCCGGCTTGCCAGAAGGGCGCGGCGGGCGCATCTGCCGCCCGGGGAGAGAATGTCTTGGTCACCAGCGTATTTGATCTCTTCAAGATCGGGGTCGGCCCGTCGAGCTCGCACACGATGGGCCCGATGACCGCCGCGTGCCGCTTTGTCGAGACTCTGCAGCGCAAGGGACTGCTCGACCGCACCGCACGAATCGGCGTCGACCTTTACGGTTCGCTGGCGCTGACCGGCAAAGGCCATGCGACCGATCGGGCGGTGCTGCTCGGCCTCTCCGGCGAGCAGCCCGACCGGGTCGATCCCGACGAGGCCGAGGCAATCGTCGCGCGGATCCGCGAGAGCAAGCGGCTCCGGCTCGGCGGCGGGCACGAGATCGCTTTCGACGAGGCCGCCGACCTGCGCTTCCTTCAGCGCGAACGGCTGCCCCATCATTCGAACGGCATGCGCTTCACCGCCCACGACGCAACCGGCGCCGCGATCGAGACTGCGGTCTATTACTCGACGGGCGGCGGCGCCGTTGTCGACGAGGCGGCGATCGCCCGCAATGCTCCGCCCGAAGGCGCGTGGGACGTCCCGTTCAACTATCTCTCCGCCGAGGAGCTGCTCGACGTGGCGGAGCGGGAGGGCCTCACCATCGCCGATGTCGCCCGCGCCAACGAGCGCGCGGCCCTGTCGGACGAGGAGATCGACACGCGGCTCGGGGCAATCGAGGACGCGATGTCGCGCTGCATCGATCGCGGCATCGGCCAGGATGGGATCCTGCCGGGCGGCCTGAAGGTGAAGAGGCGCGCGCCCGGCCTCTACAAACTGCTGCTCGACCGGGCCGAGCGGACGCTCTCCGATCCGCTGACCGTGATCGACTGGGTGAACCTCTGGGCGCTGGCGGTGAACGAGGAGAATGCCGCCGGCGGCCGCGTGGTCACCGCCCCCACCAACGGCGCAGCGGGCATCGTGCCGGCGATCCTGCGCTATTATCAGAGGTTCACGCCGCGCTCGAACGAAGAGGGGGTTCGCACCTTCCTGCTGACCGCGGCGGCGATCGGTTCGCTGTTCAAGGAGAATGCGTCGATCTCGGGCGCCGAGGTCGGCTGCCAGGGAGAGGTCGGGGTCGCCTGCTCGATGGCCGCGGCGGGGCTGACCGCAGCGCTCGGTGGCAGCAATCGCCAGATCGAGAACGCCGCCGAGATCGGCATGGAGCACAATCTCGGCCTCACCTGCGATCCGGTCGGCGGGCTCGTCCAGGTGCCTTGCATCGAGCGCAACGCCGTCGGTGCTATCAAAGCGATTGAGGCCTCCCGACTCGCGCTCGTCGGAGATGGCTCGCACCGCGTCAGCCTCGACCAGGTGATCGAGACGATGCGCAAGACCGGCCTCGACATGAACGAGCGCTACAAGGAGACCGCCCAGGGCGGTCTCGCCGTCAACGTCGTCGAGTGCTGAGCCGGCCAGGCTGATCGGGAAACTCGACGCCCGCCCGGCGTTCACCCGCCTCACACTGGAGGAGGATGCATGGCCGGCGGTTCGAAGAAGGTGGTGTTCGCCGCAGGTGCGGCCAATCTCGGCATCGCCGCCGCGAAGTTCGTCGGGGCGGCGCTCACCGGCTCGTCGGCGATGTTCGCCGAAGGCGTCCACAGCCTGGTCGACACGTCGAATCAGGGCCTCCTCCTTCTCGGCATGAAGCGGTCCCAGAAGCCCGCCGATGCCCGCCATCCGTTCGGCTACAGCCGCGAAATCTACTTCTGGAGCTTCGTCGTCGCCGTCCTGCTGTTCGCCGCCGGCGGCGCCGTGGCGATTTACGAGGGCATCCACAAGCTGCACGCGCCCGAACCGATCGAGAACCCTGTGGTCAATTACGTCATCCTGCTCGTCGCCGTTGCGCTGGAGGCGGGCTCGTTCGTCGTGGCGCTGAAGGAATTCCGGACCGTCACTGGCGGCCGAAACTGGTGGACGGCGATCCGCGAGGCCAAGGATCCGGTGCTCTACACGGTCTTGTTCGAAGACAGCGCCGCCCTGCTCGGCCTGGTCGTGGCGCTGATCGGCCTCGCCCTCGCCCATCTGCTCGACCAGCCGGCGCTCGACGGCGTCGCCTCGATCGTAATCGGTGCGATCCTGATCGTCGCCTCGCTGCTGCTTGCGCGCGAGACCATGGGACTGATCATCGGCGAATCGGCGATGCCGGCCGTCCTGGCTGACGTCGAGCGGCTGATCCGAGCCGGCGAAGGCGTCGAGACGGTGCGCGACATCAATTCGGTGCATCTCGGACCGCACGACATCGTCGTGACCGCCGCGGTCGATTTCGACGATCGCCTGACCGCCGGCGACGTCGAGCGGAGCATCGCGGCGATCACCGCGGCGGTCACCGCCGCCCAGTCCGACGTGAAGCGGGTCTATCTGGCGCCGGTTTCACTGGGAGCGGCCGCCCCCGCCTGACCGACCGGGGCCCCAGCCCTCAGCAGCGGCGACGAGGAAGGCCGGCGGCACTCTATCGGTAAGCCACACCCCATCGGAGCTTTGGACGAGCGCCTCCAGGTCGTGCCGCGCGAAAGCGCCGAATCGGCTCAAGAGCGCCGCGAGCACGTGCTCGACCGCATCCAGCCGTGCGGGTCGAGGGCCAGTCCGCCCGCCTCCGGCTTGTGGCGCAGGATCGGCGCAAGGATCCCGCTGGCCCTGGTGCTCATCGCCGCCCACTGCGACGGGCGGCGCCATGGAGCCTCGCCGCCAGCCACTCCTCGATGGCGCGATAGGAGGAGCGGCCGCGCGGCGCATCCTCGTCCACGCCGGTCGCGAAATAGGCGATGCCGCGGCCGCTGCGCGGGTCGATCCACAGGCCCGAGCGGACACGATAGGCGTCGCCGGCATGGCCGAAGCGGATCCGCCCGTCACCGAATGGATCGTCGCTGGGGACGCAGGACGCGAGACGCTGCACGGCGAGGCCGTAGCCGCAATAGAAGCCTTCCTCCGTTACCCCGTTGGCGCCGTCGAAGCGCCAATGCTCCTTCGTCATGGTCGCGAGGCTGCCGGGTGAGAGAAAGGTCGTGCCGTCGGGCAGGCGCCCCTCGCGGAGCAGCAGCTGCCCCACCTTGGCCAGGTCCGCGGCCGAGATCCTCAGCCCGCCCTGCGGCGAAAAGACCGCGCCGTTGATTCCTGGTCGATAGGCAGTCCAGTCGCAGCTGCCGTCGTAAGCGGGCGTTACCGGGCATGCAGGCCGTGCGCCCTTCAGGTCATCGCGCAGCACCTCGCCGTCCGGCGTGTAGAGCACCACCGCCCGGGCGATCGCGCCATCGGAGCAGCTCGCCCAATTGTAGCAGCCGTCGATACCGAGCGGCTCGAGCACCAGCCGCTGCATCAGCAGATCGAAGCGCTCACCCGATGCCTTTTCCATCACTGTGGCGACGACCGGGAAGTTGAGGTTCGAATAGCGGAAGAAGGTGCCCGGCGGGTGCTCGGGATCGAAGGCCTCGGGGTCGGCAACGGCCCGCTCGACGATCGCATCGAGCGGCAACGCGTAATCGACCTCGTCACGCAGGCTCGAGCGGTGCGACAGCAGCAGGCGCAACGTGATCGGCTGGGCCGGGAAGGCCGGGTTGCGGAGCGGCCAGCCCAGCCAATCGGAGACGTCTCGGTCGAGATCGAGCTGGCCGCCCTCCACCATTCGCATGACGCCTAGGGCCACCAGCAATTTGCTGATCGAGGCGATCCGCACCGGATCCTCGACCGACAGCGCACGGCCGGCCGCCCGATCGGCGAGACCCTGCGCACCGGTTTCGAGGACGCCGGCCCGGTCGAAGATGACGAAGGCGTGCGCGCCATGGGCGGGCGCCATATCCGCGGCGGGCCGGTACGGCGCCGCGGCACAGCCGGCGAGGGCGAGGAGGGCGAGAAGGGCGAACCACTTCATCGGCGGGAGCCTAGCGGGGGCAGGCAAGTTCGCAAGCGCGGACCAGCGGCTAGGCTTTCCGCGCCCCGCTGCGCCTGCCATGGTCGCGCGACAGTCACGCCCGGAGTTCCCATGGCCGATCGCCCGCACCGTCGCCTTGCCGCCGCTTTGTCCCTGACCGCGCTCGTGTTCGTGCCGGCGCCGCCGCTCGCCGCGCAGCAGCCATCCGCCGCCCGCGAGTGGACCCCCGCCCAGGTCCAGGAGATCCTCGAGAGGACACAGACGACGCGGCTCGCGCCCAGCCTCACTCATCTCAGCCCCGGCGAGCAGACCGCGGTCGGCAAGCTCGTCGAGGTGGGGCGGATCTTCCAGAACGTCTACGAGCTCCAGCGCCACCGAAGCGCGCTGCAGATCCGCGACGCCCTCGCCCGCCGCACCGATCCGCACGGCCGCAATCTCGGCACCTTGTACAATCTGTTCCAGGGGCCGATCGCCACCACGCTCGACAACAAGAGAGTGCCGTTCGTGGCGGCCGAGGAAGCGCCTCCGGGGAAGAACGTCTACCCATGGGGCCTGACCAAGGCGGAGATCGACGCCTATCTCGCCGCACACCCGGGCGAGCGCGCCAGCCTCACCGACCTTCGTTCGATCGTGCGCCGCGCCGAGATGGCGGTACTGCGCCGCGATCTCGGCAAGCTGCGCCAGTATCCTGTGCTCGACACGCTCCACCCCGGCCTTCGCGCCCGCATCGAGCGGCTCGCCAAGGCGCCCGACCGCGCGACCCTCTACGCCGTTCCCTACTCCCTTGCTTATGCCGACGAGATGATCGAGGCGCACCGCCTGCTCAACGAGGCGGCGGCCGCAGTCGAGCCGAGCGACTGGGAGTTCGCCAAATATCTGCGCAATCGCGCCCGCGACCTCCTTTCCGACGATTACGAATCGGGCGACGCCGCGTGGATCAAGGGCCGCTTCAAGAACCTCAACGCGCAGATCGGCGCCTATGAGACCTATGACGACGAGCTCTACGGCACCCGCGCCTTCTACAGCCTGAGCCTTCTCGCTGCGCGAAACGAGGAAGGCGCCGCGCTGCGCAAGGCGATGCAAGGCATCCAGGCACTCGAGGATTCACTGCCGACCGAGCGCCACAAGAAGGTGCAGGAGGACATTCCTGTCGGCGTCTACGATGTGGTCGCTGATTTCGGTCAGGCGCGCGGCGCCAACACCGCCACCAACCTGCCGAACGAAGCCTATCTGGCCGCGCGCTACGGCAGCATCATCCTGCTGCGCGCCAACATCATGCGCGATCCGAACATCTTCCGCGGCAGCGGCGACGTTTTCGCGGCGGCGATGGTGCCGCAGGACGCCGCGCACCTCACCTCGGATGCGAACTTCTACCGCACCCTGTGGCACGAGGTCGGCCATTATCTCGGCCCGGACGTGACCCGCAGCGGACAGGCGCTCGACGTCGCGCTCGGACCCGACGCCAGCCTGCTCGAGGAGATGAAGGCGGATCTCGTCTCGCTGTTCGTCGCCAGGGAGCTGCGGCGGCGCGATTATTATACGGCCGATCAGCTGCGCGCGCTCTACGCCAGCGGCATCCTGAGGACGCTCCAGAACAACAAGCCGCGGCGCGAGCAGCCTTACAACATGATGCAGCTGATGCAGTGGAACTGGTTCCTCGACCGCGGCGTGCTGAAGTTCGATGCGACGACGGCTAAGATGTCGATCGACTACGACCGATATCACGAGGCGGTGCGCGATCTTCTCCAGCAGGTGCTGGCGCTGCAGGAGAATGGCGACCGCGCCGCAGCGGAGGCCTTCATCGCGCGCTGGGGGCAATGGGACGAGGCGCTGCACGGCCGGATCGCCGCCAACGTGCGGGCCCAGCAGCGCTATCGCTACCGCCTGTTCGACTATGCGGTGATGCAGGGCCGCTGAGGCGTGACTACAGGCCGAGGAAGCGCACGATCTCCTCGGCCGCGTCCTCGGCGCTGATCTCCAGAGTGTCGATGACGAGCTCCGGATGCTCCGGCGGCTCGTAGGGCGAATCGATCCCGGTGAAGTTCGGCAGGCGCCCCGCGCGCGCCTTGGCATAGAGGCCCTTCGGATCGCGGCGGGCGGCTTCCTCGAGCGGCGCGTGGACGAAGACCTCGACGAACGCTTCCTCGCCCACCAGCGCGCGCACCATCCGTCGCTCGGCGCGGAACGGCGAGATGAAGGCCGCGAGCACGATCAGACCGGCATCGAGCATCAATTTGGCCGTCTCGCCGACCCTGCGAATGTTCTCCGCCCGATCGGCGTCGGTGAAGCCGAGATCCCGGCTGAGCCCGAGACGGATGTTCTCGCCATCGAGCAGGAAGCTGTGGCAGCCCCTGGCATAGAGCTTCGCTTCGACCAGGTTCGCGATGGTCGACTTCCCGGCGCCGCTGAGGCCGGTGAACCAGACCAGACGGGGCCTCTGGCCCTTCAGCGCCGCCCGGGCTTCCCGGCTCAGCCGGGGCGGCTGCGGCGAGAGATTCTCCGACCGGCGGAGCGCGAAATGGATCAGCCCGGCGCCGACGGTCTCGTTGCTGATCCGGTCGATCACGATGAAGCCGCCGAGCTCCCGGCAGTCCCGGTAGGGCGCGAAGACGATCGGGTGATCGGTCCAGAAATGCGCGACTCCGATGCCGTTCATCCTCAGCGTCTTCGCCGGCAGCCGGTCGAACGTGTTGACGTCGATCTCGTGCTTGGGCGGCAGGATGGTGACCAGAGCCGACTGACCGGCCAGCTTCAGCTCATATTGCCGGCCGGGGGTCAGCTCCTCGCCCGAGAGCCAGATGATCGTCCCTTCGAACTGGTCCGCCACCTGGGCGCCCTCGGCGGCGACGAGGACGTCGCCGCGCGCGCAATCGACCGGCTCGGTCAGCTCGATCGACACCGATTGACCGGCCTCGGCCTGTTCGAGCGTCGCATCGCCAAGCAGGATGCGCGCGACGCGGGCACTGGTTCCCGCCGGCATCACCCGCAGGGAGTCGCCCGGGCGGACGGCACCGCTGGCGACGAGCCCGCAAAGGCCGCGGACGCCGCCACGCGTCACGCTCTGAACGGGAAGCCGGAATGGCGCCGAATCTGCCTCGGCGGTAGCCGGGTCGGCCGCGTCGAGGTGATCGAGCACGGTGGGGCCTCGATACCAGGGCATCTGATCCGACGGGCGGGCGACATTGTCCCCGGACCGACCCGAGACCGGGATGGCGGTGAACTCCGGAACCACCTCGCGATAATCCGCGACGATCCGGTCGAACGCCGATTGGTCCCAGCCGACGAGATCCATCTTGCTGACGACCAAAACGAAGGCGCGGACGCCGAGCAGGCGGCAGAGGAAGCTGTGCCGCCGCGTCTGCGGGAGGATCCCGTGCCGCGCGTCGACCAGAACGAGCGCGAGCTCTGCATTGCTCGCGCCGGTAACGAGATTGCGGGTATATTGCTCGTGGCCGGGCGCGTCGGCGACGATGAAGCTGCGCCGCGGCGAAGCGAAGAAGCGATGAGCGAGGTCGATCGTGATGCCCTGCTCGCGCTCGGCCTCCAGCGCATCGAGCAGCCTCGCGAGATCGCCGCCACACCGGGCCAGCTCCGCCTGCGACGCGGAGCCGGTCTCGACGAGCAGGCGTCCGAGAAGCGTCGACTTGCCGTCGTCGACCGATCCGCAGGTGATGAAGCGCAGGCTCGATCGGGCAGCGGCCGGCATCTAGAAATAGCCCTCGCGCTTCTTCCGCTCCATTGCGGCAGTCCCGTCACGATCGATCAGCCGTCCGTGCCGCTCGGGCAATCGCGTTGCTCCCATCTCCGCCAGGATCTCCGGCACTGATCGTGCCCGGCTCTCGATCGCGCCGGACAGCGGGTAGCAGCCCAGGGTGCGAAAGCGGACGAAGCGCTGCCGCAGCGATTCCCCCGGGAAGAGCGGCAGCCGATCGTCATCGGCGACGAGGATCGTCCCGTTGCGCTCGACCGTGGGGCGCGGAGCCGCGAAATAGAGGGAGCAGACCTCCACCCCCTCCGCCTCGACGTAGCGCCAGACATCGAGCTCGGTCCAGTTGGACAAAGGAAAGGCCCGGATGCTCTCCCCCTCCCCCTTGCGCAGATTGTAGACCCGCCAGAGCTCCGGGCGCTGCTGCCTCGGATCCCAGCGATGGCCGCGGCTGCGCAATGAGAAGATCCGCTCCTTCGCCCGCACGCCCTCCTCGTCCCGGCGCGCGCCCGCAATGGCGACGTCGAACCGATGCGTATCGAGCGCCTGCTTCAGGCCATCGGTCTTCCACAGGCGCGTATGCAGCGCCGAGCCGTGCTCGAACGGGTTGATGCCCCTCGCCTGCGCTTCCGGGTTGCGATGGACGATCAGCTCCATGCCGGCGGCGGCGGCCACCCTGTCCCGCAAGGCGTACATCTCGCGAAACTTCCAGCTGGTATCGACGTGCAGAAGCGGGAAGGGCGGCGGCGCCGGCGCGAAGGCCTTGCGCGCCAGGTGAAGCAGAACCGAACTGTCCTTGCCGGCGGAATAGAGCATCACCGGCCGATCGGCTTCCGCCGCGGCCTCGCGGAGAATGTGGATCGCCTCCGCCTCGAGGCGCTGGAGATGGGTGAGCACCATCGCGGCGGAAGGTAACGCGAGCCCCGGGGTTGTTGCAACGTGCCGGGGCGCGGGCCATGTCCGCGCCATGACCAATCCTCCCTTGAAGGCCGCGATCGTGCCGGTGACTCCGCTCCAGCAGAACTGCACCTTGCTGTGGTGCACCGAGACGATGCGCGGCGCCTTCACCGATCCGGGCGGAGACCTCGACCGGCTAAAGACGGCGGCGGCGCAGAACGGCGTGACGATCGAGAAGATCCTGCTCACCCACGGCCATATCGACCATTGCGGATCGGCCAAGATCCTGGCTGACGAACTGGGCGTGCCGATCGAGGGCCCGCATGAGGACGACCGCTTCTGGATCGCGCGGCTCGAGGACGACGGCCGCAGCTACGGCATCACCGGAAAGGTCTTCGAATCGGACCGTTGGCTGGTGAACGGGGACACGGTCACCGTCGGCAACCTGACCTTCGACGTTTATCATTGCCCCGGCCACACGCCGGGCCATGTCGTCTTCCACCACGCCCCGTCCAAGCTGGCGATCGTCGGCGACGTGCTGTTCCGCGGCTCGATCGGTCGCACCGACTTCCCGATGGGCAACCACCAGGACCTGCTCGATGCGATCACCCAGCGCCTGTGGCCGCTGGGTGATGATACCGCCTTCGTGCCGGGCCACGGGCCGATGAGCACCTTCGGCCACGAGCGGCGGAGCAACCCGTTCGTCGGCGATCAGGTGCTCGCCCGCGGCTGAGCGCGCGGGTGCGGAGTCAGAGGGCGGTGTGCTCCGCATAGGTGACCGCCGGCTGCGGCCGGTATGTCGAGGCAAGAACCAGGGCATAGCCGGCGAGCCCGACCAGGATCAGCCAGGTGGTGAGGATGCCGATCATCCGCAGCTTGTTGGGAGCGGGACGGTCCATTCCGAACGGATGGAGCAGCCGGCCGACGATGAAGACCACCGCGACGATCCACAGCCAGGTCGGCGATCCCGCGGCAAGCTCGATCAGGGCGAGCAGGATCAGGAAGAAGGGAGTGTATTCGGTGAAGTTCGCCTCCGCCGGCCGCATCCGGTTCAGGATCGCGGCGTTGCCGGCGTCGCCCACCGAGACCTTGTCGCGGAGCCTGAGGCGGCTGATCCTTGTGCCCAGCCAGATGTTGATCAGCGCCGCGCCGGCAGCGATGGTGAGGGTGATCGGCAGGGTCAGGGTCATCGGCTCGGGCTCCTTGGCTCATCCACCGCTTCTCATGCCAAGGCGATGCTTGCAACAGCGGCCGAAATCGCTATAGGGCACACCGCTCAGGCGCGAGCACCCGGCCGCCATGGCCTGCGGCCGAACCAGCCGTTGACCATTGGCCGCTCGCTCGCCACATCAACGAACCCGATCGATTGGAACAGGTGCCAGGATGGCCGTCCCTAAGAGAAAGACCTCGCCCTCGAAGCGCAACATGCGCCGCAGCCATCATGCGCTGAAGCCCGTGAACTTCCAGGAATGCTCGAACTGCGGTGAGCTGCACCTCCCGCACAACCTGTGCACCGGTTGCGGTCACTACAACGGGCGTGAAGTCCTGCCGGTCGAGGCCTAAGGCTTTAGACTGACGGTTTCAGGAGACGACGTCGGTGGTCAGCTCGCCACGGATCGCAATAGACGCGATGGGTGGTGATGTCGGCCCGGCGGTAATGTGCGCGGGCGCCGCCCTCGCCTACCGCCGTCGTCCCGATCTGTCCTTCCTGCTGATCGGCGACGAATCCGCGATTCGGGCGGAGCTCGCCGCGCATCCGGAGCTCGCCGCGGTCAGTGAGATCGAGCACACGCCGGACGTGATCTCGGCCGAGGACAAGCCGAGCCAGGCGATTCGCCGCGCCAAGACCACGTCGATGGGCCGCGCCGTCGCGGCAGTGAAAGCCGGCGAGGCCCATGCCGCCGTCTCCGGCGGCAACACCGGCGCGCTGATGGCGATGGCCAAGCTCGCGCTCCGCACGATGAAGGGCATCGATCGCCCTGCGCTGGCCGCCCTGCTGCCGACGCTCGGCGAGAACGATCTCGTCATGCTCGATCTCGGCGCCAACACCGAATCGGACGCGCGCAACCTCGTCCAGTTCGCCGTGATGGGCGCGGCCTATTCCCGCGTCGTCCTCGATCTCGAGCGTCCGCGCGTGCAGTTGCTCAACATCGGCACCGAGGAGCTGAAGGGCACGGACGAGCTGAAGGAAGCCGCCGCGATCCTGCGCGAGGCCGATTATCTCGGCATGCGCTTCGAAGGCTTCATCGAGGGAGACAAGATTTCGCGGGGCGACGTCGACGTGGTCGTCACCGACGGTTTCTCCGGCAACATCGCCCTCAAGTCGCTCGAAGGCACGGCCCGCTTCGTCACCGACCTGCTGCGCCGCGCGTTCACCAGCTCGCTGCGCTCCAAGATCGGCTTCCTGATCTCGCGGCCGGCGACCGAGCTGCTCAAGCACCATCTCGATCCGAACAACCACAATGGCGCGGTTTTCCTCGGCCTTAACGGTCTGGTGGTGAAGAGCCACGGCAGCGCCAACGAGAAAGGCGTCGCCAACGCCATAAGAGTTGCCGCCCGCATGGTACGCGAAGATTTGACCCGCAAGATCATCGAGGATCTCGACAACATTTCCGCGCACCGCGCCGCCGTGGAAGCGGCGAAGTGACCCGGCGCTCGGTCATCGTTGGCACCGGCTCGGCGCTTCCCGCCAACCGCGTCACCAACGCCCAGCTCGCCGAGCGCGTCGATACCAGCGACGAATGGATCGTCGAGCGGACCGGCATCCGCACCCGCCACATCGCCGGGGACGGCGAGACCACCGCAACGCTCGCCACCGAGGCGGCGCGGAAGGCTCTCGCGGCGGCCGGCATCTCGCCCGAACAGATCGGCCTGATCGTCCTCGCCACCGCGACGCCCGACCAGACCTTCCCGGCCAGCGCCACCCGCGTCCAGACGGCGCTCGGCATAAATGATTGCATCGCCTTCGATGTCGCCGCGGTCTGCACCGGCTTCCTCTATGCACTGTCCGTCGCCGACAACATGGTGAAGGGCGGCATGGCCGATTACGCCCTGGTCATCGGATCGGAGACCTTCAGCCGCATCCTCGACTGGGAGGACCGGGCGACCTGCGTCCTGTTCGGCGACGGCGCCGGCGCTCTCGTCCTCCAGGCGCAGGACACAGAGGATCGCGGCATCCTCGCCAGCCGCCTCCACGCCGACGGGCGGCACAACGACCTGCTGTACGTCGACGGCGGGGTTTCCACGACCGGTACGGTCGGCAAGCTCCGGATGAAGGGCAAGGAAGTCTTCCGCCACGCGGTGGTGAATCTCGCCGACGTGCTGAACGAGGTGCTCGGCGTCGCCGGGCACAGCGCGGACGAGGTCGACTGGGTGGTGCCGCACCAGGCCAACAAGCGCATCCTCGACGCGACCGCCAAGAAGCTCGGCCTGCCGCCGGAGCGCGTGATCGTCACCGTCGACCAGCACGCCAACACCTCGGCGGCCTCGGTGCCGCTGGCGCTCGACACGGCGGTCCGCGACGGCCGGATCAAACAGGGCGACCTGATCGTGCTCGAAGCGATGGGCGGCGGCTTCACCTGGGGCGCCGCAGTCGCCCGCTTCTAGAGACGCCTCGTCGCAACACAGGTTTGCAGACGTCGGGCATTTGCACTATGCTTTTACTTCATTTTTCTTCCGGGGAGGGGGACGCCAGATGGCTGACGCGGGAATCTTGAGGCGCACGGAGGCGGGAACGCTGACGAGGGCGGACCTCTCGGACGTGATTCACCGCGAGATCGGCCTGTCCCGCGCCGAATCGGCCGGCATCGTCGAGCGCATCCTCCACCACATGTGCCACGCTCTGTCCGACGGGCAGAACGTCAAGATCTCCGGCTTCGGCAGCTTCATCCTGCGCGACAAGGGCGAGCGCGTCGGACGCAATCCGAAGACCGGCGTCGAAGTCCCGATCGCGCCGCGCCGGGTGCTGACCTTCCGCGCCAGCCAGATCATGCGCGAGCGTATCGCCAAGGCCGGCTGAGGCCTATGGCCGAGGCGCCCCGCAAGAGCGAACAGGCCTTCCGGACGATCGGCGAGCTGGCGTCCGACCTCGGCGTCCCGCAGCATATATTGCGCTACTGGGAGACGCGCTTTCCGCAGCTCCGGCCGCTGCAGCGCGCCGGCAACCGCCGCTATTACCGGCCGTCCGACGTCGCGCTCGCGCATCGTATCCACCGGCTGCTGAACCAGGACGGCTACACCATCCGCGGAGTCCAGCAGCTCTTGGCCGGCAAGGCGGGCGACGGCGAGGATCTGGTCGGAGCCACCGGCCCGACGCCGGCCAATCAGCAGGCGAGCCTCCCGCTCGAGGAGCTCCGCGCGATCCGCCAGACGCTGGCCGAGGCGCTGGACGAGGCCGCGGTCTAGGCTCGTTTCAGCCGCTATTCCGTCGATTCCCGTGCCCGTCATCCCGGCGAAGGCCGGGGTCCCAGCGAGATTAGCCCCAGCGCTGATGGAGCACTCTCTTGAGGCACAGGCCAACTGACCCGCGATCCCGGCCTTGGCCGGGATGACGGATCTGGGCCGGGGCCAGCCTCAGTGCGTGTCCTCGTCGGGCCCGAGCTCGGGGTCGAGGTCGCGCGGACGGATGAAGCGGGCGAGGCGCCCGGTTCCGGGGGCGATCTCGGACCAAGGGATGTCGAAGGCGATCTCGGCGAGCGTCGCGGTCGGGTATTTGACCGCGACCTCGCTGCGCAGCGCCCCGTCGCCGGCAAGCAGCAGCGCGAGCTCCTCGAGCCCCGGATTGTGGCCGACGAGGAGCAGGCGGGCCACCTCGTCGGGGGTGGCATGGACGAGATCGAGCAGGGTCGTCGGGCTGGCGAGGTAGAGGCGCTCGTCATAATCGGCGCCGAGCCGGCCGAAGGCACCCTCCACCTCGCCAAGCGTCTCCATCACCCGGCGCGCCGGTGAGGCAAGGACGCGGTCGAAGCCGAGGCCGAGGCTGCGCATCTCGGCGCCGACGGTGCGGGCGGCGCGGCGGCCGCGCGGATTGAGCGGACGATCGAAATCCCGGGCGACCGGATCGTCCCAGGTGGACTTGGCGTGGCGCAGCAGCGTCAGCGTCTTCATTCGGCCTCTTCGGTCTGAAGCCGCGGCTGATGCCCGAAAGCGCTCTCGCTGGAAAGCAGCATCCGCACCCGCTCGATCGCTTCGCTGAGCGGCAACCGCCGGATCGCGACGCCGGGCGGGAAAGCCGAAAGCAGGCGCGAAGGCGTCGCGGAAGAGAGGAGGACGAAAACGCCTTTGTCGTCGCGGCGGCGGATGAGCCGTCCGAATGCCTGGGCGAGACGGGCGCGGACGACCCGATCGTCATAGGCCGTGCCGCCGCCGGCCGCGCGGCGCGCAGCGTGGAGAACGGTCGGTCGAGGCCAGGGGACGCCCTCCATCACAACCAGGCGCAGCGAATGGCCGGGCACGTCGACTCCATCGCGCAGCGCATCGGTGCCGAGCAGGGAGGCGCGCGGATCGTCGCGGAAGATGTCTACCAGGGTGCCTGTGTCGATCGGATCGACGTGCTGGGCGTAGAGCGGCAGGCCGCCGCGCGCGAGCCGGTCGGCGATGCGGGCGTGGACCGCCTTGAGGCGCTGGATGGCGGTGAACAGGCCGAGCGTCCCTCCGCCCGCGGCATCGACCAGCCGGGCATAGGCGCCGGCGAGCTGGGCGACATCGCCGCGCTTCACATCGGTGACGATCAGGACCTCGCTGTTGACCGCATAGTCGAACGGGCTGTCGGCGACGAAGCGATGCGCCGGCGCGGGCAGATGGCAGGCGCCGGTCCGCGCCTCGGCAGCGCCCCAATCCTCCGCCCCGCGCAGGGTCGCCGAGGTGACGACGACGCTGTGGGCGGGCTCCAGCACGGCGCGGGCGAGCGGACGGGTGGGATCGAGCCAGCGGCGATGGAGGCCGATGTCGAACTCGCGGCCGTCGACCCGGTCGACGGCGAGCCAGTCGACGAAATCGGGATCGGCCGGCCCCCCTAGCCGGGCGGCGAGGGCGATCCACGACTGCAGGGTCTGGGCCCGCCAGGTGAGGCCGCCGATCGCGCCCTCGATCCGCGCTCGCGCCTGGGCGTCGAGCCAGTCGGGCGCGTCCTCGAGCACCGCCTCCAGGCGCTTGCCGAGGGCGATCAACGGCCGGAGCAACCGCTCGAGCGCCTCGACCGCGGGCGCGGCGGCGCTGACGATATCGCCGTCGAGCTCGGCGATCTCCGTCTCGATGCCGTAGCCCGCGTCCTGGGCGGTGGCGCGGGCGTATGCGGTGGCACGGACGGCGGCGAGCAATTTCTCCAGCGGGCCGAGCGGCAGCCCCTCGGCAATTCGCTGCAGCCAGCCGTCGGCGGGTAGCTGCCCGGCGGCATCGACGGCCGCTTCGAGCGCCAGAGCGCCTGCCTCGTCATAGGACGCGACGTCGGTAAGCCGGGCGGCGAGACCGCGGCGCCGGCCGCGCGACTTGCCCTCGGGGCCGATCAGCCAGCGGCGGAGCTCGATCGTCTCCTGGCCGGTCAGCGCGGCGGCGAAGGTCGAATCGGCGGCGTCGAACAGATGATGGCCTTCGTCGAACACCATGCGCGTCGGCGGGTTGTCGCGGGCACGGGCGGCGTTGACCATCACCAGCGCATGGTTGGCGATGACGATGTCGGCGTCGGCGCTGGCCCGGGCGGCGCGCTCGATGAAGCATTTGCGATAATGGGGGCAGCCTGCGTAGACGCATTCGCCGCGGCGATCGGTGAGGGCGGTGGCGCCGGCGCGACGGAACAGCGAGGTTAGCCAGCCCGGGAGATCCCCGCCGACCATGTCGCCGTCCTTGGTATAGGCCGCCCAGCGCGCCACGAGCTGGGCGAGGATCGCCGCGCGCCCGCTGAAGCCGCCCTGCAGCGCGTCCTCGAGATTGAGCAGGCAGAGATAGTTCTCGCGGCCCTTGCGAACGACGATCCTGCGGCGCCGCTCCTGCGGATCCGGGAAGAGGCGGACGCCCTCGCGGTCGAGCTGGCGCTGCAGCGCCTTGGTGTAGGTCGAGATCCAGACCGCGCCGTCCGCCTGCTCCGCCCAGAGCGAGGCGGGGGCGAGATAGCCGAGCGTCTTGCCGATGCCGGTGCCGGCCTCGGCGAGCAGCATGTTGGGCGCGCCATCGATCTTGCGCGGCGCGAAGGCCGCGGCGGCGGCGGCGGCGTAGTCGCGCTGGCCCTGCCGGACCTCGGCGGCGCTGCCGACGAGTTCGGCAAGCCGCTCGACCGCCTCGAGCTCGCTGACGCGCACGCTGCGCGGCTGCGGGCGCCCGGCCCCCTCCTCCCATTCCGGAAGGCGCGAGAACAGCCAGCGCTCATCCCGCTCCGGCCTGGCGAGGGCCTGGCCGACGACCGGCGCCCAGGGCCAGTGCAGGCGCCACAGCGACTGGGCGGAGGCCCAGGCGCCTTCCCGCTCCGGCCAGTCCCCACCCATGCGTGCGACAAGGGCGCCGGCCGCCTCCTGCAGGAACGGTGCCGCCTCGGCGTCGCTCTCCGGTGCGGCGAGGCCGAGCGCGTCGGCAAAGCCCTTCGCCGTCGGCACCGCGAAGCGCGCAGGATGGACGAAGGCGAAGAGCTCGAGCAGATCGAGCCCGGAGAGCTCGGGATAGCCGAGACGCTGGCCGATCAGCGGCGCGTTCAGCATGATCATCGGCGTCTCGGCCGCCCGGGCGATCGCCTCGCCCCGGCCGAGCGCGCGCACCTCCCCGTCGGGCGTGGCCAGCCAGATCCCGCCGTGGGTGGCGTGCAGCGCCGGATAAGGGAAGGGAGAGGTCATGGGTCTGCTTAGCCGAGATGGGAACGAAACGGCAACGAGGAAGGCGGACGACTCGCGGGAGGCAAGCGTAGGCAGGCGCGGTTGAACGGCGGCTGGCCAAGGGCCAGAGGAAGAACCTTGCGCGGCGGCGGTGAAGGGGCGAAGAGCGGCGCATGCCGACCCATGAAATTCCTGCCGCGCTGCGCGAAGCCGCGCTCGTCTCCAAGGCCTGGCCGTATGAGGAAGCGCGCAAGCTGCTGAAGCGCTACCCGAACGGCCCGGACAAGGGCGAGATCGTGTTCGAGACGGGTTATGGGCCGTCGGGCCTGCCGCACCTCGGCACCTTTCAGGAGGTTGCCCGGACTTTGATGGTCCGCCACGCTCTGGCGGAGATGGTCGACTGGCCGAGCCGGCTGATCGCCTTTTCGGACGACATGGACGGCATGCGCAAGGTGCCGCCGGGCGTGCCCCACCAGGACATGATGCACGACCATCTCGACCAGCCGCTGTCGCGCGTGCCGGATCCGTACGGCTGCGGCCACGACAGCTATGCGGCGCACAACAACACTCTGCTGCGCCAATTCCTCGACCGCTTCGGCTTCGATTATGAGTTTCTCTCCTCGGCCGATTGCTACGGTTCGGGCCGGTTCGACGAGGCGCTGCGCCAGGTGCTGCGCAAGTACGGCGAGATCATGGACGTGATGCTGCCGACGCTGAGGGAAGAGCGGCGCAAGACCTATTCGCCGGTGCTCCCCGTCAGCGCCGTCTCGGGCAAGGTGCTGCAGGTGGCGATCGAGGTGGTCGATCCCGAGGCGGGCCTGGTTCGCTACGTCGAGCCGGAGACGGGAGAAACCGTGGAGCAGTCGATCCTCGGCGGCGGCGCCAAGCTGCAGTGGAAGGTCGATTGGGCGATGCGCTGGTACGCGCTCGGCGTCGATTACGAGATGGCCGGCAAGGATCTGATCGATTCGGTCGTGCAGAGCTCAAAGATCGTGCGGATCCTCGGTGCCCGTCCGCCCGAGGGCTTCAACTACGAATTGTTCCTCGATGAGAATGGCGAGAAGATCTCGAAGACGAAGGGCAATGGCGTCACCATCGACGAATGGCTGACCTATGCGCCGCCCGAAAGCCTCGCCTTCTACATCTATCGCGAGCCCAAGAAGGCCAAGCAGCTGAGTTTCGGCGTGATCCCCCGCGCGGTCGACGAATATTACCAGTTCCTCGCCACCTATCCGACCCAGGAATGGGACAAGCGGCTCGGCAATCCGGTCCACCACGTCCATGGCGGCAACGTGCCGGAGGAGAAGCTGCCGATCAGCTTCGCCTTGCTCCTGAACATCGCCAGCCTGCCCGGCGTCGGCGATCGCGAGACGGTCTGGAGTTTCCTCAGCCGCTACAATCCGGGCCTCAGCGCCGAGGCCAGTCCGGCGCTCGACCGGCTCGTCGGCTATGCAGTGGAATATGGCTGCAGGTTCGTGGCGCCATCGCTGCGGCGGCGCGCGCCGACGGCGGCCGAGATGCCCGCGCTGCAGGAGCTCGACGCGCTGCTCGCCGCGCACGAGGCGGCGAGCCGCGAGGACGCGGCAGGCGAGGAGGATCCGGCGGTGGTGCTGCAGAACCACGTCTACGAGATCGGCAAGGCGCATTATGGGAAGGAGGGCCTGCGCGACTGGTTCAAGGTCCTCTACGAGACCCTGCTCGGCAGCGAGCAGGGACCGCGCATGGGCAGCTTCTTCGCGCTCTACGGCGTCGAGAACAGCCGCAGGCTGATCCGTGAGGCGCTGGCGGCGCGATGAAGGTGGCGCAGGAGCCGATGGCGCTCCGGCCGCTGCCTTTTTGCGTGAATAGGCGGAGAATAGGCTAAATCGATGGGCGGGCGCCGCGGATGTCTCCGCCGGAGCTGGCCGGCCGACATCGCGCCTTGTAAAAGCACGAAAAAAACGCCAGGTTCGGCATGCGGCGGCGGGGGCGCGGTTCGCGACTGGGTCCATCGAGCACAGGCGCATTCCCCTGATGAATTTTTTCCTGCTTTCCCGCCTGAACCAGCGCGCCGTGCGGCGCTGGCTCGGCGGCACGACCGGCTTGGCCGCAGCCCTGCTCCTCTCCGCCTACGCCTGGATCGCCTTCAGTCCTGTCCTGGAGCTGGACGATCCCGCGGTGGCGCGGCCGTCCCTCGTGCTTCTGACCGCCCAGGGCGAGCCTTTCGCACGTCGCGGCGATTATCGCGAGGCGCCGGTGGCTGCGGGAAGCCTCCCGGCCCGGGTCACGGCACCGTTCGTGGCGATCGAGGATCGGCGCTTTTACGTGCATGGCGGCATCGACCTGCGCGGCACCGCGCGCGCCGCGCTGGCCAATGTGCGGGCAGGCGGCGTCGAGCAGGGTGGCAGCACGATCACCCAGCAGCTCGCCAAGATGGCGTTCGTCGGCAGTGACCGCAGCTTCGCCCGCAAGCTGAAGGAAGCCACGATCGCGCTGAGGCTCGAGCGGCACTACAGCAAGGACGAGATCCTCGCCGCGTATCTCAATCGCGCCTATTTCGGCGACGGCGTCTACGGCATCGGCGCGGCCGCGCGGCACTATTTCGGCAAGGATGCCGCCGCGCTCGAGCTCGGCGAGGCGGCGATGCTGGCCGGAATCGTCAACGCGCCCTCGCGGCTGGCGCCGACGCTGCACCTCGAGGCGGCGCAGCGGCGGACGCGAACCGTACTTGCGGCCATGGCATCGGCCGGCATGCTGGCGCCCGGCGAGGCCGCGAGCGTCCCGCTTGCGCAGCCCCTCCCGGCCCTGGCCCCGGTTTCCGGCGCCGGCTGGTTCGCCGATTGGGTGGAGCCGCAGGTCCGCGGCTCGCTCGGTGCGGGGACCGGGCGCGTTGACGTGCCGACGACGCTCGACGGCCGGCTCCAGCGCCAGGCGGAAGCCGCCGTCGCGGCCGTGCTGAAGGCGGGCAAGAGCGAAACGCGGCAGGCGGCATTGATCGCGATGCGGCCGGACGGCTCGGTCGCGGCGATGGTCGGCGGCCGGGACTATGGGCGATCCCAGTTCAACCGCGCGGTCCAGGCCGAGCGGCAGCCCGGCTCCGCGTTCAAATTGTTCGTCTACCTTGCCGCACTCCGCGCCGGCGCCGAGCCCGAGATGCTGGTCGAGGACCGGCCGCTGAAGGTCGCCGGCTGGTCGCCGAAGAACTTCAGCAACCGCTACCACGGCCCGATCACGCTGACCCGCGCCTTCGCCGATTCGAGCAACGTCGCGGCGGTGCGCCTGTCCGAGCAGGTCGGCCGCGATGCCGTCATCCAGGCGGCCCACGATCTCGGCCTCAGAGGCGAGATGAAGGCGGTGCCGAGCCTGGCGCTCGGCGCCTCGACGACGACCCTGATCGACCTGACCTCGGCCTATGCAGGCGTCGCCTCGGGCGTTTACCCGATCGTGCCGCACGGCCTGGCGAGTGCGCCGGACGGCTTCGCGGCGTCGATGGCGCCGGCCCGGGCCGCGCTGTCCTATCACGAGCGCGCGGCGCTGCTGCAGCTGCTCAGCGCCGCTGTGGAGACCGGCACGGGCAAGGCCGCGCGGCTGCCGATCCCGGCGTTCGGCAAGACCGGGACGACCCAGAATTCGCGCGATGCGTGGTTCATTGGCTTTGCCGG
This sequence comes from Sphingomonas parva (ex Maeng et al. 2020), assembly GCF_004564275.1. GTDB lineage: Bacteria > Pseudomonadota > Alphaproteobacteria > Sphingomonadales > Sphingomonadaceae > Allosphingosinicella > Allosphingosinicella parva. The sequence goes on from NZ_SPDV01000018.1 coordinate 48,982, forward strand.
CGACCTGATTGTCGGCGTCTGGGTCGGCAACGACGACGAGACGCCGATGAAGGGCGTGACCGGCGGCGGCGCGCCGGCACGGATCTGGCGCGCGTTCATGACCGAGGCGCTCGGCCAGGAGATCGCCGCCGAGGCCGCCCGCCAGGCGGAGGAAGCGGCACGCGCCGCACGGGAGGCGCAAGAGGAAGAGGAAAGGTGGCGCGAGGAACGGGAGGAGCGGGCGCCGGGCTGGCTCGACCGCGTGTTCGGCGGCCGCATGCGCGACTGGTTCAGCTGATCCCGCGGGCACTTAAAGGGGGAAGCCTCCAGCTCGCGCGATCGTGCTCTCCGGGATCAGCAGCCTCCTAGCGGGAGCATGAATGAGCCCTTCATGCCCTTTCGTTCCTGGACCAGGCGGGAGATGTCCGCCGGCGTGAGGGCGCAATTGCGGCCGTCCGCCATGGTGATATCAACGCCGGTGAGATCGGCCGCGGCACATTTCACCAGCAGCCGCTCGCTCGGCGCGAGGCTCTCCGGCTTCGCCGAATCGCATTTTCCGTCCTTGCTGGTGAAGGTGACCGTCATCGACGCTTTCGACTGGTTCTGCAGCGCCAGCGGCAGCGTATCGTTGCAGCCGGCAAGGAGGACGAGCGGTAGGGCAAGCAAGATGCGCACGGGCGTGGTCCTGGCGTTGTGTAGGCAGGTCCATAGCGGGCAGGAAAGCGCGGGAGAAGCTCGAGCCGCCGCGGTTGCCGAGCGGAACGCCTGGCGAGCCGCTCAAGCGACGCTCTCGATCGGAATGGCCCCGCGTCACCCTCGGCGGCGGCGCTCCATCGATCCCTCGACCTTTACCTCGGCGGCGATCCGGTCCGCTTCGGCGGCGGAAAGGCCGCTGCGCAGCAGCGCCTCGGCCAGCGCGCGCTCCGCCGGCACCGCGACGTGCGGCGCGACGCCGTCGCCTTCCCAGCCCTTGCCGGTGTCGGGATCGTAGGTGCGGCCGACGGGCACGAAGGCGGCGAAGCGGCGGCCGATCGGTCTCAGCCCGCCGTAATGGCCGGCACCGCCGGTCGATGTGCCGATCAGCGTGGCGCGGCCGCTGCGCTTCATCGCCAGAGCGAAATGCTCGGCTGCGGAGGCGGTGAAGCCGGAGGTGAGGACGAACACCCTGGCGTCGAACAGGCGCGTCTCGGACGGATGCGGAATGGCACGGTGGACGCGGCGGACGATGTCGTCGCCGGCGACTTCGCGGGTGAGCGTCGGGCTGTCGTCGAGCGGGCCGCCGCGGCCCGCCTCGACGGCCGCGCGGGTGTCCATCGTCACCAGCGGCGTCGGCTTGGCGAAGAGATAGGGGAAGATCGCATCCATCTGATCGAGGCCTCCGCCGCCATGGGTGCGGATGTCGAAGATCAGGGTCTCCGCCTCGGCATGGTCGGCCATGAAGGCTTGCGCCGCCTTGGTCACCGCCTCGTCGCGCGGGAAGCCGGTGAAGCGGATGTAGGCGATGCCGGGTGCAAGCCAGCGTTGCTCCTCGATCGCCTGGGTCGGGCGACGCGGCGCCGGCGCACCGGCGGGGCCGCCGGCGAGCGCGGGGCGCCGGATCGAGACCGGCCCGCCGCCTTCCGGTACGCGGGCGACGTGCAGGCGGAGGTGGTTGTCCGGCGAGACGGCGCGCAGATCGGCGCTCACCCGCTCGGCGAAGGCGCCGGCGGTGCCGAGGCCGTCATAGGCGCCCGCCGCAGTCTTCTCGCGCAGCGTCGCGGCGTAATTTCGGGCGATTTCGGGAAAGACGTAATTCTCCTCGAGAGTGCGCGCGAGGTCCAGCGCTGCGCCGCGGGCCTCCTCCGCGGCAATCGGGGAGGCGGGATCGTCGGAGGCGGGCGCGGGGGCGGCCGGGGCGGGGGCCCCGCTTTGGGCGAGGGCGGTGACCGAAAGGGCTGCCCCGACCAGCGCCCCGACTGCGAATCTCATGCTCTCACTCCCGCAATTGGCGAATGCGGACGGGGTGGCAGCATCGAGGCCGCAGGTGGAGCGGGGATCTACGAAGCCGGCGATGGGCTCGACGAACGGCGGGGACGGCAGCGGGGCGGACGATACGCTCGCCGCGACAGCCGCGCCAAATATGTGTCCCCGTTTTGAGGCGGCAGGCGTGTCGGCCACGAAATATCAATCATCGGACGGCACCCACGTCGGGCTGGAAGCACCGGCGAGCAGTCGCGAGGGGGCGGCGCAGGGGGAGACGACAGGAGATGATGAACGCGATCCTGATGCTGGCGGCGCTGTCGCCGGACGCGGCGGCTTCCTTGCCCCGGCCGGCGATCGGCCCTGAGTTGCGGGCGACGAACTGCGCGGTCGCCGACGAGCGCAAGCGGCTCCTTCGCGAGGGCGAAGCGGCCCTCGAAGCCGCCAAACCGCTGATGGAGGACGCCACCCGCCGGATGGAAGCGCGGGCCCATGCCGTCGGCGATCAGCTGATCGCGCGCGGCGTCTGGACCGAGACGGACCGCGCCCGGTTCAGCCTGGCGATGTTGGGACGACCCGAGTTCAAGGCCCATCTCGCCGAAGTGACATCGATCCTCGACGCGATGATGCGATCGGTCGACACGCTGGCGGCCGCGCCGAAAGACGAGGCGCTGAGCTGCCGCGTGATGCTGGACATGCTCGGCCAAGTCGATCGGAGCGCGGCTGCCGCCGACGACGGCTGGCGGATCATCGAACATTATTATGCCGAGGAGGCGCAGCGCCTCGGCGTGTCGCTGAACTAAGGCAGGTGAATAGGGATCGACGGGCGCGGAGGGGCAAGCTTCCGCAGATTGCGTCGCGTCCTTCTGCCCTGCTTCCGGTCTCTTAACCCCTTCCACCACCGCTCGGTGGAGGAAGGGGAGAGAAGAGGAGCCCGCGATCAGCCCTTGATGAAGGACTCGAGCGCCGCGTGGGCCTCGTCGTCGGTGGTCTGGATCGGGGGGTGCTTGCAGAAATAGGCCGCCGCCGGGTGGATCGGGCCGGCGAGCCCGCGGTCCTTGGCGATCTTGGCGCAGCGAATCATGTCGATCGCGACGCCGGCCGAGTTCGGGCTGTCCTCGACGCTGAGGCGAAGCTCGATGTTCATCGGCACGCCGCCGAACAGCTGGCCTTCCATGCGCAGGAAGCAGACCTTGTTGTCGTTCTGCCAGGCGACATAGTCGCTCGGGCCGACGTGGATGTTCTCGTCGTCGAGCCGGTGCTCGGCGACCGACTGAACCGCCTCGGTCTTCGAAACCTTCTTGGACGCGAGCCGCTTGCGGTTCGACATGTTGAGGAAGTCGGTGTTGCCGCCGGTGTTGAGCTGGTAGGTCCGATCGAGCTTCACACCGCGCTTGTGGAACAGATCGGTCAAAACACGGTGGACGATGGTGGCGCCGAGCTGGGCCTTGATGTCATCGCCGATGATCGGCACGCCGGCATCCTGGAAGCGCTTCGCCCAAGCCTCGTTCGAAGCGATGAAGACCGGGATGTTGTTGACGAAGGCGACACCCGCCTCGAGTGCGCACTCGGCGTAGAACTCCGTCGCTTCCTGGCTGCCTACCGGAAGGTAGTTCATCAGCACGTCGGTGCCGGTCTCCTTCAGGCGGCGGACGACGTCGGCTTTCTCGGGCTGGGCAATGTCGGCGACCAGGAAGGTGCGATCGGCCGGAGCCTCCGCCATGTGGTCCGAATAGCCGTCGAGCACCCGGCCCATTTCGACCGTCACGCCGGACGCCGGCACGTGATCGCAGAACACGGCGGTGCAGTTCGGCTTCTCGAAGATCGCCTCGGCGACGTCGCGGCCGACCTTGCGCCGATCGATGTCCCAGGCGGCGACGACAGTGATGTCCTTCGGACGATAGCCGCCCATGTCCCAGTGCATGAGACCGATCTGCTCGTTGGCGCCGCCATTCTGATAATGAGCGATGCCCTGGACGAGCGAGCTTGCGCAGTTGCCCACGCCGACGATGGCGATGTTGATCGCCTTGGGATCGTGGAGGCTCATCAGGCGACCGCCTTGCGCTGCTGGGCGGGGGCGTAGCGCTCGATCATGCGGGCGCAGAAATCAGCGAAATACATCGGATCCTTCGGTGGGCTGGTGTGGTGGGGCTGAATGCCCTCGGACTCGGGCGTGAAGCAGAAGGTGACGGTGGTCTCGAATTCCTCGAGCGCCTCCATCTGACGATCGAACCAGGCTTCCCAGCCGGGGCGGTAGCTATCCGCCCAGCTGAGCCCGGTCCGCAAATGCGTGACACCAAGCCGTTTCAGCCAGGCGACAGCGTCGTCCAGCCGCGGATCCTCGAAGTGGAACCACTGCATGATGCCCATGTGCGGGGTGTGCGCCCGAAAGTGATCGAGCGCAAGCTTGGGCGTACCGTCCTCACGGATTAAGCCCATGTAGAAATGGCGATAATAGCTCGACCCCTCGGCTTCCTTGTGCCGGGTCGTGGCGCCCCAGGCCTGGGGAAGATCGTAGAGCGAATACCAGAAGATGCGGGGCACGCGGCCGACCAGCAGCTCGGCCGTACGGTCGACTCCGAAGACCTGGACCTCCTCGGCGCCGAAGCTGCCGACGCCGACTTCGGTCGCCCAGATCTCGTGATCGGGAGCAACCGCCTCGATCTCGGCGATCTTCTGCGGCCATTCCTGGATCGGCCAGAGGTTCCAGTCGAGCGGGAAGCCGTGAACGGCAATCACGTCAACATGATCGAGGACACCGTGGCCGCGCAGCTTTTCGATGAAGAACGGATCGATCGGCGAGATGCCGCCAAGCACGCGCTTCACGTCCGGGTTGACCGCCTGGATGGCCTTGGCGGCCTCGATCACGGTCGTCCCGAACAGGCTCCAATCTGGGTCAATCTCCGGGTCCCAATGCGACTTGTTGTTGGGCTCGTTCCAGATCATGGCCGCTTCGATGGACAAATTTCACCTCTTCTTTGGGTAGACCGCCCCGGTTCCCCACGCTGCATAAGGCATTTCCGCGCGACGGCAAATGTAGACCTCGTCCTCGGCGCGCGTTTCTATCGCGAAGCCGGAAGCGCGCAGCATCGCTTCGGCGCAGGCGCGGTTCGGCACCCACCAATTCGTCCAGTCATGAGCATATTCGCGCTCGACGAAATGGAGCCTGGGATAGCCGCTCTCGTGGAAGATGCCGGTCTCCTCGAACGGATAGTCCTCCTCGAGCGGGAGGACCGAGCCGGAGCCGCGCTGCATCGACTGGAAAATCAGGAGATCGCCGGCGACGTGCTCGTGGATGAGATCGAGTGCGAGCAGCGGGTGGCGCAGGTGATAGAGCACGCCCATGAAGATCACGACGTCGAACCGCTCGCCCAGGGCCGCGACGTCGTAGACCGAGAGATTGCGGAACTCGATATTGTCGTAGCCCAGCGTGGTCGCGGCGAAGCGCGCCTGCTCGAGATAACGATCGTCGCTGTCGATGCCGACGACCCGCTCGGCGCCGCGCCGCTTCATTTCCATCGAGTAGAAGCCGGCGTTGCAGCCGATGTCGAGGACGCTCTTGCCGCTGAGATCCTTCGGAAGGTGCGGCGCGAAGCGCTTGAACTTCGAACCGGGATAATCGCCGAGGAAATGATCGGGCGCGGTCCACACTCCGCCGAGATCGATGTTGTGGAACCAGGGGCCGAGCGCGTCGATGCGCTCGCGAAGCTCCTTGGCTTCCGGCTCGATGCTTCGTGCGGCAACGTTCATTGGTAGAGCCTTTCGTTGACGGTCATGATGCGCGCCCCCCAATCGCCCAGTGCGAGGCGGGACACGGAAGCCGGATCGACGTCGAAGCGCAGCATGTTCTCGAGCGGCAGGCCGAGATAATGCGCGATGACGCCGCGGATGATGTCGCAATGGCTGACGCAGGCGATCGTTGCACCCTCGTGCTCGACGGCGAGCTCAGCGAGCGCGGCGGTGACCCGATCGACCGCCTCGGCCATGCCCTCGCCGTTCGGCGGGCGGGCGCTGCCGCGCCGCTCGTTCCACTCGGTCCAGAGCGGATCGCCCTCGAGCTCGCTGAAGCCGCGGCCGGTCCAGTCGCCGAAATCGAGCTCGTCGAGGCGATCATCGACGACCACCTTCAGCTCGTGCGGCTCGGCGATCGCGCGTGCGGTGTAATAGGCTCGCTCGCGAGGCGAAGCGTAGACGGCGGCGAGCGGCTCGACGCCGAGGAGATCGCCGACGATCTGCGCCTGATCGAGCCCTTCGCGGCTCAGCGCGACGTCGCGGCGCCGGCCGGAGAGGACTCGGCCGAGCTCGACGTGCGCGGCATGCCGGATCAAAAAGATGGTCGCCGTCACGCTCGATCGATGCCGTCCTGAAACCCTTCGTACCGCGCAAACCGACCGCCGCGTGCGGGGTTCCGCCAGCCTGAAGCCAGCGCAGGCATGGCACGGGCAGGCATCGCGCCGCACTGATCCAAGTTAAGCTCAAGTGCCGGAAATTGCCTCGATTTCGCCGCGGGACTTGTGATTCGAGCCGAGTCTTTGCGCGCACGGAACAAAGCTGCCGAGTCCTGTGTTTGGGGAAGAAGAAGAAGCAGCAACGAAGAGGAAAACCGGGCTTCGCGCCAGGGAAACCTCGACAAGAAACGGGGGTACAATTGCCGGAACGGATCCTCATCACCGGCGGCGCCGGCTTTATCGGGCGCGCGGTCACCAAGGAACTTCAGCAGCGCGGACACGAAGTCCGCATCCTCGACAGCCTGATAGAGCAGGTGCACGGCGACCGCGAGCGGCCGGAGGACCTTTCCGACGACGTCGAACTGATCCGCGCCGACGTGCGCAACGGCGATGCGGTCACCAAGGCACTGAAGGGCATCGACAGCGTCATCCACCTCGCCGCCGAGGTCGGCGTCGGTCAGTCGATGTATGCGGTCGAGCGCTACACCTCGGTCAACGACGTCGGCACGGCGGTGCTTTTCGAGAAGCTGATCGACAATCCGGTCCGCCGGGTCGTGACCGCCTCGTCGATGAGCATCTACGGCGAAGGCCTCTACGTGGACGGAGACGGTAATCAGGTTCAGGAAGCGAAGCGCCAGGTGCGCACCAGCGAGGCGCAGAGCTGGGATCCCATCGATGCGCAGGGCCGACCGCTAAAGCCGATCGCCACCCCCGAGTGGAAGCGCCCCGATCTCGCCTCGATCTACGCGCTCAACAAATACGTCCAGGAGCGCACCACCCTGATCATGTCCGAGGCCTACGGCATCGAGGGCGCGTGCCTGAGGCTGTTCAACGTCTACGGCCCCGGCCAGGCGCTCTCCAACCCTTACACCGGGGTGCTCGCGATCTTCGCCTCGCGCCTGCTCAACGGGCAGCAGCCGATGATTTTCGAGGACGGCGAGCAACGCCGCGACTTCGTCTATGTCGGCGACGTGGCCCGGGCCTTCGCCGATGCGCTGGAACTGCCCCAGGCGGTGGGCCAGACGTTCAACATCGGCTCCGGCCATGACCGCTCGGTCACCGAGGTGGCGCAGGAGCTCGCCCGCGCGATGGGCAAGAACGACATTTCGCCTCAGATCGCCGGCAAGACCCGCATCGGCGACATCCGCCATTGCTTCTGCGACGGCAGCAAAAGCGCCGACGTGCTCGGCTTCCGCGCGCAGAAGGACTTCCAGGAAGGCCTCGGCGAGCTCGCCGAATGGGTGGCGGTGCAGACCGCCGACGACAGGGTCGAGCAGGCGCGGGCCGAGCTCGAGGCGCGAGGACTCGTCGCGTGAGCCGCGGCGACGAGAGGAGCGAGGCCGACACCGGCCCCGTCCTGGTCACCGGGGGGGCGGGCTTCATCGGCTGCAACATCGCCAACCGCCTGGCCGAGCTCGGCCACGAGGTGCTGGTCTATGACGCGCTCACCCGCCCCGGCGTGGAGCGCAATCTCGCCTGGCTGAAGGAGCGGCACGGCGAGCAGGTGCAGGCGATCATCGCCGACATCCGCGACGAGGACGAGCTCGCCCGCGCCGCCCGCGAGGCCAAGGCGGTGTTCCACATGGCCGCGCAGGTTGCTGTGACCACGTCGATGATCGACCCGCGCGAGGATTTCGAGATCAACATCCGCGGCACGCTGAACCTGCTCGACGCAGTGCGACTGAAAGGCGACCGGACACCGGTCATCTTCGCCTCGACCAACAAGGTCTACGGCGATCTCGGCGATCTCGACTTTCGTCTGGACGGCGACAAATACGTGCCGATGGACGGCGAGATCGCGGCGCGCGGTATCGGCGAGCAGCGCCCGCTCGATTTCCACACGCCCTACGGCTGCTCCAAGGGCGCGGCCGACCAATATGTTCTCGATTACGCCCGCAGCTTCGGCCTCGCCACCGCCGTGGTGCGGATGAGCTGCATCTACGGCATGCGGCAGATGGGCACGGAGGACCAGGGCTGGGTCGCGCATTTCCTGATCCGCGCGCTCGAAGGCAAGACGATCACCCTTTACGGCGACGGCTGTCAGGTTCGCGACATCCTCGACGTCTCGAATGCCGTCGAGGCCTATCTCAAGGCGTGGGAGCGGATCGATGCGATCCAGGGCCATGCCTTCAATCTCGGCGGCGGGCCGGAGAATTCGGTCTCGCTGCGCGAGCTCCTCTCCCATATCGGCCAGCTGACCGGCCGCGAGGTGGACGTCGAATTCTCCGACTGGCGCGCGGGCGACCAGCGCTATTTCGTCGCCGACACACGCCGAATCCGCAGCGCGCTCGGCCTTTCGCCGGCGGTGCCGTGGAAGGAGGGGGTCGCACGCCTCGCCGAGTGGCTGCGCGAAAGCCGCGCGCCGAGCGCCGAGTTCATCGCCGCGACGACCGGCGTCGTGCCGGCGGGAGCGGCCTCGTGAGCGGCGGCCACCTCCGCATCCTGATCACCGCCGACGCAGTCGGCGGGGTCTGGCAATACAGCACCGAGCTCGCCGCCGGCCTGGCCCAGCTCGGCATCGAGACGGTGCTGGCGGTCATGGGACCCTCGCCATCCGAAGCGCAGCGCAATGCGGCGATGCGAATCCCGGGACTCACCCTGGTCGATACCGGCCTCGCGCTCGACTGGCTGGCCGAGAACCGCTCGGCCCTGCGCCGCGCCGGCTCGGCGATCCGCGAGCTTGCCGAGGACCATGAGGTCGACGTGATCCAGCTCAACACGCCGGCGCTGGCCGGCGCGGTGCGGTTCGACCGGCCGGTGGTCGCCGTTCAGCACAGCTGCGTGGCGACCTGGTGGGAGGCGGTGCAGGGCACGCCGCTGCCGCAGGACTTCACCTGGCGCACGAAGCTGGTCCGCACGGGTCTCCACGCCGCCGATGCGGTGGTCACGCCAACAGCGGCGTTCGGCGCCGCGGTCCAGCGCCGCTACGACCTGCCGGAGGCGCCGCGCACCGTCCACAACGGCCGCACGCCGCTGCGGATCGATCGCGGCGCGCCGCACGATTTCGTCTTCACCGCCGGGCGGCTGTGGGACCGCGGCAAGAACCTGGGCACGATCGACGCCGCCGCCGCGCGGCTCGGCGTCCCTGTGCATGCCGCGGGGCCGGTGCGCGGGCCCCACGGCGAGGAGGTGGTGTTCGACAACATCCATTGCCTCGGCGCGCTCGACGAGAGCGAGCTCGGCCGCTGGCTCACCGCCCGACCGGTGTTCGTCTCCGCCGCGCTCTACGAGCCGTTCGGCCTGGCGGTGCTCGAGGCAGCAGCCGCCGGCTGCCCGCTGATCCTCTCCGACATACCGACCTTCCGTGAGCTGTGGGACGGCGTCGCCAGGTTCGTCGCCCCGCGCGACGAAGCGGGATTCACCCGCGCGATCGCCGAGCTGGTCGGCGACGATTTCGAGCGCGCGGTCATGGGCAAGGCGGCCCGCGACCGCGCCGCGCGCTTCACCCCGGAGGCTATGGCCGCGCAAATGGCCTCGATCTACCGCAGCCTGCTGCCGGCGGTGAACCGGCCGGTGCTCGCGTCGAGGGCGGCGGCGTGAGGATCACCTATTTCACCCATTCACTGGCTTCCTGCTGGAATCACGGCAACGCCCATTTTCTGCGCGGCGTGCTGCGCGAGCTGATCGCCCGCGGGCACGAGGTAACGGCGTGGGAGCCGGAGGGCGCGTGGAGCCTCGAGAATCTGCTCGCCGACCATGGCGAGGCGGGGCTCGCCGCTTATCGGGAAGCTTATCCCGAGCTCTCCTCCCGAACCTTCGCGGCCGAGACGGATCCGGCGGAGCTGGTCGACGGGGCCGACGTGGTGATCGTCCACGAGTGGAACGATCCCGCACTGGTGGCCCAAATCGGCCGTCTGCGCGCCGCCGGGGGGCGCTTCACCCTGCTGTTCCACGACACGCACCACCGCGCCGTCTCCGAGCCCGACGCGATCCAAGCCTTCGACCTCTCCGGCTATGACGGCGTGCTCGCCTTCGGCGAGACACTGGCGGAGGTCTATCGCGGCTGGGGATGGGGCGGCCGGGAGTTCGTCTGGCACGAGGCCGCCGACCTCCGTTTGTTCCACCCGCCCGAGGAGGAGGGACCGCGAGAGGGCCTGGTCTGGATCGGTAATTGGGGCGACGGCGAGCGCACCCGGGAGATCGAGGATTTCCTCCTTGCCCCCGCCCGCACCGCGCGGCTGCCACTGGACATATACGGTGTGCGTTACCCAGCCGAGGCGAAGAGCCTTCTCGAGCGCTACGGCGTCAATTATCGAGGTTGGCTGGCCAACGCGCGGGCCCCGCAGGTGTTCGCGCGCCATCTGGCGACGGTGCACGTGCCGCGGCGCTTCTACACCACGATCCTGCCGGGCATCCCGACCATAAGGGTATTCGAGGCGCTCGCCTGCGGCATCCCGCTCGCCTCCGCCCCGTGGGACGACAGCGAAGGGCTGTTCCGGCCGGGGCAGGACTTTCTGTTCGCGCGCTCCGGGGCGGAAATGACGCGGACGCTCGTGGCGCTGCGCGAGGATGCGGCGCTGCGCGCCTCGCTCGTCGCCAGCGGGCTCGAGACGATCCGCGCCCGCCACACCTGCGGCCACCGCGCCGACGAGCTGCTCGCCATCCTCGCCACCCTCAACACGCGCGCCGCGGCGCCGCTCGACGTGAGACTCACCGCATGAAGATCGCCTTCTACGGCTCCAGCCTGCTCTCTTCCTACTGGAACGGCGCCGCGACCTATTATCGGGGGCTGCTGCGCGACCTCGCCGCACGCGGCTACCAGATCACCTTCTACGAGCCCGACGCTTTCGACCGGCAGAAGCACAAGGACATCGATCCGCCCGAATGGGCCCGGTCGGTGGTCTATGCGGCGACGCCCGAGGGGCTGCGCGCCGTGCTCGACGAGGCCAAGGCGGCCGACATCGTCGTCAAGGCGAACGGCGTCGGCGTGTTCGACACCGAGCTTCTCGAGGGCATCGTCGCCCACAGCCGGGAGGACGCGCTCCGGATCTTCTGGGACGTCGACGCCGCAGCGACCCTCGACGAAATGCGCGCCGACGAGAGCCATGTCGTACGCCGCACTCTGCCCAGGCTCGACATGGTGCTGACCTATGGCGGCGGTCCGCCGGTGGTCGACGCCTATTCCGGCTTCGGCGCGCGGCGCTGCGTGCCGATCTACAATGCGCTCGACGCCAGCACCCACCATCCGGTGGCGCCGGACCCCGCCTTTTCCGCCGACCTCGCCTTCCTCGGCAACCGGCTCCCCGACCGTGAGGCGCGGGTCGAGGAATTCTTCCGGAAGGCGGCGGCCGCGCTCCCCGAGCGGCGCTTCCTGATCGGCGGCAACGGCTGGGAGACGAAGGGGATGCCGGACAACGTGCGCCACCTCGGCCACGTCTACACCCATCAGCACAATGCCTTCAATTGCACGCCGCTGGCCGTGCTCAACGTCGCCCGCGATTCGATGGCCGACGTCGGCTTCTCGCCGGCGACCCGGGTGTTCGAGGCGGCTGGCGCCGCAGCCTGCCTGATCACCGACGCCTGGGAGGGGATCGAGATGTTCCTCACCCCCGACGAGGAGGTGCTCGTCGCCCGCGACGGGCAGGACGTCGCCGATCATGTCGCCGCGCTGACGCCGGAGCGGGCGCGGGCGATCGGTGCCCGGGCGCTGGAGCGGATCCTGGCCGAGCACACCTACACCCATCGCGGCGAGCAGGTGGACGCCCTGTGGCGGGAATCGCTGCAGCCGGAACGGAGCGCGGCCTGATGCGGCTGGTCGTCCTCGGCCTCAGCCTCTCCTCGAGCTGGGGGAATGGCCACGCCACGACCTTTCGCGCGCTGCTCAAGGCGTTCGCGGCGCGCGGTCATGACATCCTGTTCCTGGAGCGGGAGGTCCCCTGGTATGCGGCGAACCGCGACGTCACCGATCCGGACTATTGTCGTCTCGAATATTATGCCGACCTCGAGCGGCTCGAGGCGTGGCGGGACGAGATCGCCGGCGCCGATGCGGTGATCGTCGGCTCCTACGTTCCGGAAGGCGTTGCCGTCGCACGGTTCGTCCAGGCCCATGCGCGGGGCGTCACCGCCTTCTACGACATCGACACGCCTGTGACGCTCGCCAAGCTGGAGAGGGGCGATTTCGAGTATCTCTCGCCGGAGGTGATCCCCGGCTACGACGTCTATCTTTCCTTCACCGGCGGGCCGACCCTGCGCCACATCGAGCGGCACTACGGATCGCCGGCGGCGCGGGCGCTCTACTGCTCGGTCGATCCGGAGGCCTATCCGCCGCTCGACGTCGAGAAGCGCTGGGACCTCTCCTATCTCGGGACCTACAGCCCCGATCGCCAGCCGACGCTCGAGCGGCTGCTGATCGAGCCGGCGCGGCGCATGCCGGAGCGCCGCTTCGTCGTCGCCGGCCCGCAATATCCGGCCGACATCGACTGGCCGGCGAATGTCGAGCGGATCGAGCATCTGCCGCCCGCCGACCACCCCGCTTTCTACTCGGCCTCCCTGTTCACGCTGAACGTAACACGCGCCGACATGATCGCCGCCGGCTGGTCGCCCTCGGTGCGGCTGTTCGAGGCGGCGGCCTCGGCGGTGCCGGTCATCTCCGATCGCTGGCAAGGTCTCGACAGCCTGTTCGCGCCGGGACGCGAGATCGTCCTTGCCGACGGACCGGACGAGGTCGTCCGCCGGCTCCAGCAGGGCGACGCGGCGACCGCCGCCGGCATCGGACGGGCGGCGCGCGAGAGGGTGATGCACGGCCATCGCGCGGCCGACCGCGCCGCGGAGCTCGAGTCCCATCTCGAGGAGGCGGCGGCGGCGCGGCCGCGCCCCCGACTGGAGGCGGCGTGCTGATGAAGACGTAATCTTTCGTTGGGGAGGTGAACCAAGCCGGGGGGCGCGGTGTTTAGGTAAGTTGTTGTCGGCTTCGGAAAAACGACCCATGGAACAAGGGAGCAGCCTCGTGAAAATTGCAAACAAGAAGACTGCTTTGGTAACCGGCGGCGCAGGCTTCATCGGCTCCCATTTGATCGATTCATTGTTGGCGGAAGGCGCGACCGTGGTCTGCCTCGACAGTCTGCTGACCGGCCGCGAGAAGAATCTGCGCCATCTGCAGCGCGAGGCGCGGTTCGACTTGATTCAGGCGGACATCATCGACGCGCTGCCGCGAACGGTGGCGCGGACCGCCTTCACCCATGTCTACAATCTCGCCTGCGCGGCCTCGCCGCCGCATTACCAGGCCGATCCCGAGCATACGATGCTGACCAATGTCGTCGGCACCCGCAACCTGCTGCGCCTGGCCGAGGAGAAGAAGGCGCGCTTCCTGCTGACCTCGACAAGCGAGGTCTATGGCGATCCCGAGGTCCATCCCCAGCCGGAGAGCTACCGCGGCTGGGTGAGCTGCACCGGCCCGCGGGCCTGTTACGACGAGGGCAAGCGCGCCGCCGAGACTTTGACCTTCGACTATCAGCGCATGCGACGCGCCGACGTGCGGGTGGCGCGGATCTTCAACACCTACGGACCGCGGATGCGCCCCGACGACGGCCGCGTCGTTTCCAACGTGATCTGCCAGGCGCTCGCCGGCGACGACATCACCGTCTATGGCGACGGATCGCAGACCCGCAGCTTCTGCTACGTCTCCGACCTCGTCGCAGGGCTGATGCGGCTGATGGACAGCGACGTGACCGACGGCCCGGTCAATCTCGGCAACCCGGTCGAGCTCACCGTCTCCGATCTGGTCGAGCGGGTGGTGCGGATGACCGGATCGACCTCGCGCATCGTCAACCGGCCGCTGCCCGTCGACGACCCGCGCCGCCGCAAGCCGAACATCGAGCGGGCCAAGGCGCTGCTCGGCTGGGAGCCGCGAGTGGCGCTGCAGCAGGGACTGGAGGCGACCGCCGCCTGGTTCGCCGAAGAGCAGGCCGAGGCCCGCCCCGCCGAGCGCGAGGCCCGCGAGGAGCTGATGGTCGAGGTCGCCGCGGAATAAGCGCTGGGGCCCGGCCACGCCCGGCTCCCCTTCCCTCGGGGAGGGGCGGCTTCGGTCGACCCGGATCGTTATTTCGCGAACAGATTGCCTGGGTTCGCCATCGCCTTGAACTCGAGCGCGTTGCCCGACGGATCGTGGAAGAACATCGTCGCCTGCTCGCCCGGCTGGCCGCGGAAGCGGATCGCGGGCGCGATGACGAAGGCGATGTCTGCCTCGGTCAGACGGTCGGCGAGCGCCTGCCAGTCCGCCATCGACAGCACCGCGCCGAAATGCGGCACCGGCACGTCGTGGCCGTCGACCGGATTGTGGTGGGCGTGGGGCCGTGCGTCCGGCGAGAGGTGGGCGACGATCTGGTGGCCGAAGAAATCGAAGTCGATCCATTCCGCGCTGCTCCGGCCCTCCGGGCAGCCGAGCAGCCCGCCGTAGAAGGCGCGGGCGGCGGCGAGATCGTGGACCGGGAAGGCGAGATGGAAGGGCGGCAGGCTGGGCATGACCCTTCTTAGCCGCCCAAAAGCCCTGGACCAAGGTGGCGGGCCCGGCCTCGCGCGCGCTGCTGCCGGCCTTCCCTCGGCGATTCATCTTCGGCATGGAGGCGCAATGCTTTCTTCCGTCCTTTCCGCATGAAGCACAATCTCCTCGCCCTGCTGATCGGGGCGCTCGCCGCGTGCGGCTTTGCACCGCTCGGAATGTGGCCGGTGACGCTCGCCGGCTTCGCCATGCTGCTCGGGCTGATCGCGGAGGCGCCGCGACTGCGCAGCGCGCTGGCCCGCGGCTGGTTCTTCGGGGTGGGGCATTTCACCGTCGGGCTGAACTGGATTGCGACCGCCTTCACCTTCCAGGCGGCGATGCCGCCCTGGCTCGGCTGGATCGCGGTTTTCCTGCTCTCGCTCTACCTCGCCGTTTATCCTGCCGCGGCGGCGGGGCTCGCCTGGCGCTACGGGCGCGGCGACCCGCTGCGCCGCGTGCTGGTGTTCGCCGCCGCCTGGATCGTCACCGAGTGGCTGCGCGCGACGATGTTCACCGGCTTCGCCTGGAACCCGCTGGGCGTGTCGCTGCTGCCGACGTCCGTCTCGTGGCTGGCGCCGTGGCTCGGGACCTATGGGCTCTCCGGCGTCGCGGCCCTGATCGCCGGGCTCCCCCTCCTCCTCGTCCGCAAGGCCTGGCGTCCGGCCGCGGCGCTCGCCGGCACGATCGCGCTCGCGACGCTGGGCGCGACCCTGCTCCGCCCGCCGCCGGCCGGCCACGGCAGGATCGCGCTGCGCATCGTCCAGCCCAATATCGGCCAGCAGGACAAATGGCGGGAAGGCTTCGAGGCGGAGAACCTCGCCCGCCTCGAGCGGCTCTCGGCCGGACGCGGCGGCGCGCCGCGCCTGCTGCTCTGGCCGGAAGCGGCGGTCACCCGGCCGCTCCAGAACGAGCTGCGCTATCCCGAGCTGCAGGCCGAGGCGGAGCGGCTACGACGCCGCGTCGGGGCGATGCTCGGGTCGCAGGATCTGCTGCTGACCGGCGGAGTCACCTGGCGCTCGCGGGACGGGCAGGAGATCTCGAGCGCGACCAACAGCGTGTTCGCGATCGACCCGAGCGGCCGCATCCTCGCTCGCTACGACAAGGCGCATCTCGTCCCGTACGGCGAATATCTGCCGATGCGGCCGCTCCTCTCCTCGATCGGCCTTTCGCGCCTGGCGCCCGGCGACGTCGATTTCGATTTCGGCCCCGGCGCGCAGACGCTGACGCTGCCGGGCATCGGCGAGGTCGGCTTCCAGCTCTGCTACGAGATCATCTTCTCGGGCGAGGTGGTCGACCCGGAAAACCGCCCCGCCTTCCTGTTCAACCCGTCGAACGACGCCTGGTTCGGCGCCTGGGGCCCGCCCCAGCATCTCGCCCAGGCGCGGCTGCGCGCGCTCGAGGAGGGGCTGCCGATCCTCCGCTCCACGCCGACCGGGATCAGCGCGGTGATCGACGCCGAAGGGCGGCTGCTCGCCAGCCTGCCGTGGCGCACCGAGGGCGTGATCGACGCGAGGCTGCCGCAGCCCAAGCCGCCGACGCTGTTCGCCCGCGCCGGCAACCTCCTGCCGCTCGGCTTCGCGCTGCTGCTCGCGACACTCGCATTCGCGCTTTTCCGCAGGGCGCGAGCCATTGCGGAGCCCGCCAATCCGCGCTAGGGAGCGGCGCATATAAGGATATCTTTATATCCGCATCTCCTATCAAATCAGCTCTCTCAGGAAGGCCGGTTCTCTCCATGCGCAGCAATTACCTCTTCACGTCCGAGTCGGTGTCGGAAGGCCATCCGGACAAGGTCGCCGACCAGATTTCGGACGCGATCGTCGATCTTTTCCTGTCGAAGGACCCCGAGGCGCGCATCGCCTGCGAGACGCTGACCACCACCCAGCTGGTCGTGCTCGCCGGCGAGATCCGCTGCCGCGGCGTCTATGAGAACGGCGCCTGGGCGCCCGGAGCGCAGGAAGAGATCGAGCGCACCGTCCGCGAGACGGTGAAGCGGATCGGCTACGAGCAGGAGGGCTTCCACTGGAACGAGTTCACGTTCCACAATAACCTCCACGGCCAGTCGGAGCACATCGCGCAGGGCGTCGACGCCAGCGGCAACAAGGACGAAGGCGCCGGCGACCAGGGCATCATGTTCGGCTTCGCCTGCGACGAGACTCCCGACCTGATGCCGGCGACGCTCTATTACAGCCACAAGATCCTCGAGCGGATGGCCGCCGACCGTCACTCCGGCGCGGCGCCGTTCCTGGAGCCGGACGCGAAGAGCCAGGTGACGCTGCGCTTCGAGAACGGCGCCCCGGTCGCCGCCACCGCGATCGTCGTCTCGACCCAGCACGGCAAGGGCTATGACCAGGGCGAGCAGGAGAGCAAGCTCAAGGCCTATGTGAAGAGGGTCGTCGCCGATATCCTCCCGGCCGAGCTGCTCAACGGCGAGACCGTCTACCACATCAATCCGACCGGCAGCTTCGAGATCGGCGGACCGGACGGCGACGCCGGCCTCACCGGCCGCAAGATCATCGTCGACACCTATGGCGGCGCGGCCCCGCACGGCGGCGGCGCCTTCTCCGGAAAGGATCCGACGAAGGTCGATCGCTCGGCGGCCTACATCTCGCGCTACCTGGCCAAGAACATCGTCGCGGCCGGGCTCGCCCGCCGCTGCACCATCCAGCTCGCCTACGCCATCGGCGTGTCCGAGCCGCTGTCGCTCTACGTCGACACCCACGGCACCGGCACGATCGACGACGCCGCGATCGAGAAGGCGATCATGGGCATTTCGGAGCTCGGCGGCCTGACGCCCCGCGGCATCCGCACCCACCTCGGCCTCAACAAGCCGATCTATCAGCGCACCGCCGCCTACGGCCACTTCGGCCGCAAGGCCGAGGGCGACTTCTTCCCCTGGGAGAAGACCGATCTGGTCGAGAAGCTGAAGGCGGCGCTCTGAGCCTCGCCGCGCGAAGCATGACGCACGAAGCCGCCCCTTCCCACCGGAAGGGGCGGTTTTCGTTTGGGGACAGGCTCAAGGCCCTTGGCGGGCGGGCCAAGGCGCTTTAGGCGCCGCGGCGTGAACGATCCCAGCACCATCCGCCGCCTCTACGGCCGCCGCTCCGGCCACAAGCTTCGCCAGGGCCAGTCCGCCCTGCTCGAGGAGTTGCTGCCGGCGATCAGCGTCCCCGACAGCGGGCCGATCGACTCCACCCGCCTGTTCGGCAGCGAGCGCCCGCTCCATTTCGAGATCGGCTTCGGCTCGGGGGAGCATCTCGCCTATCGCGCCGATCTGCTGCCCGACCATGCGTTCATCGGCGCCGAGCCGTTCCTCAATGGCGTGGTCGGCGCGCTGATGCACGTGCGCGACCAGCACCTCACCAACGTCCGCCTCCACATGGGCGACGCGCTCGACGTGCTCGAGCGGCTGCCCGACGGGGCGCTGAGCTTCGTCTACCTGCTCCACCCCGACCCCTGGCCCAAGGCGCGTCACGCCAAGCGTCGGATGGTCAATCACGGCCCGCTCGACCTGATCGCCGCCAAGTTGAAGCCGGGCGGCGAATTCCGCCTCGGCACCGACGACCCGGTCTATTGCCGCTGGTCGATGATGGTGATGAACCAGCGGCCCGACTTCGAATGGCTCGCCGAGAGCGCGAAGGACTTCCTGACCCGGCCCGGCGGCTGGCCCGAGACACGCTACGAGGCGAAGGCCCGGCGCAAGGGCCACGAAGTGTGGTACTTCCGATACCGGCGGATTTAGATCAATCACGTATCACGTATAATACTTTTTTTTCATTAGCTTAGACCGAAACACGCCGCCGTCTACCGCCGCCAATTTCCGCGACGGTGATTGCCCGGTGATTACTTTTCTGGTACATAAGGTTCGTCATGGCTACCGGAAAAATCACCAAGCGAACCCTCGACGCGCTCCAGTCCGGCGCGGTCACCGGCTTCCTTTGGGATGACGAACTGAAGGGGTTCGGGCTTAAGATTACGGCAGGCGGTTCGGCGTCCTACGTCATCCAATATCGGATGGGTGGCCGCGAGGCGAAGACGCGTCGCTACACCATCGGCAGTCATGGTTCGCCATGGACGCCTTTCACCGCTCGTGAGGAGGCGACGAGGCTCCTCCGCCTGGTCGCGCAGGGCATCGATCCCGTCGAATCGGATAAGCAGAGGCGGCGCGAGGCTGTCGACCTTGCCTTTTCCAACTATGCTGATCGGTTCGCAGCGGACTGCAAAGGGAAAGGTTGGTCAACGCTGGTAACGCGATCACTTCATCTGCACGTCAAGCCCGTGCTCAGGGACAAGGCGCTTCCCACAATCACGCGCATTGATGTCGTTGCCGTGTTCGATCGCATGCCCTTGGAGCAGGCCGCTAATCGTCGTAATGTGTTCGCGGTGCTGAGGCGCCTATTTCGATGGGCGGTGAGTCGTGGCGACATCGACAGAAGCCCAATGGAGGGCATGGAGACGCCGAAGGCGGTCAAACCGCGCGAGCGCTGGCTGAGCGACAGTGAGTTGGCGAGGGTCTGGATTCAAGCGGCGGAATGCCACCTGTGTTTCGGCCCGATCGTTCGGCTGCTGATTGCCACTGGTCAGCGGCGCGAGGAGATTGGCGGCCTTCACTGGCAGGAATTGGATCGCTCGGAGCGCGAAATGCGGTTGTCCGGCGATCGGACGAAGAACGGCGAACCCACCACGATCCCGCTCAATGATCTCGCGGTTGCCGAGCTCGACAAAGTGGCGGGCAGTGAAAAGTGGCCATCTCGCGGTAGGGTGTTTCCAACCGCGACTGGTGCCGCTTTCACTGCCTATCACAAGGGCAAAATGAAGCTTGATAAGCTACTATCGAAGGACGGCCGCAATCCCGTGCCGCCTTGGCGGCTCCATGACCTCAGGCGAACACTGGCAACAGGCTTTCAGAGGCTCGGCGTGCGGTTTGAGGTAACCGAAGCAGTCCTCAACCACGTTGGTGGCTCCCGGTCCGGAGTTGCAGGAATCTATCAGCGCCACGACTGGAAGCCGGAGAAGCGTGAGGCGTTAGCAACGTGGAACAATCACCTTTCCAGCGCGATCGAGGCGGCGCAGAAGTAACTCCTTGCGGCCAACGCAATCGGCTCGTTCCACATTCATTGTCGACGCTATGTCCCGTGCCGCAAAGCCGAGTTCGAATCCTGCGGGGCGCGCCGTGCAGGACAAAGCTAACGAATATATTTCACCCTTCGCGCTACGATGAATTTTTAATCAGCGCTTTCGGTCTCATGATGGATACTCTATCCTCTTCCATCGGGTTACAGCGGGTTACAAGATAAAGGACCGCGCTACGCCGCCGCGGACATCGTCTACGGGGTGCCGGGGCAGGTCAGGCCAGTGCTTCGCGAGACGACATAATGCAACATGGCCTTGTCGAGGCTCAGGTAAGCAACCAACCGCTTCAGCTTGGCGTTCTCTTCCTCGAGTCGCTTCAGCCGTCGCATCTCCGACGGCATCAGCCCCGCGTATTTCTTGCGCCACCCATAGAACGTCGCCTCGCTGATCCCGGTCTTCCGGCACACATCGCCGACGCTCGTGCCATCCTCGGCTTGCTTCAGCACAAAGCCTATCTGCGCCTACGAAAACTTTGACTTCTTCATCACTCACTCCGCTTCCGTGGTCCTCCTCCATAAGTGGAATTTTCAGCTCAAAGCGGTCCAGAAAACGGGCAGAAGGTCAATGGTATCGGCGCTAACATGACCCCCAGCGTTCGGGCGCCGACGCCGGTCACGTGTTCCTGGATGCCGGGCTGTCGGCGCACCCAACGAGCCAAGTGACCGCATTATCGATGTATCCGTCTATCTCTTTCTGCGTCGGCTGATCGGATACGCCTGCGAGGATCCGCTGTGTCGCGTCTCCCTGGAGCATGGCGAAGAAAAGTATAGCCCAGCGTCGGCGGATTTCGTCGGTAGTGCCAGGCGCGAGCTCGCTCAAGAAGTCGGTTAGCTTATCGTAGGCGATCTCGTGACCCTTACCGAAGAAGATATCGGCAATGTCAGGGTTGCGCGCGCCCTCGGAATAGACGATCCGTTGCAGGGCTATGGCGTCGTCGCTTGCCAGCACGCGCACGAACTGGCGGCCAAGCCGCGTTAGAGTGCGGCACGGATCATCCGCCTCACCCATCTCGCGTTTGAGCGGCTCGAGAATTTCCGCGCAGCGCTCGACCATCATCGCCTCGAACAGGCCGGCCTTGTCCTTGAACTGCTCGTAGAGCAGCGATTTCGAGCCTCCGGCGCGCGCGACGATTTCCGCGACCGAAGAGCGCTCATATCCCTTCTCCAAAAAAATGGCCGCAGCAGCGTCGAGCATGGCGCGGCGACGCGCCGCACCGCGGCGCTGCATCGGTTTGGGCTTGAATTCTTGGTCGGGCTGTGACATCGGACCTCAAACAGTAGCGTTCGGTACGGTATGATTCTAGCCGGCTGCGACGTGTCACGCAAGGATTGCCGCATGAACCGTTGTGTCGCCGCCGTAAGTCTTCTTGCCGGTGGCTTGATGCTGTCGGGATGCGGCGGACCCGCCGGAGGGGAGCCTGCCCCAGTCTCGGTGCGCACCATGCTGGCTTCTTCGAACGTTGACGATGGCGCCTTCAGCTATGCTGGCGACATCGCGCCGCGAGTCGAAAGCGCAGTCGGCTTCCGGGTCGCGGGTCGCCTGATCGCGCGTCCAGTCGACGTCGGAGACCGGGTCGGTCAGGGAACGGTGCTGGCGCAGCTCGAGACCGCTCCCTTCGCCTTGGCGCTGCGCGAGGCACGCGGGGCGACCGCCGCCGCGCGCGCCGAACTGCAGCAGGCCGAAGGCGATGTCGCACGCAACGCAGATCTCGCGAACGAGCGCATCGTCGCGCCCGCCCAATTCGAACGGCTCCGGACCACGCGCGACACTGCCCGGGCCCGGCTGACCGAAGCCCAGAGTCGACAATCCCTTCTACAAGACGAGCTCGGCTATGCCACTCTGCGTGCGCCCGTATCCGGGGTGGTGACCGCAGTCGACGCCGAGGTCGGCCAGTATCTGGCGGCGGGACAGCCAGCGTTTCGCGTCGCGCGCGATGGCGGCATGGAAGCGGTCGTGGATGTGCCGGAAGGTCGGATAGCCGACCTCTCGCTTGGCCAGCCCGCCACTGTCGAGCTTGTCGGCAACGACGCGCGCCTGGCGGGTCGTGTCCGCGAGATCGCGCCGTCCGCCGATCCGGCCACGCGCACCTTCCGCGTCCGGGTCGCAATTCCCGATGGCGGGCCGGCGCGGCTGGGCATGACCGCGCGAGTACGCTTCACCGGTGGGACGCGCTCGTCAGCGATCCGTCTGCCAATTACTGCGCTGTTCCAGGACGCGAAGCGTCCGGCCGTCTGGATCGTCAAGCGAGACCGGGCAACGCTCGAGCTTCGTCCGATAACCATCGGCGAAATGGGGTCCGAGACATTCTCGGTCGCGCGCGGCGTGCGGGCGGGCGAGCGCGTCGTCACCGCTGGCGTCCATCGTCTTGATGTCAAGACACCGGTCCGCGTGTGGGATGGGCGACTGCCATGAGCGGCTTCAACCTCTCCGAATGGGCGCTGCGCCACCGTGCGCTCGTCATCTTCGCCATGGTCGTCTCGGTATTCGCAGGGCTATCGGCCTATTTCGCGCTCGGGCGGGCCGAGGATCCGTCCTTCACTGTCAAAACAATGGTTATCCGCGTCGCCTGGCCTGGTGCCAGTGCGCGCGAGATGGAAACGCAGGTCACCGACGAGATCGAACGCGCGCTCCAGGAAGCGCCGAACTTCGACTATGTTTCGAGCTACTCGCGCCCCGGAGAGGCAACTCTTTTCGTATGGCTGCGCGACGACACGCCGCCGGCCGAGGTTCCGGACAGCTGGTATCAGGTCAGAAAGCGCGTCGGCGACATCCGTCCGCTGCTGCCGAGCGGGATCGTCGGACCTTATTTCAACGACGATTTTGGCGATACCTTCGGCTCGATCTACGCCTTCCGCTCGGACGGGTTCGACGATTCCGAGATGAAGCGCGTGCTGCTTTCGGCGCGTCAGCGGCTACTCCGTCTTCCCGATGTCTCCAAGGTTGAGCTCTGGGGAGTGCAAGAGCAACGATTCTTCGTCGAGTTCGAGACCGCACGCCTGGCCGAACTCGGCCTCGCACCCCAAGCCATTCTCGACAGCCTCGCCCGTCAAAATGCCGTCACGCCTTCTGGAACCATCGAGGCGCCGACGACCCGTATCCGCCTGAATGTGACCGGCGCGGTCGACTCGGTCGAGGCGATCGCCGGGACACCGATCGCTGTCGACGGGCGTCAGTTCCGGCTCGGCGATGTCGCCACCGTCACACGAGGTTTTGCCGACCCGCCGGTCTTCTCGATGCGCTGGAATGGCGAGCGCGTCACCGCGCTGGCAGTTTCGATGGTCGAAGGTGGAGACATTCTCGCGCTCGGCGAGAACCTTGCTCGTGAAATGGAAGCGATTCAGGCGGCCCTGCCGGCCGGGATCGATATCGAAAAGGTGTCCGACCAGCCCTATGTGGTCGAGCATTCGGTCGCCGAGTTCGAGCTCCACTTCGTCCTCGCGCTCGGCATTGTGCTCGGGGTGAGTTTCCTCTCGCTCGGCTGGCGGGCGGGCATGGTCGTTGCGCTGAGCGTTCCGCTGGTGCTGGCGATCACCTTCGTCATCATGGACCTCGGCGGTCTCGACCTGCACCGCATCTCGCTCGGCGCGCTCATCATCGCACTGGGGCTGCTGGTCGACGATGCGATTATCGCGGTCGAGATGATCCTCGTCAAACTCGAGGAGGGCTGGGATCGGTTCCGCGCCGCCTCCTTCGCCTGGACCTCGACCGCCTTCCCGATGCTCACCGGTACGCTGATCACCGCCGCCGGGTTTGTGCCCGTGGGCTTCGCCCGCTCGGGCTCTGGCGAATACACCAACGCGATCTTCTGGGTGGTCGGCATCTCGCTGGTGGTCTCCTGGATCGTCGCAGTGCTGTTCACGCCCTATCTGGGCTACAAGCTGCTGCCGGCTAAAGCCGCAGGCCACGGAACGCATGGCTATGACGGCAAGCTCTACCGGCGCCTGCGCTCGGCGGTCGACTGGTGCGTTTCTCGTCGCAAGCTCACCTTGGGCCTGACGGTCGGCGCCTTCGTTGCCTCGCTCGCGGCATTTCCCTTCGTGCCGCAGCAGTTCTTCCCTTCATCGTCGCGAGAGGAGGTCTTGATCGACTTGGAACTGGCCGAAGGCTCTTCCTACGCCGCCACGCTCGCCGCCGCGCGGACGCTGGAGCGCCTCGTGCGTCGCGATCCCCGGACCGAGGACGTGGTCAGCTATGTCGGCGGCGGCGGCCCGCGCTTCTACCTCGCACTCAATCCCGAACTGCCCAACCTCGCTTTCGCGCAGTTCATCGCCAAGCCGAAGAAGGCCGAGGACAGCGTCGCGCTGGCGCGCGATCTCGATGCGAAGCTCAAGGCGGCGATGCCGGACGTGCGGGTCCGGGTCTCGCGGCTTGAGAACGGGCCCCCGGTCGGCTATCCGGTGCAGTTCCGGGTCATGGGGCCGGACCCCGATACGGTGCGGACCTACGCGGCACAGGTGCGCGATACGATGCGCACGGACCCGCGCATGCGCGACGTCAACTTCCAGTGGTTCGAGCGCACCAAGGCGCTGCAGCTGGTGGTCGACCAAGAACGGGCGCGCGCGCTCGGGCTGACCCCGCAGGATGTCTCGCAAACGCTCCAGACGCTGCTCTCGGGCTACACCGTCACGCAAGTCCGCGATCGCTCCGAGCTCATCGACGTCGTCGCCCGCGCCGCGCCCGACGAGCGCGCGATGGCCGAGCGCATAAACGAATTGAGCATCCGCGTTCCCTCGGGAGGCTCCGTGCCGCTCGATCAGGTAGCAAGGATCGTCCCGGAGCTCGAGGATGGCGTCGTCTGGCGGCGCAACCGCGACGCCTCGCTGATCGTGCGCGGCGATGTGATCGATGGCGTCCAAGGCCCCGATGTGAGCGGCGCCCTGAACGAGAAACTCGACGCCGTTCGCGACCGGATGCCTGCGGGCTACCGTATCGAGATGGGCGGGGCGGTCGAGGAAGCGGCCAAGGGGTCGGCCTCCATCTTCAAGCTCTTCCCGGTCATGCTGGGGCTCTGGCTGACGCTGCTTATGATCCAGCTGCAGAGCTTCAGCCGCATGACGATGGTGTTCCTGACCGCTCCGCTTGGGCTCATCGGCGTCGTTTTCGCGCTGCTTCTCTTCCAGGCGCCGTTCGGCTTCGTGGCGCAACTTGGAGTCATCGCGCTGGCCGGGATGATCATGCGCAATTCGGTGATCCTCGTCGACCAGATCGATCGCGACATCGCCGATGGCGCACCCGCGTGGACCGCGATCGTCGAGGCGACTGTGCGGCGCGCTCGGCCTGTGGTGCTGACTGCGCTCGCCGCCATTTTGGCGATGATCCCGCTCACCTGGTCGACCTTCTGGGGACCGATGGCAATCGCCATCATGGGCGGGCTGGCGGTCGCCACTGTGCTGACCCTGTTCTTCGTGCCCGCGCTTTGCGCGCTGTGGTTCCGCGTCCGCCGCGAACCCGCCGAGCCTTCCACCGCCGCGCCCCCTGCTGCCGAGCCGGTGCCGGCAACCTGAGCACGACAAGCGAAAGGAGAGCGAGAATGGAAAAATCGAAGAAGGCGCTGATCACCGGCGGCGCGGGGTTTCTGGGGATCGAACAGGCTTACCTGCTCGCTCAGGACGGGTTCGAGGTCGTGCTGGTCGACGCGGATGCGGAGCGTCTCGAGATGGCACGCGCCGCGCTCGCCCAACGAATGATCGATGCGTCCAGCATGGCCGTCGATCTGGCGGCCCCCGACGCCGGAGCGGCGGTCGGGCGGGCATATCCCGACGGCTTCGATGTGCTCGTCAACAATGTCGGCTATGTCATCGTGAAGCCCCTGCAGGCGATCGAGCGGGCGGAGTTCGAGCGACAGCAGCAGGTGAACGCGCACGCGGCGTTCTACCTGTCCCAGGCCCTCGCGCCGGTGATGATCGAGCGCGGCTGGGGCCGCATCGTTAACATCGGCTCGACCATGCTCGACGGCATGTTCGCGAACTTTGCGGGTTATCTAATGTCCAAGGGTGCGCTGCTTGGCCTGACGCGCGCCCTCGCCCGCGAACTCGGACCGCACGGCGTCACGGTTAATTTCGTCAGCCCCGGCGCGCTGGAGAGCCCAGCCGAACATGCAGCCTGGGGCGAGCGCTGGTCAACCTTCGATGAAGAGGTGAAGGGCTACCAGTCGGTCAAGCGCCGCGGCGGTGCCGCCGACATCGCCAATGCCGTGCGGTTCCTCTGCCAGGACGGCTCGGGCTTCATCTCTGGCCAGCAGCTGCGCGTCGACGGTGGCTGGGTGATGGCGTGAGCTGATTTTTCAACAGCCGCGCATCGGCCACGACCGGCGAGAGACCGGCAACCGATCGCGGTCGACCTCGGGAGGGGCGACATGAAAGCGGTACGGATGAGCTTCAGTCTGATGATGATGGCGAGCGCGAGTGTGGCGTCGGCAAGCGAGGGCGGCGGATCGATTTACCCGTTCGGCGTCGAGACCATCCTGCCGGGCTACATGCCGCCGCCCGGCTGGCATTACTTCAACTATACTGCCTTCGTCACATCTGACCGGTTCAACGGCGAGGACGGCGAGTCCGTGGTTCCGGAGTTCGAGTTCACCGGACTGGTCAACGCCGCCCGCATCGTGCGGGTCTGGGATCGCAAGGTGCTGGGCGGGCAGCTTGCCTCGGGCGCGACCGTCCCAGTCGGGCGTGTCGAACTTGCAACACCTGCCTTCAGGGACAGCCGCTTCACCATCGGCGACCCCACGATCATCCCCGTCGCGCTCGGATGGCATGGCCGCGAAGTCCATGTCTGGGCGTCGCTGGATATCGGCGTGCCCAGTGGAAGCTACGAGGTCGGCCGCGCCAACCTCTCGCGCAACGCCTG
Organism: Sphingomonas parva (ex Maeng et al. 2020); assembly: GCF_004564275.1. Lineage (GTDB taxonomy): Bacteria > Pseudomonadota > Alphaproteobacteria > Sphingomonadales > Sphingomonadaceae > Allosphingosinicella > Allosphingosinicella parva. Next base: position 75,823 of record NZ_SPDV01000018.1, read on the forward strand.
GGTGATCGAGCCCAATGTGGCGGTGACATGGTTTGCGGGACCCGACGTCGTCGTGTCGGCCAAGGCGGTCTACAATCACAATTTCGAGAACTCGGAGACTGACTACAACTCCGGCGAGGAACTCGGTGTCGAGTTCGCCGCTGACTGGAGCGTGCGCCCCGATCTGGCGATCGGCGTGGGCGGGTTTGTGCTCGAACAGGTGAGCGATGACGAACAGGCCGGGGTGCGGATATCTAGCGGCAATCGCGCGCGCGCCAAGGCCATCGGTCCTCAGGTCCGCTGGTCGCCTGACGGCCGTCTGCAGCTCATCGCCAAGTTCCAACAGGATTTTGACGTCCGCAACCGCAGCGAGAATCAGACTCTATGGCTTCAGTTTTACACTCCGCTCGGCTAAGGCTGCGCCCCGCCCCCGCCGTTTTGCTCGCCCTCACCCTCAGCGCTTGCGCGACGCAAGCGCCGTACAGCCCACCGGAGCTGGAAGTAAGCGGAGCGTTCCGCAACGCAGCCGCGGCTGCCCAGCGGCAACCCGTTCCGGCCGCTCCGCAACTGGCAAGCTGGTGGCGCGGGTTCAACGATCCGCAGCTGACCTCGCTCGTAGAAATTGCCCTCAACGACAATCTCGACGTGGCGGAAGCCGCAGCTCGTCTGGACGAAGCGCGCGCGCTCGCCAGGCGCGCCGGGGCTGAACGGCGGCCGGGCGGCTCGCTCACGGCACAGGCGAGCCAGCAGCGCCAGTCGCTCGAATCGCCGATCGGACAATTCGCTCGCAACGCCCCCGGGTTCGAGCGCGACCTGTCGGTGTTCGAGGGCGCGCTTTCTGCGTCCTGGGAACTCGATCTGTTCGGTCGGCTGCGCGGCCGCGCCGCGGTCGCAGCCGCCGATGCCGAGGAACGCGCGGCGCTCCTCGAAGGGGTCAGGATCGCGATCGCCGCTCAGGTTGCGGACTCCTATCTGCGCTTGGTGTCGGCCGACGAACGGCTCGCCATCCTCGACGAGCAACTCGCGGTTCAGTCGCGGCTTGCTACTGCGGTAGGCAGGCGGTTCGAGGTCGGCGAAGCAAACCTTGGCGAACGCGACGAGGCCAATGCGCAAGTGTCCACGATCAGGGCTGAGCGCGAACCTCTGACCATTGAGCGCGAGACGCAGATCAATCGGCTCCATGTCATGACAGGTGGCAAAGCCATCGCCGGTCGCTCGCGCGCGACCACCGTCCCCCGGGCGCCGGCGCTGGTCGATTTGGAAACGCCGAGTACGGTGTTTCGCCGGCGGCCCGACATCCAGGCGGCCGAGCGCCGTCTCGCCAGTTCGAATGCTCGCGTCGGCACAGCGCTCGCGGAATACTATCCAACTTTCTCGCTCAGTGGCCTGCTCGGCCTGCAAGCCGTCGATGCGGGCAACCTCTTTACGGGCGACGCGGTCCAAGCCTCCGCGATCTTCGGGCTGCGGTGGCGACTGTTCGATTTCGCGCGGATCGATGCCGAAGTAGATGCGGCGCGCGGACAAGAAGCGGCTGCCCTTGCGAACTACCGTCGTACGTTGCTCGGCGCGACTGAGGATGTCGAGAATGCGCTTTTTGAACTTGTCGCGCGCGAACGCGAAGCTCGAGAGCTTGGACGCGCAGTAAGCGATCTCGCCCAAGCCCGTTACGTCGGTCAGCGAAGCTACAATGCCGGGATCACAGCGATCAGCGATCTTCTCGAATTGGATCGCCGTTTGCTGAATAGCCGCCAAAACGAAGCGCTCGCTAAGCGAAACGTCTCGCTTGCTTCGGTCCGGGTCTACCGAGCGATTGGCGGACCCGTAGATTCGCCGGATGCGCTATGAGGGCGTTAAGCGACGCAGAAAATTCTGCGGCCTAGGCGTAGTCGACCATGTCATTCGACATACGTCAGCTTCGTTATGTGCTCGCCGCCGCCGATCATGGCAGCTTCTACCGCGCAGCACTCGCGCTCGACATTGGACAATCAACTCTGAGCCGAGCAATCCTTCGGCTAGAACGTACGCTGGGCGCAGAGCTTTTCATCCGCTCGCGCGCTGGCGTGAGCCCGACCGACGCCGGCCTGCATTTCCTGCGCGGGGCCAGAACAATGCTGGCTAGCGCGGATCGAATGCTTGCAGCAAGCCGCTCAGCAGGCTCGGGCCGGTCCGGCGTCTTGACGATCGGCTTCAACAGCTCGCTATCAGCCGGCAATCTGCGTGCTACACTGATCGAGGCGCGTCGCAAAAATCCGAATTTGGCAGTCGAGGGCCTCGAGGCGGATCGGAACACGTTGTTCGCAAGTCTCGACAGCGATGCCGTCGACATCGCCATTTTGATGGGCGACGTCGACCGTCACCAGTATCGGCATGCCACATTTTGGAGCGAGCGCGTCTTCGCCGCGATGCCGGCGGACCATCTGCTCGCCGCACTCGAGATTGTGCACTGGACCGACTTGCGCGATCAACGCTTCGTCCTAGGAACCGCCGATCCGGGACCCGACTTTCGCGACATGCTTCTTGGACGCCTGTGGAAGTCCGGTGCCGACCCAAGCATTGCGTTGTATCCTGTGAGTCGCGAAGCAATCCTGAGCCTCATCGGCGACACCAAGCTCCTGTCGATTGTAGGCGAGGGCGCCACTGGTGCGCATTATCCTAATCTCGTCTACCGCCCGGCTCATGGGGAGCAGGGTCCGGCGCTGATCAGCTATTCGGGCTATTGGCGAGAAGACAACGGCAATCCAGCACTCAAGCGCTTTCTAGATTTCGTGCGTAGGCGCTACGCTCTTTCGTTTGGTTTGAACGGCGTGGTGAAAGGATTTGGGGAGCAGACGGAGGCGAGATGATGTCGCGTACTATGGTTCTGGCGGTCGCGGCGGCGCTGGTGGTCGGTTTTTACGCAGGATTCATTCTTCGACCCGTGATCGCGCCGCTCCCGATGCCTTCCGCTAGCAGGTCTGTTGCGGTCGCCGCCGCGCCCGCTGAACCGCGAGAAACGCAGTATTTCTTGGCCAATCTCGACGAAGCCCGCCGGGTGACGGCGCAATGCCGTGACGGCTCTGGGCGCGGCGACGAATGCGCGAATGCCGAGCGCGCTATTATCGAGGCCGAAAGTCGCGAGCGCTTCAAGCGTTTCAGGGAACGATAGAGCTTGCCGGCACCTCAACCTCCTGTCGCGCGATGCTTTCGGAACCCGCGATCGGTGTCCATGAACCGCGTGAGCATCGGCGAGACCAAGCGCTCGGGCGGCACAGGCTGCCCACCCGTCTCGGCCGCGAGAGCGGATGCATAGGCGACAAGATCCCGGTGAACTGCCGCAGGCAGCTCCACCGTCAGCTTTATCGGGCGATCGTCGCTTAACGCTCCCAGCTTCAGCTTCGTCATCGCGTTGCTCCGATCGGCTCGAGGATAAGGTCGCGGGTCAGTACCACGCGCAGCGGATAGCCCGGCCGAATGGTGAGCGTGGGCGGCACGTTAAGCTGGCGGTCGACAACGCGTTGGCCGGTCTGGTTGATCGCGTCCTGCGATCCTCGGCGCAGCGCGCGCACCAGGTCGTCGTCGCTGTCCGCGCCTAATTCGGCACCGATACCAAGTAGCGTCGAGATCGCTGCCGCGCGGAACAGGTTGCCCCAGTGCTGGTTCACCCGGTCCTGCAACCCGGCGAACCCGGCGGCGTCCGCGCCGGGCTGGCGTTCGAGAATGATCGAACGCCCATCGGGCATGATGAGCCGATCCCAGGCGAGCAGCACGCGCGTTTGCCCGGCGGCGACCTCGCTGTCATACTCGCCGATGAGGCGCGCGCCCTGCGGGATGAGCAGGATACGACCCGTCGGGCTGTCATAGACGTTCTGCGTCACTTGCGCGGTGATCCGACCGGGCAGGTCGGAACGGATGCCGGTGACGAGCGCCGCCGGGATCATGCTCCCGGCTTGCAGAATGTTGGGCGATGCAGGTGCGACCAGCCGTTCGGGGCTTACAATGCGACGGTTCGATTCCCGAGCGAGGAAGTCCCGCGCGGCAATACGCTCGGCAGGTTGCGCGGCGGGTGGCTGCGCTGGCATGCCCGCGAGATCAGGGAGCGCCGGAGCCGCTGGCCGTCCAGCATCACCGCTGCCTCCGCCGAGAAAGACACCGCTCATGCGCGCAGAGTCACGTTCCTGCTCCGCCCGCTGCCGGGCCGCCTCCGCCGCCTGGACGCGCGGATCGGGCGATGGCGGTGCGGTGCCGACCGGCGGTACGGTTACGTTCTGTCCACGCTGCTGAGCCGACACGATCGGGCCACCAAGGTCGCCGGGGAGCGGCGGGCCAAGCTTGGGCACGCTGCCATAGTCGCGCGGTCCGGACGTGATCGCCTCTGACGTTGTGCGATTGTCGGTGTTGTAGAGTTCTTCGGCCGGCCTTTCGGCCTGCGGCGCGAGCGCGTAGATCAGCGAGCCGCCGAGGCCCAGACCTAGCCCCGCACCGATGACCGCCAGCGCTTTGGGCGATAGACGCATGACCCGCGGCGGATCGCTTCGGAGCTGGAATGGTCGAGGATCGGTGGAGTGAGGCTGCGGAGACCCGTCGGGCGCGGCATCTTCTTCTCGGTCGGCGGCGTCGGCGTGTGGTGCTTCGCGCTTCTCGGTCATGACCGACGCCCCCGGCGAACGTCTGCACCGTCGCGGATGATGCGGACGCGCTGCGCGTTCCTCCGATCACCAAGACGCAGTTCGGCGGCGGCGAACAGTTGGTCGACCACCATGTAACGGCCCTGCACCCGGTAGTTGACCAGCTCGGCGTCACCGCTCGCGCCGGTTACGAACAGCGGCGGCATCTCGCCTTCCGCGATGCCTTCAGCAAACTCGATGAAGACCTGCCGCCCGTCGTCGAAGGCGCGGACGGGACGCCACGGCGCACGATCCCCCTCGATCCGGTAGCGGAAGTTGAGCGCGGTCACGTCGATGCCAGTGGCAACCGGCATGGCTGCGGCGGCGATGTTCGCGCCGCGCAATGCGATCAGCGCGTCTTGCGGATAGGTCCACGACACCGACGCCATATAGGTCGATGGTGTCGCGCGCAGCTCGAGATGATAGGTGCGCCGGTCGGTGTTGATGACGAGGTTCGTGGACAGGTCCGGCCGCGTCGGCTTGACCAGAACATGGATGCGCGCACTCGGCCCGCTCCCGCTCACCGTATCGCCGATGATCCAGCGCACGGTGTCGCCGGCGGCGATCGGCCCCGGCCCGACAAGCTGCTCGCCGGGCTGCAAGGCGATGTCCGTCACCTGTCCGGGCGCGGAATAGACCTGATAGAGCGCCCCTTCGGTCCAGGGGTATTGCTGGATGGCGTTGAGGAAGCCATCGCGCACGGGCTGAACGCGCGCGGCGGCATTGGCCGCGCCGACGCGGCGGCGCGGATCGGCGGGCTCGCGGGACACGGGCCTGTCGGTCACCGGCTGAAGCTGGCCGGGCAGCGGAAGCGGCTCGGGAATCGCGATGACTTGGACCACAGGCTGAGGGGGCGGCGCCAGTGTCGCAGCGATCTCCGCTCTCGGCGGATCGGCGGCGACATCCGGCACGCGGGCGGAGGTTATAGCGCAACCAGCGAGCGCGGAGGCGGAGGCGAGCAAAGCCGCACTTGTGGCGCGGCGGAACGAGTGGCGTTTCATTGGGACAGCTCCCGTGACCAGTTGAGGGCGTTGACGAAGATGCCGAGTGGGTTCTTGCGCAGCGCATCGGGGGTGCGCGGCGGCTGGACCACCACGGTCAGGATCGCCGACCAGCGCTCGGTCGCGGTCAGGCTGCCGTCCTGATAGCGGCGCTCGGTCCAGGCGACGCGGAAGCTGTCGGGCGAAGCCCGGATGACGCTCGACACATCGACCGCAACCTGCACCCGCCCGACATTGGCGAACGGGTCGTTGGCGCGGGCATAGTCGTTCAATGCCAGCGCGCCGCGGTCGGTAGTGAAGTCGTAGGCGCGCAGCCAGTTCTGGCGGACGACCACCGGATCGGCCGGGATGCTGCGCACCTGCTCGATGAACCTCGCGAGGTGGAACGCCACCTGCGGATCGGTCGGGCGATAGCCCGCTTCGGCGGGCGCGACCGCCTGCGCCTCGCCCAAGCGGTCAACCTGCACCACCCAGGGCACGATATGGCCGCGCGCCGATTGCCAGATGAGGCCGCCTGCAAGCCCGCCCGACAGCGAGAGCGCGCCGAAGAAGGCGAGTCGCCAGTTCTTCGCCTGCGCGCGCGCCGAGCCAATACGGTCGTCCCAGGCCTGAGCAGCGCGCTGGTAAGGCGTCACTGGCTGCGGGGTAGTGTTGTACCGAATGGAGGGTCGTCGAAACATGCTATTCAATCCTTCTCGCTGACATCGACCGACGCACCGCTGCCCCCGCCATCGCCCGAGCGCAGCGTATGGGCGGCAATGGTCGCGCCGTGGGTCATGGTTTGCCGGTTGCGCATCGCGGCCGCCCAGGCGGGCGGGCCGTCTGCCGGGGCGGTCGGCGCTGGCGCGCCGCCCGAGATGGTGCCACCTGTGGTGGTCACGGCAGCCCGTCCGCCCGAGCGAAAGCTGTCCTTCATAGAGGCCGCCGCTTTGCGCAATGGAGACATCGCCGCACCTACCGCCGCCTTGCCAACAGCAGCAGAACCCCCCGCCACCGCCGCCCCGCCCGTCTTTCCGGCTGAGCCCAGCGCATAGGCGCTGCTTGCAGCGCCGGAAGCGAAAGTACCGCCGCGAGCGGTTGCGGCGACTGCTCCGACTGCGGCACCTGCACCCAGCGTTGCGGCAGAAGCCCCGCCCGCAACCACGCCGCCTGCCATCAGGGCCGTGCCTGCGACCGATCCGGCACCCAGTGCGGGACCGCCCGAGACGATGCCATTGGCGATACCGGGCGCGAAAATGGCGAGACCGAGCAATGTGAGCGCCGCAAGCGCTATCGCCATCACTTGCTCGAGGTTGGGCTCAGGGCCGGCCGGGCCGCTGGTGAACTGGCTGAACAGCGTCGTCCCGATGCCGGTGATGACCGCGAGCACCAGCACCTTGATACCGCTCGAGACGATATGGCCCAGCACGCGCTCGGCCATGAAGGCGGTCTTGTTGAAGAAGGCGAAGGGCAGCAGCACGAAGCCCGCGAGCGTTACGAGCTTGAACTCGATCAGCGTTACGAACACCTGGATGGCGATGATAAAGAAGGCGAGGACGACGATCACCCACGCCAGCAGCAGCACGAGGATCTGGACGAAATTGGTGAACAGCCCGACCGGGCCCAGCAGGTCTTCGGTCGCGGCGATCAGCGGATCGGCGGCGTCAAGGCCGGTCTCGGCGATCGCGCCCGGGCGCATGAAGTCGGCGAGCGAGAAGCTGCCGCCGCTCGCCTGCAGCCCGAGCCCGGCGAAGCTCTCGAACACGATCGTAGCGAGCGTCCCGAAATTGCCGATGATGAAGGCGAAGGTGCCGATAAACAGCACCTTTTTGACGAGGCGCTGCATCACATCCTCGTCCGCGCCCCAGGCCAAAAACAGCCCGGCGAGGGTCAGATCAATGGCGATCAACGTGGTCGAGAGGAACGCGACCTCGCCGCCGAGCAGCCCGAACCCGCTGTCGATGTAGCGGGTGAAGGTGCCTAGGAAGGTGTCGATCACGCCGGTATTGTTCATGGCCTGTTGTCCCGTCCGAAGAAGTGTCGGCGCTTGGCCTCCCAGGCCGCTTCGCAGCCGCTGTCAGGCATGGTGACGGTGCGGCACCGCTCGATATCGGCCAACGCGGGATCAGCGGGCGCGGTTGGCGACGCCGCTACCGGCGCGGCAGTCGTTTCGGGCCGCAAGGCCGACACGATGCCGACGGTCAGCATCATCCCGGCCAGCGCGGCGACGCCTGCGATCTTGAGGTTGCGCGACATCGCCCGCGCGCCTCAGTTGCGGCTGCGGAAGCGGCGGAACCGCTCGCGGCTTTCGGCCTCGATCGCGGTGGTGCGCGCGGACTCGAGCGCCTGCGCCCGGCCCTGCGCCGCCAGCACGGCAGTCAGGTCGGCGAGCTGCTGCGATTGCAGCGCGAGCAGCTGGTTCCCCGCCTGCGCGGCTTGCAGTGCCCCGGTCGCCGACTGGCTCGATGTCACCAGCCGGTCCATGGTCGCGCGCGCGCCGTCGATATTGCCGACCACCCCCGCCTGCACGCGCAGCGCATCTTCGAACGCGCCAACGCTGTCGGCCCAACGTGCCTCGGCATTGGCGATCATCTCGGCCTGCGTGCCGGTCAGTGCCTGCCCCCGATAGCGGCCGTTGAACACCTGCTGGACGTCTTGGACATCATAGGCGATCCGCTGTGCCTCGCCCAACAGCTGCTGGGTGCGCTGAACCTGCTGCTGGAGTTGCTGAAGCGAGCTGAACGGCAGCGAGGCGAGATTGCGCCCTTCGTTGACGAGGCTTTGGGCTTGCTGCTGGATCTGGGTGATCTGGTTGTTGACTTGGCTGAGCGCCCGCGCGGCTTGCAGCACGTTCTGCGCATAGTTGGTCGGATCCTTGACGATCAACTGCGCGTGAGCGGGGACGGACAGTGAAGTCAGTCCGAGTGTAGCAGTGGTTGCGAGAGCACCGGCAAGAAGCGCGCGGCGCAGGATGGACTTGGTCATTCGTCGATCTCCAATGAAAAATGGCGGCGCGCGACTTCCCGGTCGCGATCCGCAGGTTGGGGTTCGTGGGCGGGAAGCAGGTCAGCGGCCCAGCCAAGGCCGCGATGGCGCAGCCATTCGGCGACGAAGCGCTGCTGGCCGTGCGCCTCGATCAGCTCGGCGATCCTGAGCTGATCGGTCTTTGACGATGCGGCGGCGAACGCCAGCGCGACCTCCCCCAGCCCGAGCTCGAACAGGCGGTTGCCGGGGCGCGACTGGCAGTAATAGTCGCGCTTCGGTGTCGCCCGACTGAGGATTTCGATCTGCCGGGCATTGAGCCCGAACCGCGCGTAGATGGCCGCGATCTGCGGCTCGGCCGCGCGGTCGTTGGGTAGGAAGATGCGCGTCGGGCAGCTCTCGATGATGGCCGGCGCAATGCTGCTGGTCTCAATGTCCGCGAGGCTTTGGGTCGCAAAGACGACGCTCGCGTTCTTCTTCCGCAAGGTCTTCAACCACTCACGGAGCTGCGCGGCGAAGGCGGGGCTGTCGAGCACCAGCCAGCCCTCGTCGATGATGAGCAAGGTCGGCGAGCCGTCGAGCCGGCCTTCGATCCGGTGAAACAGATAGGACAGCACGGCAGGGGCCGCGCCCGCGCCGACCAAGCCCTCGGTCTCGAAGGCTTGCAGCCGCGCTTCGCCAAGCCGCTCCTCCTCGGCGTCGAGCAACCGGCCCCACGGCCCACCGACGCAATAGGGTGCGAGCGCCTGCTTGAGCGCCTGTGACTGGAGCAGCACCGACAGGCCGGTCAGCGTGCGTTCGGCAACCGGCGCGGAGCCGAGCGACATCAGCGCCGACCACAGATGGTCCTTCGCCGCCGGATCGACCGTCACGCCTTCCTGCGCCAGTATCGCGGTCAGCCAGTCGACCGCCCAAGCACGCTCGGCGGCCTCGTGGGCGCGGGCGAGCGGTTGCAGCAGCACGCCTTCGTCGGTCTCGTCGGACAGGCTGCCACCCAAGTCCTGCCAGTCGCCGCCGCAGGCGAGCGCCGCGGCGCGGATCGAGCCGCCGAAGTCGAACGCGAAGATCTGCGCTTGTCGGTAGCGGCGGAACTGCATCGCCATCAGCGCGAGCAGCACCGACTTGCCCGCGCCAGTTGGGCCGACAATCAAGGTGTGACCAACATCGCCGACGTGAAGGGAAAACCGGAACGGGGTCGAGCCTTCGGTCCTGCCATAGAGCAAGGGGGGTCCACCGAAATGCTCGTCCCGTTCCGGTCCCGCCCATACCGCTGATAGGGGGATCAGGTGGGCGAGATTGAGCGTGGAAATCGGGGGCTGGCGGACGTTGGCGTAGGTGTGGCCGGGAAGGCTCCCAAGCCACGCCTCGATCGCGTTCATGCCTTCGGTTAGGCAGGTGAAGTCGCGGCTCTGGACGACCTTCTCGACCAACCGCAGCTTCTCGGCCGCGACGGTGGGATCGCGGTCCCACACCGTCACCGTCGCGGTGACATAGGCCATACCGGCATAGTCGGCGCCCAGCTCCTGCAAGGCGGTGTCGGCGTCGGCGGCCTTGTTCGAGGCGTCCGAGTCCATGAGGACCGACGCCTCGTTGGTCATCACCTCCTTCAGAATGGCGGCGATGCTCTTGCGCTTGGCGAACCACTGCCGCCTGATCTTGGTGAGGAGCTTGGTCGCCTCTATCTTGTCGAGCATGATCGCGCGGGTGGACCAGCGATACTCGAAGGCCAGCCGGTTCAGCTCGTCCAGCAGGCCGGGAAAGGTGACGCTCGGAAAGCCGACGATGGTGAGCGTGCGAAGGTGATGTTCGCCCAGGCGCGGCTCAAGCCCGCCGGTCAGCGGCTCGTCGGCGAGCAGCGCGTCGAGGTGCATGGGCGTCTCGGGGACGCGCACCCGCTGGCGACGAGATGAGATCGTGCTGTGGAGGTAGGTCAACGTCTCGGCGTCATCGAGCCAGCGCACCTCGGGCACGAAGCCTTCGACCAGGTTGAGCACCCGGTCGCTGCGGTCGACGAAGCCGGCGAGCAGCTCGCGCGGATTGACGCCGGTGGTGGATCGGCCCTCGTAGAGCCAGCCTTCGGCGCGCGCCGCCTTTTCGGCCGGCGGCATCCACAACAGCGTCAGGAAATAGCGGCTCTCGAAGTGCGCGCCTTCCTCGCGGAACTGTTCGCGCCGCTCCATGTCGACCAGCGCCGACACCGGATCGGGAAACTCGGACTCGGGATATTTGAGCGCGGGCGTGCGCTGCGCCTCGACGAAGATCGCCCAGCCCGAGCCGAGCCGGCGCAGCGCGCTGTTGAGCCGCGCCGTGGCGGCGACCAGCTCGGAGGGCGTGGCGCTGTCGAGATCGGGGCCGCGGAACCGCGCTGAGCGTTGGAACGAGCCGTCCTTGTTCAGCACCACGCCTTCGCCGACCAAGGCGGCCCACGGCAGGAAGTCGGCAAGGCGCGCGGCCTTATTGCGATATTCGCTGAGGCTCATCATGGCTGCATCCAGGTCGGAAAGCGGAGGTGGCGGCGGGCGACGTCCACGAACTGAGGATCGCGGCGTGCGACCCAGACGGACAGCGCGTGGCCGACCGCCCAGATGACGATGCCGGCGATCCAGAGGCGCAGCCCCAGACCGATCGCGCCCGCCAGCGTGCCGTTGACGATGGCGAGCGAGCGCGGCGCGCCGCCGAGCAGGATCGGCTCGGTCAGCGCGCGGTGGACCGGCGCGTAGTAGCCGGGGATCGGCGAGCCGAGAACGTCGGACGTGTCCATCAGACCAGCGCCCCGCCGCCGAAGCTGAAGAACGACAGGAAGAAGCTCGACGCGGCAAAGGCGATCGACAAGCCGAACACGATCTGGATGAGCCGACGAAACCCGCCCGATGTGTCACCGAACGCGAGCGTCAGGCCGGTCACGATGATGATGATGACCGCGATGATCTTGGCAACCGGCCCCTCGATGCTTTCGAGGATGCTTTGCAGCGGCGCTTCCCACGGCATCGACGATCCGCCCGCGTGGGCGGGAACAGTGTAGGTCAGCGCGATCACGCTGGCAGTGGCGGCGAACATGGCGCGGCGTGCGCCATGCCTGATGGCATGGATCATGGCAGGTCTCCGGTGTTGTGGGTGGTGAGCGGGGTAAGGCGGTAGTCGCCGGTGGCGGGATCGAGCCCGTCGACGCGGGCCAGCTCGGCGAGGCGGCGGCCGTGGCCGTCGCGGACTAGGACGGCGATCAGGTCGATCGTCTCGGCGAGCAGCGCGCGCGGAACCGTGACGACGGCTTCCTGGATGAGCTGCTCCATGCGGCGAAGCGCGCCGAGCGCAGTCCCGGCGTGGATCGTCCCGATGCCGCCGGGGTGGCCCGTCCCCCAGGCTTTGAGGAGGTCGAGCGCCTCGGCCCCGCGCACCTCGCCGATCGGGATGCGATCGGGGCGCAGCCGCAGCGAGGAGCGAACGAGATCGGACAGCGAGACGACGCCATCTTTGGTCCGCATCGCGACCAGGTTGGGCGCGGCGCATCGCAGCTCCCGCGTGTCTTCGATCAGGACGATGCGATCGGTGGTCTTGGCGACCTCGGCCAAGAGCGCGTTGACGAGCGTGGTCTTGCCGCTGCCGGTCCCGCCCGCGACGAGGATGTTGGCGCGGGTCTCGACGCCATGCCGCAGCGCCTCCGCCTGGCTCGCCGACATGATCCCGGCGCGGGCATAGTCGTCGAGCGTGAACACGGCGACGGCGGGCTTACGGATGGCGAAGGCAGGCGCGGCGACGACTGGCGGCAGTAGCCCCTCGAACCGCTCTCCGCCTTCGGGCAGCTCGGCCGACACGCGCGGGGAACGAGCGTGAACCTCGACGCCGACATGGTGCGCGACCAGGCGGATGATGCGCTCGCCGTCGGCGGCGGTCAGGGTTTCGCCGGTGTCGCTTATGCCTTTGCCGAGCCGATCGAGCCAAAGCCGGCCGTCCGGGTTCAGCATCACCTCGATGACCGCGGGGTCGTCGAGCCAGGCTGCGATCGAGGGTCCAAGCGCCGTGCGCAGCATCCGTGCGCCGCGTGTGTTGGCCTCGGATCGGATCGGGTGGACGGTCAAGGCACTGGCCCCTCAAGTGGACCGGGCGAACCGCCGCCCGGCTGTCGGGGCACAGCAAGAGACGCAGAAATACTCTTGTCGCAACAGCTAGTTGCGAGCGTAGTAGAGACGGCGTTGGATACGTGGCCGACGTCGGAACCGGTCCTTTGGCCAAACAAGCGCTACGCGCTTTATCGGCCCGAATCGCCGGCTAAACAAAGTGCGGCCCATAGCGTGTTTGCCAACTGGCTAGCGTCGTGCTCGGGCCTTGCCTATGAGTTCGCGCAGTTCGGCCATCGACCTTAGGCACGAGTGTCGCCGACGCACCAAGCTCACGCCGTGAAAGGGTCGAAATGTCCTACGCTCGTTCTGCACGCATGACCTTCCTGAACATGCTCGGCACACTCGATCACCTCGTCGGCAAGGCTCAGGAAGCGGGTATGTCGGACGACGTGCTTGCTGCGAAGCTCACCGACGACATGTTTCCGCTTGAGTTGCAAATCCGTGTTGCGGTCAATCAGGCACTTTTGGCGCTCAATCAGGTTGCGGGGAAATCCGCTCCGCTCGAAGAAACAGCATACCGATCCCTGCAAGAGGTCCGGAATCGGATTGCCGCTACTCGTTTGCGTATTGAAGCAGCTGATCCGGCAGAATGGGCGGACGCAGACGCACCTGTGGATCTGACGCTGCCCAACGGCGTCCGGTTTCAAATGCCGTCGGAGGAAGATATCCGCGACTGGATCATGCCGAACTTCTATTTTCACGTGACGATGACGTATGCGCTGCTGCGCAATGCTGGGCTGGCGATCGGCAAGATGGACTTCCTACCACATATGGATCGCCATAAAGTCGCGATTATGTGATGATGCCGGTTCAAGAACACAGATAAGAAGCTCAAAAGATACTGCGACGAGACGCAAGGTTGCGGAGCGATCAAGCTACGAAGGTCTCTTCTTCCCGTGTCCGCTCCTAAGCCAGTAGTCTATCAGTTTGAGCCATCGTAAAGCGGCTCGGGATAAGCACTCTCCGTTTTCGGCCAAACATCCTCGGGTATCTCGTTCAACAAGCTCTTGCCGCTGGCGAAGCGTCGACCAAGGGTCTCGACGAACCCCTCGTATCGCTTCCGCCCCTTCACCTTCGCGGCTGCATGATCTTCGTCGGGCAGCGGCGGGGTGACGGAAAACCAGAACCGCACGAACAGCGCTAGTGCTTCGGTTGTTAGGCCCGTATTGCGCTCAAGGCGCTGTACCTGCCGCGTAAGGCGATCGAGCCGCCGCGCGAACGCCGCCTCCATGCGGTCCGATCCGTCGGGCGACAGATAGGACGCCACCGCCGCCTCGATGATCGCCGAGCGCGAGATGCGTCGACGGATCGCGAGTTCGTCTACCTGCTTGGCGAGCGCGGGCGGGAAATAGACATTCAATCTGGTGCGCATGGCACGCTCCTACATCTCGATGCCGTCACCGGGATCGAGCGACGCCTGCCGCGCGATCCCCTGCATCTGGCGGCGCACGGCAGCTTGCCGGGCCGCATCATCGGGCTCGTCGTCGACCACGTCGAACTCGCGCGCTGCCGGGCGCGACGTCTCGGGTGCGACCGCGACATGCTCCGGTAGCTCCGGCTCGCGGCGCAGCCCGCCATTGGCAGCATCTTCTTGGTCGCGGACGATCCGCGCGACGTTTGCCGGGTCGGCGGCAGCGGCCCGCCCAGTCCAGTCATCTGGCCGGGCTTGGCTCTGGGCGGGCGTCGGCGCATCCAAAATGCGCTCGGCGAACCGCCGATCGCGGAAGTACCGCGCCTTCTTCGCGCGGATCGGACGCCCGCCCGCCACCATGACGATTTCGTCGTCGGGCGGGAGCTGCATCACTTCGCCGGGGGTGAGGAGCTGGCGGGCGGTCTCGGAGCGCGATACCATCAAATGCCCCAGCCAGGGCGACAGGCGATGCCCGGCATAGTTCTTCATCGCGCGCATCTCGGTCGCGGTGCCGAGCGCGTCCGACACCCGCTTGGCCGTGCGTTCGTCGTTGGTGGCGAAGCTCACCCTGACATGGCAGTTGTCGAGGATGGCGTTGTTCGGCCCGTAAGCCTTTTCGATCTGGTTGAGCGACTGCGCGATCAGGAAGGCTTTGAGCCGATAGCCCGCCATGAACGCCAGCGCGGACTCGAAGAAGTCCAGCCGACCGAGCGCGGGAAACTCGTCGAGCATCAAAAGCACGCGATGGCGGTTGCCCTTGGGTGTCAGCTCCTCGGTCAGCCGGCGTCCGATCTGGTTGAGGATAAGGCGGATCAGCGGCTTAGTCCGCGAGATGTCGCTGGGCGGCACGACCAGATAGAGCGTGGCGGGCCGCTCGCCTTCGACGAGATCAGCGATGCGCCATTGGCAGGCGCGCGTGACGGTCGCAACGACCGGATCGCGGTAGAGGCCGAGAAACGACATGGCGGTGCTCAGCACGCCCGATCGCTCGTTGTCGCTTTTGTTCAGCAACTCGCGCGCCGCGCTGGCGACGACGGGATGGACGGCGGCCTCGCCCAAGTGCGGCGTTGCCATCATCGCGGCCAGCGTCTCCTCGATCGTGCGCGACGGGTCGGAGAGGAAGGCTGCGACGCCCGCCAGCGTCTTGTCCGGCTCGGCGTAAAGGACGTGCAGGATCGCACCGACCAGCAGGCTGTGGCTGGTCTTTTCCCAATGGTTGCGGCGCTCGAGACTGCCTTCGGGGTCGACCAGCACGTCGGCGACATTCTGGACGTCGCGTACCTCCCATTGGCCGCGCCGCACTTCCAACAAAGGGTTGTAGGCAGCCGACGCGGCGTTCGTCGGATCGAACAGCAGCACGCGGCCATGCCGCGAGCGAAAGCCTGCGGTCAGCGTCCAATTCTCGCCCTTGATGTCGTGGACGATCGCCGAGCCGGGCCAGGTCAGCAGCGACGGGATTACCAGCCCGACGCCCTTGCCAGAACGGGTCGGCGCGAAGCACAGCACATGCTCGGGGCCGTCGTGGCGCAGATAATCCGCGCCGAGCTTGCCGAGCACCACGCCGTCGCTGCCGAGCAGTCCGGCGGCGCGCACTTCGCGCGGGCTCGCCCAGCGTGCCGAGCCGTAGGTCTCGGCGTTCTTCAACTCGCGCGCCCGCCATACCGACATGCCAATCGCCACGACGATCGACACGAACCCGCCCGACACGGCGATCAGGCCGCCGGTTTGGAAGATCTCGGGCGCGTAGGCGTCGAATGAGAACCACCACCAGAAAAAGGAGGGCGGCGGATAGATCGGCCAACCAAACGCGATGAACCACGGCGAGCCGAGCTGCGGCTGATAAGCGAGAGCTGTGGCGGTCCACTGCGTCGCGCCCCATACACCGGCGAGCACGATCAGGAACACGACGATAATCTGGCCCCACAGGATTTGCGTGGCGGACATAACAGGCTCCTTGATAGGTTACAGGCCGAGGCCGCGCTTGCGGCCGAGCGTGAGGTCAAGGCCGCCGCCGTCGCGGATCACGCCCGCGATCTGACGACCGATCTGCTGGTCGAGGCCGCGCGCCCATGGCACGAGGCGGAAGCCGAGGCCCCCATTCGCTTCCAGGCTTTCGATCATGGCGAAGCGGCCTGACGCAAGCGCGAGGCGCTGACGGACGACGCCCGCGATCTTCTCGCCCGGTTGGGTCGGCCGATAGGCCAGCTCGGTCTCGCCAGCTATCTTCGCGCCAACCGAATCCAGCTCGCGCCGCCGGAGCGTATCGAGCATTCCGCGCTCGAACACCGTGCGCTCGCCGAAGCGCCGCGCCAGTCCTTCGCGGACAAGATGATCGGTGCGCGCGTCCATCGCCCGGCGCACCTCCGCTCCGAACCCGCCGTCTGCGACGCCCGCGCCGCGCTCGATCAGGCGATGGTCCAGCCAGGTCGAGCCGGGCGCATTCACTTGGCGCTCAAGATCGAGATCGGAGCGTGTGGCAAGGATCGGGGTCGGCCGCTGGTCGCCCGGTCTGCCGATCGCGCGCAACTCGACGATGCCACCGAGCGCGGGGCTCTGCTCCAGCGCCTCGACGCCCGGCAACCGCACATGATGCGTGCGGCCGTCCGCGCCGTCGATCACGGCATAGGCCGTGCCAGTTAGCTCGTCGTGCAACCCCTTGTCGATCAGCCGACCAACGATCGGCTTTTCGGGCGCGCCGTTCACGACCGCGTAGCTGTCGAGTGAGCGTTCGTCGCCGCGCTCGCCGAGCGCCCGGCCGATGGTGCGTATGATATCGCCGCGCGCGCCCAGTTCTCGGAGCTTCACCTGCGCCCCCTCGGCGACCGCCCAGTGGCCCGGCTCGCCTTCGGCGGCCAGGCCCATGGTTTCGAGATGCTGCAACCGCCCGATCATCAACCGGCGCAGGCTTGGATCGTTCGGGCCAGGCTGGTCGACGCGCAGGTCGATCACACCCAGCTCGTCGGCGGCGCGGCCGATCTCGGTATCGAGCCGCGTCCAGCGTTCGACCGTCACCTCGCGGTCGAGCGTCCGCTGGACTTCATGCTCAGGTTTCGGTCCCAGCTCGGCGAACGCCAGCTCCTCGGCGCGCGAGCGAAGGCCATGGCCGATATAGTCGCGGGAAATGACGAGGTCCGCACCCTGATCGGTTTGCCCGCGAACGAGCAGATGGACGTGCGGGTTGTCGGTGTTCCAATGATCGACCGCGACCCAATCGAGCCGCGTCCCCAAGTCGGTTTCCATCTGGCGAACGAGGTCGCGGGTATAGTCGCGCAAGTCGGCCAGCTCGGCCGCGTCTTCGGGCGAGACGATGATGCGGAAATGATGCCGGTCGTCCTTGCAGCGATCGACAAACGCGGACGTGTCGGCGCGGTCGGACTCGGCGTCGAACATCTGCGTCGGCGAGCCGTCACGCGTCACGCCCTCGCGCTTGAGGTAAGCTATGTGCGCGGATATCGGTGCCATGCTCCGGCCGCCGATACGGTGACGCGCCGGCAGCGCTTTCACGAGCACCCGCCGACCGGAACCGAACAGGCGGTTGCGCGCGAATGCGGTGCGGCCTTTTCCGAAGCTCGATTGGCCGCGTCGGCTGGGTCCGTTCCAGGCGCGACGCCCATTGCCGCCGCTTTTGGCGGCGACGCGCAGCACCTCGGCGACCAGGCCGCGCGCGTTGCGGCCTTGCGCCTTGCTGCGCTTGGCATTGCCCGGCCGGACGCGAAACTCGCGGTCCTTGCTCACGGCCGGGCCGTTTCCCGCCGAAAACCGGCGATAGTGCCATTCGGCGCGTTGTTTTTGCTGGCTTTTTCCTTCCGCGCGGCACGCGCGCCGCCCGACGCCCCCATGTGAAGCCACAGAAAACCAACGGTTTTCCGGTGAAACGGGGTGCGGCTTGTATCTTGCAATCGTCTTCTCAGGCACTTTCCTCCCTGATCCATCCTGATTTCCTTTTGAATGAGCCCTCTGAACACTGCGGCGATCATTGCGATCGACCCGCGCCAGCGCGGGGAACGAAGATGCTCTCGATGGGCGTTGCGGCCGACTGACTCAGAGATGAGGAATTGCCGACTGTAGGTTTGGCGGTGAGTTCATCGACCGCCGCAATGTCATCTTCGCTGTGCTCTAAGTCAGCGTCGGTTGTGGCCGCGGACGTGCGGACAAACAGCGACGAACGACGCCACGCGAAGCGATCAGGCAGCGCGACGACGGCAACATTGTTGACGCTGTCGATGCCTGTGACTGACCCAAGCCGCGCCAGATATGCTACCGTCTCGGCGGGCAAAGATCGCCCGCGTGACAGGTAATCGTCGTAACGACCCGGTCCCGCATTGTAGGCGGCTAGCATTGCGCTCGCATTGTCGTAGCGGTCGTACATTTCGCGCAGATAGGCCGCACCTGCCATGATGTTGTCGCGCACATCGAACGGGTCAGTGCCGAGCCCATGACGTGCACGAAGTTGCGCCCAGGTTCCGGGCATGATCTGCATCAGGCCCATCGCCCCTGCGCGCGAGACGGCGCGTGCATTGCCTGCACTTTCGACACGCATGACCGCCCAGATCCAAGTTTCGGGAATGCCAAACCGTCGCGCCGCGTCAGCAACATGCGGTGCGTAGGGATGAGTGACGGCGGACGGCACAGGCTGCGGGTTCGGATCCTGCGCCAATGCCGTTGCCTGGCCGATTGGCAACGCGGCCAGCAGCGCGGCGGCGGTGAGCGCTGCGGCGCGCAACCGCAGGTTCAAAGGCCGATTGATTGCGGCAGGACGCATCGGTTCAGTCCTCCTCACGGGTCTTGCGCGGGCGGTTCCAGCGCAGCGACCACGACGTCGGATCGTTGGCATTCTGGAATAGCGCCGCGCGGATCGGCTGCGGAAAGCTGGGATCGTCGATGCGCAGCGCGACGTAATCCCCGGCCCGCTCGCCGCTCTCATTCCAGCCAGCACCCACTTCCGGCCCTTCGCCGTCATTGCCGCGATGGACACGCCAGTCGGGTGCCTTGTCGGTGCCGCCGGGTTCAACCGGGATGAGCGAGATACGGATATCGAGCGTCGCCGTTTCGATGACGCCTTCGAAGCCTTTATCGGTGCGGATGAAGCTGCCGATCTGCATTGGAATGGTCCTTTCGGTTGGAGATTGAAGCCGGAGGTCAGCGCCAAGTCAGCGGCGCGTCGGGCGTGGTTCGAGTGAGGATCGGGATGGCGCGGCCGAGCACGGTTGCTGTCGGCAAAGGGCCGAAGTAGCGGCCGTCAAGGCTGTCAGGATGCGCGGGATTGAGAAGCAACAGCTCGTCGCTTCCAAGCGTCTGGCAGCCGCGCCAAACAGGCAGCGGACGTGCAAGCCGGTCGTGTGTCAGTGCGAGCGTGACCGCCTGACCGTCGACGGTCACTGTGCCGCCGATCCGGCAGACGCGCTGCCCTGCCTTGGCGGCGACATGCTTCAGCAGCGGCACGTTTTCGCCGAGATATCCGCGCATGGCCATCCAGCGGCCAAGGCGCTGTGGCGGTGCCACGGCGACAAGCGTACCCAGCGGCGGATCGCGGTCTGGCTGTATGCGATATAGCCCGATCGGCGCGCTCGCACTTGCGTTCCAGACGATGCGCGGCAGCGGATCAGTCACCGCAATCGCTGCGAATGACAGGGCGAATGCTGACGCTGCTGTAACTGTCGCGCGGATATAGAAGCGGCGGGTCATCCTTCGATCTCCCGGCGCTTGAGCCATGCCCGATGGCGCTCCATCGTGTAGGCACGTGGCAGTTGTCCGGCGGCGATGCGGTTGTGGACATGGCGCCAATGATCGGGCGCGGCATCGCACGGATCGACGCCTGCGCCGTCCACCGCGTCGATGTGGGCGAGCACCTGGGAGACCTTTGGCCAGCCCTCTATGGTGAGCAGGATATCGCCTCCGGGCTGCACGAATGGCAGCGTCGTGAACGGTTCGCTTGCGCGGACGGCCCGCACGATGTCGATGCGCGAGCTGATCGTGCCATAGTCGTTGGCCGCCCAGCGAACGAACGCAAAGACGGCGCCGGGACGGAAGCTGATTATGCGGCGGCGACGGTCGAGGATCTCGTCCTTGGCGATCCGACCGAAGCGGATCCAGTGCTCGATCCGTTTCTCGATCCACGTCAGTTGAACGTGGGTCATGTTGTCGGGACGCGGGGGATCGTGTCGCTGATGTGTTGGCGAGTCGGTCATTGCCGGCCCCGCGCGAAGGGCGAGTTAGCGCGCGGCAGTAGATCGTTCTGGCCCGGCTCGCTGGTCGAATGCTTGGTGCCGAGATCGGCCCAAGCCAGAAGGTCGTCGACCGAGTAGACTACCCTCCCGCCGATGCGGCGATAGGTTGGCCCGGTCCCGAAATAACGGTGCTTTTCCAGCGTCCGCCCGGACAGCCCTAGGAAGCGGGCGGCTTCCGGCGTCCGCAGATAGCGGGGCGGCAGATTATGCGTCGTATCAGGCAAGGTCGGGCTCCTGCGGTCGGGGGTGGCAGGAGGCGAAAATGACGAAGGGAGCCCGGAGAGGTGGAGTACGAAGATTTGCGATCACTGGGATGTGACCACCTCTTCCGAAGCGCCGCGAAAGCTGCTTCAGCGGATACGCAGCAGCTTGCGATAATCGCCGTTCATCAGCGCAGTGGCGTCGCGGACTAGCCTGATTACGAACGACCGACCGGCCGATGTCTTCCATTCGGTCGCTGGCAGTTCGGCATCATCTTCGCGGCCCATTGCGGCGGCAATCTGGCGATAGGTCGCCCCTGACATGCGCAAATCGAGGGCCTGAAGCATCATGTTGAGGCGTGCTTGCCGGTAGCGGCTAAGCGGCCACCCGCGTGCCGGTGGCCCCGATTGCTTACCGAACAACCGGCGATGGAAACGCAGCAGGCTCGTCACCCGCGTCGTAAAATCCTTGTCGAGTGGGATGATCGCCGCCAACGGCTGACCAAGCGTTGAATCGCGCAGCCAGAGCGAGTGTTCGCCGTCCGGGTCAACAACCACGACATGCCGGCCCTCGATCCCGGCCTGATCGGCCAACAACGCGCCCAGCTTCAGCGGATCGACGGCTCGGGCGGCACCGAAGCCTTCGGGCGCGGCGTCAAGAATAACGGTGACGGCGGTCAGCTCGGGCCGCCAGATAACTGTGTCGGCAAGCTCACCCGGCGCATAGGCGAAAGGACAACCCCCAGCGCCGCGCAAATGCGGCTTCAGCGGCTTGGCGTGAAATTGCACTGCGCGCGATCCGCAGCTCCATCTGCGCGTGTTCGGCGCGATAGCTGCGGTTGCGTTTCAGAAATTCGGCGGCGAGTTCGGCGCGACCGCGGGTCTCGTCCGCCTTCTCACTGCCACCGGTACGCTTGTTCGACGACCTGGGCATGACAGTCTCCCGGCCGTGACCATCGCGGCCTGCGGACCAGAGCGTGGCAATGCCGTTGCGTATCGAAAAGCGTCAAAGCTGCATGCTGCCATGCACGTGATGCGCCGACGTTTCGCCAAAATGGATTGAAACGTTAATGCTTTAGCTCGCCGTCGCGCGTCAGCAGATGGGCGTAGCCGACCTCAGTCATCCACCGCGCGCGGGCCAGATGAGTGGCATGCATGCGCTCAGCGCGTTCGGGTTCGCGGCCTGGATCGATGTCGAAAATGACCGCGACCGCCTCTCGCCAATCGGCCCCGTCGGCGTCGGCGTCGAGCAATCGAAGATAGTCGGTAAAGTGCGCTTCGTCATAGGGCGTGATCATCGGAAGATCAGGCGCAATGTCGTCGAAACGGCAATTCATGTCAGCGAATCCCCCCTCTTGCCCGCGACTGCAATAACGGAACTGACGCCGGAGAATACTTGCAAGTCATGCATAGCTGAACGCACCTTTTGCAGCGTCGAAGCTCAGGTCGGGCCAATACACCTTATAAGAGATAAACCTCATCAGGTGTATCGTCCAGCGTGCCGTGCATGGACATGCGCCGCCTCGTGGGACTGAACTTCGCGCGTTTGCGGCGCGACAAGGGGCTGACGCAAGAGCAGTTTGCTGAGATGTCGGGCTTTACCCAGCAATATGTCAGCGATCTGGAGCGCGGGCGTCGCAACCCCACGGTGGTGACGCTGTTTCATTTGGCAGGACCACTCGGGGTCGAGCCGTCCGACCTTGTCGCGAAGATCGAAGACGAGGATTCTGATCTGGCACGAATGGCGTAGCTCGAATTGCAAAGAGCCCCGCCCGGTGGTCCGGGCGGGGCGTCTGGCCGGCTCAGCCGTCGTTGCGACGGCCGTTGGGGCGCGACCAGATGAGGCTGAAGGTCTCGCCACCCTCGTCGTCGAAGAGGTTGGCGTAGATCGGCGCGTTGAAGCTGGGATCGTCGAGCTTGACCGCCAGATAGTCGCGGCCTTCGTTCGAGGTCTTGCTCCAGGCGGCACCGATTTCGGCGCGGTTGACCAGAACCCGGTGCGATGGCGCGTTGTCGTTGGTGCGAGTGTCCTGCGGGATGATGCGGACGCCCTTGGCCTGAACCGAGAGGGTGACGATTTCGCCGGTGTATTCGCCCGAAGCCGTCTTCTTGAAGGTGCCGATGGTTGCCATGATAAAGTTCCTTTCCTTGGATCGAACCGCCCGATTGCGGTCTCGATGGGTGATCCAAAGGCCGGGACGGACGCCGCCGCACCGCTTGCGGCCGCAGCGTCAGCGGAGGACGGCGGGCTGCGAGTTTCTTGTTTCGCGAGGAATGACCGTCCGCTCGGGGTCCCCACGCGGCTTGCCGCGTGGGGTGGGCAGGTCAGGGGAAGAAAGTCGCAAGCCCGCTGTTGCGGCTAGGCGGACGAGGCAAAGCCGGTCCCGGCCAGATCAAACCCGCAAAGAGATCGCTGTCGGGTAGTGCGTGTGAGGGACGTAATTAATGGCGATACGGCTCGAAAAGGAAGGTTCGAACAGACCACTAAACTGGCGGTTCGACTATCCCCAGCTAGGTTTATGTTGGTGATTCTTTAGCCGCTTTCTGGGGCTCGACCTTCGCAGGTTTTCTAGACGCGGCATTGGGTGTCGGCGTTGCCGCCGGTAGCGAAGTGACTGTGGGTGGTGAAAAAAGGCGGCTTGGCCCACCATCGCGGATCCATGTGGCGGTCATGGCGATGAATACTGCCAAGACAATGGCCCCGATCAGTCGATAATAGGTTTGCTCGCGTTCGATGGAATGGACGCGATCGGTCAGGGTCTTGTCGAGATCCTTGATCTTCTTGTTGATGCCCGCGAGCGACTGCAGTTCGCCGGAAATGCCGGAGATCAGATCAGGTGGGAAAGACTCCTGCACCGGCTGTTTGCGGGCGAGTTCCGTGGGTCTGTCGAGACCGGCAAACCAGATAAGGAACATCGGCTGACCCTGGCGAAGATGCACGGTTACCGGACCGGCATTGTATACCGAAAAAATGAGACGACCACGGAAGCCTGGGTCAACGTGAAAGCCAGAAACGTTGACGAGACCGCGCCATTTGATCTTTGCCTTAATCGAAATGAGCGCAAGCGCGATGTTCGGAACCTCAATTTTTTCCTCCGTAAGTAGGAAGGCGAATTGTCCCGGCGGTATTGTGAAACCTTCGCCGTCGCCGAGTTGGCGGATCGTGACGTTCAGCGGGTCCTGCATTGCGTCGTTGGGGGATACGTAGACTTCTCGGCCCATGGAGAGCGTATAAGCCGAGCAATCCACCCGCTCGGGATCGAAGGGCGTCACCAGGGTGGCAAGTCGATCCTTGAGGGTTTCCCCGCTCCAGAATCCTGTCGGCACCATTCTGTCCTCCGGGTAATTTGTCAGAAGTTTACTGCATGAATCTGACAAATCGGTTTCCAGATTTGTCAGAACTGCGTATACGCGCTTCTGACAAAGGAACTAGCATGCGTGGACCTGGCCTCGATCTCAAAAGCGCCATATCGGATCGTATGATCGCTGGAGGCGTGCCTTCGGTCTGGACGCCGCAGGATTTCCTCGACCTGGGCTCTCGCGACGCCGTCGATCAGGTGCTGCACCGCCTGACACGCAATGGTGACGTACGCAGGATCGCCCGCGGCCTCTATGACAAACCGGCGCTCAACCGACTTACGGGCAAGGCAACGCACCCTGATCCGCGTGCCGTCGTCGATGCGCTGGCGCGCCGCGACCAAGCCCGCATCCTAGTCGATGGCGTGACCGCCGCCAACGATCTTGGTCTCTCCGATGCCGTACCGGCGCGCATCGTCGTGCATACCGACGCCAGGTTGAAACCGATCAAACTTGGAAACCTTCAGATCGATTTCAAAACCACGGCGCCGAGCCGGCTTCACTGGGCCGGCCGGCCGGCCATGCGCGTCGTTCAAGCCTTGCACTGGCTGCATGACGCCGGGGGCGACACCGATCGGGCTGTCGCCAAGCGCCTGCGCACCATCTTTGCCGATCCCGATCATGGTGCGCGGATCGTCGACGATCTCCGTGGCGACATGCTTACGCTCCCGCTCTGGATGCAGACCATCCTGCGCGATACTATGCCGACGACGCCGTCAGCCGATCGTCTGGAGACCAAGAGAGCATGAAATGAGCCCCGATCATGCCCGGTTTCTCGCGGCCGACCCCACCGATCGCCGCGATGTGTTCATCGGTGCCGGCCAGCGGCTGGGCACTGCGCCTCAGAATATCGAGAAGGATTTTTGGGTCTGTTGGACCCTCGACGCGCTGTTCAACGGTCCGGCGTCCCACGGACCACGCTTTCTCTTCAAAGGGGGGACATCGCTATCGAAGGGCTTCGGCCTGATTCAGCGTTTCTCCGAGGACATCGACATCACAGTGTTTCGCGAAGACATTGGCGAGGAGGCGAGCGTCGCTGCACTGGAGGCGATGTCCGGTAAGAAGCGACAGGCCAAGCTCGATGCCATCAAGGCGGCATGCCAGGCCTTTATCGGCGGCGAGCTGCTCGCCCGGCTTTCGGAAACGCTGGCCAGCGCGGTGGGCGGAGATACGGCGGGGGCGAAGGTCGAACTCGATTCCGACGACGAGAGCGAGCAAAGCCTACTTCTCTGGTATCCCAGTGTGACCGCCGAGTCCGACGGCTACATTCGTAAAGCCGTCAAAATCGAATCCGGCGCCAAATCCGCTCTTGACCCGCATGCCCGCCACAGCGTCATACCCTATCTGGCCGACGATCTGCCCGACCTCGATCTGACAGTCGACAACGTTACCATCGTCGATGCGGAACGCACCTTCTGGGATAAGGTCGTCATTCTCCATGGCTTGCGCCGCTGGTTCGACGCCCGACAGGTTTTGCGCGCCGGTGGGCAGCGGGTCTCACGCCACTATTATGACGTGCATCAGCTGATGGCCGCCGGAACGGGCGCTTCAGCCTTGGCCAACCCCGAACTCGGCAGGGATCGCGTCGCGCACGCCCGGATGTTCTTCAATAGCCGCGACCTCGATCTCGCCCATGCCGAGCCAGGCGACTTTTCCCTGACGCCCACCGACGCGATGATCGCTGACCTCCGCCGCGACTATGCCGCCATGGCCGGCATGATCTTCGGTGATGTGCCCGACTTCGATGCCGTCCTCGAAACCGTCGACATGCTCCAACGTTCGCTGAACGAGCCGACGGCATGATGATCGCACATGGCATCGATTTAGTCGATGTCGCCCATACCGCGCGGCTGCTTACCGACCCGACCGATCAGCTCCTGACCCGATGCTTTACGCAGCAGGAACAGGAAGCTGCCGGGAACGGCGCAGATCGCGCCGCCCGGCTGTCAGGCCGGCTCGCCGCCAAAGAGGCCGTGATGAAGGCGCTAGGCACGGGCTTCTCTGCTGGTGTGGGCTTTCTCAGCATCGAGGTGGTCATGCTTCCGTCCGGCGCACCCACGATCGTCTTGCATGGCGAGGCGCAGAAACGTGCCGAAATGCTCGGTATCCGTTCATGGCTTATCAGCACCAGCCATGAGGGCGACATGGCGATCGCCAGTGTGATCGGCCTCGCTAATTAGGAGGCGCTGAGGTAGCGAATCGACCTTGCGTCGAGGTCGACTGAAATCTCGCCGCCATTATTGGCGAGAACTTGGCGCCACACCGCGAACCCTTCCAGAATCGCGCGCTCCCAATCGGCGGCGGTGGCTTCGCCAACCTCGAGGTGCGAGGTCATGCTCTGGATTGTTCGCAGCAGGCCATAATCGACCTCGCTGACGCCTTCGAGGAAGTTGTGTCTGCGTGCATAGTCGAACGCTAAGGCGGACACGCCCTCTTCGATGATCCGGGCGCGGCCGCCGTCTTCGACTTCGTCCAGCAAAGGCCGGCTCTTGCGCTTGCGTTTCAGAAAGGCCCGCAGGTTTGGCGACCAGCCGAGGATCGCGGCATAGGCCACGTGGAACACGTCGTGAAAGCGATAGCCGTCCGGATCATAGGCATTGTCGCCAAGCAACGCTCCGATGCCCTCGCCATTGATCGTCATCCGGACTTTCGGTCGGGTACTCGACCCGGGTTCCTCGACCAATCGGACAATCATCTGCCGCGGAAGCCTTTCCACGTCAGGAAATTCGGAATCTCGCTCCGGTGCTTGCGCACTTGTCGGCGCGAAGCGCGCGCGCACTTTGTCGAGATTTTTTTCGGCGATCTGATCGAGGTCGAGACCGAACTTGCTCGCGACATTGGCGATATACCACAGGAGATCGCCGAGCTCCTCGCCGACCCGATCCTTGAACAATCGGTGCGCAGCGCCATCCCGCAGATGCTTCTTATACTCGCTCAGCAACTGGCCGGTCTCGCCCGCTAGCCCAAGCATAGGCACGATCAGGGCAGCGGCCATTTCGTCGTCGCTCGTCCCTGGCACTTGATCGGTAAGTAGTGCCTGCGCCTGATATGACTTGAGATCCATCAATATGCTCCCGACTTTGGCGCATTCTTATATGCGTTCGCGGCGCCAGGCCGAGATGCCTCGAACGCTTCGTTCGGCACCGCACCGGCGGCAATACGATCATTGATACCCCATTTGGGCGGATACCAGAATTCGATAGGCTGTGCTTGGGCTGCAAACTTCTGCTTGATGCGGGTGCGGCCCGTCAGGCCCGCAGCTTCAGGATGAGCCACCCGGGCATATTTATCGATTTCGCAGAATAGGTTCTGACAATCGATCAGCTGCAATGGCCGCCCCCAGAGCGAGGGGAATTCCAGACCCAGCCGAGCGCACTCCTGCTCCTGCCGATCAGCCATCAAACGGATGAGCTCAGCATCGCTCAGCCCGCCGGTATCGGCGAAACATTTACGCAGGCCGTCGCGGGCGCCAGGACCCGGGATAACGAAGTCCATCTCCGAAAAGTCGGTCACTTCGCTGTAATTGACATCGGTCACGAACTGATAGGCGAGGAAATCACCAATGGTCGGGTAGTCACGCAGCAGTTCGAAACCCTGTTGCATGCTTCGGGCCGACGCGAGCTTCTCCGGCAGCGCCTGCGCCATCATCATCTCAAGGAGCTTGAGATGATTCTGGTGCTTGGCCTTGCACCCGAAAGCCGAGCTGCCCGGCGGCATGATATAGGCCGCCGAGTAAACCCGATGCCCATCGGCCATCGCCTTCGACAGGATCTTGTCATACCGGTCGAACCGATAGTCTGCGAAGCTGATTGGGCCGAGCGCCCGCTCTAGCCGTTCCCAGGTCTCGATTTTGTTGAACAGTTTGAAGAGCAGGATGCGGAAGACAACTTCATCGACCGAATTCGGCAGATCATCGCGGTAGATCACCTTGCGGATCAGATACTGGCTGACGCGGTCTGACGCCCGGTAGGCGTTCGTGAATTTGTAGACCGCCATCACCGGATTGTCAGTCCACGGCCAGGGGGTACCGAGAACGCGGCGGTAGAACACACGCTGCCGTTCAGCGGCAAAACGCCAGTAGCTGTCATAGACGGAAGTCGTTTTCGCCGGCGCGAGATGGCTAGAAATGATTGTCGGCGCGGTTGGTGCGACAACAGCGGGATAATCGAACTCAAACGTACGCGGCGTCCCTGCGAGAATCTTGGCAGGGCGGCCGCGCTTGCGACCGCTCGGGGTACCAGTCTTGGTCACAGCGCGTCAGGCCCGCTGGGCAGCGAGCCGGAGCGACGGAGACGGCCGCTGCGTCGCCGGAGCCGGCGGTGCCACACAGGCGCGGGCCGCTTCGATCAGCGGCTTCATAGCGCTGTCCGTCTTGCTGATCCGCTCCAGCTTGGCCACGCCGATCGTCACATTGAGGCGCGTGAGCGGAATGCCCATTTCATGCGCCATGAAGGCGGCGAGCTGGGCGAGGCCGAGATAGTTGCCATAGGCCTTATCGAACAGCTGCTGCGTGGCGTAGAAGGCATTCGCCACCAGGCCGGCCTTGGTCGGCACGAAGCTCACATGCTGAAGGCACGGGAAACCCAGCTGGGCGGTCGCGCTATGGTCGCGGGCGGGATCGAACGTGGTTGCCTGCCACATCGACCGGCGCACGCCCGGGCGGCTATCATACTGACTCAAAATCCACTCCAACTGATTACCATCGCACGGGCCGCGGCCGTACATCATCAGCCGCTCGAAATAGAGGCCTTTGCCGTTAGCCTTGGGATTTCGCGCGCGATAGAAGGGGAATGCCATTTTGTAGAACTCGAAGAGCTTGGCGCGGTCTCCCTGTGCCATCGTCCAGAACCGCTGCGGAAAGATGGTATGGGCGACGTCCTCCACGTCGCGCTTCTTTTTACTGCCCAATAGGGCATCGAGCGCGGTGCGAACCCGAGGATCTTCTGGGACGTCATAGCCTTCGCCAAACCCATCGATCGTGAGGACGAGAGGGGCGATCTCATTACCCGGATGCTCCATAATATGGAGCAATGTCCGCGAATAGGCTTCGGAAATGCTCTTGGCCGTGATCATCAGCGGTTCAGGGTTGTCCGGTCGGTCTGGCTTAGTCATCTGCATCATCCTCCAAATGGCGGAATTCGGCGCGCCCGACGTAAGCCGTTCGCGCAATACGCCCGAAGGCGGCCCAATCAGTTCCCGGGCGGTCAATGCGGGCCAGCCCCGGGCGCTTCGCTTCGAACAAACGCCCGCCCTCCAGATCGGCGACCGGCGCGATGACATCGCCATGCGCGACGGTCCCCGAGGGAAGCAGCAGCAAATGCCCGACCTCTGCATCAATCGCATGGCCACCCGAGGCCTCGTCAGCGACAATGAGCGGGTTGGGCGTCAGCGATCCTAGAATATGAGCGCGGAGCGTGCGCGGGGTGATCTTGCGCAACGCATCAGCCCGCTCGTGGCTGATCATCGCCTCGCCCCATAGGAGATGCGTGACCAGTGTGGAGTACCCGACGCCGAACTGGCAGGCGATGCAGTAAATTTCGATCGGGGTCGCGGTCTCCGGCTTGAGGCCACGGACTGCGAAGGCATTGCGCAGGCCCAAGGTCGGCATCAGCGCATAAGCAGCGAACGTGTCGGCGCTATACTCCTCGGGCACGTCCCACGGCCGTACCAATTGGTTCTCGCGCAACTCATCGATCGATGACCCGTGCCCGAGCAGATGATGGCCAAGCTCGTGTGCGCAATTATAAGCGCGGCGGGCGAGTGGGCGCTTGCTGGAGAGATGGATACGCGGCGGTGAGCTACGCTGGTACATTCCTTCCATATTGATGTCGTTGAAAGTCACGCGAACCCCGTGCGCTTCTGCAATCGAATAGATGCAGACAGGGCTGACCAAATCCTTGCCGGCTTTCAGTCGCGCGGTGATTGCTGCCTTCATGGCCTTGTCTGCCAAGGCGCGGCGGTTGTGCATCATCGTCTTGGCATGCGCTTTCATAGGTTAGGCTCCCTTCTCGTCATCGTCGGACTTCATCGCGGCGATGAGCTTCAGGAGGCGGTCGAGGTCATCGGGCTTAAGTTTGCTCAGTTCGCGGGCAGCGAGTTGCAGTTTAGGATCGTCTGTCGCTGCGCGTTCGGGCGCATCTCCCAGCAGCCATGACAGTTTGGTGTCGTAGAGGTCAGCAAGCTTTGCGAGTTCGTCAGCCGTGATCCGGCGATTGCCAGCCTCCATTTCCGAAACGGTCGGGCGGTGCATATTCATCAATTTCGCGACCTGCCCTTGAGAGAGGCCGGCAGCCTCTCGCGCAGCGCGGAGCCGTGCCGGAAGCGTCATCGCCTTGTCCAAAGGAGCGTCGCTCATTTCGCGCCGACCTTTTCGGCTTCTTCGGCATCCTGCGCTTCAAAGATCTTGAGGACGAGTGCGACCGTCTGGTTGATCGCGAGCGGAATCTTTGTGTCGTCGTCGACAAAGATGTTGGTTTCGCAGGGGATCGATTTCCCGAGAGCGATACCAAGCATGCCGGCCGCGACAGGCCATACTTTGCTTGTGAACTTCGGCAGAGCCTCAGCTGGTTTCGTGCCGCCGTCGATTACAGGACAGTCCTCGCCGCTCAACGTCTGCACAGATTGCAGTACCTCGATCAGCTTGGCTTTGACAAAGTTAGCGTCCATCACGACCCTCCATTTCTTACGGGTAGTAAGATATGCTTACCACTGCCAATGTCAAGGGGTTGCGGCGCTCGCTCATTGGCTGTCTGCTCTCGGGCTAATTCCGTTGAGGTCCTTGGACGTTGCACGCGTTTAAGGTGGGGGCGAGCTATACCGAATTGCTTCAAAACGGATCGTACACCCGAACGATCAGCATCGGATCGCCATCGTAATCGGCATCTGTCATGACGGCGTAGCCATCATTGGTTTGGATCAGCACCACGCAGGTCATCAGCGTCTTGGCAAGGCTCCAAGCGAACTTCTGAGCGGTGGGAAGCGACATGATCTTTGCTCCTGTTTCCGGAGCGGGGACCGTCCCCGCTCGACAGGCGCACAGGCGACCGACGCGCGGCCGCGATCACCGGAGGCGAAGCTGAAGGCCGCAAGCTGTGCTTAGCGGACCCCTTGCGGGTTGATCGTCACAAGGCAGCGCTAAGGTCAGAGGTAAGCCAAGGAGAGCGGGGCGTTCCCGCGTCGGAGTGGGATGCAGTGTCGCTCCACAGCCCAAAAGTTGGCCACAGTGCTGCCCGGACTGCGGACAGCTACTGCGATACTCTAAGTGGCGGTCAGACGATGCCCCTCGATCAGATAGGGGGCTGAGTCTTGCGGAAGTCGAACACGGGGATGCCCAGCTTGCGGGCCTTGTCGGCAAGGTTGTCCTGAATGCCGGTGCCGGGGAACACCACGACCCCGATCGGCAGGACATCGAGCATCGCATCGTTGCGTTTGAACGGCGCAGCCTTCGCGTGCTTTGCCCAATCGGGCTTGAATGCGACCTGCGTCACCTTGCGGTTGTCGGCCCAACAGGCGGCAATGCGCTCGGCCCCTGAGGAAGCACCGCCATGCAGCAGCACCATGTTCTGGTGTTTGGCGCGGACCCGGTCCAGTGCCCCCCAGATGGCATCGGTATCGTTGCACTCCTTGCCACCGGTAAATGCGACCTTGGGTCCAGTCGGCAGCATGACCTGGGTTTCGGCGCGGCGGCGGGCGGCGATGAAGTCGCGGCTGTCGACCATTGCTGCGGTCAGCGCGCGGCGGTTTACGAGGCTGCCATGGCGGGGATGCCAGGCCGAACCGGTATGGGTGCGATAGAGATCGCAAGCAGCATCGCGCATCAGTTCATGGGCGTTGCGCCGCTCGATCAGGGTCAGACCCTGCGCCAGCAATTGCTCAAGTTCGACTGAAGCCACCTCGGAGCCGTCCTGTTCGCGCTGCGATCGACGCTGCGCTTGCTCATTGTCGTCGAGCTCGCGCTCAACCCGCTCAGCCGCGCGGTGGAACAGGTTGACGGTGGACCAAAGCAGGTCATCGAGATCGGGTTCGAGCCGGGTGTCGGCCAACGTGCCGATCAGCGCGTCGAAAATGTCGGCAACAGCACCTGCGACACGGTCGCCTTCGGGCAATGGGCGTGGATCGGGCTCGTCCTGGAATGGCCGGAAGCCGTAGAGTTGCAGTTCATCGAGAATATGCGCGGTCGGGGATTGCTCCTGCGGTTCGTCGGGATCGGTCATGGCGTTCGCTCCGTTGCTCGACCGCGCCTCTCGCGGCCTTCATGGGCGAGCAAAGAGCGGGGGCAGAGCGGGTCGGCACCCGCCCGGGGTCCCCAGAAAGTATCACTTTCTGGGGTGGGCTTTGTGGCCGAAGCGCAGCGGAGGATGGCGAGCACGACTTTCTTGGCGCGCGAGGAGCCCCGGCACGGGGCGGGGAAGAAAGTCGCGCACAGCCATTGCCGGCCCGGTCTGCTTCCGCTTCTCTCGCCCCTCTCGAAGGCAGAGGCGCGGCTCTGTCAGGGGAGTGACGGGTCATGGCGAACATAGCTCTGGCGCAGGGACGTCACCGCCTATGCTCAGCCGATGAACTGTTCGGCGTCCTCCGGGGCAAGCTGCACTCGCACCGCTGCCCGCATCTCGTCCCGGCCAAGCCGCTGCAAATCGTCGTTGAAGTCACCAAGGCTGGCAGTCAGCATCAACGGCTCGATACCAGCCCCGATCGCGCGCTTAGCCAACGTGTCAGCCGCATGTTGTCCAGCGGGATCGTTATCGCGCGCAATGTAGAGGCGGTGCAGCGATGGTGTGATTTGCAACGCGGACAGGTGACCCGCTGAGAGAGCGGCGATCATGGGTATGGTCGGCATGATCTGGCGGAGTGACAATATCGTTTCGATGCCCTCTCCGGCGACCAGGACTGATCCGGCTCGACCGAACCGCAAGCCGTTGCCGAGGAGATTACCCATGGCGCGGCGCGGCGTGGCGACGGGTGCCTTTCCGCCGCCGTTCGGATCGAGCCAGGTGCGGTGGATGCCGGTCAATGGTCCGTCATCACTGCAAACTGCTGCAATCAATGCTGGGAACGCTCTCGGCGTGCCGGGTGAATCGTCTTCATCGGCGCGATACCAGCAGTTGGGGTGGAACCTTAGCGAGCCGCACTCGCGCAGGTCGATGATACCACGCTGGCGCAGATAGGTCTCGGCAAGCGTGTCATGGATCGGCTGCGATATCGCCCATAGCCGTTGTGCAGCTTCTGGCGATCCGGAGGGTACGGGCAGCAGCGGTTCAAATGCCTTTGGTTCTGGCGGCGGAAGAGCCAGAAAGCGCCGCGCTTCCTCGAGCGTGTCGGCGAGCGAAGCCAATCGCTGATTGGCAGCGATAAGGTCGAGCAGATCGCCATGCTCGCCAGTGGCTGCATCGGTCCATTTGCCCGCAGCGCCCTTGCCGGTATCGGATCCGGTCAGTCGCACAAACAGGCTGCGCCCCGGCGTGCCTTCGACATCGCCGATAAGCCAGTAGCGGCCCTGTCGCCGGCCTTGCGGAAGATAGTGGCGGCAGACACTTTCGGCATTGCGAGCAAGCTGCCGGGCAAGGTCGGATGCATCGGGCATCTGATCCTCCTGAGACAAGAAGAGGGTCCGCCGCGTCCGAGTAATCCCCACGAAGCAGGCTTCGCGGGGACCCCGATGCACGGCGGACCCTCAGTTGCGAGCGGGTCTGGGGAGCGCGACCTACTCGGCGGCGACGGCGAAGGGGGTGTCGCCCTCGGCCCCGGCATTGTCGTCGATCGGCGCTTCGTCCGCCACGGACCGTGCGCCGTCGTCTACCGCCGGCTGCACTTCGCCAATGGCCTCGGCACCGACGATGGCCTCATTGCTGGGCGACTCGACCTCGCTTTCGATCGACGCTGGTATGGCGCGACCCGGCGTGCGGAGCGGTTCGGGCAACCAGCCGCTGCCTTCGAGCAGCACAGCCGCACGTGCCGCCATGTCCGGCTTCTTGAGATGCGCGATGTTCTCTGCGGCCCGTTCGCCCTTCGCCTCGGTCACTGCCTGAACGATCCGCGCCTTGGTCACACGGCCAAGGAACGTGTCGGCCGTCGGCCTCCAACCCGCCGCCACCATGTCGAGATCGACCGCCTTGGCGAGCATGTCGGCATGGGCAAGCGCACGCGGCCTGCGGTTGTAAGCCTCGAACGTGGCGTTGACCGTGCAGGCGACGCAGTAGGCGAACAGCGCCTTCTGCTGCTCGCCGTCCATGTCGCCGAGCGCATCCCACAGTGCTTCGGCTTGCGCGGGCAGCAAATCGGCAAGCGCCAAGTGCCGCGCATCGATGGCTTGTGCAGACGCCGTATCGCCGAGCCCGGGTGCCTGGTGGCCGAACCCGATATGCTTGGCGTCGAGTTCGAGGCAGCTGTCGAGCGCGTATCGGTAGAACAGCCGCAAGACGAGCGCATGGAGGCAGGCGTGGAATGCCACCTCCGGTGACCGTGCCACAGCATCCCGTAGTGCCAGCGTGCGGTGCGCGGTCAGCTCGGACATCAGCCGGTCAGGAATCGGGCGCAGGCCTTCATCCTCCTCGGGCTCCGTCGCTGCCTCGACATGGCTGTCGATGCCGGCCTGCTCACCGCCATGGTCGGTGCCGTTGTCGGCATGGTTGTAGTCGCCTTCTGCAACCGCATCCTGCTCGGGCTCGATGGGCAGTTCGTCCTCTGGCCGAACGAACCCGCGCTCGATCCGCAGGCTGCCATCCGGCGCGATACTGATGAAGGCACCGGCCCGTGCCACCTCGTCGGCGTCATAGGCCAGCGGTCGCTGGTCGAGCGCCTCGATCGCCGTTTCCAGCTCGCCCAGCCGTTCGTCCACTTCGTCGGGCAGTTCAGGCGAGTCTTCATGCTCGGCGACCAGTGCATCGTATTCGACTTGGAGCGCATCGCGCGTGGCCTGTTCTTCGGCGGTGATCTCCACCGGCGTGCCGCGCAGCTGGCGCAGCCCGTAGGTGTGGCCATAGGGGAAGTCGGGCGCTGCATCGATCCAGCGCCAGCCTTCGGCCTGCACCTTCATCGCCTCCTCGCGCAGTCGCTCGGAGACCATCAGATCGACCAAACCAACATCCTGCAGCCAGCCGCCGTCGTCACCCTGGAACAGGTCGCGCATGACGCCGCCGCCCGCCTCGATATAGGCATCGATATCGATGAACCGGGCGCGCTTGTCGCATGCACGCACGGCGCCTTCGGTCAGCATCCGGCGGATCGCGTATGGCTGGCGGTCATAGGAGCCGGCGAGCCGTTCGAAGACCTGCTCCTGCCGTTCGTGATCGCCGTTGACGGTGAACGCCATCAATTGGTCGAGCGTGATCTCGTCTTCGGCATAGGCGTCGAGGATCTTCGGCGACACGCTGGCGAGCTTCAGGCGCTGCTTGACCACCGCCACCGACACGAACTGGTGCGCGGCGATCTCCTCCTCGGACTGGCCCTTCTCGCGGAGCGCCAGAAATGCACGGAACTGGTCGAGCGGATGCAGCGGTGCCCGCTGGATGTTCTCGGCCAGGCTGTCTTCCTCGGCATCGCCCTCGGTGCGGATAATGCACGGCACCGGCGCGTTGCGCGGCAGCTGCTTGCGCTTTACCAGCAATTCGAGCGCCCGGTAGCGGCGACCGCCTGACGGCACCTCGAACATGCCGGTCTCGTTGCCGTCGGCATCGACGACGGCGCGAACAGTGAGCGACTGCAACAGCGTGCGCCGAGCGATATCCTCGGCAAGGTCATCGATGCCGACTCCCGCCTTTATGCGGCGGACGTTGGACTGCGACAGCACCAGCTTGTCGAACGGGATATCGCGCGAAACGCTGAGCGCGAGCTTGGGATTGGAATTGGGCATGACACTTCTCCGGACGATCCGGCCGGGAGCCACTCTCCCGACACCTCGA
>NZ_SPDV01000019.1 GCF_004564275.1 Sphingomonas parva (ex Maeng et al. 2020)
CCACGAACGACCGCATGAGGCGCTCGGCCAGACGCCTCCGGCGCAGCACTACACGCCGTCCTCGCGTCAGCTGCCGGAGCAGCTTGCCGAGCCAGACTATCCGCGTGAGGCCATTGTGCGACGGGTACGCTCGAGCGGCGAAATACGATGGCCAGGCGGTCTGATCTACGTGTCCGAAGCCCTGATCGGCGAGGTGGTCGCGATCGAAGAAACCGCCGATGGCGAGTTGCGCATGCGCTTTTTCGATACACCCCTGGCCGTGCTGGACCTCCGGCAGAAGCGTCTTCGAAGACTGGGTGTGCCCGCGCGCGGGCACACCCAGTCTCCAAATCTGTCACCCATCTATCCGGTCTAAAGTGTCACCCACCCATCCGCTGGACAGAGTTCAGTGCCCGAGGTCGTCGCGGTAGCGGGCGTCGAGGTAGCGGCCGTGGGTCTCGACGCGCATGCGCTCGTCGCGGCTCGCCTCGTGGGTCAGCCGCGCCACTTCCTCCGCGATCGTGCCGAGGCCCCGCTCGAAGCGCACTCGGGTCTCGACGTCGGTCTCGCGGGTCTGGGAGGGCAGGTTGCACCACGCCTGGACGAGGTTGGGAAGGTGCTCGCCGAGCAATTTGCGCGCATCCCAGGCGAGCGACGAGCCCGGGTCGATGCGGCCGAGATGCGGCGGCAGATCGCCGAGGTTGACGAGGATCGCGTCGATCGCTGCGGCGGCGGTCTGCGGCAGATGCATGCGCTGGTCGAGCAGCCACTCCTCGGCCTGGCCGGGCAGCGCCGCCAGCTCCTCGCGGGAGAAAGAGGACGTCCGCCGCTTCGGCAGCAGGCCGGACGCGGCGAGCCCTGCGACCGCCGCGGCGCCCGCTGCCAGCGCCGCGGAGGTGACCGGCGCAAAGGCGATGCCGACGCCGAATGCCCCGACTGCGAACACGCCGGCGACCGCGCCCGCCTTCTTTGCGTTCTGCATCGCCTGGCGCTGCCGGCGCTCCTGCCGCCGCTTCTCGGCGTCGCGCACGGCCTTCGTCTTGATGTGGCGGCGGACGAACTCCTCGGCCGCCCTGAACGCGTCGCCGAGGCCGATCATTGGCCGTCGAGGCCGCCACTGTCCTTGTAGCGGCTTTCGATGAAGCGACCCTGGGTCTCGAACTTCTGCCGCTCGCTCTCGGCGAGCTTGGCGGCGATGTCGTCGAGGCTGCCGCGGGCGGCGTCGAGGCTGGAGACGAGGCGCTCGTCAACGGTCAGGCCCTCGCCGTCGCGCTCGCTGCGATAAGCGGCGGGGACGCGCTCGTAGCGCTCGAGCAGGTCGGGAAGGTGCTTGCCCATCAGCCGGCGCGCATCCTGCGCCAGCGGATCGAGCGGATCAAGCTCGCCGAGCCGCGATTCGAGTAGGGGCAGGGTGGCGCTGATCTCGTCCACCCGGCGCGCGGCGGGGGCCGGCAGCGCGGCGCGCTCGCGAACCAGCAGGCTGTCGAGCTGGCGGACGACGGTGCGGGTCGGCAGGTCCTCGCTATAGGCGACGCGTTTCGGCTCGGCCGGCCAGAAGGAGAAGAGCAAGAGGATCACGAGGGTGAGGAAGGCGACGACGAACAGGCCGTTGATGCCGATCGGCCCGACGATCAGCCCGAAGGCGATCGTCGCGACGATCAGGGCCGTGATCGCGGCGCCCATGCCGGCGAGGCGCTTGCCGACCGAGCGCGCGGTCCGCGCATAGCCGCGGCGCCGGGCGGCGGCCGCCGCCTGCGAGGCGTTGCCGTCGTAGCGCGCGACCACCTCGTCGAAGCGGGCGATCGCCTGGTCTACACCGCGGGGGTGGCGGGGCATCTAGTGTCCGTCCTCACCGCTCGATCGGTGCGAGCAGCGACTGGGTGGCGCTGCCGCCGGCGAGGCGGTTCTGCTCGACGCCCTCGGCCCGGGCGATGTAGCCGCGGCTCTTCTCGACCTCGCTGGTCAGCGTGTTCACCGTCTGCTTCATGCTCGACAGCGCCTCGACCTTGAATTGATCGATCGAGTCCATCGTGTCGTAGATGTTCTGGAAGGCGCGCTGCAGCGTCTCGAGCGGGATCGTCGACGAGGCGGCCTGCTGGTGGATCGTCGCCGTCTGACTCTTCAGCAGATTGCCGGTGGTGTCGATGATGTTGGCGGTCGTCGTGTTGAGCGCGGTGATCTGATCGAGCACGAGCCGCTGGTTGGTCAGCGCCTGGGCGACGGTCACCGCGGTGCGCAGCGCCGAGACCGTGGTGGTCGAGGCGCGGTCGACGCCCTTGATCAGCTCGACATTGTTCTTCTTGACGAGATCGAGCGCGAGATAGCCCTGCACCGTCACCGCCATCTGGGTGAGCAGATCGGTGGTGCGCTGGCGGGTGTAGAACAGCGCGCTCTCGCGGATCGCCTTGGCCTTCGCCGGCTCGGTCGCGTCGAGATCGTTCGCTTTCTCCTCGAGCTTGGCGTCGAGCAGCTTCGAGATGTGGATCATCTGCTCGAGCTGGCCCATCGTCTTCCACAGCGACGCGCGCTCGGTGTCGATCGCGGCATTGTCCATCAGCAGCTCGTCCTTGCCCGAGCCGAGCCGGGCGAGGATGGTCGAGATGTGGCTCTGCGCCGATTTGTAGC
This sequence comes from Sphingomonas parva (ex Maeng et al. 2020), assembly GCF_004564275.1. Taxonomy (GTDB): domain Bacteria; phylum Pseudomonadota; class Alphaproteobacteria; order Sphingomonadales; family Sphingomonadaceae; genus Allosphingosinicella; species Allosphingosinicella parva. The sequence continues at coordinate 2,605 of NZ_SPDV01000019.1, forward strand.
CGTCGAAATAATTGCGCAACTTGGTGCCGAACGGGATGATCCCGAACAATTTCTTGGGCGCGAGGAGATTGCCCTGTTTGCCCGGATCGAGATCCTCGACGGTGCGGCGCAGCTCGGTGAGATCGGCGCCGATGCCGGTATCGGAATCGATCGCCTTGACCGGCCGGTCGAGGAAGCGGTTCGAGGCGCCCGCCGCCTCGGCGATCTGCTTGCGGCCCATGTTGGTGAGCTCGTCGACCTTGCGGCCGAACTCGGGGCTGTTCGCGTCAACGGCGACAAGCTCGGCGACGAACTTGTCGGCAACGGTCTCGAGCTTCGACTTCACGCCTTCCTCGATCGGCACCAGGCCGGCGGCCTGCTCCGGCTCGACCGTGGCGAGCGCCTCGGGCGCCTCCAGCTTGAGCTTGGTGTCGGTGGCCATCCATTCCCTCCCTTGGGTGCTTGTCGCTAGATGGGGCAGGCGGGCCGCTTAGCGCAAGGGGCTAGTGTGTTGTATGTCTAAGTCAGTGGCCGGCGCGGCGGCTCGGCAGTGCTCTGAACACCCGGTCAGGGGCGGCGGAGCTCGACGACGTTGCCGCCCGGCGGGGCTTCGGCCAGCGCCTCGCTGATCAGCGCCGCGACCTCGGCGATCCGATACGGTTTCTTGAGCAGCCGCTCGTCGGAGAGACTGGCACCGAAGGTCTGGAAATCGGCATAGCCGGTGGCGAAGACGACCGGCAGGTCCGGCCGAAGCTCGCGGACGCGGCGGGCGAGCTCGACGCCGTTGATCCCGGGCATCGCCACGTCGGTGAGCAGAAGGGCGAAGCCGTCCGCCTCGAGCGCCTTCAGCGCGGCGTCGCCGCCGTTCGCCGCCTCCACCTCATAGCCGAGCTCCTCGATCATCGCGGCGGCGACGAGGCGCACATCGTCGTCGTCGTCGACGACGAGGATGCGGGTGCGCGGACGCGGGCGCACCTCGAGATAGGCGGGCTGCGCCGTCTCACGAGCCTGTTCGGTGCGCGGCAAATAGATGGTCACGGTGGTCCCTTCGCCCTCGCAGGTCTCGATGCGCGCGGTGCCGCCGGACTGGCGGGCGAAGCCGTAGAGCTGCGCGAGGCCGAGGCCGGTACCCTTGCCCTGCTCCTTGGTGGTGAAGAAGGGTTCGAAGGCGCGCGCGAGCACGGCGGGCGACATGCCGGTGCCGGTGTCGGAGACGGAGAGGGCGACATATTCGCCCGGGGCGAGCTCGCCGGCCAGAGCGGGGGGCACGCTCTCCTGATTGGCGGTCGCGATGGTGAGGCGGCCGCCGGCGGGCATCGCGTCGCGCGCGTTGATCGCGAGGTTGAGGATCATCACCTCGAGCTGGGTCGGATCGGCGAGCGCCTGCCAGAGATTGGGCTCGAGCCGGGTCTCGACGCGCACGTGGCGGCCGATCGTGCGGGCGAGCAGATCGCCCATGCCGGAGATGATGTCGTTGGGCTGCAGCGGGGTCGGGGACAGGCGCTGGCGGCGGGAGAAAGCGAGGAGCTGGGCGGTCAGCCGGGCGCCGCGCTCGGCGGCCTGGAGCGCGTTGCCGGCGAGGCGGCGCAATTTCTCGTCGTCGGTGCGGCGCAGCAGCAGGTCGAGCGAGCCGACCACGGCGGTGAGCAGATTGTTGAAATCGTGGGCAATGCCGCCGGTCAGCTGGCCGACCGCCTCCATCTTCTGGGCCTGGACCAGCCGCGCCTCGGCCCGCTCGCGCTCCGCGATCTCGGCGGTCAGCCGGTCGTTGGCGGCGGCGAGGTCGCGGGTGCGGTCGGCGACCTTGGCCTCGAGCGTGTCGGCGAGCTCGCGCAGTTGCGCCCGGGCGGTCTCGAGATCGGCGAGATGCTGCGCAGCGAGCCGCTGACGGCGGCGGCCGCGCCGTGCCGCGCGCGCCGCGCTGATCAGCGAGGCGGGGTGGAGCGGCCGCTCGAGGATGGTGACGTTGACCAGCTCCTCGAGCGACCGCGAGCCCTGGCGCGTCTCGCCGCGCCGGCTGAGCAGCACGAACGGGAAATCGGACCAGGGCGGCTGCCGGTCGAGCGCCTCGCGCAGCTGGGCGCTGTCGATGCGCGACAGCGCGTCGTCGGTGACGATCGCGCCGGCGGTGTCGCCGGCGATCAGCGCGGCGAGCAGCGCCTCGCCGTCATGATCGGCGCGCCAGGAAAGGCCGGCGCTGGCGAGCAGCTCGCCGATCACCTGAGCGTCGCGCCCCGACGGCGCGATCACCAGGAAGGCGTCGTCCTCAGGCCGGCCGGTCACCACGGTTCACCAGGAGGTCGTCATTATTCCCTTCGAGCACCGGCACGCCGGTGAGCACGCCGCGGAAGCCTTCCAGCCTGCTGCCGACGCGGATACCGCCGCCGTCGATCATCAGCTCGCGGATGGTCGACTCGTGCGGGCCGGTCCGTTTCTTCAGCATCGAGAGCGCGCGCCGGATCTCGCCGCGCGCCTCGAAGAAGCGCAGGAGGATGACGGCGTCGGAGAGGTAGGTGAGATCGACCGGCGACTGCATCGAGCCGATCATCCCGCTCTGGGCGAGGATCAGGAAGGTGAGCACGCCCTGCTGGTTCAGATAGGTGACGATCTCGTGCATCTGGAGCAGCATGAACTGCTCGTGCGGCATCGCGTGCTGGTAGCCGGAGAGCGAATCTAGCACGACGATGCAGACGCCGTCCTCGACCTGCTGGCGGAGCAGGCCGGTGAGCTCGCCCGGGGAGAGCTCGGCAGGATCGACCTGGCGGAAGGTGAAGCAGCCATTCTCGACGAACGGCGCGAGATCCATGCCGAGGCCACGGGCGCGGCGCATGAACACGGCCTCGGTCTCGTCGAAGCTGACGAAGAAGGCGCGGTCGCCGCGCACCAGCCCGGCGTGCACATATTGGAGGACGAGGGTCGACTTGCCGGCGCCGGACGGGCCGACGACGAGGTTGGTCGTGCCGTGATCGAGACCGCCGCCGACCAGAGCGTCGAGCTCGCGGATGCCGCTCGCCGCCTGGGCATGGGCATTTCCCGCATCGGGGTGGGAGGCGGCGACCAGGCGCGGGAAGATCTCGATGCCGCCGGTGCGGATGCGGATGTCGTGATAGCCGCCCTGGAAGGCGCGGCCGCGCATCTTCCAGACGCGCAGCCGCCGGCGCTCGGCGCCGTAGGGTACGGCGATCTGATCGAGGCGGATGACGCCGTGCGCGAGGCTGTGAAGGCTGAGATCGTCCTCGTTCTGGGTGAGATCGTCGAGGAACAGCACGGTGCAATTATGCTGCGCGAAGTAATGCTTCAGCGCCAGCACCTGGCGGCGGAAGCGCAGCGGCCCCTGCGCCAGGAGGCGGATCTCCGAAAGGCTGTCGAACACGATCCGCGCCGGCGCCACGCGCTCGACCTCTTCCATCACCATTCCGACCGTCTCGCCGAGCTCGAGATCGGAGGCGTAGACGATCGATTGCTCGCGCTCGGAGTCGAGGCTGAGCTCGGGCGGGATCAGCTCGAAGATCTCTATGCCGTCGAGGCTCCAGCCGTGCGCGGCCGCGCCGTGCAGGATCTCGTTCCGGCTCTCGGACAGGGTGATGTAGAGGCAGCGCTCGTCCTTGCGCTTGCCCTCGAGCAGGAATTGCAGGCCGAGCGTCGTCTTGCCCGAGCCGGGCTCGCCCTCGACCAGATGGACGCGATTGGCCGCAAAGCCGCCGGCGAGGATGTCATCCAGTGGCCGGAGTCCCGACGACACGGGGCCGCCTTCGTCGAGCAGTTCCTTCTCCGCGGCCATCATGATCCTTCCGAGGTCGAGCGGCCGCTTCCCCGGCGGGCCCGGTGTCCGGCGGCGCTAGCAGATGTTCCCTGGACGAAACAGAGCACAAAGACCGGCTTGCCGGGACAGGCGGGCGGCTCCCCGCGCGCCGGCCGTGTCATACCCGGAGCTGCTTCAGCGTCGCCTCGTCGACCTTGCCGGTCAGGCCAGGCACCTCGTCGAGCTCGCGCAGCTCGGTGAAGCCGCCGCGCTCCTCGCGGTAGCGCACGATCTCGTGCCCGTGGCCCTTCAGGCCCTCCAGCGCGTCGAACTCGTCCTGGCTCGCCTGGTTGATGTCGATTGCCATCGTCGCTCCTCACAGATCCGGCAGCACTTGCGACGTCTCGCCCCAGCCCTCCAGGGCGCGGCTCGAGACGCGTTCGAGCAGGAGAGCGGAATCGCGCACGGTGAAGCGGGCGCCGCTCTCCATCTCGTCGAGCTCGTCCCAGCTGATTGGCGCAGAGACCGGCGCGCCTTCGCGGGCGCGGCTCGAATAGGGCATGATCGCGGTCGCGCCGCGCTGGTTGCGCAGATAGTCGAGGAACATCCGGCCCTTGCGCTTGGCCTTGGCGAGATTGGCGGTGAAGCGCTCCGGCTCCGCCGTGGCGAGGGCGACGCAGAAGCGCTGGGCGAAATCCTTGACCTCCGGCCACTCGGCCTCGGGGGTGAGCGGCACGACGACGTGGAGCCCCTTGCCGCCGGTCAGCAGCGGGAAGCTGACCAGCCCCATGTCGGCCAGATAGCGGTGGAGATCGCGCGCCGCGCGCCTGGTTTCGGCGAAATCGAGCCCCTCGTCCGGATCGATGTCGAAGATCAGCCGGTCCGGCTTCTCGACGTCGGCGACCGACGAGCCCCAGCCGTGGAACTCGATCGTGCCCATCTGAACGCAGGCGATCAGCCCGGCGACATCCTCGACATAGACGTAATCCTCGATCTCGCCCTTTTTCTCCTCGATCTCGATCTGGTGGACCTGCGGCCCGAAGCTGCCGGTATTGTGCTTCTGGAAGAAGCATTTCTTGCCGCGCCCCTGGGGGCAGCGCACCAGGCTCAGCGGCCGGTTCGCGGACCAGACCGCCATCAGCGGGCCGACGACTCGATAATAATCGACCAGTTCCTGCTTGGTGACGCCGGAATCGGGAAAGATGACCCGCTCGGGATTGGTGATCCTGATGCCGTCGTCGCGCGGCGCCGGCAGGGGCTGGGGCAGCTCGCGCACCACCTCCTCGGCCGCCTTGTCGGCGCGCAGGCCGAGGAAGCTCGGGTGGCGGACGACGCCTTCCGAGGTGAATTCGGTGAAGGCGACCTCGGCGACCATCTCCGGCCGCACCCAGTGCGCGCCGCGGGCGTCGGGCCGCGGCACCGCGGTGGGTGGCGTCTTCACCTCGATCCGCCGCATCCGCTTCAGCAGGTCCTGGATCGTCGCCATCGAGAAGCCGGTGCCCACCTTGCCGACGTAGCGCAGCGACCCGCCCTCGTTGACGGCGAGCAGCAGGGAGCGGAAACCGCGCGCCTTCGCCTCGCTGGGAGTCCAGCCGATGATGACGAACTCCTGGCGCTGGATGCACTTCACCTTCAGCCAGCATCTGGTGCGGGTCGAGCGATAGGGCGCCTCGGCGCGCTTGGAGATGATCCCCTCCTGGGCCGCCTCGCACATCGCCTGGAAAAGCTCCTCGCCATGGCCGACGATATGCTCGGCGTAGAGGAGGGTGGGGGGCTTGCCCTCGCCGACGAGCGCGGCGAGCCGCGCCTTGCGCTCGATGTTCGGCAGCCTGGTCAGATCCTCGCCGTCGATCTCGAGTGCGTCGAACAGGAACAGGGTGAGGCCGCGGCCGCCCTCGCCGATCGCCTGCTGCAGCGCCGAGAAATTGCTCGAGCCCTTGTCGTCGAGGCTGACGATCTCGCCGTCGAGCAGCGCCGAGCCGACCTCCAGCGACGCCGCGGTCTCGACGATCTCGGGGAATTTGTCCGACCAGTCGAGGCCGGAGCGCGTGTAGACTTTCGCTCTGCCGCCGCCGATCGCCAGCAGGCAGCGATAGCCGTCGTACTTCATCTCGTGGATCCAGCCGGACCCGGGCGGCACGTGATCGGCGAGCGTCGCCTTCTGCGGCTCGCGGAAGGCGGGTAATCCTCCCCGAGCTTTGCTCGGGGAGGGGGACCGCGCCGCGGAGCGGCGTGGTGGAGGGGCTGGCACGGAGTCATTGCCAGCCCCTCCACCGCTCGCCTTCGGCGATCGGTCCCCCTCCCCGAGGCGAGCTCGGGGAGGATCTTTCTTGCTCGGCTTCAGCCCGTCCACCCAGCTCTTCAGCTCCTTGCGCGTCCGGCCCGCGGCGATCTCGCCCATCGTGCGGCCGGTCTTGATGCTGGTGAGATATTGCTCGACGAGGCCCATCGAGCCGCCGGCATGCTCGTCGGTGACCTTCTTCAGGATCCAGTTCTCGGCGCGGTCGCGGGGGCGGCCCTTCAGGCGGAACATGACCCACTCGCCCTTCATCCGCTCGCCGTCGAGGGTGAAGTGGAGATGGCCTTCCTCCAGCGTCTTGCGCGGGTCCTTGCCGGGATGGGGGAGCCAGATGCCGCGGTCCCACAGCATCACCGTGCCGCCGCCATATTCGCCCTTGGGGATGGTGCCCTCGAAGGTCGCGTAGGAGAGGGGGTGATCCTCGGTGCGCACCGCCAGCCTCTTGTCGGCGGGGTTGAGGCTCGGACCGTTCGGCACCGCCCAGCTCTTCAGCACGCCGTCGAGCTCGAGCCGGAAATCCCAGTGGAGTCGGGTGGCGTCGTGCTTCTGGACCATGAAGCCGTGCCCCTCGCCCCAGGAGAGAGAGTCGAAACTGCCCTTCGGCTCCGCCGTCTTCGAGAAATCCCGCTTGCGATTATAGGTCTCGAGCGGGTCGGCGGGTTTGACAGCCACCTAGATCCTCCCTTTCGAGGGGAGGAGAGGGATGCTCGGTTCGCCGGAGGTTTGTCGAGACTGCCCAATCACATGCCCAGATCTCACGCGCGCGTCCTCGTCGGCGGCGCCTTGTCGGCGGTTTTCTTCGCCGGCGCCTTCTTCGCAGGCGCCTTGGCGGCGGGCTTCTTCGCCGACGCGGCCTTCTTGCTGCCGTCCGTGTCCGCGCCGCTGCCGCCCGGCTTCTCGATCGAGCGCTTCAAGGCGGCCATCAGGTCGATGACGTTGGTGCCGCGCGCCGGGGCGGCGTCTTCTTCGGCGTGGATGGTCTTGCCCTTGCGCTTGCGCTCGATCAGCTCCTGCAGCGCCTCGATGTAGCGGTCGTGATATTTGGACGGCTCGAACTCGTCGGTCTTGCGCTCGATCAGGGTCTCGGCAAGGTCGAGCAATTCCTCGTCCGGCTTGGCGTCGGAGATGTCGCGGAAATAGTCGCGTGCCTTGTTGACCTCGTCGGCGTAGCGCAGGGTCTCGAGCACCAGGCCCCGGCCACAGGGCTTGACGCTGACCAGATATTCGCGGCCCCTGAGCGCCAGCTGGCCGACGCCGACCTTGCGCGTCCGGCGCAGCGCCTCGCGCAGCACGATGAACGCCTCCTCGGCGAGATCGTCAGCCGGCACGACGAAATAGGGCTTTTCGTAATAAAGGACGTCGATCTCGTCATAATCGACGAACTGGGTGAGCTCGAGCGTCTTCTTCGATTCGAGCTTCACCGCCTCAAGCTCCTCGTCGTTGAGCAGCACGTAGGAGCCCTTCTCGTACTGATAGCCCTTGACGATCTCCTCGGGATCGACCGGCCCGACGCCGGGCACGACCTTCTCGTACTTGATCCGCTTGCCGGTCGGCTCGTGGATCTGGTTGAACGCGATCGACGCGCCGCTCTTCGTCGCGCTGAAGATCTCGACCGGGATCGAGACCAGGGCCAGCCTGATCTGCCCCTTCCAATAGGCGCGTGCCGCCATCTTTTGTCACTCCGGATCGATTCGTATCCGATTCAATCGACGGAAGGGGCGCGGGTTCCTTGGGGCGCGCGAGCGGCGGAGCCCGACGACGGTGGGATGTGGCACTCCCGCCCGGCCGACCCCATATCGGGCGGGAAGGGAGACGCGCATGAGCCGATACGAGAAGAACGAGGCGGCGATCGCCGCGCTGACGCCGGAGCAATATTGGGTAACGCAGGAGAGCGGCACCGAGCGGCCGGGCAGCGGCGAATATCTCCACAACAAGGCGCCCGGCATCTATGTCGACATCGTCTCGGGCGAGCCGCTGTTCGCCTCGTCCGACAAATATGAATCCGGCTGCGGCTGGCCGAGCTTCACCAAGCCGATCGAGCCCGCGCATGTCGCCGAGCTGCGCGACACCAGCCACGGCATGGTGCGCACCGAAGTCCGTTCGGCGCATGGCGACAGCCACCTCGGCCATGTGTTCGAGGACGGGCCGCGCGACCGCGGCGGCCTGCGCTATTGCATCAACTCGGCCTCGCTCCGCTTCGTGCCGCGCGAGGAGATGGAAGCGCAGGGCTATGGCGCCTATCTCGACCAAGTCGAGGACGTCGCCTGAGCGAGGGCACCGGCGGGGTTGCCGCCGGCGACGCCGCGCCCCTCACTGGCTCTAGCGGTCGTTCTCCGCGGCCAGCGTACCGACCAGGGCCTCGAGCTGCTCGAGCTGCTCGCCCCAGCCGCTGGTGCTGCCCGAGGCGACGGCCTCGTCGAGCGCCTCCTTGGACGGATAGAGCTCAGAGACGACGACGAGGGTCGCGCCGCCGCGCTCCTCGAAGCTGACGGTGGTGACCGCGCCGGCCTCGTCGCCTTCCTCGTTGGTCCAGACGATGCGGCTGGGCGGCGTGACCTCGAGGTAGCGGCCGAAGAAGGCCATCGGCTGCTCCATCGATGGATGGCGCATGACCAGGCGGTAGCTGCCGCCGGTGCGGACGTCGGCCTCGAACGAGACGAGGGTAAGGCCGAACGACTGGGGCACCCACCAAAGCTGGAACAATTCGGGCCGGCTCCACGCCTCGAACACGATCCGGGCGCGGCCGTTGACGGTCCGCGTCACCACCAGCTCACGGTCGGAGCGCCGTTCCACATTGGTCGCATTGCTCGCGGCGACCGGCCTAGCTGCCTCGTTCATTGTCCGTCTCCCTTCTGATCATGTCTTCGACGACGGTGTCGAGGGCGGCGAAGCGCGCGTCCCAGACCTGCCGATAGCGTTCGATCCAGGCCGCCTCTTCGGCGAGGCCGCGGGCGCCGAGCCGGCATCTGCGCACCCGGCCGACCTTCTCGGTCGCGACCAGCCCCGCCCGTTCGAGCACGGCGACGTGCTTCTTCATGCCGGTGAGGGTCATGCGGAAGGTGTCGGCGAGATCCGAGATCGAGGCGTCGGCGCGGCGCAGCTGCTCGAGCACGCCGCGCCGCGTCGCGTCCGACAAAGCGGCGAACGAGGCATCGAGGCGGGCGTCGACAAACTGAACCATATGGTTCAGTGTTTACGTGGAAGGGAACCGCGATGCAAGGCCGGATCGGCGAGATCGCCGGTCCGGGCCGCGAAGAGGGCGAGCGATTGCCGGTCGGACGGCGGAGATAAGTATTGTGTCCCCGATTTGGGATCAGCTCGCCGGGTCGTACATGAAGGCGCGGAGTTCCTGCGGGCAGCGGCAGGCGGTTGCGAGCTTCCGCGCCCAGTGGAGGGCGGCTTCGCGGGTCGGCAACTCGAGCACGGCAAAGCCGCCGGTCAGTTGGACGCCGGGATAGGTTTCGGCGGAGGCCGCACCGTCGGCGGAGACGAGGATCGGTTCGACGCTCTCGTCGATGCCGCCGGCGAAGACGTAGACGCCGGCCGCCTTGGCCTCCTCGATCACCGCACGCGCCGCGTCGCCGACCGCCGGGAGCTCGTCGGCGCCGACCTGCATCGCGTCCGCGGGGAAGGAGATCAGATATTTGGTCATGGCGCGATGATGCCGAGCGCGTCGGGGCGAGGCAAGCGCCCTGGCCCCCCTCCCGCTGCTGCTCAGACGGGGATCTCGGTCGTGTACTTGACCTGGCGCAGCGCGAAGTTGCTGGCGGCGTGGGCGACGCTCGGATGGGCGAGGACGCCGCGCATGATGAAGCGGTCGTAGTCGGCGACGTCGCGCACGGCGATGCGCAGCAGATAGTCCCATTCACCCGACATCGCGTAGCATTCGACGATCTCCTCGCGCGACTGGATGAAGTCCTCGAACTCGGCGCGCGATTCCACCGTCTGCCGAGTCATCCGCACCTGGCAGAGCACGTTGACCGCGCGGCCGAGCGCCTGCGGGCTGGCGAGCCGGACGGCGCGGCCGAGCACCTCGTCCTTCTCGAGCTGACGGACGCGGCGCCAGACCGAGGCGGCCGAGGCGCCGACCCGTTCGGCGAGCGCGGCGTGGCTGAGGCCGGCGTCGCGCTGCAGCTCGCGGACGATTCGGCGGTCGATCGCATCGAGTTGATCGCTTTCTTTCATGTTCGTTGATGTAGCGGAACGAACGTTTCAATTCCACTGCCGAGACCGCGAGATCAGATAAGCATTTTCATGCCCTGCGGGATAAGCGTAGGAGCATGCCGAGCCGCCCGCGGGGGGCGGTCCAGGCAGGAGGTTCAATTGGCGGACGCAGCGACTTCGAACGGCAGGCCCGGTCTGTTCGACAGGCTCGAGGAGCAGAAATCGGACAGCCTCCTGCAGCTGATCGCGCTGTGCAACGCCGATCCCCGCGCAGAGAAGATCGACGTCGGCGTCGGCGTCTATCGCGACGCGGCCGGCGGCACGCCGATCCTGCGCGCGGTCAAGGAGGCCGAGAAGATCCTGCTCGAGACGCAGGACACCAAATCCTATCTCGGCTCACAGGGCGACGCGCGCTTCGTCGAGCTGATCAAGCCGATCGTGTTCGGCGAGGCCGCCGCGGCCGACGACCGCATCGTCGGCGTGCAGACCCCCGGCGGCTGCGGCGCGCTGCGGCTCGGCGCCGAGCTGATCGTCAAGGCGAACCGCGCCGCCCGCATCTTCGTCGGCCAGCCGACCTGGCCCAACCATGCGCCGCTGATCGAATGCGCCGGCGTCGAGATGGTCGCCCATCCTTATTACGACCGCGACACGCAGACGATCACGTTCGACGCGATGATGGACGCGCTCGAAGGCGCCAATGCCGGCGATCTGATCCTCCTCCACGGCTCGTGCCACAATCCGACCGGCGCCGATCTGGCGCCCGACCAGTGGCGCACGATCGCCGAGCTGGTCGCCCGCCGCGGCCTCGTGCCGTTCGTCGACCTCGCCTATCAGGGCCTCGGCAACGGCCTCGAGCAGGACGCCGAAGGCACCCGCCTGGTCGTCGAGGCGGCCGAACAGGCGCTGGTGGCGCAGAGCTGTGACAAGAACTTCGGAATCTATCGCGAACGGACCGGCTGCCTGTTCGTCAAGGCGTCCGACGCGCGTGGCGCCGGCGTGGTGATGGGCAATCTGCTCGGCCTCGCCCGCACCATGTGGTCGATGCCGCCGGATCACGGTGCGGCGGCGGTGCGCATCGTCCTCGACGATGCCGACCTGCGCCGCGACTGGCGCGCCGAGCTCGACGAGATGTGCGCCCGGATTCGCGCGATCCGCGCCCGCCTCGCCGCGGCCGACCCGCGCCTTGCCTATATCGACCGGCAGAACGGCATGTTCTCGATGCTGCCGCTGTCGAAGGAGCAGGTCCTCGCGCTGCGCGACGACCACGGTATCTACATGGCGGATTCCGCCCGCATCAACATCGTCGGCCTCTCGGACGAGAGCGTCGACCGGTTCGCGCGCGCGGTGGTGGAGAAAATGGATGGCTGACGGGACCCTGGTCGAGACGGAGGCCCGCGCGGATGCGCCCGATCCCGCCTTCGACTGGGACCACATCGCCTATCTGGTCCACGTCAGCCGGGCGATGGACCGGCTGGAGGAGGAAAGGCTCGTTCCCGAGCGCAAGGTCCTCTACCAATTCTCCGCCCGGGGCCACGATCTCGCCCAGATCCTGCTCGGCTCGCGCCTGACCCACGCCAAGGACGCGACCTGCGGCTATTACCGCTCGAGGCCGCTGCTGCTGGCGCTCGGCGTGCCGCTCGAGGACGCGCTCGCCTCCGGCATGGGCCGGGAGGGCGGCTATTCGGACGGCCGCGACATCGGCGTTGTGTTCAATTATCCGAACCCGGGCGGGCCGCCGGCGCTGCCGATGTCGGGCGGGGTCGGCGCGCAATATACGCCGACCGCCGGCTGGGCGCAGGCGATCGATTATTATCGCGAAGTGCTCGGTAGCCGGGCGCACGATGGCGCGATGGCGCTGGTGCTGGGCGGCGACGCCTCGGTCGCGACCGGCGGCTTCTGGTCGGCGCTGACCATCGCCACCACCCAGACGCTGCCGATGCTGTTCTACGTCGAGGACAATCAATACGGCATCTCGGTCCCGGCCGCCTACCAGACGCCGGGCGCCGACATCTCGAAGAACCTGGCGAGCTTCGGCGGCCTCGAGATCTTCTCCGGCGACGGCACCGATCCGGCCGAGGCGGCGCGGCTCGTCCTCGCCGCCACCGCGCACGTGCGCAGCGGGGCGGGGCCGGCGCTGCTCCACCTGCGGGTGCCGCGGCTCCAGGGCCACAGCTTCCAGGACACGCAGGCGTACAAGAGCGACGAGACGGTGCGCGGCGAATGGGCCCGCGACCCGCTGCCCAAGCTCAAGGACTTCCTGGTCGGCTCGGTCCTCAGCGAGGCGCAATGGGACGGCATCGCCGAAGCCGCCGAAGCCGCTGTCGAGGCGGCGCGGGCGGCCGCCGAGGCGCGCGGCGTGGCCGATCCGGCGACCGTGATGGAAAACGTCTTCTACGAAGGCGAGATGCAGCGTGTCGGCGGCCAGTGGACCCACGGTTATCGCGCGCCGAAATGCCATGACGAGCCGAAGCCGGACGGCCAGCGGATCAACATGGTGACCGCGATCCGGCGCACGCTCGACCATGAGCTCGAGATCAACCCGCGCGTCCTGCTGTTCGGCGAGGACATCGGCCCCAAGGGGGGCGTCCATGCCGTGACGCTCGGTCTGCAGGAGAAATATGGCGCGAGCCGTGTGTTCGACACCAGCCTCAACGAGGAAGGGATCATCGGCCGCGCGGTCGGGATGGCGCTCGCCGGGCTGATGCCGGTGCCGGAGATCCAGTTCCGCAAATATGCCGAGCCGGCGACCGAGCAGATCAACGATTGCGGGACGATGCGCTGGCGCACCGCCAACCGCTTCGCCGCGCCGATGGTGCTGCGCATTCCCGGCGGCTTCTTCAAGTGCGGCGATCCCTGGCACAGCCAGACCAACGAGGTGCAGTTCGTCCACAATCCCGGCTGGCTGGTCGCGGTGCCGTCGAACGCCGAGGATGCCGTCGGCCTGCTCCGCGCGGGCCTCCGCGGCAACGATCCGGTGATCTTCTTCGAGCATCGCGCGATGCTCGACGATTCCTGGGCGCGCCGGCCCTATCCGGGCGACGGCTACGTCCTGCCGTTCGGGCGAGCGAAGAAGACCAGGCAGGGCGACGACATCACGATCGTCACCTGGGGCGCGATGGTGCCCCGCTGCGAGGAGGCCGCGAAGGACGTCTCGGCCGACGTCATCGACCTCAGGACCCTGGTGCCCTGGGATCGCGAGATGGTGCTGGATTCGGTGCGCCGCACCCGCCGCTGCCTGATCGTCCACGAGGATCTGAAGACCGGCGGCTTCGGCGCCGAGATCGCCGCGGTGGTGGCCGACGAGGCCTTCCTCGACCTCGACGCGCCAGTCGCGCGGGTGACGATGCCGGACATACCGAGCCCGCACAATCCGGTGCTGCTCAACTGGGCGGTGCCGAGCGTGGAGCGGATTCGCGCCAAGATCGACGAGCTGGTGGGCTTTTGATGTTCGACGTCATCGTCCCGATGGAGCAGGAGGGCACCAAGGCGGTCGTCCGGGCCTGGCTGAAGAAGGTCGGCGACCGCGTCGAGGTCAACGATCCTCTGGTCGAGCTCGAGACCGACAAGGTCGCCATGGAGGTTCCGGCGCCCGCGGCCGGCGTGCTGCGCGAGATCCTCCTCGACAGCGACGCCGAGGCGGTGCCGGGCGCGATCCTCGGCCGCATCGCCCCCGTCGCCGAGGTGATCGGTCACGAGCCTCCGCCCGTGACGCGCGAGACGGCGCCGGCGGCAGCGGCGGCCGCGGAGCCCCGGCCCGACCTTCGCGATCCCGAGCTCCGGCTCTCGCCGGCGGTGAAGCGGGCCTGCCTGCAGCACAATATCGATCCCAAGACGATTGCGGGCAGCGGTCGTGACGGGCGGGTGACACGCGCCGACGTCGACCGCGCGGTCGAGCAGGCGCGGCGCGCACCGGCAAAGGCGCCCGCAGGCGCCGCTGCGCCGTCCGACGGCGCGATCCGCTCGCACGACGTGCCGCATGACCGCATGCGGCTGAAGATCGCCGAGAACATGCTGAGCTCGGTCACCCAGGCGCCGCACGTCACCGCCGTGTTCGAGGCCGATTTCAGCGCGATCATCGCCCATCGCGAACGGCACAAGGCCTCCTTCGCGGCGCGCGGCGTCAGGCTCACCTACAGCGCCTATTTCGTCGCTGCGGCGGCCGAGGCGATGAAGGTCGCCCCGGCGATCAACAGCCGCTGGCATTCCGACCGGCTCGAGATCTTCGACGACGTCAACATCGGCGTCGGCACTGCGCTCGGCGAGAAGGGGCTGATCGTCCCGGTTCTGCGGCGGGTCCAGGCGCTGTCGCTGGAGGGGGTCGCCGCCGGACTCGAGGCGCTGGTCGAGAAGGCGCGCAGCGAGAGCCTCACCGCGCGCGACGTCTCGGGCGGCACCTTCACCATCTCCAACCACGGCGTCTCCGGCTCGCTGTTCGCCAGTCCGATCATCATCGCCCAGCCGCAATCGGCGATCCTCGGCATCGGCAAGCTCGAGAAGAGGGTGGTGGTGCGCGAGATCGGCGGCCAGGACGCGATTCTGATCCGGCCGATGGCTTATGTCTCGCTGACCATCGACCATCGCGTCGTCGACGGTCACCAGACCAATGCCTGGCTGACCCGCTTCGTCGAGGTGCTGGAGAGCTGGCCCGCCGATTGAGCGGAACTTCGGCGCGGCGCGGACGATTGGCCGCGGCGACAGCCCGGAGAAGCGCTGATGGCCGAGGACGATACTCCACTCAGCGAGACCGAGGAACGCGACGTCGAGGAGCGCAGCGCGCCCAAGGCCAAGATCGTCCACGCGGCCGTGGTGCGCCAGGGCAAGGACGAGCTCGAGCGGCCGCTCTCCTCCCTGTTCTGGTCGGGCGTGGCCGCCGGGGTCGCGATCATGGCGTCGCTGTCGACCGAGGCGGGCCTCCACCATCGCCTGCCCGATGCGCCCTGGCGCGAGGCAGTCTCGGGGCTCGGCTACAGCCTCGGCTTCCTGATCGTCATCCTCGGCCGCATGCAATTGTTCACGGAGCAGACCATGGTGGCGGTGCTGCCGCTCGCCCAGTCGCCGAGCTTCGCCCGGCTCGGACGGGTGGCGCGCCTGTGGAGCGCGGTGTTCGGCGGCAATCTGGTCGGCGTTGCCCTGATCACGGCGGCAGCCGTGTTCGGCCACCTCCAGTCGGAGGAGATGACGGGCGCGATGATCGAGGTCTCGGCCAAGCTCCAGGAGAAGACGCCCGCCGCGACCTTCCTCCAGGCCATTCCCGCCGGCTTCCTGATCGCCTCGGTCGCGTGGATCCGCTCGGCCGCGAACGAGAACGGCTTCTGGATCGTGCTCGCGCTCACCTATGCGATCGCGATCGGCGGCTTCACCCATGTAATCGCCGGCGCGGCCGAGGCTTTCTTCCTGCTGTGGAGCGGCCACGGCTCGCCCGCCTGGGTACTCGCCGGCTTCCTGCTGCCGGCGCTCGCCGGCAACATCGTCGGCGGCACGGGTCTGTTCGCGATGCTCGCCCATGCCCAGGTCAAGGAGGAGCTGTAGCGCTCTCTGGACAGGGTTAACGGCTTGTTAGCCTCGTCCGGCTAGGTCGCCGTCGGGGGAGAGGGACCGATGGAGCGAAGGCTTGTCGGCGCGATCGACGGCGACGACGTCGCGTTCGCGCTCATCAAGGATGCGGGCACCGGCACGGACGGGCCGCGGATCGAGGAGGTGCGGCGATCGCCGACCACCGCCTTTCCGACCTTCACCGACGCGCTCCAGGACTATATCCGCGCCCACGGGCTCTCGACGGAGAGCATCCGCTTCGGCCTCGCCGTTGCCGGGGTCTCGCGCGGCGACGTGATTACCCTGCCGAATTGCCGCTGGTTCGTCTCGGTGAGCGGCCTTCGCGCCTTCCTGCGCAGCGACCCGCTCATCCTC
The DNA here is from genome assembly GCF_004564275.1 of Sphingomonas parva (ex Maeng et al. 2020). Classification (GTDB taxonomy): domain Bacteria; phylum Pseudomonadota; class Alphaproteobacteria; order Sphingomonadales; family Sphingomonadaceae; genus Allosphingosinicella; species Allosphingosinicella parva. The sequence goes on from NZ_SPDV01000019.1 coordinate 18,696, forward strand.
AACGATTTCGCGGCCACGGCCTGGGCGCTCCCGAACGTCGGTTCGAGCCAGCTGGTCCGGATCGGCTCGCGGCCAGTGGCGCCGCCACGGGAGCGGGGGACCTATCTGATCGTCGGCACCGGCAGCGGCCTCGGCATGGCGATCCTGTCGATCGGACGCGACGGCAATGTGGTCGTGATCGAGAGCGAAGGCGGCCATGCCAGCTTCGCGCCGCAGAATGCCGACGAAGACGCGCTTCTGGCGACGCTTCGCCGCCGCTTCGGCCACGTCTCGTTCGAGCGGCTGCTGTCGCGGACCGGCCTCGAAAACCTCTACGACGCGCTCGCCGCCGAAGCCTCGCGCCCGGCCGCCGCACCGAGCCCGTCCAGCCGGATCATCGCGGCGGCGATCTCGGGCACCGACCCGCTGGCGGTGCGTGCCGGGCGCCTCTACGCCGGCATCCTCGGCGCGTTCGTCGGCAACCAGGTGCTCACCGCCGGCGCTTGGGACGGCGTGTTCCTTGTCGAGCCTATGCTCGGCGAGATGGTGCAGATCCTGGCGTCGGGACCGTTCCGCAGCCAGCTCGCCGGCAAGGGCCGCATGGCGCGCCAGCTGGAGGCGGTGCCGACGGCGTGGCTGGACAGCCGCTCGGCGAACCTGGCCGGAGCCGCGGCGGCGCTCGCCGCGTCCTGATCCTGATCGCGTGGTTCAGCGCTGCCGGGACGGCTGCAGCAGGTCGATCTCGAACAATTTGCTCCAGTTCTTGCCGGTGACGAACAGGCGGTCGCGGGCCTCGTCATAGGCGATGCCGTTGAGCACGGCGTCGTCGCTCCCCGGCGCCGCCTCGCGGACCAGCGGCGCAAGATCGATCCAGCCCTTCACCCGGCCGCTCTTCGGATCGATCCGGGCGATACGGGTGGTCATCCAGACGTTGGCGAAGATCTCCCCCTTCACCCATTCGAGCTCGTTGAGGCTCGCCACCGGCTGGCCGTTGTCGGTCACGTCGATCCGCTTCCGCTCCGCCATGGTCAGCGGATCGAGCACGCGGATCTGCGCGGTGCCGTCGCTCATGTAGACGTGGCTCTTGTCCCGGGTGAGGCCCCAGCCTTCCCCCGGATAATGGAAGGCGGCGGTCTGCTGGAAATCGCCACGCTTCCAGCGGAAGCCGATCTCGTGCTGCCAGGTGAGGCTGATGATCTCGTCGCCCCAATCGACGATGCCTTCGCCGAAATAGCGGCTGGGCAGCGAGACCGAGCGCAGCACCTTGCCGTCCTCGAGCCGCACCTCGCGGATCGTCGAGCGACGGTTGAGGCCGGTGCTCTCGTAGAGCTTGCCGTCGAGCCAGATCAGCCCCTGGGTGAAGGCGCCCGGATCGTGCGGGTAGGTCGCGACGACCTTGTAGCCATAGACCGGAGTCTCCCGCGCGAAGGCGGAGCAGCCGGTGGCGACCAGCAGGAAGAGGAGGAGGGCCGCGCGGATCACGGCCGGTTCATCGTCAGGAGGTCGTAGGACGCGACCACCTCGTCCTTCTGGTTGAACACGAACACCGCCCAGCGCACCTCGCCCATCTCCTCGTTGCGGACCGACCTGGTCTTGACGGTCAGCTCTACCCGCATCGCGTCCCCCGGATAAAGCGGCGTCAGGAAGCGCAGGCCTTCGAGGCCGTAATTGGCCAGCACGGGTCCCGGCGCGGGATCGACGAACAGGCCCGCCGCGAAGCTCAGGATCAGATAGCCGTGGGCGACGCGTCCGTCGAAGATCGGGTTCGCTCTCGCCGCTTCCTCATCCATATGGGCGTAGAAATTGTCGCCGGTGAATTCCGCGAAATGCTCGATGTCCTCGAGCGTCACGATCCGGCTCGCCGTCTTCAGCGTATAGCCGATCTCGAGCTCGGAAATCCGCTTGCGGAACGGGTGGATCTCGCCCTCGGCCTTGGCGGCGCCGGGCAGCCATTGCCGCACCACCCGCGACAGCATCTCCGGCGCGCCCTGCAGCGCGGTGCGCTGCATGTAGTGGGTGACGCCGCGCACGCCGCCCATCTCCTCGCCGCCGCCGGCGCGGCCGGGACCGCCGTGAACGAGGACGGGGAGGGGCGAGCCGTGGCCCGTCGATTCCTTCGCGCTGGTCCGATCGAGGATCATCATCCGCCCGTGATAGGCGCCGGCGCCGAGCACGAACTCCTCGGCCACCGCGCTGTCATAGGTGAACAGCGACAGAGCGAGGCTGCCCATGCCGCGATTGGCGAGCGCCACCGCGTCGGCGAGGTCGCGATAGGGCATGATCGTCGAGACCGGACCGAACGCCTCCACGTCATGGACCGCGGGGCTGCCCCAGGGATCATCGGTGCGCAGCAGGATCGGGCTGATGAAGGCGCCGTTGCCGGCGACCGGCGAGGCGTCAGGGTCGCCGGCGACGATTCGCGCCGAGCGGGTCAGCTCCGTCACTGCCGCGCGGACGCTGGCGAGCTGCGCCCGGCTGGCGAGCGCGCCCATCGTCACGCCTTCCTCGCGTGGATCGCCGATCCGGACCTTGGCGAGACGCTGGCGCAGAGCCTCCTCGAGCGCGTCGATATGCGCGGCCGGCGCCATCGCGCGGCGGATCGCGGTGCATTTCTGCCCCGCCTTGACCGTCATCTCGCGTGCGACCTCCTTGACGAAGAGATCGAACTCCGGCGTGCCGGGCGCCGCGTCGGGGCCGAGCACCGAGGCGTTGAGGCTGTCGCGCTCGGCGATGAAGCGGACGCTCTCGCGGGCGATGACCGGATGGCTCTGGAGCTTCATCGCGGTCTGGGCGGACCCGGTGAACGACACCACGTCCTGCAGCGTCAGATGCTCGAACAGATCGCCGACGCCGCCCATGATCAGCTGCAGCGCGCCGGGCGGCAGGATGCCGGACTCGATCATGATCCGGAAGGCGTGCTCGGCGACATAGCCGGTCGACGAGGCCGGCTTGACGATCGCCGGCACGCCGGCGAGCAGGGTCGGCCCGAGCTTCTCGAGCATGCCCCAGACCGGGAAGTTGAAGGCGTTGATGTGCAGGGCGACGCCCTGCAGCGGGGTGAAGACGTGCTGGCCGACGAAGCTGCCATGCCTGGACAGCATCTCGACATTGCCGTCGACCAGGATGCGGCTGTTGGGCAGCTCGCGGCGGCCCTTCGACGAGAAGGAGAAGAGCGTCCCGGCGCCGCCCTCGATGTCGATCCAGCCGTCGGTGCGGGTCGCGCCGGTCTGCCAGGAGAGCTCGTACAATTCCTCCTTGCGCGCCATGATCGCGAGACCGAGCGCCTTCAGCATGTGCGCGCGCTCGTGGAAGGTCATGCGGCGCAGCGCCGGCCCGCCGACACGGCGGGCGTGATCGAGCATCGCGGCGAAATCGAGCCCGGCGCTGCCGGTGACGGCGATCGTCTCCCCGGTCACGGCGCTCTGCACCTCGGCGAGCGAGGTCGAGGCCGCGTACCATTCGTCCCGCGCGTAATTGAGCAGCGTCTGCGTCTTCAAAGTCCCAAACTCCGTTCGGGCTGAGCCTGTCGAAGCCCTCTCATCATCTTTTCCCACCTTCCACGGAGGAAGGAGCGGCCTTCGACAGGCTCAGGCCGAACGGAGCTGGATCTCATCTGCCGGTGAACCGCGGCGTCCGTTTCTCCATGAACGCCGCGACGCCTTCGCGATAATCGTCGCTGTAGCCGAGTGCGCGCATTGCGTCGCGCTGGAGATCGAGCTCCTCGTCGAGGCTGTGGCCCCAACTGTCGCGGATCATCCGCTTGATGGCGGCGAGGCCGCGGGTCGGCGCGGCGGCGAAGCGCCGGGCCAGAGCGTCGACCTCGGCGTCGAGCGACTCGTCGTCCACCGCCTTCCAGATCAGCCCCCATTCGGCGGCGCGCTCGGCCGGCAGCGGCTCGGCGGTGAGGGCGAGGCCGAGGGCGCGCGCCTGGCCGACGAGGCGCGGCAGCACCCAGGTGCCGCCGCTGTCCGGGATCAGGCCGATGTTGGCGAACGACTGGATGAACTTCGCCGACCGCGCCGCGATGACGATGTCGCAGGCCAGGGCGACGTTCGCGCCGGCGCCCGCCGCGACCCCGTTCACCCGCGCGATGACCGGCAAGGGAAGGGTGGTCAGCCGGCGGATCAGCGGATTGTACCGTTGCTCGACCGATTCGCCGAGATCGACGGCCTCGCCCGGCGCCACGGCGCGGTCGGCGAGATCCTGGCCGGCGCAGAAGCCGCGGCCGGCGCCGGTCAGGACGAGGACACGGGCGCCGTCGAGGCGACCGAGCGCATCGGCGACCTCCTCGTGCATCGCCACGGTGAAGCTGTTGAGGCGATCGGGCCGGTTGAGGGTCAGGCGGGCAATGCCGCCCTGATTGTCGAAGAGGATGGTGGCGTAGCGGGGCATGTGCTGCTCTTAACAGCCCCTCTCCTCTTGCGGGAGAGGGGCTGTTATGGGCGCGCGAGAACCAATGTCGCCCGGAGCTCTTGCATGACCGACGCCTTCATCTGCGACGCCGTACGTACCCCGATCGGACGCTACGGCGGCAGCCTCGCGCACGTCCGGGCGGACGATCTCGCGGCCATCCCGATCCGCGCCCTGATCGAGCGCAACCCCGGCGTCGACTGGAACGAGGTGGACGACGTGATCCTCGGCTGCGCCAACCAGGCCGGCGAGGACAATCGCAATCTGGCGCGGATGGCCGGCCTGCTCGCCGGCCTGCCTGACCGCTCGGGCGGGGTGACCCTCAACCGGCTGTGCGGCTCCGGCATGGACGCGGTGGCGATGGCGGCGCGGGTGATCCGCGGCAGCGAGGCCGACCTGATCGTCGCCGGCGGATCGGAGAGCATGAGCCGCGCGCCGTTCGTGATGGCGAAGGCGACCAGCGCCTTCGACCGCAACGCCGAGATGTACGACACGACGATCGGCTGGCGCTTCGTCAATCCGAAGATGAAGCACGCTTATGGCGACGACACGATGCCCTCGACGGCGGAGAATGTCGCCGAGGAATGGCAGGTCAGCCGCGCCGACCAGGATGCTATGGCCGTGCGCAGCCAGGAGAGGGCCAGCCGCGCGCAGGAGAGCGGCCGCTTCGCCGCCGAGATCGTGCCGGTCACCATCCCGCAACGGAAGGGCGATCCCATCGTCGTCGATCGCGACGAGCACCCGCGCAAGACCAGTGTCGAGGCGCTGGCCAGGCTGAAGCCGATCGTTCGCGGCGACGGCACCGTCACCGCGGGCAACGCCTCCGGAGTGAATGACGGCGCGGCGGCGATGATCGTCGCCACCGAGGCGGCCGCCCGGCGCAACGGCCTGACGCCGCGGGCGCGCTTCGTCGGCGCCGCCGTCGCTGGCGTGCCGCCGCGGATCATGGGCATCGGCCCCGCGCCGGCCTCCCAGAAACTGCTCGCCCGGCTCGGCCTTTCGATCGGCGACATGGACGTGATCGAGATCAACGAGGCTTTCGCCGCCCAGGCGCTGCCGGTGCTGCGCGAACTCGGGCTTCCCGACGACGCGGAGCACGTGAACCCGAACGGCGGCGCGATCGCGCTCGGCCACCCGCTCGGCATGTCGGGCGCGCGGCTGGCGATGACCGCGGCGGAGGAACTGCACCGCCGCGGCGGCCGCTACGCGCTCTGCGCGATGTGCATCGGCGTCGGCCAGGGCATCGCCATGGTCATCGAGCGGGTCTGAGCGGGCGTTGCGCGCCTGAACGCGGACTGGCATCAACGCGCGCGATGACGACACTCCTGGACATGGCAGGCGACGGTCTCGAGTTCGACACCGCGTCGCTGCCGATCGAGGAACGCTTCTCCGCCTGGGCCTCGGCGATGCCGTTCTATGCGGTGTCGACGCCGGAGCCGTGCGCCTTCGAGGCGCGGATCCGCGCCTGGCTCCTGCCACCGGTGATCGTCGTGGATGCGATGATGAGCGAGGTCTCCGTCGCCCGGACCGACGAGCACATCCGCACCGACGGCCGCGACGACCTGGTCCTGCAGCTGCTCGACGGCTCCTCCCTCGTCGCCGAGTTCGAGGGGGAAGAGACGGTTGCGCGCTCCGGCGAGATCGTCCTTCACGATCGCGCCCGGGCTTTTTCCGGCGTGCTCTCGGCCGGTCGAAACGTCACCGTCTCGATGCCGCGCGCCTTCCTGGAGGAGCGGCTGCCCGGGGTCGCCGTGCACGGGCTGGTGCTGCGCGACGGACTTGCCCTGCCGCTCGCCGCCTTTCTCGCCTCGCTGACTCAGGTTCTTGCCGCCGACCAAGGCGAGAGCGGCGAACTCGCGCGCCTGCTGCGCGACCTAGTCGCGGCGGCGGTGCGCCGGTCCGCTCCGGCGAGCCGGCAGGCGAGCGATGCGACGCTCAAGATCCGGGCGCATCGCTACATCCGCCAGAACCTCTCGGCGCCGCTCGACGTGCGCAGCCTCTGCGAGGCGCTGGGCGTCTCCCGCTCCCGCCTGTACCGCGCGTTCGAGCGCGACGGCGGCGTCGGCCGCTATGTCACCGTCGAGCGGCTCAAGCGGGTCCACCGCTTGCTCTCGGATCCGGCCGAACGCAGCTCGATCGCGCAACTGGCGGCGGCGCACGGCTTCCCCGACAGCGCCCATTTCAGCCGGCTTTTCCGCCGCACCTTCGGCTACGGACCGCAGGCGCTGCGGCGGCGCGCCGGGGAAGATGCCGGGACGAAGACACCCACGGTAGAGTGCGATCCCGCGCCGGCGCGCTTCAACCGCTGGGAAGATACCCGCGCCTGACCTGTCCGTCCGGTTCGGAATGGCCGGAGAGTTCTGCCCCCCGGGAAGGCAGCGAAATCAAGCCTCTGCGGCTCCGCGCGGGACGCAAAGCCAAGCAATTGGGACGCAGCGTCAATGGCTGCCCGGCCCGTTTCGGATATGATCGCGCCGTCCGCTCAGGGGGGACCGTGGGACGCCCGGCGCAGCGTTCGAAAGGGGCGCGCTGCGTCGGCGTTTCAATCGTCGGCGAAACATCACGGCTCGGACAGGGACTTGGCGGCGCTTCAGACGCTTGCTTGCTGGTGCCCGCGGATCGTGGCGGAATGCCGTCTGCACGATCACGCCCGAGAGTGCCGACATTTTCGTCGCGGTGGGCGACGCCTTCGTCGCAGCGGCCAGCGCTCCGTCTCAGGTCGCGCGGGCTTCGACGAAGCCGGAATGATCTTGGTTAACGTTCTGGTTAATCGCTTCCTGGGGACTGGGGAGACGATGATGATGGTATCGCAAGCGCGCGCCGCCAGCGTCGCCGGCGCGGGGACGCCGGCGGTTTATGCGCGGCGCCGTGACGACAAGGGGAGCGAGCTTGTCATGTACGATCGCAACCTGCGCGCGGGACGCGTCGTCTGGTCCGCTGCAGATGAAGGCGAGGCCGAAGCGACGATCGAGGACATCGCGGTCAGCGCCGACGGCAGAGTGATCGCGTTCGTCGTCGCCGCCGGCGAAAGCGGCGAAGGGGGGCTCACGATCAACCCTTATGCCGATCTCCATCTCTACGATGAGGTCTCCGGACGCTGCGCGCGCTTCGGCGCGGCGGGCGAGCTCGACCCGATCCTGAGCACGGTTCCGATGATCCGCGAGGTCGCGCTCTCGGCCGACGGCGAGCGAATCGCCTTCGTCGCCGAGAAGGCGAGGGGCTTTCCCGGCCAAGCGGACGTGTTCGTCTACGATCTTCGGGCGGGGCTGCTTTCGCAGGTCAATCCGGCGCCGCTGAGCCCGTGCCGCAATGTCGCGATCAGCGGCGACGGCGGCGCCGTCTTCTTCACCGATGCCGCGACCGGGCGGCTGCACGTCCACGATCTGGCGAGCGCCACGACACGCGCGCTGCCGATCACGGTCCCGCAGGGCTCGGCGGCGCATTATTCCGTTTCCGAGGACGGACGGTTCATCTCTTTCACCTCCGCCGCATTCGGCGAGCAGGGCGAGATTCGCCTGTTCGACCGGCGGAGCGGCGCGATCGAGGACGAGGCGGGCAGGGCGCCTCGTCCGCTCCCGCGGCGTCCGCTGGCGGCGCCGTCGTGGAGCAGCGCCGCCCGGGCGACGATCGTCTCGAGCCGCGCCGCCCCAACGGAACAGGCGCACGCCTTCGTCTGATCGGGTTCCTCGCTCCCTCTCGTGCGTTGTTTGCCGAGAGCCGTGCCCGCTGCTAGTGCGGGCGGCAGGAGAGTGAGATGTATACGACCGAGCTTCAAAAGACGAAGGCCGTGGCGGGCACCGAGGATCCGGATAAGCTTGCTGCCTTCGAGGCGCGCGTGGCCGCGGACGAGTTCATCGAGCCCAAGGACTGGATGCCGGAAGCCTATCGCCGGACCCTGACCCGGCAGATCTCGCAGCATGCCCATAGCGAGATCGTCGGCATGCTCCCGGAAGGCAATTGGATCACCCGCGCGCCGTCGCTGCGCCGCAAGGCGATCCTCCTCGCCAAGGTGCAGGACGAGGCGGGGCACGGTCTCTACCTCTATTCGGCGGCCGAGACGCTCGGCACCAGCCGCGAGGAGATGATCGAGGCGCTGCACTCCGGCAAGGCGAAATACTCGACGATCTTCAACTACCCGACGCTGACCTGGGCGGACATCGGGGCGATCGGCTGGCTGGTCGACGGCGCCGCGATCATGAACCAGGTGCCGCTCCAGCGGACCTCCTACGGCCCCTATGCGCGGGCGATGGTGCGGGTCTGCAAGGAGGAGAGCTTCCACCAGCGCCAGGGCTACGAGATCATGATGCATCTCGCCGCCGGCACGCCCGAGCAGAAAAGGATGGCGCAGGACGCGCTCAACCGCTGGTGGTGGCCGTCGCTGATGATGTTCGGCCCGCCCGATGCGGACAGCCCGAACACGGCGCAGTCTATGCGCTGGCGGATCAAGCGCGAGACCAATGACGAGCTGCGCCAGAAGTTCGTCGACATCACCGTGCCCCAGGCCGAGGCGCTCGGCCTCTCGGTCCCGGATCCGGTGCTCGCCTGGAACGAGGAGAAGGGCGGTCACGATTTCGGCGAGATCGACTGGGAGGAATTCTACGCGGTCGTCCGCGGCGAGGGCCCGGTCGCCAAGGAGCGGATGAAGGCGCGCCGCGACGCCTGGGAGGAGGGCGCCTGGGTGCGCGAGGCCGCCGCGGCTTATGCCGAGAAGCATGCCCGCAAGGCGGAGGCGGCCTGATGTCGAAGGACTGGCCGCTCTGGGAGGTGTTCGTGCGCTCGCGCGGCGGGCTTTCGCACCGTCACGTCGGCTCGGTACATGCCCCCGATGCGGAGATCGCGCTCCGTCACGCGCGGGACACCTATACGCGGCGGATGGAAGGCGTCAGCCTGTGGGTCGTGCCGTCGGCGCAGATCGTCGCCTCCGATCCGGCGGACGATGCGGCGATGTTCGATCCGGCGGCCGACAAGGTCTATCGCCATCCGACCTTCTATTCGATTCCGGACGACGTGAAGCACATCTGATGGCTTCGCTCCCGCCCATCGACCTTCCGCGCGGCGCGACCGGCGCCGGCGCCTTCGACGCTCTTGCCGAGGGCGGCGAGAACAACGTCCTTTTCGGTTTCCTGCTGCGGCTCGGCGACGACAGCCTGATCCTGGGCCAGCGTCTGTCCGAATGGACCGGCCACGCGCCTTCGGTCGAGGTCGACCTCAGCCTCGCCAACATCGCGCTCGACCTGGTCGGACAGGCGACCCATTTCCTCAACCATGCCGGGGAAGTGGAAGGGAAGGGCCGCGACGGCGACGCGCTGGCGTTCCGCCGTGACGTCCTCGATTTCCGCAACTGCTGGCTGGTCGAGCAGCCGAACGGCGATTTCGCGCAGACGATGGCCCGGCAGCTCCTCTTCTCCGGCTGGCAGAAACTGCTGTTCCAGGCGCTGCTGGGATCGCGTGACGCGACCGTCGCCGCCGTGGCCGAGAAAGCGGTGAAGGAAGTCACCTATCACGAGGAGCTCGCCGCCGAATGGGTGATCCGCCTCGGCGACGGCACGGAGGAGAGCCGCCGGCGGATGCAGGACGGGCTCGAGTGGATGTGGCGCTTCGTGCCGGAGCTGTTCGACATGGATCCGCTCGCCGCCTTCGTCGCCGAGCACGGCCTCGGCGCCGATCTCGCGGCGCTGCGCCCGGCCTGGGACCGGCGCGTGCGCAGCGTGATCGAGCAAGCGACGCTGCGCGTCCCGGCCGACCAGCGCCCGATCCTCGGCGGGCGGCGCGGCCATCATAGCGAGCATCTCGGCCACCTGCTCTGCACCATGCAGTTCCTCCCCCGCACCTACCCGGACGCGACATGGTAGCGGCAGGGAAGGCGCGGGTTGATTCGCCGCCGCTAACCCTCCCTTTTGATGGGGGAGGGAAGGGTGGGGGCGGCGTCAATGCAGGCCGGCGCGTCTCCGGAGACTCCACCCCTCCCCAACCCCTCCCCATCAAGGGGAGGGGCTTAGAGCCGATCTGGGCAGTGCTCGAGAGCGTACCCGATCCCGAGATCCCCGTGCTGTCGATCGTCGATCTCGGCATCGTCCGCGCGGTCGAGGCGGAGAGGGTGGTGCTGACGCCGACCTACACCGGCTGTCCGGCGACCCAGGTCATCGAGCGCGACGTGCGGGCGGCGCTGGACGCGGCCGGCTATCGGCGCGTGCGGATCGAGACCGCGCTTTCCCCAGCCTGGACGACCGACTGGATCACGCCGGTAGGCCGCGCCAAGCTCCATGCCTATGGCATCGCGCCGCCGACCGCGCCGGGGCAAGGGACGCCGGAATGCCCGCGCTGCGGATCGGCCCACACCGACGAGATCAGCCGCTTCGGATCGACGCCGTGCAAGTCCCTGTGGCGCTGCCTCGACTGCGCCGAGCCGTTCGACCTGTTCAAATGCCACTGAGATGAGCGTCACCTTTCACAGCCTGGCCGTCGCCGAGCTCGTTTCCGAGACCGCCGACGCCAAATCGATCCGCTTCGACCTGCCGCCCGAGCTCGCGCCACTGTTCCGTTTTCGCCCGGGCCAGCATCTCACCCTCCGGGCCGAGATCGGCGGCGAGGACGTGCGCCGCAACTATTCGCTCTGCGTTGCGCCGGACGAGGGTCAGCTCAAGGTCACCGTCAAGCGGATCGCCGGCGGCCTGTTCTCGAACTGGCTGAACGACACCCTGAAGCCGGGCGACCGGCTGGACGTGATGGAACCGCACGGCTCGTTCACCTGGGAGTTCGAGCCGGAGGCGGCCAACCATTATGTCGGCTTCGCGGGCGGATCGGGGATCACGCCGGTGATCTCGCTGCTGAAGACGGCGCTGGCGGCCGAGCCGGCGAGCCGCTTCACCTTGTTCTACGGCAATCGCGACAGCCAGTCGGTGATCTTCCTCGAGGAGCTGGCGCGGCTCAAGAACCGCTACATGGGACGGCTGGAGATCCACCATTTCCTCGCGGAGGAATCGGAGGATATCGAGCTCTACAACGGCATGCTGGATCGCGCGAAATGCGACGAGGTGCTCGCCCATCTCGTCGATCCGGAGGAGGTCACCGCCTTCTTCATCTGCGGGCCGGGACCGATGATGGATGCGGCCGAGGCGGCGCTGGTCGCCCACGGAGTCGCGGCCGAGAAGATCCACATAGAGCGGTTCACCGCCGACAGGCCGTCTGCCGCGCTCGAGGCGCAGATGCAGGCGCTGCAGAGCCAGGCGCAGGGGCTGACGATGAGCGTGACGCTCGACGGGCGGACGCGGCGCGTGCCGTTCAGCGCCGAAGCGGGCAACATCCTCGACAGCGCCCGCGCCGCCGGGCTGCCGGCGCCGTTCGCCTGCAAGGCCGGCGTCTGCGCGACCTGCCGGGCCCGGGTGGTCTCAGGAAGCGTCGAGATGGCCGCGCGCTACGGCCTCACCGACGAGGAGATCGCCGCAGGTTATGTGCTGACCTGCCAGTCGGTGCCGAGCGGCGAGGGCCTCGAGCTCGACTACGACGCCTGAGGCGAGCCGCGCAGCCGCGTCGCCAAAGCGGGGTTGGTCACCAACAGCGTTCAGGCTGAGCCGGTCGACACTCACCCCTTCTCCTCCTCTGCAAGAGTACCAGATGGGGGCCAGGCTCAGCCCGAATGGGCTGTGAATCGAGGGCGATTCTCAGTGCGTGCCGACGCTGCGGGCGTCGCGGCGGCCGGCGTAATCGCCATGGGCGCCGCTCTCGTGGAAGGCAATGGTGGCGCGGACCGTCTTCTGCATCGCGGCCATGCGCTCGCCGAGCGGCGCCGAAGTGCGGCGGATCAGCACGGCGATCGCATAGGCATGGCCGTCCGGCGCGGTGATCACGCCGATGTCGTTATAGCCCGCCTGGACGCCGCCGAGGATCTGGCCGGTGCCGGTCTTGTGGGCGAGCTGCCAGCCGGGCGCGAGGCCGCCCTTGAGGCGCTGCGGGCCGGTCTTGGTGTGCGACATGATCGACAGCAGGCGCTCGGTCGAGGCCGGGGAGAGCAATTCGCCGCGCTTCAGGCGCGCCAGCGCATCGACGACGCCGAGCGGGGTGGCGCCGTCCATCGGGCTGGCGATGTACTTCTCGAACGCCGCGCGACGCCTGGCGAGGGGGAGGGCGTCGCGGGCGGTGTAGAAGGCGCCGTTATAGGCGTAGGACTGCTTCCACTCGATGCCGGCGATCTCGCTCTGCAGCAGGCGCTCGCCCGGACCGAAGCGGATGCCGCTGATGCCCTTCTCGCGCAGGAAGGCGCGGACCGCCTCGGGGCCGCCCGCGCGCCACAGCACCGCGTCGTTGCAGGTGTTGTCGCTCTGCTGCAGGGCGCGCGTCATCAGCGTTCCGATGTTGGTGGTATAGCCGCTCGCCCCGATCTGCCGCGCGATCGGCTGGTGGAACAGGGTCATGTCGGCCTTGGTGAGAGTCACCGGGCGGGTGAGGCTGAGCGCGCCCTGATCCACCTTGTCGAGCGCGGTGAGCGCGACCCAGAACTTGCTGACGCTCTGCTGGGGGAAATAGGTGTTGCCGTCATAGGCGGTGGCCCAGCCGGTCTGCACGTCGCGCACCGCAATGCCGATATCGCCGTTGAACGCCTGACCCAGGGCGCGGATCTGCGCCGCCAGCGCCCGCTGCGCCGGCGTCTCCGCGACCGTCGAGACGGCCTGGGCGAGTTGCTGGACCCGCGCCGTCTGCGGCTTGGCCGCCGGCGCGCTCTGCGCGGGCTGGTGGACGATGCCGGCCACGAGGCCGAGGACGGGCACGGACGCGAGCACCGCGTGCTTCATGTTGATGCGCGCGAGACGACGAGATTCCAAAGCCACTAAACCGCTCCTAAGCCCTTATGCCCGAATGGATTCATCATACTAATCCGCGGCTTTCCGCTAGATTAAGGATGATCGGCGCGCGACGGGGCGTGCGGGCGTTGCGACGGACTCCCGGAACGGCTCAGAAGCTCATGCGTGCGGTCAGCCGGATATCCCGGCCGGCGAGCGGCGCCACGTCCTTGAGGAAGCTGGCGTGGCGGCGCGCATCGACGTCGAAGATGTTGTTGGCCGACACGCTCAGGCTGGTGTTCGGCAGCGTCGGCAGCGGCTTCCACGAGACCGAGGCATTGACCAGGGTGAAGCCGTCCGTCGGCGTCTCCAGTTCGGCGAGGCGGCCCTGCGCGTCGGTCCACTCGACTTCCAGCCGGCCCTGCAGGCGGTCCGACTGCGCCTCGATCCCGCCCATCAGCCGGAGCGGCGGGATGCGCGGGGCTGGGCCGACTCTTTCGATTGTCGCGCGGACATAATCGGCGACGCCATCCAGGTTGATCGCGAATTCGCCGAGCTGCGTGACGCGGAGCGAGCCTTCCAGCTCGATGCCCGAGTAACGGGCATCGCCCTGGGTAATCTGGAACACGGGCAGGCCGTCCTCGATCGTCCCGGTTCGCTGCTCGTAGATGTAGCCGTCAAACCAGCTGCGGAAGATCGAGGCGGACAGGCTGAAGCCGTCGCCCTCCGCGGTCATCGTTCCTTCGACTCCCCAGCTCTTCTCCTTCGATAGGCCCGGCTCGCCGATCTCGAAGCTCTGCGTGCCTGCGTGCGGCCCGTTGGCGAACAGCTCCTCGGCCGACGGCGCACGCTGGCTGTGCGAGCCGCTGACGCCGAGGCGGACGCCGCGAAGGATCTCGTAATTGGCGCCGACGGAGCCGGAGAAGGCGTCGAAGCTGCGGCGGAGGGCTGGCGTGCCGAGATCGGCATCCGCCTCCGCGCGCACGTTCTGGTGCTCGTAGCGGGCACCGACCTCCGCCCGGAGCGGACCGCGACGATAGTTCTGGACGCTGAAGAGGCCGTATTGGCTGGTGCGGTTCGCCGGCAGGAACTTCTCCTCGCCAATCACGTCGAGATCGCGCCGGAAGAGCTGGGCGCCGAAGCCGCCGCCCCAGGCGCCGCGCTGCGCCTGGACGAACTCGAGCCGGCCCTCGGCGCCCTCGGTGAGGAAAGTGGTGCCGATGTCGCCCGTCTCCTCGAGCTCGTTGTGGCGGTAATCGGAATAGCCGCCGCGCAGGCGGATGCGGTCGAGGAAGCCGCCGCCCATCGCGATCTCGGCGCGACCGTCGACCCGTGTCTGCTTAACGTCGATGCGCGGCGCCTCGGCTTCCTCGGCAGGATCGAGCGAGTAGCGGATCGGCACGCCGTAGAGGCTGTCGTAGCGATTGACCGAGAAGCCGACGTTGGTCCGTCCCGAGATCCAGGCGGCGCCGAGCGCAACGTCCGACGTCTCGGCCGCGGTGTTCGGAAGGCGCCCGCGCATGTCGGCGAGAGCGCGGATCGCGGGGTCGGTGCTTGCCTGCGCCTCGGCGCGAAGCTCGGGCGAGAGGACGTAGCCGCCGATCTCGAGGTCGTTGGTTTTGGTGTAATTGCCGTCCGCGTGGATGACGAAGCCGTCGCCGACCGGCACGTCGAGCGTTGCGTTGGTCGAGCGCTCGTCCGCCGCGGAGCCGTAGGTGAGGATCGCCTCGACATGCGCCGTCTCGTCGGGGACCCGGCGCGGGATGCGGGAATCGATGACGTTGACCACACCGCCGATCGCGGAGGAGCCGAACAGCAAGGCGGCGGGACCGCGCAGCACCGCGATCCGCTCCGCCGTCAGCGGGTTCACCGCCACCGCGTGATCGACGCTGGTGTTCGAAGCGTCGAGGCTGCCGATGCCGTCGGTGAGGACGCGCACGCGCTCGCCCTGGAAGCCGCGCAGCACCGGCCGCGAGGCATTCGGGCCGAAGGAGGTCGCGGAGACGCCCGGCTGGCGCGCGAGGGTCTCGCCGATCGACGGCCGCAGCTCGCGGATGAGCTCGACGCCGCTCACGACCGAGGTGCCGGAGAGCACGTCTTCCTTGTTGCGGGCGAAGCCGGTGACGATGATCTCCTGAGTATGATCGGCATGCGCCTCGTCGGCGTCCGGCGCCGCGCTCTCCGGCGCCTGGACCGGCGCCGCAGCCTCCGTCTGCTGGGCAAGAGCCGGGCCGGCGATCAGAAGAAGTGCGGTGCCGGCAAGCAGCTGGGACGTGTTCAAGGCGAAGGACCTTCCTGTGAGCGACGATGAGATAATGTTACTCAGGCTGGGCGCCATTGCGCCGCGAAGCTGTCTGTAAGGTGAACGAGACGGCTCGTGATCGTGCGGGAGCGGGTCAGAGATAGACGCGAAGCGCCAGCCATTGCTCCAGCTTGGCATCGAAGGGCAGAGTGTAGGCAGGGCTGCTCGAGGGGAGCGCGACCAGCGCTGGCCCGGCTCCGGCCAGCTGCTTCATGCCCAGCGCCGCCGAGCGGCCGCCGTTGAAGGCGACGGCGCGCAGCTCCGCCAGGGTTGCGACGAACGGTGCGAGCGGGTTGACGCTGATGTCGCGAATGGCGCCGTCGAGGCTGCCGCGGCGTGTCGCCGAACCCACCGTGTCCCACAGGCCGATGCCCGCGCGCAGCAGGGCCTCGAGCCGGCGCCCATAATCCAGCGCCTCGATATCCTGTTCGATCACGCCGCCAATGAGCCGCCAGAACTGATTGCGGGGATTGGCATAATATCGTCGCCGTGCGAGCGACTCCTCGCCCGGCAGGCTGCCGAGGACGAGGATTCGGCAGCGGGCATCGGCGACGGGCGCGAACGAGCTCTTCCGATCCATCTGTCTCCAGCGGCCGCCGCTGCATTTCGGGGCCGCAACCTTCTTCTTCTACATGCGTTGCGGGGTCTGCCCGGGTTCGAATGGGCGTTCCTTTCCTCTGGGGTGGAGATCAATTTGGCAAGTCGGATGCGCGCCGCGGTCCTCGAAGGACCGGGGCGGATGAAGGTGGCCGAGGTGGACGTGCCCTTGCCGGGCGCCGGGCAGGTGCGGGTGCGGCTCGAGGGCTGCGGCGTGTGCGCGTCTAACCTCACGCCGTGGCAAGGACCGGAATGGATGCAGTTTCCGACCGAGCCGGGGGCGCTCGGCCACGAGGGTTGGGGCGTGATCGACGCGGTCGGCGAGGGGGTCGACGGCCTCGCGGTCGGCGACCGAGTCGCTGCCCTGTCGTTCAAGAGCTACGGCGAATATGACGTGGCCGAGGCCGACGCGGTGGTGAAGCTCCCCGAGGCGCTCGCCGGAAAGCCCTTCCCGGGCGAGCCTCTGGGCTGCGCGATGAACATCTTCCGCCGCAGCGACATCCGGGCCGGCCAGACGGTGGCGATCGTCGGCATCGGCTTCCTCGGCGCGATCCTCACCCGTCTCGCGACCGACGCGGGCGCCCGCGTGATCGCGGTATCCCGGCGCCCGTTCTCGCTCGACGTCGCCCGCCGCTTCGGCGCGGTCGAGACGATCGCGATGGACGATCATTGGCGGATCATCGAGCAGGTGAAGGCACTGACCGACGGCAAATTCTGCGACCGCGTCGTCGAGGCGGTCGGCAAGCAATGGCCGCTCGACCTTGCCGGCGAGCTCGTCCGCGAGGGCGGCAAGCTGATCGTCGCCGGCTATCACCAGGACGGGCCGCGCCAAATCAACATGCAGATGTGGAACTGGAAGGGCATCGACGTGATCAATGCCCATGAGCGCGATCCCGAGGTGGCGATGCAGGGGATACGCGACGCGGTGGACGCAGTCGCGTCGGGACGCCTCGATCCGTCGCCCCTCTACACCCATGCCTATCCGCTCGAGCGGCTCGGCGAGGCGCTCGACGCGACCCGCGATCGGCCGGACGGCTTCCTCAAGGCGCTGGTGACGGTCTGATGGCGGACTCCTCGCAGCGTCCCCGCGTCGGCTTTCTCGGCGTCGGCTGGATCGGCCGTCAGCGCATGGAGGCCATGCTTCGTACCGGCGCGATCGAGGCGGCGGCGATTGCCGATCCGTCTCCGGACATGGCCGCCGAGGCCCGGAAGCTCGCGCCGGGCGCTGCGCTGGTCGACGGTCTCGACGGGCTGCTCGCCCAAGGGGTCGACGGCATCGTGATTGCGACGCCGAGCGCGCTCCATGTCGAGCAGTCGATCCGCGCCCTCGAGGCCGGCGCTGCCGTCTTTTGCCAGAAGCCGCTGGGACGCGACGCGGCCGAGGCGGCCGCCGTCGTGGCGGCGGCCAGAGCCGCCGACCGCCTGCTCGCGGTCGATCTCTCCTACCGCTTCACCGAAGGCATGCGGCGGATCCGCGAACTGCTCGACGGCGGCGCGCTCGGCACCGTCTTTGCCGCCGATCTCGTCTTCCACAATGCCTATGGCCCGGACAAGCCATGGTTCTACGATCCGGCGCTGTCCGGCGGCGGCTGCGTGATGGATCTCGGCGTCCACCTCGTCGATCTGGCGCTTTGGGCGCTGGATTTCCCGAAGGTGACTTCGGTGTCGTCCCAGCTGCTTTCCGGAGGGGCGCCGCTCGCCCCGGGCAGCGTGGAGGATTATGCCGTCGCCCAGATCGGCCTGGAGAGCGGCGCCTCGGTGCGGCTCGCCTGCTCCTGGCGGCTGCCGGCCGGCTGCGAGGCGGTGATCTCCGCCGCCTTCTACGGCACGGGCGGCGGCGCCGCGCTGCGCAACGTCGGCGGCTCCTTCTACGATTTCACCGCGGAACGCTTCCACGGCACGACCAGCGAAACCCTGGTCTCCCCGCCGGACGAATGGGGTGGACGCGCGGCCGCCGACTGGGCGACGCGGCTGGGGCAGGGGGCGCGCTTCGATCCGGCGGCGGAGCGCCTGGTGGAGGTCGCTGCCCTGCTCGACCGCATCTATGGGCGCGGGACGGGTCCCGGCTGACGCCGGGCGGCGGCCTTGCCGGAAGACGCTGGATCGCACATATAAAGATATCTTTATATTTGCATCGGCGGAGCGTTGCCTGTAGAGCGCGCACCATTCGGCCGCCCGCCTCTGGCGGCTTTTTCTTTTCAGGAGACCGTCCGTGGCGACCCAGCCCCAGACCAGCTTTGACGACTATGTGATCCGCGACATCTCGCTTGCCGATTTTGGCCGCAAGGAGATCGAAATCGCCGAGACCGAGATGCCGGGCCTGATGGCGCTCCGCTCCGAATATGGCGCGTCGCAGCCGCTCAAGGGCGCGCGGATCACCGGTTCGCTGCACATGACGATCCAGACCGCCGTGCTGATCGAGACGCTGACCGCGCTCGGCGCCGACGTCCGCTGGGCCTCGTGCAACATCTTCTCGACCCAGGACCACGCCGCCGCCGCGATCGCCGCCTCGGGCGTGCCGGTGTTCGCCGTCAAGGGCGAGACGCTCGAGGAATATTGGGACTATGTCGTCCGCATCTTCGACTGGGGCCAGGACCAGACCTGCAACATGATCCTGGACGACGGTGGCGACGCGACCATGTTCGCCCTCTGGGGCGCGCGCGTCGAGGCGGGGGAAGAGCTGTTCGCCCCGACCAACGAGGAAGAAGAGATCTTCGTGGCGACGCTGAAGCGCTTCCTCGCCGAGCGTCCGGGCTATCTCACCAAGACGGTCGAGACGATCAAGGGCGTCTCGGAAGAGACCACCACCGGCGTCCACCGCCTCTACGAGCTCGCCAAGAAGGGCAAGCTCCCGTTCCCGGCGATCAACGTCAACGACTCGGTCACCAAGTCGAAGTTCGACAATCTCTACGGCTGCAAGGAGTCGCTGGTCGACGCGATCCGCCGCGCCACCGACGTGATGTTGGCCGGCAAGGTGGCCTGCGTCGCCGGCTTCGGTGACGTCGGCAAGGGCTCGGCGGCGTCGCTGCGCAACGGCGGGGCGCGCGTGCTCGTCACCGAGATCGATCCGATCTGCGCGCTGCAGGCGGCAATGGAAGGCTATGAGGTCGTGACGATGGAAGAGGCGGCGAAGCGCGCCGACATCTTCGTCACCGCCACCGGCAATGCCGACGTCATCACGCTCGATCACATGCGCGAGATGAAGAACATGGCGATCGTCTGCAACATCGGCCACTTCGACAGCGAGATCCAGATCGCGTCGCTCAACAACTACAAGTGGACGGAGATCAAGCCGCAGGTCGACGAGGTCGAGTTCGCGGACGGCAAGAAGATCATCGTCCTGGCGAAGGGCCGCCTGGTCAACCTGGGCTGCGCCACCGGGCATCCGAGCTTCGTCATGTCCTCGTCCTTCACCAACCAGGTGCTCGCCCAGATCGAGCTCTGGACGAAGGCCGACGCCTACAAGAACGACGTCTACGTGCTTCCCAAGCACCTCGACGAGAAGGTCGCCGCGCTTCACCTCGAGAAGCTGGGCGTCAAGCTGTCGAAGCTGACCGACAAGCAGGCCGCCTACATCGGCGTTCCGGTGGAAGGTCCGTTCAAGCCGGAGCATTACCGCTACTAAGCGCGGGCTTCGTGTAAAAAGTCAGGCCGGTGCCGTCGCGGACGGCACCGGCCTTTTTTCGTTACGCTAACGAAGATTGTTGCACGAAGGATACATCGAGCAAGTTCCGGCAAGTGCTTGGGCAGGTTCGGGCTTTCCTGTGCCCGATTATTGGCTCATGATTCACCTGCACCAGAACAGGCGAGGTTAGCCATGCGCTTCAGCTTCATGTCTCCGTCGGTTGCGTCTCTTTTCGCCATTGCCGTCGCAGCCGCTGCGACACCCGCTCTTGCCCAGACGGAGGAGCAGCAGGTCGATGCTGCCCAAACGCAGGAAGCGTGCAGCGACCTGACCGGCGCCGATCGCGACGCCTGCCTCACCGCCCAGAACATTCCGCCCGCACCCGGTGATGCGCAGGAGGAAGGATCGATCGTGGTCACCGGATCACGCATCCCGCGGGCCAATTTCGACACGCCGGTGCCGGCGGTCGTCCTCGGCGGCGAGCAGATCGAGATCCGGGGCTACACCAATCTCGGCGAGGCGCTCGACGAGCTGCCTGCCTTCGGCGTTCCCGGCAACAACGCGGTCGGTGGCCAGTCCGGTGCGTTCGGCGCCGGCCAGACCTTCGTCAACTTCTTCGGCCTTGGCGACCAGCGCACCCTGACGGTGGTGAACGGCCGGCGCTTCGTCAGCTCGAACACCGCCTCGATCTTCGGCGTGACCGGCGCCGGTTCGCAGGTCGACTTCAACGTCATTCCGTCGATCATCGCGGACCGCATCGAGACGATCGCGGTCGGCGGCGCGCCGATCTACGGCGCCGACGCGATCGCGGGCACCGTCAACATCATCACCAAGCGTACGTTCGAGGGCATCCAGCTCGACGCGCAGACCGCGATCACCGACGAAGGCGACGTGCCCGAATATCGGGTCCGCGGCATTGCCGGGATGACGTTCGGCGGCGAGCGCGGCAGCATCGTCATTGCCGGCGAATGGAATAGGCGCGGCGGCCTCGTCGGTACGGATCGTCCGAACAACCGGCTGAACAGCTTCTTCACCACGCCGCTCGATCCGGATTCGCCGTTCGGCAACATCTTCATCGAGGATCGCCGGATCCCCGCCCTGTCGGAGTTCGGCATTCCGCTGGTCACCGACTTCATCGCACTCTCACCGGGCCAAGTCGCCGACTTCGGCGGATTCCAGCCCGGTGTCGTGGATGCTTCCGGACAGGCGCTGGCATTCAACGCCCAGGGCGAGCTGATTCCCATCCAGTTCGGCGAGCAGACCGGCAATTTGATCAACTTCAACGGCGGCAACGGTTTCGTCCTGCCGTTCAATCTGCTTACCCCAACCCGGCGCTATCTGGCGACGGCGCTCGCGCAATATGAGGTCGCCGACCGGATCCGCCTGTTCGGCGAAGCCTGGTACGCCAACAGCAAGGGGCGGCAGCTGCGCGACCAGCCGGTCTACAACACGGCGCTGTTCGACGTCGCCGGCGGGACCGACGGCAATTACATCATCAGCATCAATAACCCGTTCCTCAGTTCGCAGGCGCGTTCGATCATCCAGCAGAACCTGGCGACCAGCCCGTTTGCCGACGACGACGACACCTTCCTGCTGACCCGCGCCAACACCGATCTCATTTCCGGCGCCGGATCCTCGACGGTCGAGGTCTATCGATTCGTCGGCGGCCTGGACGGTACGTTCAACGCGCTCGGCCGCGAGATGACGTTCGAGGTGGTGGGCAATTACGGCAAGTCGGTCAGCCAGGGACGCGAGCGCGCGCTCGTCCAGCAGAATCTGGAGAACGCCTTGAACGCGGTCCGCGACGCCAGCGGCAACGTCGTCTGCGCGCCGCACACCAACGCGCCGATCGCCACCATCAACTCGACCTGCGCGCCGCTCAACCCGTTCGGCCAGCAGATCAGCCAGGCGGCGAAGGATTATGTCACCACCATCGCCGACCCCCGGGCCGAGAACGACCAGTGGGTGGCGACGGCCTCGCTCTCGGGCACGTTGTTCGACGTGTGGGGCGGCGGCGTCGGCTTCGCGCTCGGCTACGAGCATCGCCGCGAAAGCGCCGACTTCGATCCGGGCGTATTTTACTTCGGCCAGCCGGATCCGAACGATCCGACCGCCGACAGGACCCAGTTCGGCCGCTCGATCCCGATCGACCCGGTGGCGGGCAACTTCAACACCGACGAGCTGTTTGGCGAGCTCACCATTCCGCTGATCGGCGAGGAGCAGAACATCCCGCTGATCCATTCGCTCGAGCTGAATGCGGCCGGCCGCTACATCTGGCACTCGCTGGCCGGCGGCGATCCGACCTACACGGTAGGCGCGACCTGGCAGCCGATCCGCGACATCACTTTCCGCGGCAATTTCACCCGCTCGGTGCGCGCGCCGGCGATCACGGAATTGTTCAACCCGACCAGCCAGATCTTCGACACGGCGAACGACCCGTGCGATTCTCGCTTCCTCGATGCGGGTCCCAACCCGGCGACCCGCCAGGCCAATTGTGCCGCCGCCGGGCTGCCGGCAGACTTCCAGTCCAACGTCGTCGACTTCACCTCGCGCGGCTCGCTTTCCGGCAACACCAACCTGCGCAACGAGCGGGCGAACGCCTGGACCGTCGGCGCGGTGCTGCGGCCGCGCTTCCTTCCGAACCTCACGCTGGCGGTCGACTGGGTAGACATCGAGCTCAAGGATGCGATCGAGAGCCTCGACATGGAGACAACGCTCGAGGCGTGCTACGACGATCCGAACTTCCCCGGCCCGATCTGCGACCAGATCGATCGCGATGCCGGCGGGCAGGTGACCTTTGTCAGGACCGGCTATGCCAATGCCGCGTCCCGCAAGTTCGAAGGGCTGGTCGCCGAGCTCGCCTGGCGGCTTAACACCCCGGTCCTCGGCGGCGGAAGCACGGTGAACCTCGGCGTCAACTACATTTACAACAACGAGCTCGAGTTCCGGGTCGGCCAGGGCGACCTGACCACGCTGCGCAACAGCATCGGCTATTCCAAGCACCAGTTCACCGCCAATGCGACCTACAAGAACGAGGGCCTCACCTGGCAGTGGCAGGCGCAGTATATTGGACCGACGCTGAACGACCCGGACGCCGAGGAGAATACGTACGAGTTCCCGCGGGTCGACGACTTCCTGTTCTTCAATACGTCGCTTCGCTACGAGGTGAACGACCGCTTCTCCGTGCGCTTGGTGGTCGACAATGTGTTCGACACGAAGAACCCGTTCCCGACTCCGGCACTCGGCGGCACCGTGACCTACTTCCCGGGCATCCTCGGGCGGAACTTCAAGTTCGGAGCTTCGGTGAAGTTCTGATCCGCGCTGCCGCCGCCCCGGCAGGGGGCGGCGGCAGGCTGCCCGCTTTCAACTGATCGGGTGCCCGGGAAGGGCAGGGTGTCCATTGATGCCCTCGGCGGCTTTCCCATATATGATGGGACAAGGCCGCACGGGCCCAGTGGAGTGCCAATGACTCAGAAATTCCCCGTCCTCCCGCTTCGCGACATCGTGGTGTTCCCGCAGATGATCGTGCCCCTGTTCGTCGGGCGCGACAAATCGGTGGCTGCGTTGGAGAGCGCGATGGCCGAGGACAAGCAGATCTTCCTCGTCTCGCAGCTCGACCCGGCGGAGGACGATCCCGATCGCGATGCGCTTTACGATCTCGGCGTCGTGGCCACCATTCTCCAGCTGCTCAAACTGCCCGACGGCACCGTTCGCGTGCTGGTCGAGGGTCAGCGCCGTGCCTCGCTGACGTCGATCGCCAGCGAGGGCGCGCACCTCGTCGCGGAGATCGAGGAGATCGAGGTCGAGGAGCCGAGCGGCGCCGAAGTCTCGGCGCTGATGCGCTCCGTGGTCGAGCAGTTCGAGAATTATTCCAAGCTCAACAAGAAGCTGCCCGCCGAGACGGCGGTCCAGCTCGGCCAGATCGAGGAGCCGTCGCGCCTCGCCGACGCGGTCGCCGCGAACATCAACATCAAGGTCTCGGACAAGCAGACCCTGCTCGCCGAGCTCAATCCGGTCCGCCGCCTGGAGATGACCTTCGCGTTCATGGAAGGCGAGCTCGGTGTCCTCCAGGTCGAGAAGAAGATCCGCAGCCGCGTCAAGCGGCAGATGGAGAAGACGCAGCGCGAATATTATCTCAACGAGCAGTTGAAGGCGATCCAGCGCGAGCTCGGCAACGAGGGCGAGGAAGGCGAGGGCGACGAGCTCGCCGAGCTCGGCCGCAAGATCGAGCGCACCAAGCTGTCCAAGGAAGCCAAGGCGAAGGCGACCTCCGAGCTCAAGAAACTGAAGGCGATGGCGCCGATGTCGGCGGAGGCGACCGTCTCGCGCAACTATCTCGACGTCCTGCTCGGGCTGCCGTGGGGCAAGAAGTCCAAGGTCAAGAAGGACATCGCCGAGGCGCAGGCGATCCTCGACGAGGACCATTACGGCCTCGAGAAGGTCAAGGACCGGATCGTCGAATATCTCGCCGTGCAGGCGCGGACCAACAAGCTGAAGGGCCCGATCCTCTGCCTCGTTGGCCCGCCCGGCGTCGGCAAGACCTCGCTCGGCCGTTCGATCGCCAAGGCCACCGGCCGCGAGTTCGTCCGCCAGTCGCTGGGCGGCGTGCGCGACGAGGCCGAGATCCGCGGCCACCGGCGCACCTATATCGGCTCACTGCCCGGCAAGATCGTCTCGAACCTGAGAAAGGCCGGCACCTCGAACCCGCTGTTCCTGCTCGACGAGATCGACAAGCTCGGCCAGGACTTCCGCGGCGATCCCGCCTCGGCGCTGCTCGAGGTGCTCGATCCTGAGCAGAATTCGAAGTTCCAGGACCATTATCTGGAGCTGGACTACGATCTCTCCGACATCATGTTCGTCACCACGGCGAACACGATGGACATGCCCCAGCCGCTGCTCGACCGCATGGAGATCATCCGGCTCGAAGGCTATACCGAGGACGAGAAGGTCGAGATCGCCCGCCGCCACCTGATCGGCAAGCAGATCGAGGCGCATGGCCTGAAGGAAGGCGAGCTCAG
Source organism: Sphingomonas parva (ex Maeng et al. 2020) (assembly GCF_004564275.1). Lineage (GTDB taxonomy): Bacteria > Pseudomonadota > Alphaproteobacteria > Sphingomonadales > Sphingomonadaceae > Allosphingosinicella > Allosphingosinicella parva. The sequence continues at coordinate 43,404 of NZ_SPDV01000019.1, forward strand.
CTTCACCGAGGAGGGGCTGCGCACGCTGATCCGCCACTATACCCGCGAGGCCGGCGTCCGTACGCTGGAGCGCGAGATTGCCAAGGTCGCGCGCAAGGCTCTGCGCCGGATCCTCGAAGGCAAGGCGGAGAGGGTCGAGGTCACACCCGAGAATGTGGCGGATTTCGCCGGCGTCCAGCGCTTCCGCCACGGCGTCGGCGAGGAGGAGGACCAGATCGGCGCGGTCACCGGCCTGGCCTGGACCGAGGTCGGCGGCGAATTGCTCAGCATCGAGGCGGTCACCGTCCCGGGCAAGGGGCAGATCCGCACCACCGGCAAGCTCGGCGACGTCATGCAGGAGTCGATCCAGGCGGCCTTCTCGTTCGTGAAGGCGCGCAGCCCGAGCTACGGGGTGAAGCCGAGCATCTTCGGCCGCAAGGACATCCACGTCCATCTGCCCGAAGGGGCGGTGCCGAAGGACGGCCCGTCGGCCGGCATCGGCATGGTCACCGCGATCATCTCGACGCTGTCGGGCATCCCGGTCCGCCGCGACGTCGCGATGACCGGTGAGGTCACCCTGCGCGGCCGCGTCCTGCCGATCGGCGGCCTCAAGGAGAAGCTGCTCGCGGCGCTGCGCGGCGGCATCAAGAAGGTGCTTATCCCGGCGGAGAACGAGAAGGACCTCGCCGAGATTCCGGACTCGATCAAGACGGCGCTGGAGATCGTGCCGGTCGCCCATGTCGATCAGGTGCTCGCCCTGGCGCTCGCCGCGCCGGTGACTCCGATCGAGTGGACGGAGGCCGACGATCTCGCCACCGTCCCGGCCGCCGAGCTGGCGTCGAAGGACGAAGGGCTGGGGCTTCCGATCCGCCACTGAACCGCCGTGGCGCGTCGGCGCATCGGAGCCGACGGGGGGCGAAATCGGGCCGACCGGCCCGCCCCCAAGGCCTGCGGCATCGGCGATCCTGTGCCAAGGAGGCGCGGTTTTCTCCGGAAAACCGCGCTTTCCTTTTGACTCGCGCTGCGCTCCTGACTTTACATGCCTCCACGCGGGTCAACCGCGAGTCCAGTAACAGGGGTTCGGGAGAGATGAACAAGCAGGAGCTAATCGGCCAGGTTGCCGAGACGACCGGGCTTAGCCGGGGGGATGCGAGCCGCGCGGTCGAGGGGGTCTTCGATGCGATCACCAACGCGCTGAAGCGGGGCGACGAAGTTCGTCTCGTCGGCTTCGGTACTTTCTCCTGCTCCCGCCGCAAGGCGTCGACCGGCCGCAATCCGCGGACCGGCGAGCCGATGCAGATTGCCGAAAGCACCCAGCCGAAGTTCAAGGCCGGCAAGGGCCTCAAGGATTCTGTCGGCCGCTGACCTTCTGGGGAGGGTCGCGGGGGCGCCCCGAGCGGACCGCCCCGAGGGGCGTCGGCCCTCCCAACGCCATCGCCGGTGCGCCGTTTTCCCCGCTGGACAGAGGATGGGAGCGGCATTAAGGACGCCGGCAAGCGGCGCGATCCAGCGCCGCTCTTCACGTCCGCCACAGCCACGAGGCCGCAGCGGATACGGCGTGGGCGCGTAGCTCAGTGGTAGAGCACACCCTTCACACGGGTGGGGTCGTAGGTTCAATCCCTACCGCGCCCACCACGCCGGCTCTCCAGCGATGACCTGCTACACGATCGACGGCGACGCGGTTCGCATCGCGGTTCGGCTGACGCCGCGCGCCCCGCAGGGACGAGGTCGCGGGCCTGGTCGACGTCGGCGAGGGCAAGACCGCGCTGGCGATCCGGCTGGCCGCGCCGCCGGTGGAGGGCGCCGCCAACGCCGCCCTGATCGCGTTTCTCACCCGAAGCCTGAACGTGCCGCGCTCGGCGGCCCGTATCGTGTCCGGCGAGAAGTCGCGGCTGAAGCTGGTTAGCGTGAGCGGCGTCACGCCCGCGGCGGTTCAGCGGCTGGTTTCGAGCTGAGGCCGTCCGGTTGTCCAGGACGTCAGTGCCTGTCGGCAGTGGCAGCGCCGAGGGTCTTGGCCGCGCGCGCGACCTCTTCGTCACTCGGCGGCTCCGGCAGTTCCTCGCCCGGCCCCCGGGCGTCGTCGGGAATGCCCGGCGCCGTGCCGGCGATGTTCTCGTTCACCGCACGCTCGTTGGGTCCGTTGGTGATCTTCGTCCTGTCGTCCGCCATGGTCGTCTCCTTGGTAAAGGAGCGAGCGAGGCGGTTTCGGGTTCCCCTGCTTGGCGCCATTTAGCGAAACTGCTAAATGGGCCGCTGCGAAGGAGGCGAAGATGCACTGGAACGAGCACAGCGTGATCTGCACCTATCGAGTCCGCGCCGACCGGCGTCAGGATTTCATCGCCCTGCTGGAGCGGCATTGGCCGACGCTGCACGCCGCGGGCCTGGTCAGCGAGACACCGGCCGTCCATTTCGAGGCCGTTCCTTCGGAGGACCCCCACGACGAGAAGGGGCCGACCTTCGTCGAGATCTTCAGCTGGGCCAATGCCGAGGCGCCGCACATGGCGCATCGCATGCCCGAGGTGATGGCGATCTGGGAGCCGATGGGCGGCATGGTCGAGGCGCGCGACGGGCGGCCGCCGATGGAGTTCCCGCGCTTCCGGCCACTTGCCCTTGGCGGCGCCTGACGGCGGCGATCCGCGGGCGCGCATCGACGCGGAGGACCGGATCTTCGCGGCCCTCGCCCACCCGTCGCGGCGCCAGATCCTGCTGACCTTGCGCTTCCGGGGTGGGAGAATGACCGCGGGCGAGATCGCGGACCGGTTCGGCTGTACCTGGCCGACGACGAGCCGGCACCTCGGCCTGCTTCGCCAGGCGGGGCTGGTGTCGGTCGAGAGGCGGGGGCGGGAACGTGCTTATGTGCTGGAGCGGGCACGGCTGGACGCCTGTGTCGGCCGCTGGCTCGCCTGGTTCGCAGACGAAGGAGAGGAAGAATGACAGGCGACGAGCTACTTGCGCAGATCCGCGCCTGGGGCCTCACTTTCCCCGGGGCCCATTCGAAATCGCCCTGGCCGGGCCATGACGATCTTGCCGTCAAGGACAAGACCTTCGCCTATCTGGCCGCGGCCGGGGAGCCGTTCAGCGTCTCGGTCAAGCTTCCGTACACGCACCCGGTGGCGCTCGACCTGCCTTATGCCAGGCCGACCCGCTATGGCCTCGGCAAGAGCGGGTGGGTGACCTTCACGCCGTCGGCGGAGGAGATGCCGAGCCTCGACCAGCTCAAGGACTGGGTCGACGAGAGCTATCGCGCCCAGGCCCCCAAGCGGCTGGTGAAGGAGCTCGACGCGCGTCAGCCCTGACGCGGCTCGAGCCCCGCCGCCTCCGCCACGATGCGATAGGAGCGAAGCCGCGCCGCCGGATCGAAGATCTGCGATGTCACCATCAGCTCGTCGGCGCCGGTGCGGGCGACGAAATCCTCGATCGCCGCCTTCACCGTTGCGGGCGCGCCGATCGCCGAGCAGGACAGGACTTCGTCGAGCATCGCCTGGGCGCCCGGCGGCAGGCTCTCGCGATAGCCCGGGACCGGCGGCGGCAGCTGCGTCGGCCGGCCGGTGCGCAGGTTGACGAACGCCTGCATGACCGAGGTCGCGAGCAATTGCGCTTCCTCGTCGCTGTCGGCGGCGAAGGCGTTGAAGCCGAGCATCACATAGGGGCGGTCGAGCTGCTCGGACGGCTGGAAGCGTTCGCGATAGACGCGGATCGCGTCCATCATCGCCGCCGGGGCGAAGTGCGAGGCGAAGGCGTAGGGGAGGCCGAGCATCGCCGCGAGCTGCGCGCCGAACAGGCTGGAGCCGAGGATCCACACCGGGACGACGAGGCCCTCGCCGGGAATGGCGCGAACCCGGCGCTGCGGCTCCGGCTTGAAATAGTCGATCAGCTCGACGACGTCCTGCGGGAACTGGTTTTCGTCCGAGGCGAGGTTGCGGCGCAACGCCATTGCCGCCGCCCGATCGGTACCGGGAGCGCGGCCGAGACCGAGATCGACGCGCCCCGGGAAAAGGGATTCGAGCGTTCCGAACTGCTCGGCGACGACGAGGGGCGCATGGTTGGGGAGCATGATCCCGCCGGCGCCGATGCGGATCGAGCGGGTGCCCGCGCCGACGAACGCCAGCCCGACGGCGGTCGCCGCGCTGGCGATGCCGGGCATCGAATGGTGCTCGGCCATCCAGAAGCGACGGTAGCCGAGCCGCTCGCCGGCCTGGGCGAGCTCGAGGGCGTTGCGGAGGGCCCGGCCGGCGTCAGAGCCTTCGGGGATCGGCGCGAGATCGAGAATAGAAAGCGGTGTCATTGCGGCGGAGATGGGAGGGGAGGGGGCGTGCCGCAACCGGCGCTCGCCACTTCGCCACCGTCACCCGCAAGGAAAGGCCGTTTCGCGCCAGGCAATCTTCGTCTAGGGCGCGGCCATGCAACAGCGCGGCACGATTGCACGCCCTCCGTGGCGCGAGGAGGTCCGCGCGACGGTCGCGCTCGCCTGGCCGTTGATCCTCACCAACATCGCCCAGGCGCTGATCAACGCCACCGATGTCGTGCTGCTCGGCTGGGCGGGACCCCGCACGCTCGCGGCGGGGACGCTGGGCGTGAACATCTATTATGCGTTCCTGATCTTCGGCATGGGCCTGGTCACCGCCGCCGCGCCGATGATCTCGCGCGAGCTCGGCGCCCGCCGGCACAGCGTGCGCGACGTCCGCCGCACCGTCCGCCAGGCGATGTGGGCGGCCATCGCCATTGCTCTGCCGGTCTGGATCATACTGTGGAACAGCGGCGCCATCCTGGTCGCAATCGGCCAGGACCCGGTGCTGGCCGAAAATGCACAACGCTTCGTCCGCGCTCTGCAATGGGGCTTGCTGCCCTACCTCTTCTATCTGGTGCTGCGCTCGTTCGTCTCGGCGCTCGAGCGGCCGATCTGGTCCCTGATCGTCGGTCTCGCCGCCGTGCTGTTCAACGGACTCGCCAATTACGCCCTGATCTTCGGCAAGTTCGGCCTGCCCGCCTTCGGCCTGCTCGGCGCCGGCATCGGCAGCGCGGCCGCAAATTTCCTGATGTTCGCCGGCATGGCGCTGGTCGTCAGCGTCCATCCGAAGTTCCGCCGCTACCGGCTGTTCGGACGCTTCTGGCGCCCTGACCGGGAACGCTTCGCCCAGGTCTGGCGGCTCGGACTGCCGATCGCGGTCACGCTCGGCCTCGAGATCACCGTGTTCAACGCCGCCGTCTTCCTGATGGGGCTGATCGGCGCCGAGGCGATCGCCGCCCATGCCATCGCCATCCAGATCGCGGCGCTCACCTTCATGGTGCCGATGGGCCTCGCGCAGGCGGTGACGGTGCGGGTCGGTCTCGCCTACGGCCGCCGCGACCGGGCCGGGATCGCGCTTGCCGGCTGGACCGCCTTCGGCCTCGGCGTCGGCTTCATGGCCTGCACCGCCCTGGTGATGCTCGCGATGCCGGAGCGGCTCGTCGGCTTCTTCCTCCACGAATCCGATCCGGCGAACGCGCGGGTGATCCCGCTAGCCGTCTCCTTCCTGTTCGTCGCCGCGATCTTCCAGATCGTCGACGGCGCCCAGGTCGTCGGCGCGGGGATGCTGCGCGGCCTCAACGACACCAAGGTGCCGATGATCTACGCCGCGCTCGGCTATTGGGTGATCGGAATCTCGGTGAGCCTGGCGCTGGCCTTCGGTCTGGGCTGGGGAGGCGTCGGCATCTGGACGGGGCTGGCGACGGGGCTCGCGTCAGTCGCCGTGCTGATGATCGGCCGCTGGAGCCGCCGCGAGCGGCTCGGGCTCGTCGACTGCTGAGGCCAGACGGCGCGCTCAGCCGTTGCCGGCGACGCCGTCCGCCATGTCGACATGCGCGCGGTCCTCGGCGAGCAGGCGGCGCGAGCGGACGATGAGATCGACCCAATCGGCGAAGGCGGCGGCGAGGGACATGACGAGCTGCTTCAGCGGCCCCTCCCTGAGGCATCCTTCGCCGTCGAAACTGTCGTCGGTGACGTGGCCGAGATAGGCTTCCGGCTGCTGCATGACCGGCATGTTGAGGAAGACGCAGGCCTGGCGCAGCTGGTGGTTCGCGCCGAATCCGCCGATGCCGCCGGGAGACGCGCTGACGATCGCCGCCGGCTTCTTGTCCCAGACGCTCGCGCCGTAGGGGCGGGAGCCGACATCGATCGCGTTCTTGAGCACGCCGGGGACGCCGCGATTGTATTCCGGCGTACAGAACAGGATTCCGTCCGCGGCCGCGATCTGCTCGCGGAAGCGGACATATTCGGCGGGCGGGTTCGCATCGCTGTCCTGATCGTAGAGGGGGAGGCTGCCGATCTCGACGATCGAGCAATCCAGCCTGTCCGATGCGAAGGCGCAGATCGAACGGGCGACCTTGCGGTTGATGCTGTCCTTGCGCAGGCTGCCCACGACGATCGCGATCTTGTGCCTCGGCATGGCGAACCTCCGAAATTGCGCTCGCAGTCCCAATGAGCCGTGCCGCGAAAGGTTTCGCGAGATGCGGCGCTGCATGCGTCGTCCTGAACGCCGGTGCTCGACACAGGAACGGGAGGGCTGGACAGGGGGCACCGGCAAGCTAGACAGACGCGACACAGAGAGGGACGGCCATGGAATTTGTCGGTCAAGCATTCGAGGGCGAGGTCAGGCTGGACGGCAACAGCTATCGCGACTGCAGCTTCGAGAAGGTCCATTTCATCTATGGCGGCGGGGCTTTGTCGATGGACAATTGCCGGCTCAACGAGTTCACCTGGCAGTTCACCGGCGACCTCGCCAACGGCCTGCATGCTCTCTACCAGATGTTCGGCAAGGACGGCCTGCTGCAGATCATCAATGGCTTCATCGATCCGCGGGCAGGCGTGGTGACGGAGCTGCAGCTGCCCTCGAAAGGCACCAGGGTCAGCGAGTTGGGCTGAGCGCCGGAGGGCGCCGCGCGCGCCTCCACGCTGCTCGCCGAAACTTCCTTGACGCTTCCGGGCCGCCGCCCTAATTGCGCCCCCGCACCTCGTGCGCAGTGGCGATCGTAGCTCAGCTGGTTAGAGCATCGGTTTGTGGTACCGAGGGTCGGGGGTTCAAGTCCCCTCGATCGCCCCACCTGCACCCTCCGAAAAATTACAGGACCAGTCGATGCAATTGCCGTGGGAGTATTCCGACTTCGACGATCATGAGATCGTTCATTTCGTCACGGACCGCGAGAGCGGCCTTCGCGCCGTCATCGCGGTGCATTCGACCCATGTCGGTCCCGGCGCCGGCGGCGTGCGCTTCTGGCATTATGCCGAGCCCGCCGAGGCGGTGCGCGACGCGCTGCGCCTCTCCAGGGGCATGAGCTTCAAGAACGCGATGGCCGGCCTGCCGCTCGGCGGCGGCAAGGCGGTGATCCTCGCCGACGAGGCCCGCTCCAAGACTCCGGAGATGCTCGCCGCCTTCGGCCGCGCGGTGGAGCGCCTCGGCGGAGCCTATGTCACGGCCGAGGACGTCGGCATCACCGTCGCGGATCTCGACGCCGTCTCGAAGCACACCCGCTTCATCGCCGGCCTGCCGGTGGGCGAGGGCGAGGTCGGCGGCGATCCCGGTCCGCACACCAGCTATGGCGTGTTCCTGGGCATCAAGGCGGCGGTGCGCCGCGCGCTCGGCAAGGACAGCCTGAACGGGCTCCACCTCGCCATCCAGGGCGCCGGCAGCGTCGCCGGCGGCGTGGCGCGCCGCGCGGCTGCGGAAGGCGCGCGCATCACGCTGACTGACATCGACCGCGCCCGCGCCGACCGCCTGGCGGCCGAGGTCGGCGGCACCGTCGTGGCGCCGGAAGAGATCATGACGATCGCCGCCGACGTGCTCAGCCCGAACGCGCTCGGCGCGATCCTCACCGAAGAGTCGATCGCGGCGCTCAACGTGCCGGTGGTCGCGGGCGGCGCCAACAACCAGCTGGGGACGCCGGCCGACGGTCAGCGCATCCACCAGCGCGGCATCCTCTACGCCCCCGATTATGTGATCAATGCCGGCGGCATCATCAACGTCTCGTCCGAATACCTTCGCGACGCGGACGCGGCCGGGGTGAAGGCGCGGATCGAGCAGGTCCCGGTCCGGCTCGAGCAGATCTGGGCGGAGAGCGCCGCCACCGGCCGCAATCCGGCCGAGGTCGCCGACTCGATGGCGATGCGGCTGATCGGAAGATAAGCCATTCCTCCCCGAGCTCTGCTCGGGGAGGGGGACCGCGACGCGGAGCCTCGCGGCGGAGGGGCGGGGAGAGGATTCAGGACTGCCCCTCCACCACCGCCTGGCGGCGGCGGTCCCCCTCCCCCAGCAAGCTGGGGGAGGATTAGAGCGGCGCGTCGGCCTTGGGCCGGTCGCGGCCAAGCTTGTGCTCGCGATACAAAGTGTAGAGGCCGCTGGCGATGATCACGGCGGCGCCCGCCCAGGTGGTCGCCGGCGCGTGATCGGCGAAGATCAGCCAGCCGAGCAGCACCGCCCAGAGCAACTGGAAATAATCGAACGGCACGACCACCGAGACCGGGGCGTAGCGCAGAGACGAGGTCAGAAAGAGCTGGCCGAGACCGCCGGCGGTCCCTAGCGCGAACAGGATCGCCCAGGTGGTCGCGTCGTGGGCGCGGCCGTAGACCGGCAGCAGCGTGCCGAGCGCGAGCACCGACAGGCAGGTGAACCAGAGGACGGTGGTCTGCGTCCCCTCGGTCCGGCCGATCTGGCGAATCGTGATCGTGACAATGCCGACCCCGAATGCCGCGCCGGTGGCGAGGGCGAGGCCGAGCGCCGGCAACTGACTGCCCGCCGGGCGCATGACGATCAGCACGCCGGCGAACCCGATCGCGACCGCGCTCCAGCGGTGGATGCCGACCGGCTCCTTCAGCACCAGCGCCGACAGGGCGACGGCGAAGAGCGGCGCGGCGAAACCGATCGTCGTCGATTCCGCGAGGGGAAGGTAGGCGAGGGCGCTGAACCCCATCAGCATCGTCGAGAGGCCGATCACCGCGCGCCGGACATGGGCGAGGGGGCGGGCGGTGCGCCAGGCCGTCCAGTTGCGGCTCCAGGCGATCCACAGGATCAGCGGCGGCAGGCCGAAGGCGAAGCGGTAGAAGCCGAGCTCCGGCGTCGAGACGCCGTGGCGGTAACCGAGCTTGATCGACGCCGCCATGAAAGAGAAGCAGGTCGCCGCGCAAAGCCGTAGGGCGATACCGACGACGCGGTTCTGCTCGGGACGCGCGGGGGAGGCCATCAAGGGCCGCCTTGCGCCGGAGCGGCGGGCGTGCGCAACCCCGGAGCGCGGCTCCGCCCGTTGCGGCGCGTGCTGAAGCGCTTGTGGATCGATCCGGGATGGTGACGTCCACCGTTGCGGCCGGGCCGGGACTGAGCGATCCTGCGGAATGGCACGCGGCTTGCTCTCCGGCCGGCTCTCCCTCCTCCTGCTGCTCGGCGCCTGCGCCGCGGTCACGCAGCCGCCCAAGGACGCGCCAGTCGCGGGGCCTTCCGCAGGAGAGGTGAGCGATGCGATGGGCGCGGCGATGCCGCGGACCCTCGAGCCCGGCGCGAGCTACCAGTGTGAGATCCCCCGGTATCTGGAATGCGCGCCAGTCGGCGACGCAGGGCGCTTCCGCTGCACCTACCAGGGCAATGGCGGCCAGCACCGCGAAGTCGTGCTCAAGCGCGCGACGCGAGAGCAACACGAAAGGCTCCCGATCGCGTGGCGCTGGATTCGGGGCCGCAAGAACTGCGGTATTCTCTATTAGTCGCGCCGGCCGCGAAACCCCTTACCATCGATTGCCCTCGAGCCGGCGGCGATCGCCGCCGCCTGGACGTGGAGAAGCTTGCGAGGCGCTTCCCCGCCGCGCTGCGAGGCTCTAGAGGGTGTGCAAAATGCACATCTTCGCGAATCCCGCCCGTTTCCTGAAAATCGCACGCCCGCTGACGCCGTGGCTTGGCTGGAGCGGCGGCCTGCTGATCGTCGCGGCGCTCGCCGTCGGGCTGTTCGCCTCGCCCGCCGACTATCTCCAGGGGGAGAGCGTGCGCATCCTCTACGTCCATGTGCCGGCCGCCTGGCTCGGGATGGGCGGCTGGACGGGCCTGGCGATCGCGAGCTTCATGCAATTGGTCTGGCGCCATCCGCTGGCCGCGGTGGCCGCCCGCGCGATCGCCGTGCCGGGCGCGGCGTTCACCGCGATCTGTCTGATTACCGGCGCTTTGTGGGGCAAGCCGACCTGGGGCACCTATTGGCAGTGGGACGCGCGGCTCACCTCGATGCTGATCCTGCTGTTCCTCTACATCGCCTTCATCGCGCTCGACGACGCCGAGCGGGAGCGGGGCGGGGAGGGGCGGATCACCGCCATCTTCGGCCTGGTCGGGGCGGTGAACATCCCGATCATCCATTATTCGGTCGAATATTGGAACACGCTCCACCAGGGGCAGAGCATCTCCTTCCTGCGCGGGAGCTCCAGCATCGACGCTTCGATGCTCTGGCCACTGCTCGCCTCGGCGCTCGGCTTCACCCTGTTGTTCGGCGCGGTGGTGCTGATGCGGATGCGCGCCGCGCTCGCGCGGCAGAAGGTCGAAGCCCGGCTGAGGAGAATGTGAGATGAGCCACTGGGGCTTCATCCTGGCCGCTTATGCCGTGACCGGCGCCGGCACGATCGGGCTGGTTGCGGCGAGCTGGACGGCGATGCGCCGCGCCGAGCGCCAGGCCGACGCATTGAGAGGCGAGCGGTGAAGGCGAAGAACCAGCGTCTGGTCCTGCTCGTCCTCGCCGTCGCCGCCGTGCTCGGCGCCGTCCTCCTGGCCATGTCTGCGCTGAAGGAGCAGGCCGCTTATTTCTACGCACCGGCCGACGTCGCCCGCCAGGGCCCGCCGCAGGACCGTAACGTCCGCATCGGCGGCATGGTGCGCAAGGGTTCGGTGCGTCGCGCGCCGGACGGCGTGACGATCGATTTCCTGGTCGGCGACGACAGCCCGCACCTTATCCCCGTGCGCTTCAAGGGCATCGTGCCCGATCTTTTTCGCGAGGAGAGCGGGGTCGTCGCCGAAGGTCGGTTCCAAGCGGGCGGGCTGTTCGTCGCGGACGAGATCCTCGCCAAGCATGACGAGAATTACATGCCGCCGCAGCTCGACGTGAAGACGGGCGAGCACAAGAGCGAGAGCCTGAAGTGATCGCCGAGACCGCGCTCGCCGCGCTGTGGCTCGCGGCGGCGCTTTCGCTGCTGCAGCTTTTGTTCGGCATCGCCGCGTTGCGCCCGGGCGGGAGCGACGTGGCGCCGGCGATGCGCCCCGTCGCGGTCGCGCAGGCGGCGCTCGTCGGCCTTGCCTTCCTGCTCCTCATCCAGCTCTTCCTGCGCACCGACCTTTCGGTCGCGCTCGTCGCCGCGAACAGCCATTCGGCAAAGCCCTGGCTGTACAAATTCGCCGGCGCCTGGGGGAATCACGAAGGCTCGATGCTCTTGTGGGTGACGGTGCTCGCCGGCGCGGGCGCCGCCGTCGCCCTGTTCGAGCGGCGGCTGCCCGAGCGGACGCTGATTGCGACCCTCGCCGCCCAGGCGGCGATCGGGCTCGGCTTCTACGCCTTCCTGCTGTTCGCATCGAATCCGTTCGACCGCCTGTTCCCGGCGCCGGCCGAGGGCAACGGCCTGAACCCGCTGCTGCAGGACCCGGGCCTCGCCTTCCATCCGCCGACGCTCTATTTCGGCTATGTCGGCATCTCGATCGCTTTCTCCTTCGCGGTGGGCGCATTGGTCACGCGCGATGTCGGCCCGGCGTTCGCCCGGGCGATGCGGCCCTGGGTGCTCGGTGCCTGGATCTTCCTGACTCTCGGAATCACCGCCGGCTCCTATTGGGCCTATTACGAACTCGGCTGGGGCGGATGGTGGTTCTGGGATCCGGTCGAGAATGCCTCGCTGATGCCCTGGCTCGCGGCGACCGCGCTGCTCCACTCGGTGACCGTGCTCGCCACCCGCGACGGTCTGCGCGCCTGGACGGTGATGCTCGCCGTCGTCGCCTTCTCGATGTCGATGATCGGCACCTTCCTGGTGCGCTCGGGCATCCTCACCTCGGTGCACAGCTTCGCGGTCGATCCGCAGCGCGGCGCCTTCATCCTCGTCCTGCTGGTGCTCTACATCGGCGGCGCGCTGGCCCTGTTCGGCCTCCGCGTCGGGACGGTGCGCGAGGGATCGACGTTCGAGCCGGTGAGCCGCGAGGGGGCGCTGGTCGTCAACAATCTGCTGCTCTCCGCGATCCTCGGCATCGTCATGGTCGGCACGCTCTATCCGCTGCTGATCGAGGCGCTGTCGGGCGAGAAGCTCTCGGTCGGTCCGCCCTATTTCAACAGCGTCTCGGGGCCTTTGGCCTTGTTGCTGGTCGCCGTCATGGCGGCGGGGCCGCTGCTGCGCTGGCGCCGCGACCGGATCGGCGCCATGGCCCGGCGCCTCGCCGTTCCGCTGGGGCTGACCGCGCTCACGCTGGCCGCCCTGCTCGTCCTCTTTCCCGCGATCGGCCTCCTGCCGCTGCTCGGCCTGGTGCTCGCCTTCGGGGTCGGTGCGGCCAGCCTGGCGCCGCTGTGGAAGCGCAACCTGCGCCGGACGCCGCTGTTCGTCTGGGGCATGGTGATCTCCCACCTCGGTATCGCGGTGAGCCTCGCCGGAATGGCGTCGGAGGCCGCGTTCACCCGGGAGACGCTGGTCGCGGCCCCGATCGGCGAGACCGTGTCCGTCGGCCCCTATCGGGTTCGCTTCGACGGCGTGGAGCCGCTCGCCGGGCCAAACTGGTCGGCGATCCAGGCGCGCTTCACCGCCCGCCGTGGCGACGGCAGCCCGTTCGTGCTGCGCCCCCAGGCCCGCACCTTCCACTCGCCGCCGACCGAGACCAGCGAGGCGGCGATCGCCACGCGCCTCGACGGCCAGCTCTATACGGTGATCGGCAAGCAGGATGAGAAGGGGCGCTGGCAGCTGCGCTTGTGGTGGAAGCCCTTCGTCACCCTGATCTGGCTCGGCGGCGGCCTCGTCGCGCTCGGCGGCCTGCTCGCCCTGCTCGGCCGCGTCCGGCGCCGGCGTGCCGCCCGGGAGGACGAGGCATGAGGAAGGTCCTGCTGTTCCTCCCCCTGGCGCTGTTCGCAGCGGTGGTGCTGGCGTTCGCCTTCCGGCTCTACGCGCCGGGCGACGCCATCATCCGCTCGCGCATGGTCGGCAAGCCGATGCCCGATTTCGCGCTGAAGCCGATCGTGCCGAACCATCCCGGCCTCGCCGCGGCCGATCTGCGCCGGGGCGCGCCGCGACTGGTCAACGTGTTCGGCAGCTGGTGCATCCCCTGCCGGGTCGAGGCGCCGCAGCTCGAAGCGCTGAAGGCGCGGGGGCTGCCGATCGACGCGATCGCGATCCGCGATACGAGCGCCGACGTCGCAGGCTTCCTGCGCGATCATGGCGATCCGTTCCAGCGCATCGGCGACGATCCGACCAGCCGCGTGCAGATCGCGATCGGCTCGTCCGGCGTGCCCGAAACCTTCGTCGTCGACGGCAAGGGCATCATCCGCCACCAGCACATCGGCGAGATCCGGCCCGAGGATGTCGACGGGATCGTCGCCGCCTGGGAGGCTGCGCGATGAAATCGGCTCGGCTCCTCGCCGTCGCGCTCGCCGCTGCGACCGCGTCCTCGTCCCACGCCCAGTCCAACGCGCCGGCGGCGCCCTACGCTTATGCGCAGCTGCCCGACCCGCGCCAGGAAGCCGAGGCGAAGGCGCTGATGGAGACCCTGCGCTGCCTCGTCTGCCAGGGCCAGTCTATCGCGGACAGCGACGCCGACATGGCCGGCGACATGCGTTCGCTGGTGCGCGAGCGGATCGCGGCCGGAGAAAGGCCGGAAGCGATCCGCGCCTGGCTGGTCGAGCGCTACGGAAGCTGGGTGAGCTACAAGCCGCCGGTCGAGCCGGTCACCTGGCCTCTGTGGGCGGCACCGGCGGTGCTGCTCGCGCTCGGTCTCTGGCTCGCACGCGGCCGGTTCCGGCGAAAGGCGCGCTGATGGGCTGGTTCATCATCCTGATCATGGCGCTGATCGTGTTCACCGCGCTGTGGCATTTCGCGCGCCTGGAGAAGGGGCCGCTGCAGTTCGTCGTCGCCGCCCTGCTGCTCGCGCTCGCCGGCTATGCCTGGCAGGGGCGGCCCGATCTCGCCGGATCGCCGCGCAGCGCCGCGGAGCAGGCGCCGCCGCCCGACAGCCCGTTCATGACGCTCCGGCGGGAGATGTTCGGCCAGTTCGACTCCGCCGATCGCTGGCTGATCATGGCGGACAATTTCCGGCGCAGCGGCAACACGCGCGATGCCGCCGGCCTGATCCGCGCCGGGTTGCGCGGCTCACCGCGCAACGCGACTTTGTGGACCGGTTATGGCGACGTGCTCGTCGCGCATGCCGGCGGACTGCTCACGCCGGCCGCCGACCTGGCGTTTCGCCGCGCGATCGTGCTCGCGCCCAAGCATCCGGGGCCGCACCTGTTTCGTGGCATAGCGCTGGCGCAGAACCAGCGCTTCGCCGAGGCCGAGCAGGAATGGCGCAAGGCGCTCGCCCTGGCGCCGCCCACCGCCTCGTGGCGGGCGGAGCTGGAGCGGCAGCTTGCCCTCGTCGATCAGGCGCGCAAGGCCGGAGCGATCCGCTGACCGGGCAAGGGCGTCGCCGCAGGGGCGGGGAACCGAAGTGAGGCAGGGGAGTCGCGAAGGGATGTCCAATTTCAGCGAACAGTCGGAGATCCTCCGGCACGAAGCCTCCCGCCACCGGCCGCGGCGGGACACGTTCGAGAAACGCGTGTTCCGGGCGACGGCGGTGGTCATCGCCACCGTCGCCGCGGCCTATGTGCTGTGGATGCTGGTCGATCTGCTGCTCTTGCTGTTCGCCTGCACGCTGGTTTCCCTGATCCTGCTGACCATCACCAACGCCCTGCGACGCCGGACGCGGCTGCCGTTCGGCATCGCCCTTGGCCTCACCGTGCTGGGGCTGCTCGGCTTGATCGGCGGCGCCTTCGCTTTCTTCGGGACGACCCTGCAGGGAGAGTTCGCCGAGTTGGCGACCCGCCTGCCAGCGGCCTGGGCCAATCTGCAGGCCCGGCTGGAGACTTCCCGCATGGGCGTGGCGATCCTCGAGCGCGCCCAGGGGCTGGCGCCGAGCGGCCAGGCCGTAGTCAATGCGGCGACCACCGCGCTGGCCGCGGTCGGCGGAGGCCTCTCCGGCTTCGCCATCGTCCTGATCGGCGGCATCTATCTCGCCGCCCAGCCGACGCTCTACGCGACGGGCCTGCTGCGGCTGATCCCGACGCGGGCGCAGACTCCCGCCGCCGAGACGCTCGATGCAATCTCTGAGTCGCTTCGTAACTGGTTGAAGGGGCAGGCGCTTGGCATGGTCTTCGTCGGCGTCGCGACCGGCCTGGGCTTGTGGCTGGTCGGTGTCCCGGCAGCCTGGGCGATCGGCCTTGTCGCCGGGCTCGCCGAATTCGTGCCCTATCTCGGCGTTCTGCTCGCCGGCGTGCCGGCAGTGGTGCTCGGCTTCGGGCAAGGGACCGACACCGGCCTCTGGACGATCGGCGTGCTGATCGCCGTGCAGCAGGTCCAGGGCAACCTCGTCATGCCGCTCCTCCAGAACCGGATGGTCGACCTGCCGCCGGCGGTCACGATCTTCGGGATCATCGCCGCCGGCATCCTGTTCGGCGTGGCCGGGGTGCTGCTCGCGACGCCGCTGACCATCGTCGTCCTGGTGTTGATCCGCCGGCTCTATCTGGAGGAGGACAAGGAGGAGGTGCTGGAGAGCGCCGATGCACCGCCCCTTCCGCCGCCGCCCATCACGGCGGAGTGAAAGCACCAGCCTGACGCGGCGCCTCGCTGGTCCGTGGCCGGTACGAAGGGCTCGGCGCCGCCGGCGTCAGTGATCGATGCCGCGTCCGGTTTCGTGCTGCAGCTCGTCGATCTTCTTCGAGGCTTCCGCCTTGCTGAGCTCGGGATCGAACGTCTCTCCCGCCTCCTGGCTGAGCGTCTTGAGATAGGAGGCCTGGGGCCCGGTCATGCTCTCGTCGCCGGTCACCCACTCGTCCGGATCCTTTTCCGGCGTGGGCGGGGTCTGCTTGCTGTCGGTCATGGTTCGCGTCCGTCAAAGGGGAGTTTCCCGATCAACGGACGCGTTCCACATATGTTCCGTTCCCTTGTCGCTCAGACCGGCACGAACGGCAGGTCGAGCGCCTCGGCGACGGCCTGATGGCGGATCCGGCCGCCCGAGACGTTGAGGCCGTTGGCGAGGTGCGGGTCGGCCTTCATCGCCGCCTCGGCGCCCGCGTTGGCGAGGCGGATCACGAACGGCAGGGTGGCATTGTTCAGCGCGAAGGCGGAGGTGCGGGCGACCGCACCCGGCATGTTGGCGACGCAATAATGGATCACGCCGTCGATCTCGAACACCGGATCCTCGTGCGTCGTCGGGCGGGATGTCTCGAAGCAGCCGCCCTGATCGATCGCGATATCGACCAGCACCGAGCCTCGCTTCATCGTCTTCAGCATGTCCCTCGTGACCAGCTTCGGCGCCGCCGCGCCGGGCACGAGGACGGCGCCGATCACCAGTTCGGCCTGGGTGACCGCCTTGGCGATCGCCGCCTTGGAGGCATAGGCCGTCTTGATCTGGCTGCCGAAGAACATGTCGAGCTCGGCGAGACGCGCGTTGGAGATGTCGTAGATGGTGACGTCGGCGCGCATGCCCACCGCCATCTGGGCCGCGTTGACGCCGGAGACGCCGCCACCCAAGATCGCGACCCGTGCCGGCGCGACGCCGGGAACGCCGCCGAGCAGCACGCCGCGGCCGCCCTGCTCCTTCTCGAGATAATGGGCGCCGACCTGGATCGACATCCGGCCGGCCACTTCCGACATCGGCTTGAGCAGCGGCAGCGAGCGGTCATGCGACGTGACCGTCTCGTAGGCGATGCAGGTCGCGCCGGACTTCATCAGGCCTTCGGCCTGGGGCTTGTCGGCGGCGAGATGGAGGTAGGTGAACAGGAGGTGCCGCGATTCGAGCAGGGCGATCTCCTGCGCCTGGGGCTCCTTGACCTTCACGATCATGTCGGATTGGGCGAAGACCTCGGCCGCCGTCGCGGCGATGCGCGCGCCGGCGTTGACATATTCCTGATCGTCGAAGTCGATGCCGAGGCCGGCGCGGGTCTCGACCACGACCTCGTGGCCGGCGCTGACCAGCTCGGCGACCGAGGCGGGAGTAAGCCCGACTCTATATTCGTTGTTCTTGATCTCTTTCGGGACCCCGACGCGCATGGGAAGACTCTCCGTTTTTGATTGTGGCGCGCCTATAGAGGGTGCGGATCGTTTTGTCGCCGTTGCGGATTGAGCGGAGCGGTGGTAATGGCCGCCGACCCTGGCGATGCCCGGGCGTGACAGAGGATATCCGGACGTCCCGTCCCTTCTCGACCCATGAACGCAGCCGCCGCTCCTGAACTGCCCGCGGATCGTCCCGCCGGGCATCACCCGCAGTCGGGCCTTGCCCGGCTCGCCGCCGGCGCCGTCGGAGTCGTCTTCGGCGACATCGGCACCAGCCCGATCTACGCCTTCCGCGAGACCTTCGCCGGTCACCATCAGCTACCGCACGGTCCGGCCGAGATCGTCGGCGTGCTCAGCCTGATCTTCTGGTCGATGATGATCGTGGTGTCGCTGAAATACGTCAGCGTCATCATGCGCGCCGACAACAAGGGGGAGGGCGGCAGCCTCGCCCTGCTCGCGCTGATCAACCGCAAGTCCGCGCGCGGCGGACCCAAGAAATGGACCTCCGGCATCGTCCTGCTCGGCGTGTTCGCGACCGCGCTCTTCTACGGCGACAGCATGATCACGCCGGCGATGTCGGTGCTCTCGGCGGTCGAGGGACTGACCACCGTCCAGTCGAGCTTCGCGCCCTACGTGCTGCCGATCGCGGTCGGCATCCTCGTCGGCCTGTTCGCCATCCAGTCGGTCGGCACGGCCCGGGTCGGCGCGTTCTTCGCGCCGATCATGCTGGTCTACTTCCTGACCATCGCGGTGCTGGGCATCTCCCATATCGTGCTGATGCCGTCGATCGTGCTCGAGACCCTCAATCCGCTGAACGCGCTCAACTTCTTCTTTCACGACGGCTGGAGCGCCTTTCTGGCGCTGGGATCCGTGGTTCTCGCGGTCACCGGCGCGGAGGCGCTCTACGCCGACATGGGGCATTTCGGGAGGCGACCGATCGGCCTTTCCTGGCTCGCCTTCGTGATGCCGGCGCTGATGCTCAACTACATGGGGCAGGGCGCGATGATCCTGTCGCTCGATCCGGTCACCGCGAACGAGACGATCAGGAATCCGTTCTTCCTGCTCGCGCCCGAGATGCTGCGGCTGCCGCTCGTCATCCTCGCCACCCTGGCGACGATCATCGCCAGCCAGGCGGTGATCTCCGGCGCCTTCTCGGTCACCCAGCAGGCGATCCAGCTCGGCTTCATCCCGCGACTCCGCATCCAGCACACCAGCGAAGCCGCCGTCGGCCAGATCTACATCCCGGTGATCAACTGGGCGCTGCTGGTGATGGTGATCCTGCTCGTCCTGTTCTTCCAGACCTCGACCAACATCGCCGCGGCCTATGGCATCGCGGTGACCGGCGCGATGTTCATCGACACGTGCCTGCTGTCGGTCGTCCTGTTCTCGCTGTGGAAGTGGCGGCCGTGGCTGGCCGTGCCGCTGCTCGCGCTCTTCTTTCTGGTCGATCTCGCCTATTTCGGGGCGAACCTCACCAAGGTGCCGGACGGCGGCTGGTTCCCGCTGCTGATCGGGCTCGTCGCCTTCACCTTCCTCACCACCTGGGCGCGCGGCCGCAAGCTGATGCTGGCGCGGATGCGCGAGGCCTCGATGCCGGTCGAGATCTTCGTCAAGTCCGCGGCGAGCAGCGCCACAAGGGTTCCCGGGACCGCCGTGTTCATGACCACCGCGCCGGACGGCGTGCCGCATGCGCTGCTCCACAACCTCAAGCACAACAAGGTGCTGCACGAGCGGGTGATGCTGCTCACCGTCAAGATCGAGGACGTGCCCTATGTCGAGGAAGGCCGGCGTTTCGACCTCACCGATCTCGGCAGCGGCTTCTACCGACTCGTCCTGCGCTTCGGCTTCATGCAGGAATCGGACGTGCCGGCGGCGCTGGCGAAGGTCGAGACCTGCGGCCCCGCGTTCAAGATGATGGACACGAGCTTCTTTCTCGCCCGCCAGACCCTGCTCGCCTCGTCGCGGCCGGGAATGTGGATCTGGCGCGAGCGGCTGTTCGCCTGGATGCTGCGCAACGCCGAAAGCGCGATGGAGTTCTTCAAGCTGCCGCCGAACCGGGTGGTCGAGCTCGGCAGCCAGGTGGAAATCTGAGCACCGCGCCGCTGATCGTCACCGCCCTGTTCGGGGACGGCGACAATGGCTGGCTCCAGGAGCTTCGCCGCACCCATTATCCGGCCGAGCGCAACCAGGTGCCGGCGCACCTCACCCTGTTCCGCCAGTTGCCGCCGAGCGTCGCCGACGAACTCGACCATCGGCTTTCGCTTTACGCGGCGACGCCGCCGCCCCGCGCCACCATGACCGGAGTGATGGATCTCGGCGAGGGCACCGCGCTCCGCGTCGAGAGCGAGGAGCTGGAGGACATACGCTACGATCTCGCGGAGGCGCTGCGTGGCCTGCTCACGCCTCAGGACATGGCCCCGTGGCGGCCCCACGTGACGATCCAGAACAAGGTGCAGTCACGCGACGCGCGGCGCCTTCAGACAGCCCTGCGGGCGACCTTCACGCCCCGTCCGCTGGCGATCCGCGGCCTCGCCACCTGGCGGTACCTCGGCGGACCCTGGGAGAGAGTGAAGGCACACGTTTTCCGAGGCTGAGCGGCCGGTGGCGCCTCGCCCGTCAGTCGAGCTGACCGACGCCATCGCAGCTGTAGTCGAACGCGGTGAGGCCGGCCTCGAGGTGCGCGGCGAGCAGCGGCATGTCGAGCAGATCGTCGATCGCGCTTTCGGGATCGGTGTCGCTGGCCTCGGCGAAGGCATCGTCCCACTCGCTGACGTCGAACGTCCCGCGCCCGACCCAGGCGAGCGCCAGCGTCTCGGCGAGCTGATCGTCGGCGAGATCGTCGAGCGTCGCGCGAAGCTCCTCCTCGACGTCGTTCAGCTCGTCCTCGAGCGTGGAGAGGGCGCCGGCGCCGCTCTCGTCGTCGAAGTCATCGACATTGTCCGGATCCTCGTCCGGGTCCTGCGCCGGCACCTGGGCCTCGTTCTCCCGCGCCCGGATGATGATCCTGCACAGCGTTTCGAGAGGGGTCAGCAATTCCATCGGCACGTCTCCGTTTTGGCCCGCTAACGACAAGAGGGGCAGGGCGGTTCCCGCGCGGGCCGCGGATGGTGGGCACCCATCAGACGCGCGAGACCGCTGCGCGACGCGGACGGCCGGTGCTCGTCAGCGCAGCGGGCGCTCGCGGTGAGAAGCTCGCGCCGCCAGTCGCGCGTGCCCAGTTGACGGTGCCCGAGGCCCTCCGTATAGGCCCGCAACGCCCGCCGGAGACGGCGGCGCGGCGCCTTGGGGCGGAGTAGCTCAGCTGGTTAGAGCAGCGGAATCATAATCCGCGTGTCGGGGGTTCAAGTCCCTCCTCCGCTACCACATCGTCCGACATCGAGATCAACGCGCCGGGCGCCAGCGGCAGGGCGCAGCTGCGCGGTGGGTCAGTCGCCCTTCTTCCCGGACGGGCAGTGGGTCAGGAAATAACCGCGCTTCATGTCGACGGCTTCCTGGCGCATCGCCTCGAGCCGACGGGCCTCGTCGAGCGCCTGCTGGCGATCTTCGAGAGACAGCAGTCGCAGCGCCAGCTCCGCATCGGTCTCCGCCGGAGACGTCGCGGTCGGAGTCGTTGCCGCGGCGGGTGGGACGGCGGGCCGGACCGGAGCCTCCCGCAGCGCGCGCCTTCTTGCCACCGTCGCGACCCGCTCGGCCGCGATCGCCGCCTGCTCCTGATAGGCTGCCGTGAGGAACGCGCTGCGCCGCTGCGCCTCGGCGGCGAAGACGGGCAAAGCGATCTTGCGCTCGCACCGCTCGATCGCCCCATCGAGGGCGGCGAAATCGAACGGCTCCGGCGGGAGAGCCATCATCGTCAGCAGAAGCCACATGGCGCGTCCTTTCCCACGTGCGGGCGAGGCCCGCAATGGCTGCCTTCCTTCCGCGACTGGCCGATTGCCGCGCGGCGTCCCGTTCCATTAGCTTCCACTGATGCGTAGGGACTGCACCGAGGAAGCCGAGCGGCTGTTCCGTCGCGTCGCGGCGCGCCACGGGCTTCGCTGGGAAGCAGCCGCGGAGCCGCCGATCGAGCTGCTCTGGAGCTTCCCCGCGCAGCCGGGGCTGTCTTTGCCGATCACGCTCGGCCTCCAGAACATGGACGAGCTGAACTTCGGGGTCGCCGATTTCTGGTCCTATTTCTTCCCGTTCGAGGACGTGGCCGAGACCTTCGAGGCGATGCTCGACGCCTGGATCGCAGGCGAGGCGCGGATCCTGGTGACGGGCCGTCGCGGGCGCATCCTCCAGGTCCGCGGCGGCGGCCAGTGGGAGACCGTGTATCGCGCCGGGCGCCTGCTCCCGTTTCGCGGCGAGGCGCAGGCGATCATCCGCAACCGAGGCTGACGGGGCAGCCGATCGAAACTCCGCGAGGAGCCGACGATCCGCACCCGGAAAAGCCCGTAAGAGAATCCTCTTAATTGAGTCACCAATGCCGTCGATGTCTATCCGCCGGGACTTCAGCGAGGGGGATTTTCATGGGAATCAGTTACAAGCAGGCGCAGTTTCTTGCCGCCAGCCGTATCGCCGACGCGGAACGGGGCGATGTCGATGCCCTGTTCGAGCTCGGCGCCATCTATTCTTCCGGCGCGCACGGGACGCCGATCGACCTCGTCGAAGCGCACAAATGGTTCAACCTCGCCGCGCTCCAGGGCAGCGTCGAGGCCCAGCTTTGCCGGGGTGAAGTGGCGGACGAGATGACGCGCGCCGAGATCGCCGAGGCCCAGAAGCAGGCGCGGGCCTGGCTCGCCCGGGCCGGCGGGCTTCGCATCGCCGCCTGAGCTCCGCTTCGGCACCAGCCTACGCACCTGCCCTCCGGGCATCGTCTACGCGTTATTAAGGATCAACGATTACGCGAAGACGCGTGATCACCGCGAGCGATCCTCTCACGCGCCGCTGGCGCTTCCCGCTCAGGGCGTCTTCCCGATCGTCGGGCAGAGTGCCGGCGGCCGGCTTTTTCACGCATTTCGGCGGCGATGGCCGCTGGCAGCCGCCGGCGCTCGGCCAGCACCGTGGCCTGCAGCTCGCATTTCTCCTGCTTCTCGCCGCCACCTTCGCGGCGGTCGCCGGCGAGGATCGCCTGCTCGAGCGGCAGCAGATCCTCTACGCGAAAGGCATGGCGGCAGGGATCGTCAGGCCGCACAGCGATCAGCTGCTCGGCGGCAGCTCGACGATGCGCGCGCGCGGATCCGGCTGGGTTTGCACCCTCGGCGGCCGCACGCGCTTCCCGTTCTGCGGACTGGAGCTCGATCTGGCGGATGACGACCGGAGCGGGTTCGATCTGTCGCGCGCGGAGCGAATCCTGGTCGATTACAGCTATCGAGGACCGGCGGAGAGTCTCCGGCTCAACCTCAGGAATTTCGATCCGCGCTACAGCAGGGTCGAGGTGCCCGGCAGCACCAAGTACAATACGCTGGAGCTGCGGGTCGGCCAGGGGCCTGCGCGCGCCGATCTCGCCATGGCCAACTTCGCCGTCGCCGGCTGGTGGCTGACCGAGCAGAAGGTGCCGCCGGAACTCGGGCGCACAGAGTTCGGCAACATCGTCGCGCTGCAGCTTCTCACCGGCAACGGCGCGCCGCTGGGCAGCCATCAGTTCGAGCTTCACGGCGTCACCGTCGAGGGGCGGCTGATGACCCAGGCCGAATTCTATCTCCTGCTTCTCGGGCTGTGGGGCGCCGGCCTCGCGGCCTATCTGCTCTTCCGCGTCGCCGCAGCCAGCCGGGCGCTGCGTCGTGAGGTCCTCGCCCGCCAGCGCGCCGAGGAGCATGCCCAGGCGCTGGCCCGACACGACGCGCTGACCGGCTTTCTCAACCGTCACGCCTTTCGCGAGGAACTCAGCGCCACTCTCGCGGCGGCCGCTGCGGCCGAGCAACGGGGCGCCGTCTTCCTGATCGAGATCGGCAACCTGCGGTCGGTGAACGACGTCTATGGCCATGCCGCGGGTGACGCCCTCCTCGTCGAGAGCGCACGGCGGCTTCAGGCCTCGTGTCCGGAGGGCGCGATTGCCGGCCGCATGGGCGGAAACGAGCTCGCCTTCTACGTCCCCGGCGAGCAAGCCGGAGGGGAGGGCCAGACGGTCGAGCTGACCGCGCGCCTCAACCAGGGTTTTGCCTGCAGCGGCAGCACCCTCAGCCCCGGCGCGACGATCGGCGCCGCCTGCTTTCCGCACCACGGGAACGATTACGCATCCTTGTTCCGCGCGGCCGACATCGCGCTCCACGAAGCCAAACGCGCGGGCGGTGGCAGCTATCGCTTCTACAATTCCGACCTCGAAGGAGGGGCATCGGAGCGGATCGCGCGAATGCGCAGCCGCGAGCGGGTGTTGAAGGCCTCGGAGGAACGGCCGGCGTTCCTCGCCCGCGCCCGCACCGATCTGGTCGTGCGCGAAGGTTGCAGCCTCGCCGCCGGCTGGCCCGCAGAGACGATGCTCTGCCTGACGCTGACCGCGGCCGAATGGCAGGAGGACTGGACCGCCGAGCGTATCGTCACCCAGCTCGACATGAGCGGCCTCGATCGGGCGCGACTGACGGTGGAGCTCAGCGAAACCCAGTTCCTCAGCCGTGCCGGCGCGACGATGCGCAATCTGCGCGCCTTGCAGGACGCCGGTATCCGGCTGGCCCTGTCCGGCTTCCGCAACGGCTTCAATCCCGCCGCCTCGAGCATCCGGTTCGACGAGATCAGGCCCGACCTTGCCTTCCTGAGCGGCGCGTTCGGCGGCGGCGAACGCAGGCTGTTCGACCGCCGCGGCTGACCGTCCGAGCGGCGGATGGCGCTGCGGCCGGTCCCGGCTGCGCGGCCCGCCCCAGGATCAGGCTTCGAGCAGGCCGAAGCCGATGGTGCCGAACAGCAGGACCGAGAGGCCGAGGAACAAAGCGACGAGCATATAGCCGGCGGGCCGCAACAGCTTGCGTTCCCAGCCGCGCAGATCCTCCTGATCCTTCAGCCGATAGAAGGTGTAGCTCGACAGCATGCCGACGGCCAGAGCGATGGCTCCCCCCACGTCCAGGTTCCTCTTTACAAAAGCCCGCTGGCGCCGTGGCGCCATCCCATGTCCTCATTATAGGCGAGTCCTGGTTAATCCAACGCGAAAATCGGCACTTAGCCGCGCGGGTGCCACGGCTCGCCGAAGCACGTGACACCGGTTACCAGACGTGCGATGCTCGGCCATCGCCGCAGCAAGACGGGAGAGGACATGGCCGGGAGGAACGGGTGCGGCGCTGCGCCGCAGGCATGGCAGGGTCAGGACGCAGGTCGGACGGCGAAGGGTGGCGATCTCGTCGCAACTGCCGGGTCGGGCATTGGACGGCTCGGTATCATCGGCCTTCTCCTCAGCGGCGCGGCCGCGGCTGCGGCGCCCCAGGCGGGCGACGCATTGCCGGCCTTTCCAGGGGCCGAAGGAGCAGGGCGGCTCGCGCTCGGCGGGCGCGGCGGCCGGGTGCTCCGTGTGACGAACCTCGAGGACAAGGGGCCCGGCTCGCTGAGGGCGGCCGTGGAAGCGGAAGGGCCGCGGTTCGTCGTGTTCGACATCGGCGGCACGATCGAGCTGAAGAAGCCGCTGGTCATCCGCAACGGCCGGATCACCATCGCCGGGCAGACCGCACCGGGCGGCGGCATCACCCTGCGCGACCGCCATCTCGAAATCGCCGCCGACGACGTGGTCGTACGCTACCTTCGCAGCCGCCTCGGCGACGAGAGCAAGGTGGAGAGCGATGCCTTCACGATCAGCCGCGGGCACAGGATCATCGTCGATCACGTCTCGGCGAGCTGGTCGGTGGACGAGACCCTCTCGTCGGGCTCGCCCTACCGCACGGCGGCGGACGACCTGAGCGACGTTACCGTGCAATGGTCGATCATCTCCGAATCCCTGCGCAAGTCGCTGCACGCCAAAGGCGAGCACGGCTATGGCTCGCTGCTGCGCGGCGGGCGGGGGGCATGGATGACGTTCCACCACAATCTCTGGGCGCATCACGGCGCCCGCATGCCGCGACCGGGCAACTACCTCCCGCCGGAGAAGGACAGCGTCGGCGCCTATTACGACATCCGATCGAACCTCTTCTACAATTGGGGCGGCGGCTATTCCGGCTACAATGCGGACAGCGGCGAGAAGGCGTCGCACGCCGCCTACAATTTCGTCGACAACAGCTACCGCACGGGACCGGATTCGAAGAAGGCGATCGCCTTCGACGAGCGGAACCCGATCGCCCACGCCTGGTTCGCCGGCAACATGATGAACGGCCGCACGCCGAACGATCCCTGGAGCCTCGTCTCCGGCCGCAGCGATGACGAATACAGGCTGGCCGGCCCGTTGCGCGCGCCGCCGGTGAAGCGCGATCCGGCAGCTAGCGCGGCGGCCCGGATCCTGGCATCCGCCGGAGCGTCGCTTGTCCGCGACCCTGTCGACGTGCGCGTGGTGGAATCGGTCCGTACCGGCACTGGCCGGCTGATCGACAGCCAGAGCGAGGTCGGCGGCTGGCCGGCGCTCGCCCCCGGACAGCCGTGGCGCGACGGCGACGGCGACGGAATGCCCGACGACTGGGAGGCAGCGCACGGGCTCGACCCCGGGAATGCGGCCGATGGCGCCGCGGACCGCGACGGCGACGGCTACACCAATGTCGAGGAGTGGCTGAACGGCCTCGTCGGCGCGCCGTGAGCGTCGATCGCCGCTCGGTCTGCAGCGGGCTCGCGGCGCTGGCGGCGCTCGGCCCCAGCCGGCTCGAGGCCGCGGGCGGCTTCGACGCAATGGTCCGCCATCGCGGCGGCACCCACGACAGCCTCGCCGCCGCGCTCGCCGCGGCGCCGCCGGGCGATCGGCCGTGGCGGATCCTGCTTGGCCGCGGGAAATGGGAGGAGAAGCTGGCCGTCCGGCGCCCCAACCTTGTCTTGGTGGGAGAGGATCGCCGGACGAGCGTGCTGAGCGCTTCCGCCGCGGCGGGACAGGCGAAACCGGGCGGCGGCAGCTGGGGCACCTACGGCTCGGCGACGCTGACGGTCGAGGCGCCGGGCTTCGTCGCGCGCAACCTCACGATCGAGAATGGCTTCGACTATGTCGCCAACCTGCGAGACCGCCGGGTCGAGGGCGCGCAGGCAGTGGCCCTGGCGCTGGGCGACGCGGCCGATCGCAGCGTGATCGAGAGTGTCGACCTGCTCGGCCATCAGGACACCTTCTACCTTCGCGCCGGACGCGCCGCGGTGCGCGACTGCCTGATCGCGGGCAGCATCGACTTCATCTTCGGCGGCGCGGCGGCGCTGTTCGAGCGCTGCGAGATACGGTCGCGGCTGCGGCCCGGTGAAACGCTGCAGGGCTATGTCGCGGCGCCGAGCACGCCGCGCGCCCAGCCGATCGGCTTCGTCTTCGATCACTGTCGGCTGACCCGCGAGCCGGGCCTGCCCGACGGCTCGGTGTGGCTCGGCCGGCCGTGGCGGGCCGGTGGGAATCCCGCGCTGCTCGGCGCCGCGGCGTGGCTCGACTGCTGGATGGACGCCCATGTCGCGCCCGAGGGCTGGACCTGGATGGGCTACAAGGGACCCGGAGGCTATCCGATGCGGCTCGAGCCGGGCGACGCGCGGTTCTTCGAATATCGCAGCCGCGGCCCCGGCGGCGGCCGCCATGCCGCGCGGCGGCAGCTCGGCGACGCGCAGGCAGCGCGTTTCCGCCGCGTTCTGGGGGACTGGCGCCCGTGACCAGCAGGCAGCGCCCAGCAAAGAGCCCTCCCCGCGCGGGGAGGGCTCTCTCCGCTTGATCGTGGATCAGAAGACCAGGCGCGCGCCCGCGGTGATGATGCGGCCGGTGCTCTGGTAGGTCTGCGTCACCGGACTGTCCGCGTACATCGTGCGGTAGCTCGGCTCGTTGGTGAGGTTGCGTCCCTCCAGGGTGAATCTCAGATAGTCGGTCACGTTGATCGAGAAGGCCGCATCGATGTTGAGCTGGTTCTCGGTGAAGCCGAAATCCCCGATCACCGGCGAGTTGCACGGACCGCCGTTCTGGGTGGTGGTGCCGACCGAGCAGGTGCCGCTCGCCAGCGGGAAGCGATTCACGTAGCGCGTGCGGTAGGCCCCGGACACGCGCGCCGACCAGACGTCGTTCTCGTAATAGAGGGTGGCGTTGAACGCGTCGGGCGAGGTGTTGAGGAACGGTCCGGTCGCGAAGGTGTTCGCGGCGGTCGGCGGGCCGGTGCGGGTGGTGTTGAGCACCGTGCTGGTCAGGTAGCTCAGCTTCGACTCGATGTGGGTGTAGTTGGCGGTGATGCCCATGCCGTCGAAGGGTGCCGGCAGGAAATCGAAGTTCGTCTGAACGTTGACCTCGAAGCCCTTGATCTTGCCGCCCGGCGCATCCTGATACTGGCGGATCGCCCAGACGTTTCCAGCCTCGGTGTACTCGCGCAGCGTCGGGCTGGTGATCGAGTCGAGAATCTGCTCGTAGACCGCCGACTCGAACACGCTCGACAGCGGCGCCTCGGTGGCGATCTGCTGCGGGAAGGACTTCAGGTCCTTGTGGAACAGGGTGAGGGCGATGATGCCGTTGCGCCCGAAATATTTCTCGAAGCTCAGGTCGAAATTGGTCGCGCGGAACGGGCTCAGATACGGGTTGCCGACGGTGACGGCCGGCGCGTTGGTGGCGTTGAGGCCGGTCGCGAACGAGGTCGTGCCGGGGGTCAGCGCGCCGAGCTGCGGCCGCGACATCGTCTTCGACGCGGCGAAGCGGACGAGGAAGTTCTCGACCGGCTCGTAGACGATGTTCGCCGAGGGGAGCACGTCGGTATATTCATTGTGAGCCTCGACCGGCAGGCCGACCGAGCTGCGCGAGCCGCCGACGTTGCCGCGGCCGCTGACCTTGGTCTGCGCGACCCGCACGCCGATGTCGCCGCGCAGCGGGTTGCCGAACAGCTCGGTGTCGAAATCGATCTGGGCGAAGCCCGACAGATCCTTCTCGGTCACCGCGTTGATCTCGCGTCCGTCGATGACCGCGCGATAATCGCCCCATTTGTTGATGCAATTGCAGTCGATTCCGAAATATTGGCGGAAGGCGTCGAGGTTCGGCGCGAAGAAGCTCGTCGGCGTTCCGGCCGAGACGGTCAGCCCCTGGCCGAAGCCGAGCACCTGTCCGAGGTCGCCGCTGGTGAGGCCGGCCTCGAGCAAAGTCGGGTTGATCGCCTCGATGTCCTGCTCGCGGCGCCCCTGCGCCGCGGCATAATCGAACTGCTTCCACGTCCCGCCGAAGCGCAGGGTGAAGGCGTCGTTGAAGTCCCAGGCGAAGTTCAGGCGACCGACCTTGAACTCATTGTCCACCCGCGTGTCGAAGAAGCGGATGGTGGAGAGGCCCTTGACCAGCGTCCACTGGTTCGGATCGGCGACGTCGAAACCGGGGTTGAACACCGGCATGATGCCGTCGCCGCGCTCGTCATAGGTATAGCCGTCGCGATCGATGGCGTTGAACTCGGCGAGCAAGCCGGTGCCGCGGAACTTCGACTTCGACCAGCCGAGCGTTCCCTCGGCGCGGAAGCGGTCGGTGAACTCCTGGGTGACGTTGATCGTGCCCTGCTTGAACTGGGTGTTGCCGAACTGGGCGTCGGCCGAGCTGCGCCAGTCGACATCGTCGAGCAGCAGATAATCGGCCTGGCCGGCCTCGTTGACATGGGCTTCGCGGATCTTGGTGTTCGGGCGACCGATCAGCTGGGTGTAGAAGCCGGTCTGGTTCGCCGTCGGCACGAAGCCGGGCGAGGTCGGCGAATTGTAATAATCGAACGGGTTGAGGTTGTTCGGATTGAAGCTCGCGCGGGTGCCCGGAACGAGGCCCCCGCCGTAGAGGGACTGGCCGCAGTCGATCGCCGCCGACGGCACGCAATTCGGATAGAGCGCGATGCGGTCCGCAAGGCCGTTGGCCGTGTTCGGGGCACGGAGCGTGTTCTGGGTGACGCGGGCGTTGGTGCCGTTGC
Organism: Sphingomonas parva (ex Maeng et al. 2020); assembly: GCF_004564275.1. GTDB lineage: Bacteria > Pseudomonadota > Alphaproteobacteria > Sphingomonadales > Sphingomonadaceae > Allosphingosinicella > Allosphingosinicella parva. The sequence goes on from NZ_SPDV01000019.1 coordinate 72,603, forward strand.
GATTGAGGCCGATCGGCGTGATCGCGTTGACCGTGCTGTCCTGCCGGAAGCGCGAATAGACGCCGTCGAGGATGATCTCGGTTCGGCTCGTCGGCCGCCACTGGGTGGTGAAGGTGGCGCCGATCCGATCGTATTCCAGATTCTGGCGCCCGATCGAGGGGAGGGCCGGGATGATCGTGGTCGGCGTGACCAGCGCATAGGCCGCCGGATCCGATCCGAAGGTCGCGCCCGTACCCGCATTGCTCGGGCGGGCGAAGCCGAACACGTTCGGGGTGACGCCCTGGATCTGCGAGTTGCGATAGGCATATTCGAACGCGCCGATGCTCCGGCGGTAGGCGTCGATCTGCTGCTCCTGCTTCTGATAGGCGAAGGAGCCGAGGATGCCGAGCGTGTTGCCGAACCGCTTCGAGAAGAGACCGGTGAGGCGCGGGTTCACCTTGCCGCCGTTCTCACGATATTCGGCCTCGGCGCCGACCGCGAGCCGCTCTTCCTTGAGGCTGAGCGGTCGGCCGGTGGTGAGATCGATGATCGCGCCCAGCGAGCCTTCGTCATTGGCTGCCGCGGTCGACTTGGTGACCTTGATCCCGCCAAACAGCTCGGAAGCGAAGGTGTTGAAATCGAAGCCGCGGGTGCGATTGGCGCCCGCGTCGGAGCTGATCCCGCCCGCGACCGCCTGCGCATCCGCGCCGTTGAGGCGGACCATCTGGAAGTCGCCGCCAAGACCGCGCACGGTGATCGAGCGGCCTTCGCCGTTCTCGCGATCGATCGACACGCCCGGCAGACGCTGGATCGACTCGGCGAGGTTGGCATCAGGGAAGTCGGCGATGTCCTCGGCGGTGATCGCATCGACGATCTGATTCGACCGGCGTTTGACGTTCAGCGCGTTCTCGAGGCTGGCGCGGAAGCCGGTGACGACGATTTGGTCGTTCTCGGCCGACGTGGCGACACCGGTTTCCTCCTGAGACGCGGAACCGGTCCCTTCGATCGGTGCCGCCGCCTCGTCGGGCTGGGCCTCCTGCGCCCAGGCCGGAGCCGCCGCGAACCCGGCGATCACGAGGGCGCCGGTCGAGACCGAACGTGCGAAAAGGCTTCTCGAGAAACGAGTCATCATAGGTCCTCCCACCCAGCCGGTACCGCCGGATTATTCCGGTCGGTTGCCTAATGGCACCGGTGTCATCACAGGAGATAACAGCAAATCCGCAGGCTGTTCAAGGCCCTGCGCACAGCTAATCAGGGGGGCGCCCCATCCCACCGGGCAGCGCCCTTGGGACTGCCCGGCACGCTGGGACAAAGGGGAGTGGGGGTGGAGAGTGCCGCCCCCCGGCTCAGTGGCCGGCGCCGGCAGAGGGAAGGACGCCGCGGCGAATCTGATCGAGCTCGATCGACTCGAACAGCGCCTTGAAATTGCCTTCGCCGAAGCCCTGGTTGCCCTTGCGCTGGATGATCTCGAAGAAGATCGGCCCGATCATGTTCTCGGTGAAGATCTGCAGGAGCAGGCCTTCCCCCGTCTCCGGCGAGCCGTCGATCAGGATCCGGCGCTTGCGCATCTCGTCGACGCTGTGGCCGTGGCCCGGCAGGCGCTGGTCGATCATGTCGAAATAAGTCTCGGGGCTGTCCTGGAAGCGGATGCCGTTGGCGCGGAGCGCGTCCACCGTCGCGAAGATGTCGTCGGTGGCGAGCGCGAGGTGCTGGATGCCCTCGCCTTTATACTCGCGCAGGAACTCCTCGATCTGGCTGTGCTCGTCCTGGCTCTCGTTGAGGGGGATCCGGATCTTGTCGTCCGGCGCCGTCATCGCCCGGGAGAGGAGGGCGGTCTGCTGGCCCTCGATGTCGAAATAGCGGATCTCGCGGAAGTTGAAGATGCGTTCGTAGAATTGCGCCCAGTGATTCATCCGGCCGCGGTTCACATTGTGGGTGAGGTGATCGAGGGTGTGGAGCCCGACCGAGCGGGAGTCGCGCGCCGCGCCGGCCACGGGCTCGAAATCGACGTCGTAGATCTGCTCGGCGCCGTAACGATCGACCAGGTAGAGATAGGAGCCGCCGATCCCCTCGATCGCCGGGATCTCGAGCTCGCCCGGGCCGCGCGGCGTCTCGACGGCGGTGGCGCCGCGCTCGATCGCCATCTCGAAGGCGCGCTTGGCGTCCTTGACGCGGAACGCCATGCCGTTGGCCGAGGGGCCGTGCGCCTGGCGGAAATCAGCGGCCTGGCCCGAAGGCTCCATGTTGAGGATGAAGTTGATGTCGCCCTGCGCATAGTGCCGGACGTTCTTCGAGCGGTGGTTGCCGAGGTGGGTGAAGCCGAGCGCGGTGAACAGGCCGGCGAGGGCCTCGGGATCCGGGCCGGTGAATTCGACGAACTCGAATCCGTCGAGTCCGAGGGGATTGTCGTGAATGCTGGCGGGCGCGTTCATTGCGGCCTCTCCATGTTCGCTGTTTTCGCTATGCCGGCGCCTCTACCAGCGGCGGGCGGAGGCGGCAAATGGATGGTTGCGCCGGGCCTCCCCGGCACCCTATCTCCTGCTCGAAACCTGAAGATTGTGAGACGATGACCGCTACCCATTCCACCCGCATGCTGATCCTCGGCTCCGGCCCGGCGGGCCTCTCCGCCGCCATCTACGGCGCCCGGGCCGGCATGGCGCCGATCGTCGTCCAGGGCATCCAGCCCGGCGGCCAGCTCACCACCACCACCGACGTCGAGAATTATCCCGGCTTCCGTGACGTCATCCAGGGTCCCTGGCTGATGGAGCAGATGCAGGCCCAGGCCGAGCATGTCGGCGCCAAGATGGAGTGGGACCATATCGTCGAGGTCGATCTCTCGCGCCGTCCGTTCCGTCTGATCGGCGACGGCGGCACGGTCTATACCGGCGACGTGCTGGTCATCGCGACCGGCGCCCAGGCCAAATGGCTGAACCTGCCGAGCGAGGAGCATCTCAAGGGCAAGGGCGTCTCCGCCTGCGCGACCTGCGACGGCTTCTTCTACCGCGGCAAGAAGGTCGCGGTGATCGGCGGCGGCAACACCGCGGTCGAGGAAGCGCTGTACATGACCAACCACAGCCACGACGTCACCCTGATCCACCGCCGCGATACGCTGCGCGCCGAGAAGATCCTCCAGGAGCGGCTGTTCGCGCATCCGAACATCAAGGTCCTGTGGAACAAGGCCGTCGACAGGTTCGTCGCCGGCGGGACGCCGGAAGGCCTGGTCGGCCTCGACCTGCGCGACACCCGCACCGGCGAGATCAGCCGGCTCGACGTGGAGGGCGGGTTCGTCGCGATCGGCCATTCGCCGGCGACGGAGCTGTTCAAGGGCAAGCTGGCGCTCGACAAGGACGGCTATATCGAGGTCGAGACCGGCAGCACCCGCACCAATGTCGAAGGCGTGTTCGCCTGCGGCGACGTCATGGACAAGACCTACCGCCAGGCGGTGACCGCCGCCGGCACCGGCTGCATGGCCGCGCTCGACGCCGAGCGCTTCCTGGCCGAGGCCGAATTCGAGGCGTCGGTCGCGGCCTAGACCATCTGAATGGAGCGCGATTCACGCCGACGGTGGAAGCGCGAAATGCTTCCACCTCAGCCGATCGCGCTCCAGGTCTGCGGTTCGAAACGCGCGAGGCTCTCCCGCACCGCATGGAGAAGCCGCTGCGGATCGCCCGGCCGGGCGAAGGTGTGGGAGCTCGTCTCGAGCAGCAGCGGCGGGCGTCGCAGCGCGCCGGCGAAGGCCGGCCGCGCGAGCGCGTGGCGGGCGGCGATGCCGGTGCCGTCGTCGGTCGCGAGAATCGCTTCGACCGGAAAGCGCGAAGCGGCGAGCGCCGCCGCCACTTCGTCGCCCAGGCTGCTGTCCGAGCCTGAGAAGATCTTCCCAACCCCTTTCAAGACTTTCGTCCAAGACACCGATCCAGCAAGGATTTTCCGCCAACCGAGCAGGCTGCTGAGGCGCGTCTGATAATGGTGCTTGATCGCGGCCGGAGGTGGTTCCCCCGGCTCCGCCTCGACCAGCCAGGGGTTGAGCAGGATGGCGCCGGCGAGCCCGGCCTCGCCGCCGAACAGGGCCAGCGCCGTCGCGCCGTCGCAGAGCCCGATGCCGAGCACGCGCTCCAGCCGGGGAGACGCGCTGCGGAAGGCCGCGGTCGCCGCGGCCAGATCGGGCGCCGATCCCCGCCAGCCCGGATCCGCCCCGCCACTGTCCCCAACGCCGCGCCGGTCGAAACGGAAGCACGGGATGCCCTCGGCGGCGAGCGCCGCGGCGAGGCGTTCGAACAGCCGATGCGAGCCGATGCGGGTCTGGGTGCCGCCGGTGACGAACAGCAGCCCAGTGGCGCCGGCGCCCTCTCCGTCGAGCGTGGCGCCGAGCTCCGCGCCTTCGCAAGAGAAGGTCAGGAGGCGCCGCACACGCGCATCCATTCATCTATATCCGAAGCAATTAGATCAACGAGTTCATATGAATTCTGAGGTTCGGCACGGCGCCAGAGAGGCGCATGGTCGAGCTTGCGATCGGCCGCGCCGGGATCGCTCGACAGGCGCAGCGTGCGGAGCCGCGCGTGCCCGGCCGGAACCGCGTCGGCGAGCGCGCCCGCCAGCGCAGGAGAGAGGGTATAGCCCGCCGCGCCGCCATCGCTGACCCGGCCGGCCCGGTCGAGATCGCGGACCAGCGCGGCGCCGTCTACCGGGGAGAATCTCCATACGCCTTGCGACGGGACGGCGTCGTCGAGCAGGCAGCCGCCGCGGATTGCGACGATTCCCGCCAGAGGTGACGGTGCCGCAGCCCGGACGGCCTTTCTCCAATCATCCCAGGTGCAGCGTTCGAGCGGCCGCTCGCTCTCACCGGTGCCCGGCAGGTCCGGCAGCAGGCAGGTCCAGCCTCGCTCCGCGAGCCGACGCATCGTCGCGGCCAGCAGCGCGCGGGTCCGGTTCATCTCCTCGAGAAGCGGCGCGAGGATGAGCAGGGCAGGGCGATCGGCGGGACCGATGCGCATCACCCATTCTTCTTTTCCTTCAACGCTATAGCGGTCGTAATTGAGACCGCTTATGGTCACTGCAGAGCCTTGGCGCGGACGAAGGTGCGCAGCCGTCCGTAGCTTTCGAGCATCTCGGCCTCGACCTCGTCATCCTCGATCAGGATTCCGAGCCTTTCCTCGAGCTCGCTGAGCAGGCCCGCGACGGCCATGGAGTCGAATTCGGGAAGGGCGCCGAACAGCGCGGTCGCATCGTCGAAGCCGGCGACCTGCGTCGGCGCCAGGCCGAGCACGTCGATCAGCACGGCCCGCAGGGTCGCGTCCACGTCCTGATCGTCGGTCCACTGGGCAGTCATGTTCGTTCCTTCCAAGAGCGTCACGCGACTACCGCCTACGAAACCGGGCGACAAGGGTGGAGGCCGTGGCCCTTGCGGCGGCCAGGAGCCCCGACGGGCGGCGCGGATCGAAGGCGTCGATCCGCCACAGAATGTGCCGTTCGTCCATCCAGTCGGCCTTGTACGCCTCGTCGCCGGTGCCGTAGTCGATCCGCGCGACGCCATCCTGATCGATCGCCGCGCGGAACATCGCCATCGAGAGCACCGTGCCCGGCGCCAGCCGCGCGGCGTCCTCGCGATAGGCGAGCTTGTGGATCGTCGCGCGGCCGTCCTCGACCAGCCAGAGCTGCGCGGCGACCGGCCGCCCGTCGTGCCGGGCGATGCCGAGGCGCAGCCTGTCCCGTTCCTGGACGGCCAGGGCGCGAAGGAAAGCGGGCGAGCCTTCGGCCGGCTTCCAGCTCGCCTGGTAAACCTCCTCATAGGCGGCCCACGCCCCCGCGTCGAAATGGCGGTGGATCTCCACGTCGAGCTGCTTGGCGCGGCGCTCGGCCGTATTGCGCAGGCGGGAGGGGCGTCGCGCCCAATAGGTTGCGAAATCAAGGTCGCCCACGTCGATCTGCCACGACGCGGTCGCCGGCTGCGTGCGTGCGATCCAGCCGGCGCGCCGTAACGCGCCGACGGTGGCGCCGGGGTCCTCGATCGGGGAGAGGGAAAGGCGGACGACACCCTCGGCGCGGAGCCGCCGCCCGATCGCCTCGAGGCCGGCGGACCCGCCCGCCGGCCCGAAGCGCAGACTGTACCAATTGGCATAGGCTTCGGCCCTGCGTCCGCGGCGCGCGAGGAACAGCCAGGTGCCGGCCGCGCGGGCGGCGAGGAATCGTCCCGCCGGGGGACAATGCGCCGCGAGCAGGCGAAACCAGGACAGGCGCTCGAACAGGCGCCCATGATCGAGGGTGCCGTCCGCCGCGCCGGCGACGGCCTCCCAGTCATCGAACAGTTCCACCTCGGCGGCCAACGCGCTAATCCCCCTCCGCCACGGAGGTGTGGCGCAGCCAGGAGCCCAGGTGCAAGCCCCCGATCCCAAGCCGCTCGATCATCTCACCGCCTGCGGAGCGGGCGAGGCGTCCGCCTTGCTCACCCGCGAGGGGCTGCTGAGCTACGCGGAGCTGGAGCAGGCGGTGGCGGCGCTTGCCGCGGCGCTGAAGGCGAGGGGACTGGCGCCGCGCGACCGGGTGGCGAGCTGGCTGCCGAAGGGGAGGATGACCAGCGTCCTGCCGCTCGCCTGCGCCCGCGCCGGTCTCGTCCACGTGCCGATCAACCCGCTGCTGAAGCGCGGGCAGGTCGCCCACATCCTCGCCGACAGCGGCGCGTCCCTGCTGGTCAGCGGCGCGGCGCGGCTGGCGACGCTGGCCGAGGGCGATCTGCCTTGCCCGGCCCTGGCCGAGGAGGAAGGCGCGGCGATGCTCGATGCCGGCGACCGGCTCGGCCCTTCCGCCGCCGATCCGGACGATCTCGCCGCCTTGCTCTACACCTCCGGATCCACCGGGCGCCCCAAGGGGGTGATGCTGAGCCACGCCAATCTCTGGCTGGGCGCGGTGGCGGTCGCCTCCTATCTCGGGCTCGGGCCGCAGGACCGGACGCTCGGCGTGCTGCCGCTGAGCTTCGACTACGGCCAGAACCAGCTGCTGGCGAGCTGGGCGGCGGGGGCGGCGGTGGTGCCGATCGAATATCTCGCCGCCCGCGACGTGATCCGCGCGGTCGAAGCGCACGGCATCACGACCCTGGCGGGCGTGCCGCCGCTCTGGGTGCAGCTGGTCGAGGCTGCCTGGCCACCGGCGGCAGCCCTGTCGCTGCGCAGGCTGACCAATTCGGGCGGGCGGCTGCCGGTCTCGATCGTCCGCCGGATGCGCGAGCTCTTCCCTGCGGCCGAGATCCACCTGATGTACGGCCTGACCGAGGCCTTTCGCTCGACGTCGCTCGATCCCGCCCTGCTCGACGATCATCCCGATTCGATCGGTACGGCAATCCCGTTCGCCGAGGTGCTGGCGGCGCGTGACGACGGCAGCTTGGCCGAGCCGGGCGAGGACGGCGAGCTCGTCCATGCCGGCCCGCTGGTCGCGCAGGGCTATTGGAACGATCCGGAGCGGACGGCCGCGCGCTTCCGGCCCGCGCCGGCCATGTCGCATTACGGCGGCACCGCCGTCTGGTCCGGCGATCGCGTACGCCGCGACGCCGAAGGGCTGTTCTATTTCGTCGGTCGCGAGGACGCGATGATCAAGACCAGCGGCAACCGGGTCAGCCCGACCGAGGTAGAGGAGGCGGCGGTGGCGAGCGGCGTCGTCGCCGAGGCAGTGGCGCTCGGCTATCCCGACCACCGGCTGGGGGAGGCGATCGCCCTGGTCGTGCGCGGCACCGGGCCGGACGAGGCCCTGCGGGCGCATCTGCGCCGCGAATTGCCCAATTTCATGCAACCGTCCGCGATCCTGTGGCGGGACGAGCTGCCGCGTTCGCCGAACGGCAAGCTCGACCGGGAGCGGCTGAAGAGCGAGCTTATGGCGTGAGCAAGAAGATGGGCGCGATTCCGGCGGGGTTCGAGAGCGAGGCCGGCATGCTGCTGATCGGCGGGCGCAGGGCCGATGCGCTGATCGCCGAGGCGGGCGACACGCCGCTGTTCGTCTACGATCTGGCGATGGTCGCCGAGCGGATCCGCCGCTTCCGCGTGGCCTTCCCCGGCGTCTCCCTCCATTATGCGATCAAGGCGAACAGCTTCGCGCCCCTGCTCTCGGCGATCGCCCACCAGGTCGACGGGCTCGACGTCGCCTCGGCAGGCGAGATGCGGATGGCGCTCGCGGCAGGCATGGACCCGGGCGACATCTCGTTCGCGGGACCGGGAAAGCGCGACGAGGAGCTGCGCGCGGCGATCGACGCGGGCGTGACGATCAACCTCGAATCGGAAGGCGAGGCGGACCGCGCGCTGGCGCTCGGCCGTGCCCGCGGCGTCCGTCCGCGCCTGGCGGTTCGGGTCAACCCCGATTTCGAGATCCGCGGCTCGGGAATGCGGATGGGCGGCGGCGCGCGGCCGTTCGGCATCGATGCCGAGCGCGTTCCGGCGCTCGTCCGCCGGCTGGTGGAGAGCGGCGCCGACTATCGCGGCTTCCACATTTTCGCCGGCTCGCAGGCACTGGACGCGGCCGCGCTGATCGAGGCGCAGGCCGCGACGGTCGCGCTCGCCGCGCGGCTGTCCGACGCGGCGGAGGTGGCGCCGCCCCTGGTCAATCTCGGCGGCGGCTTCGGCATAGCCTATTTCCACGGCGAGGCGCCGCTCGACGTCGAGCTTGTCGGGCGGGCGCTGCACGAGACGCTCGCCGCCCGCCCCGCGGTGCTCGGCAATGCCGGCTTTGCGATCGAGCTCGGCCGCTGGCTCGTCGGCGAAGCCGGCGTCTACCTGACCCGGGTGGTCGATCGGAAGACCAGCTTCGGCAAGACCTTCCTGATCACCGACGGCGGAATGCACCACCAGCTCGCCGCGTCGGGCAATTTCGGCCAAGTCGTCCGCCGCAACTTCCCGGTGGCCATTGCCAGCCGCTTCGGCGCCGCCGGCGAGGAGGAGGTGAGCATCGTCGGCTGCCTCTGCACGCCGCTCGACCGGCTCGCCGATGACGTCATGACGCCGCGCGCCGAGGTCGGCGACGTCGTCGCCGTGTTCATGGCCGGCGCCTATGGCCTGTCCGCCAGCCCCCAGGCCTTTCTCGGCCATCCGCCGGCATGCGAGATGGTGGTCGCTGCCTCCTGATCCGATCCGGGCGGGAGGGGCAGGGCCGCGCAATCGGAAGCCTGGTCGCCTGACGCGCTGCCGTGACCCGGAGCCGCGCAGCGCCCGGCGGATCGGCGGGCGATCCCAACGGCTTACAGGACGACCCGGACTCGCCTCCAGTCGGCGTTAACCGCCGTCCCGCGCCGGTCCCGTTCTGGGACGCCGCCCGAAAGGCCATTGTTCCTAACGGTAATTTTACCTCTCACGCGCATCAGGGACCCAAATCTGCGCTCGTCGCGTGCCGATGCGCAGCAGAGTCGTGAAGAGGAACACGCTATGCACAAGTCCAAGCTCGCCCTCATTCTCGGCGTCAGTGCGGCGGCCCTGAGCGGCTGCGCCTCGGCTCCCCGTGCCGGCCAGGCCCTGCCGCCGGCGACCTTCGTCGGCTCCGACGACGCGACCGGCGAGAAGTACATCATAGGACCGCTCGACAGCCTGAACATCTTCGTGTGGCGCAACAGCGAGCTGGGCGGGAAGGTGCAGGTCCGTCCCGACGGCATGATCACCACGCCGCTGATCTCCGACCTCCAGGCCGCCGGCAAGACTCCGGCCGAGCTTGCCGAGGACATCCGCATGTCGCTGACCCAATATGTCGAGGATCCCCGCGTGTCGGTGATGGTCGACAGCTTCCAGGGCACGTTCGGCCAGCAGATCCGCATCGTCGGAGCGACCGCCAAGCCGGCCTCGCTGCCGTATCGCGCCAATATGACCCTGCTCGACGCGATGATCGAGGTCGGCGGGCTCTCCGAATATGCCGCCGGCGATCGCGCGCGGCTGATCCGCCACGATCGCGCCTCGGGGGCGCAGAAGGAATACGACCTCAAGATCGCCCGCCTGCTCAAGAAGGGCGACACCCGCGCCAACGTCCGGCTCGAGCCGGGCGACGTCATCATCATTCCCGAAAGCATGTTCTGACGCCGCAGCCCTCCTTTCACTGACCAGGACGAACGACCGGATGGACGGACTTTACGAACAGCTGCGAATTTCCGTGCACCAGGTCTGGCGCCGCCGCTGGCTGGCGCTCGGCGTCGCCTGGGCGCTGTGCCTCGCCGGCTGGCTGGTCGTGGCGCTGATCCCGAACAGCTACGAATCGCGGGCGCGCGTCTTCGTCCAGCTGCAGTCGATCCTCCCCAACCAGGTCGGCATCACGGCGCTGGAGCGGCAGGGCGACATCGCACGGATCAAGCAGACGCTGACCTCGACCGAGAATCTCGAGAGGGTGGTTCGCCGCACCGAGCTCAACACGCTCGTCGCCAGCGAGCGCGATCTCGCCGTGCAGGTCGACAATCTGCGCAAGGTGATCAAGATCACCGCCCAGCAGGACAATCTGTTCGAGATCAGCGCGACCTCGAGCGTCTCCGGCTTCTCCAACGCCCAGAACGCCCGGCTCGCCGCCGCCGTGGTCCAGAACCTCCTGGATCTGTTCGTCGAGGGCAACCTCGCCGGCGATCGCGACGAGGCGGCGCAGAGCCTGACCTTCCTCGACGAGGAGTTGCGGCGGCGGGAGCAGGACCTTCAGGCGGCGGAGCAGCGCCGCGTCGACTTCGAGCAGAAATATCTCGGACTGCTGCCCGGCGAGGGCTCGATCGGCTCTCGCATGGCGAGTGCGCGCGCCGAGCTCTCGGGCGTCGACCAGCAGCTCGTCCAGGCGCAGAGCTCGCTGGCGGCGCTGCGCGGCCAGCTCGGCAGCACGCCGGCGACCATTCCGGGCGCGGGCGGCGGCATCGGCGGCCCGGCCACCAACCAGATCGCCCAGCTCGAGGCGATGCTCGCCCAGAATGCCGCGCGCGGCTGGACCGACGCCCATCCGGACATGGTCTCGATCCGCTCGCAGATCGAGCGGCTGCGGCCGGTCGCCGCGCGCGAGCCGGCCGGTGGCGGCGGAATCGCCAATCCCGCCTATGTCACGTTGCGCTCGATGGTCGCCGAACGCGAGGCCCAGGCGCAGGCCGCCTCCGCCCGCAAGGCCCAGATCCAGGCCGATCTCGCCCAACTCGAATCGCGCCAGGCGACGGAGCCCGGCGTCGCCGCCGAGCAGGCGAAGCTGAACCGCGACTACGATGTGCTGAAGCGGCAGTATGACAAGTTGCTCGAGGATCGCGAGCAGGTCCGGCTGCGCAGCGACGTCCAGAACAAGACCGATGCGGTCAAGTTCAAGGTGATCGATCCGCCCTCGGCGCCGCGCATCCCGGTGGCGCCGAACCGTCCGATCCTGCTGACCCTGATCCTGGTTGCGGCGATCGGCGCCGGTATCGGCGCGGCCTTCGTCCGTGGCCAGCTCCAGACGACCTTCCCGACCCAGAGCCGCCTGGAGGCGGCGACCGGCCTGCCGGTGCTCGGATCGATCAGCGAGGTGGTGACGGAGCAGGGCAGGGCCGTGCGGCGGCAGCGCCTGGTCTGGCTCGGCGGCGGAGCAGGGGCGCTGGCCGCCAGCTATGCGCTGCTGATGCTGGTCGAATTCTGGCAGCGCAGCACGGTTGCGTGAGGGGACAGCAATGAACGATCAGACACCCCTTCGCACCGGCGGCTCGCTGCTCGAGCGCGCGGCGGAGCTCTACGGCTTCGGCATCGGCGCCGGGGCGCCGGCGGCCGCGCCGGCGCAGACGCCCGTCGCAACCACCCCCAGGCCGGAGCCGGAGCTTGCCGCGCCCCGGCCGCAGCCGGCGCCGCGGGTCGCACCCGAAGCGGTGCCGGTCCGCGACCGGGAGCCCGCCGCGGGCGAGCAGGCGATCGATCGCGCCAGGCTGCAGGAAGGCGGCTTCATCGATCCGGACGCGCCGGGCGGCCCGCTCACCGAGGAGTTCCGGATCGTCAAGCGCCAGCTGCTGCGCGGCATCGAGGAAGGCGGAGAGACCGCGCGGACGATCCTCGTCTGCTCGGCGAACCCCGACGAAGGAAAGACCTTCTGCGCGCTCAACCTCGCGCTTTCGCTTGCCGCGGAGCGCGATCTCGAGGTGCTGCTCGTCGATGGCGACTTTCCCAAGCCGGAGATTCTCTCGACCCTCGGCCTCGAGGGCGAAGCGGGCCTGATCGACGCCCTCGCCGATCCGTCGATCGACCCGGAGGATCTGATCATCCGCACCGACGTGCCGGGCCTCTCGGTGCTTCCGGCCGGGCGCCGCGTCGCCGAGGTCCCCGAATTGCTCGCCTCCGAGCGGACCCGCGGCCTGCTGGCGCGGCTCTCGGATCCGCGCCGCATCATCCTGTTCGACACGCCGCCGGCGCTGATGGCGTCTCCGGCCACGGTGCTGGCAAGCCATGCAGGGCAATTGCTGATGGTGGTCCGGGCCGACCAGACCACCGAAGCCGATCTGCGCGAGGCAGTGGGCCTGCTTTCCGGCTGCGAGAACGTCCGCCTGCTCCTCAACGGAACGGGCTTTGCAGTCACAGGCCGCCGCTTCGGCAGCTATTATGGATATGGCCAATGAAGATAGCCCAGCTCCCGTGGCTCAAGGGCCGAAGCTTCGCATCGGTCGCGCTCGCCGCCGGCATCGCCTTCGCGGCGGCCGCCGGCGTCAACGGCGCGCCGAGGACCAGCGTGCAGCCCTATCTCGAGATCCAGCAGGTCCTGACCGCAGACTTCAACGATGGCGACGTGCTGACCTACACGGGCGTCGGCGGCGGCGTCGACGCGCATCTCGAGGGGCGCCGGGTCACCGCCACGATCAGCTACAATTATCAGCATCGCATCGCCTGGAACGGCCGCATCGAGGACGACGACAGCCATAGCGGCCTCGCCGCCGTGCACGTCGATGCCGTTCCCGGCCTGCTGGCGCTCGATGCCGGCGCGCTCGCGACCCGTTCCTCGGCCGATCCGCGCAATCCGGTCGCGAACTTCCGCACCGTCGACGATCCCGGCTCGGCCGAGATCTACAGCGCCTATGCCGGTCCGACGCTGAGCACCCACGCGGGGCCGGTCAGCGTCAACGCCGCCTATCGGCTGGGCATCGTCTATGTCGACGACCACGGCCTTGCCGGCGCGCCGGCCGGTCTTGCGCCGATCGACCGCTATTCGAGCAGCACCGTCCACAATCTCACCGCCAGCGTCGGCATGGACCCCGGCGAGCTGCCGTTCGGCTGGACCGTCGGCGGCGGCTACGTGCGCGAGGACATGAACCGGCTCGATTCGACGTTCGAGGGCAAATACGTCCGCGGCGACGTCGTGCTGCCGATCTCGCCGACGCTGGCGCTGACCGCCGGCGCCGGCTGGGAGGAGATGGCCGGATCGCAGCAGGACGTGGTGCGGACCGCCGGCGGCGTGCCGGTGATCGGGCCCGACGGGCGCCTGATCGCCGATCCGTCCCGGCCGCGCCTCCACACGATGGAGATCGACGGCGCGATCTACGATGCCGGCGTGATCTGGCGGCCGAGCCCGCGCACCGAGCTGCAGGCGCGGATCGGCCACCGCTACGGCGGGACCACCGTCACCGGCTCGCTCCAGCACCAGATCAACAAGAACTATGCGCTGAGCGCGTCGGTCTACGACAATGTGTCGAGCTTCGGCCGCCTGCTGGTCACCGACCTCGCCGGCGTGCCGCAGAGCTTCAACATCCGGCGCGACCAGCTGACCGGCGGGCCGATCGGCCCGGGCGGCTGCGTCTTCGGGACGAACCCCGGCACCGGCGCCTGCTTCGACGACGCTCTGCAGTCGATCGACAATTTCAACTTCCGCAGCCGCGGCGCCAACGTCCTGCTCTCCGGCGGGCGCGGCCCGTGGAGCTTCGGCCTCGGTGCCGGTTACGACAACCGCCGCTATTTCGCGCCTCCTGGAGCCGACTTCATCCTGGAGGGCGTGACTGACCAGAGCTTCAGCCTCAGCGCCTCGGCCAACCGTCAGCTCGGCCGCACCTCGAGCCTCGGTCTCGCGGCCTTCGCCGGCTGGTACGACAGCGGCATCGACGGGACGGATGGAAGCTTCAACACCGGGGTCAGCGCCAATTACAGCCGGCGCCTGTTCCTCGACCGCCTGCGCGCGAACGTCGCCGCCGGCCTTTACACCAGCCAGGCCGGGGAGTTCGACAGCACCGTCGGCTCGATCCTGTTCGGCCTCAGCTACGCCTTCTGAGAAGGACGGAGAGACGATGTACACCGAGCATTACGGCCTTTCCGCCCGGCCCTTCCAGCTTACCCCCGACGCGCGCTTCTGGTTCGACAGCAAGACGCACAAGAAGGCGCTCGCCTATCTCGGCTACGGCCTCGCTCAGGGTGAGGGCTTCATCACGATCACCGGCGAGATCGGCGCCGGCAAGTCCACCCTGGTCGCGCACCTTCTCGCCACGATCGATCGCGAGCGGCTCAACGCCGTCAGCCTCGTCTCCACCCAGGTGGAAGGGGACGACATGCTGCGCCTCACCGCGCTGGGCCTCGGTATCTCGACCAGCGGGGTCGCCAAGGCGGCGCTGCTCGACCGCATCGAGCAGAAGATGAGCCAGGAAGCGGCCGCCGGGAAACGCACCCTGTTGATCGTCGACGAGGCGCAGAACCTGCCCACCTCGGCGCTCGAAGAGCTGAGGATGCTTTCCAACTATACGAGCCAAGGCCGTGCCTTGCTTCAGATTTTCCTTCTGGGGCAGCCGGAGTTCCGGGATAGGCTGGCGAGCGATCCGGGGCTCGAGCAGCTTCGCCAGCGAGTCATCGCCGCGCATCATCTCGACGCGATGGAGCCGAACGAGATCGAGCCGTACATCGTTCACCGGCTCGCCATCGCCGGCTGGAACGGCCGGCCCTCCTTTGATCCGGGCGCCTATGCGGCGATCCACCGCCACAGCGGCGGCATCCCGCGCAAGGTCAACCAGCTCGCCAACCGCGTACTGCTCCACGGCGCGATCGAGCGGCTCGACCGGATCGGCGCCGATGCCGTCGAGACCGTCGGCGCCGACATGGAGGCCGATCGTCCGCAGCGCAGCGAGGAACATGTCCATGCGCTGCGTCCCGCGATACAGGCCGCCAACTCGGGCGAGGCGCCGCGGGACGCGGTGCTCGCCCAGCGCGTCACTGCGCTGGAGTCGCGGCTGGAGGAGCAGGAGGTGGTGCTCCGGCGCGTGCTGACCCTGCTCGTCGAATGGGTCGAGAACAGCGACGCCCCGGGCTATCGCAGCAACGCCGCCTGACGCGGCGGAGAGACTTTATGCTGAACGCCCTGTCCGTCGACGTCGAGGACTGGTTCCAGGTCGGCGCGTTCGAGCGCGTGATCACCAAGAGCGACTGGGACGCGCTGCCGCGCCGGGTGGAGCGCAATTGCGACGCCGTGCTCGATCTCTTCGCCGAGGCCGGTGTGAAGGCGACCTTCTTCACCCTCGGCTGGGTCGCCGAGCGGCATCCCGCTCTGATCCGCCGGATCGTCGAGGCGGGGCACGAGATCGCCAGCCACGGCTGGGACCATGACCGCGTGTTCACCATGGCGCCCGAAGCCTTCCGCGCCGACCTGCGCCGCGCCCATGCGGCGATCGCCGATGCCGGCGGCGTCGCGCCGCGCGGCTACCGCGCGCCCAGCTTCTCGATCGACGCCCGCACGCCCTGGGCGCATCCGATCCTCGCCGAGGAAGGCTATGCTTATTCCTCCAGCGTCGCGCCGATCGCGCACGATCATTACGGCTGGCCCGAGGCGCCGCGCTTCGCCCACCGCCCGCTGGCGGATGGAGAGCTGATCGAGCTGCCGGTCACGACGGTCGAGATCGGCGGGCGCCGGCTCGCCGCAGGGGGCGGGGGCTTCTTCCGGCTGCTGCCCTATCGCTTCTCGACCTGGGCGATCGGTCGGGTGAACCGGACGGAGGCGCGCCCCGCCGTCTTCTATTTCCATCCCTGGGAGATCGATCCCGAGCAGCCGAGAGTCGCCGCGGCGCCGCTCAAGTCCCGACTGCGGCATTATAGCCGTCTCTCAGCAATGCGCTCCAAGTTGCTGAAACTGTTGTCTGCACATGATTGGGGCCGCACCGATGACGTCGTCGCGGCCGAGGCTGCGCGGCTGACATGAACGCGCTCACCCCCATCGTTACCGTCCGCGCCGCCTCCACGGCGGACGGGCCCGCGATCCGCGGCTTCGTCGACGCGCATCCGGAGGCGGAGCTCTTCCATCGGCCCGAATGGACCGAAGCGGTGGCACAGGGCTGCGGCCAGCCGGCGCACCTCTTGCTCGCCGAGGACGGCCGCGGAGCTTTGGTCGGCCTGCTGCCGCTCACCGAGATGCGCTCACCCCTGTTCGGCGCCGCGCTGGTCTCGACCGGCTTCGGCATCGGCGGCGGCGTGCTCGGCGAGGGCGTGGAGCCGCTCGCCGAGGCGGCCTGGCAGCTGGCGCAGGAGCGAGGCTGCGGCAGCGTCGAGCTGCGCGGCGGCCCCGTGCCCTCGGGCTGGAGCCGGCACGAAGGCGTCTACGCCAGCTTCGCACGTCCGCTCGCCGCCGAGGACGAGGCGATCCTCAAGGCGATCCCGCGCAAGCAGAGGGCGGAGGTGCGGCGGGCGCTGGGCTTCGGGCTCGAGGTGCGCGTCGACCGCGACGTTCGGGCCCATTACCGCGCCTATAGCGAGAGCGTCCGCAACCTCGGGACGCCCGTCTTCCCGCGCCGCCTGTTCGAGGCTTTCCTGGCTGCGTTCGGGGAGGATGCCGACATTCTCACCATCCGGCACGCCGGCCGGCCGGTGGCCTCGGTGCTCAGCCTCTATCATCGCGGCACCGTCTATCCCTATTGGGGCGGCGGCACCGGCGAGGCGCGGGCGCTCCGCGCCAACGATCTTCTCTATTACGAGCTGATGCGCCACGCCGCCCGCCGCGGCTGCACGCGTTTCGACTTCGGTCGGTCGAAGCTCGGGACCGGCGCCTATGCGTTCAAGAAGAACTGGGGCTTCGAGCCGCGACCCCTGGTCTACGCGACCCGCGGCGACGCCCGCGAAACCAACCCGATGAGCCCCAAATACCGGCTGCAGGTCGCCGCCTGGCGCAAGCTGCCCCTGTGGCTCGCCAACCGTCTCGGACCGCCGATCGCGCGGGGGCTGGGATGAGCGACATCCTCGTCCTCGCCCACCGCATCCCGTTCCCGCCCGATCGCGGCGACAAGATCCGCTCGTGGCACATCCTCAAGGAACTGGCGCGGCACGGCACGGTCCACTTGGCCGCCTTTGCGGATGACGAGGCGGATGCGGCGCATCTGCCGGCCCTGCGGGCGGCGCTCGACGGCCGCCTCGGCGAAGCGCATGTCGAGGTGCGCAGGACGGGCAGGGCGGCGGCCGCCGCGCGCGCGCTCGTCCAGGGAAAGCCGCTCTCGCTCACCCTGTTCGACAGCAAGGCGATGCACGGCTTCGTGGCGCGGATACTCTCGGACCATCCGGTCTCGACCGTCTTCGCATTCTCCGGGCAGATGGCGCAGTTCGTTCCGAAGCGGGCGCGGCTGGTGATGGACTTCGTCGATGTCGATTCGGCCAAGTTCGAGGCTTATGCGGCGCGCGGCGGCGTCCTCGCCCCCCTCTATCGCCGGGAGGCCCGGCGCCTCGCCGCCTTCGAGCGCGCGACCGCGGCTCGCGCCTCGGCCAGCCTGTTCGTCAGCGACGCGGAGGCCGCGCTGTTCCGCAGCCGCGTCGACCTTCGTCACGGCGACGTTCGTGCGCTGCACAACGGCGTCGATCTCGATTTCTACGATCCCGCGGCGGCGGTGCCGGCGGCGCCGCGCCCGGACGGGCCGCTGATCGTCTTCACCGGCCAGATGGACTATGCGCCCAATGTCGATGCTGTCGGCTGGTTCGCCGAAGAGGTGCTGCCGGCCGTGCCCGGCGCCACCTTCGCCATCGTCGGCCGCAATCCGACGCCCGCCGTTCAGCGCCTCGCCGAGCCGGGCCGGATCGAGGTGACCGGCGCGGTGCCCGACACGCGGAGCTGGCTCGTCTCGGCCGATCTGGTCGTGGCGCCGCTGCGTATCGCCCGGGGCGTCCAGAACAAGGTGCTGGAGGCGATGGCGATGGGCCGACCGGTGGTCGCCTCGCCGGCGGCGTTCGAAGGCATCGACGCGGCGCCAGGGCGTGACCTGATCGTCGCCGAGAGCGCGGCCGAGCAGGCGCGCGAGATCCGGCTGCTGCTCGCCGATCCGGTCCGCGCCGCGACGATCGCGGCCGCCGCGCGCCGCCGGATGGAGGACGCCTATCGCTGGGACGTTCGCCTCGCGCCGCTCGCCGGGCTGATCGGAATTCCCCAGCGTCAGGCCGCGGCATGACGGCGCTGCTCCCGATCACGCCGGCCCGCGATGCGGCGCCGGCCGCCGCGGCCGATGGATGGCGCAGCCACCTGCTCGGTCTCGGCGCCGTCGCCGCGGCGATTCTCGTCCTGTTCCACCGCGACGCGATCGGCATGGCGACGATCTGGTGGCGTAGCGCGACGTTCAACCATTGCTTCCTCATTCCGCCGATCGTCGCCTGGCTGATCTGGCAGCGGCTGCCGGAGCTCCGGCAGCTTGCTCCGGCGCCCTGGATACCGGGCCTGCTCGCCGTCGGCGCTGGCGCCCTCCTGTGGCTGCTCGGCGAGGCGGGCGGCGTGGCGCTGGCGCGCCATGCGGCGCTCGTCCTGATGCTGCAGGGCACGGTGGTCGCGACCCTTGGCCGGTCGGTGGCGCGCGGCATCGCCTTTCCGCTCTTCTACCTCGTCTTCCTCGTCCCCGCGGGCGAGGAGATCGTGCCGATGATGCAGACGGTCACCGCGGAGATCGCGATGGCCCTGCTCGGGATCGCAGGCATTCCCGCCCATATCGAAGGCATCTTCATCACCACGCCGGCCGGCCTGTTCGAGGTCGCCGAGGCCTGCTCGGGCGTCCGCTTCCTCGTCGCGATGCTCGCTTACGGCGCGCTGGTGGCGAACGTCTGCTTCCGCTCCCGGACGCGCCGGATCCTGTTCATGGCCGCAGCGACGGCGATCCCGATCCTGGCCAACGGGATCCGCGCCTGGGGGACGATCTACGTCGCGGAATGGGTCGGGATCGAGTCGGCGGTCGGCTTCGATCATATCCTCTACGGCTGGATCTTCTTCGCCGTGGTCATGGTCCTGATCATGGCCGCCGGCTGGCCGTTCTTCGACCGGCGCGTGAACGATCCCTGGTTCGATCCGGCCGACCTGGCCGGTCCGCCAGGCTCGCACCGCCATCTCGTCCAGGTCGCGGCCGCGGCGGTGGCGCTCGCCGCCGCTGCGCCCTTGTGGTCCGCCGCAATCGCCTCGGCGGCGCAGCCCGCCCCCGCCGACATCGCGCTTCCCGAAGTGCCCGGCTGGACCCGGGTTCCGGCGGACCGGGGACGGCCCTGGGAGCCGCATTTCGCCGGCGCCGACGTCCTCCGCATGGGCCGCTACCGCAACGCCGCCGGCCGGGAAGTCGATCTCGCCATCGCGCTCTTCGCACGACAGGAGGAGGGGCGCGAGCTGATCGGCTTCGGCCAGGGTGCGATCGCCCCCGACGGCGCCTGGGCCTGGACCGCCGATGCGCCGGCGCCGCCGAGCGGCCGGGCGGAGCGCATCGCCTCGCACGACGACGTCCGCGAGGTGGTCAGCTTCTATCGCGTCGGGCGGATCCTCACCGGCAGCGCCGCTGCCGTGAAGCTGGAGACGGCGCGGGTGCGGCTGCTCGGCGGGCCGCAACGTGCCGTGGCGGTGCTCGTCTCCGCCCCGGCGCGACCGGACGGCACCCGTCCGGCGATCGATGCCTTCCTTTCGTCGCTCGGCCCGATCGCCCCGCTTGCCGACCGGGCCGCGGGCCTGCCAGAGGCCCGCTGATGTGCGGCATAGCAGGCATTTTCCATCCGGCGGTTCCCAAGCCGGTCGATCCGGCGCGAGTCCGTGCGATGGCCGACACGCTGGCGCATCGCGGACCCGATGGGAGCGGGGTGTGGACCGCGCCCGGCGTAGGCCTCGGTCATCGGCGGCTGTCGATCATCGATCTCGAGGGCGGCGTGCAGCCGATGGTCTCGGGCGACGGTCGGCTGGCGTTGAGCTACAATGGCGAGGTGTACAATTTCCGCGAGGTGCGCGCAGAGCTGGAGGCGAAGGGCCATGCGTTCCGCACCGACAGCGATACCGAGGTGGTGCTCGCCGCATGGTCCCAATGGGGGCCCGACTGCCTGTCGCGGCTCAACGGCATGTTCGCCTTCGCCCTTTACGATGGCGGGCGGGACTGCCTGTTCCTGGCCCGCGACCGGCTTGGCGTGAAGCCGCTCCATATCGCCACATTGCCCGACGGTGCACTTGTATTCGCATCTGAACTCAAAGGCTTGCTAGCGCACCCTCTGCTCCGGCGTGAAGTATCGCCGCAGGCGGTGGAGGATTATTTCACGCTCGGTTACGTGCCCGACGACGCCTGTTTCGTCGAAGGCGTTCGCAAGCTGCCTGCCGGACATTTCCTGCTCGTGCAGCGCGGCCGCCCGGTGCCCGCCCCGACCCGCTGGTGGGACGTGGATTTTTCCGGCGAGGCGCGCGGCTCGGCCGCCGCGCTCGAGGAAGAGCTCGTCGAGCGGCTGCGCGCGGCGGTGCGCTCGCGCATGGTCGCCGACGTGCCGCTCGGCGCCTTTCTCTCCGGCGGCGTCGACAGTTCCGCCGTCGTCGCCTTCATGGCCGAAGCGAGCCGGGCTGCCGTGGAGACCTGCTCGATCGGGTTCACCGAGGCCGATCACGACGAGACGGCCTATGCCGCGCAGGTCGCCGAACGCTTCGCCACCAGCCACCGCAGCCGGACCGTCGCCGCCGACGATTTCGGCCTGATCGAGACGCTCAGCGCCGCATTCGACGAGCCGTTCGCCGATGCCTCCGCGCTCGCCACCTACCGCGTGTCCGAGCTCGCGCGCGAGCGGGTCACCGTCGCTTTGTCCGGAGATGGCGCCGACGAGGCCTTCGCGGGCTATCGCCGCTACCGCCTGTTCTCGGCCGAGGAGCGGGTGCGGGGCCTGCTTCCGCAGGGTGCCCGCAGCCTGATCGGGCGGCTCGGAGATGCCTATCCCAAGCTCGACTGGGCGCCGCAGATGTTCCGCGCCAAGACGACCCTGCAGGCACTCGGCCAGAGCAGCGAGGAAGCCTATGCGATGGCTGTCGGCGTGACGCCTCCGCTCGCAAGATCAAGGATTTACACGCCTGAGCTGAGACGCGCCTTACAGGGTCATCGTGGCGAGCAGCGCTATGTCGAGGCCATGCGGGGCGCGCCGGCGCGCGATGCGCTCGGTCGCGCCCAATATGCCGACCTCAAGATCTGGCTGCCGGGAGACATTCTCACCAAGGTCGATCGCACCTCGATGGCGGTGAGCCTGGAGGCGCGCGAGCCGCTGCTCGACCATCGCCTGGTCGAGTTCGCGGCCCGGCTGCCGTCGCGGCTGCGGCTGCGCGGCGGCACCGGCAAATATCTGATGAAGCGGGCGCTGGGTCGCTATCTGCCGGACGAGATCCTCCACCGTCGCAAGATGGGCTTCGTCACGCCGATCGCCGCCTGGTTCCGGGGACCGCTGGCCGAGACGGCCGAGGGGATCGCGCGCAGCCCCGCGCTGACCGAACTCGGCTGGTTCGACGAGGCGGCGATCGCACGCGTCGCTGCCGACCATCGCGCCGGCCGGGCCGATCACGGGCGGCTGCTCTGGCAATTGCTGATGCTGGACCGGGCGCTGAGCCGCGTCTTCGGTCTCGGCGCGCCTGCGCGGCCCGCCGCGCGGGGTCGGCGCCTGCACGCCGGTCAGTAGAGCGCCTCGACGAAGAACAGGCCGTCGGGCGGCGCGTTGAAGCCGAGCGCGGCGCGATCGCGCGCCGCGAGCGCGTCCCGCAGATCGTCGGCGCTCCATTTGCCGCGGCCGACCAGTTGCAGGCAGCCGACCATCGAGCGCACCTGGTGGTGGAGGAACGAGCGGGCGGCGGCGTGCACCTCGATCCGCTCGCCGTCGCGAATCACGTCCAGCCGGTCCAATGTCTTCACCGGACTTTCCGACTGGCATTGGGCCGAGCGGAAAGTGGTGAAATCGTGCCGGCCGACGAGCGCTTTGGCGGCGGCGTCCATCGCCTCTGCATCGAGCGGCACCGCCACCTGCCATGCGCGCCCCGCCTCGATGGTGAGAGGGGCGCGGCGATTGACGATCCGATAGACGTAGCGCCTGCCGATGCAGCTGAACCGGGCGTGCCAGTCTTCGGCGACCTCCTCGGCCGAGAGGATCGCGATCGGCAGCGGGCGGAGCCGGGCGTTGAGCCCGTCTGAAAGGCGGAAGGCGCTGATCCCGCGCGCGATCTCGACATGGGCGCTCATCGCCAAAGCGTGAACCCCGGCGTCGGTCCGCCCGGCGGCGTGCAGCACCGCCTGCTCGCCGGTGATCGCCTCCACGGCCTCCTCGATCGCCTGCTGGACGGAGGGGCCATGGGCCTGGCGCTGCCAGCCCATGAACGGCCGCCCGTCAAACTCGACGATCAGGCGGAAGCGCGTCATCCCAGCGTCGCGCCGGCGGGGACGACAAAGCCGCGGAGCAGCTCGGCCGGCGTCATCGGCGCCCGCCCGGCGCGCTGGACCAGCGTCGGCACGATCGAGCCGGTGGCGCAGGCGATGGCGAGACCGTGGTCGAGCACCGTGCCCGGCGTGCCGGAGAGCGTGCCGATCTCGGCCGCGTGGACCTTGATCCGCTCTCCGCCGAACAGGAAGAAGGCGCCCGGCGCCGGCGCGAAGGCGCGGACCTGCCGCTCGACATCGGCCGCGCTGTGGGCGAAATCGAGCCGCGCCTCCTCCTTGCCGATCTTGGCGGCGTAGGTGACGCCCTCCTCGGGCTGCGGTACCGGAACGATCGCGTCGAGCCGGGCCAGCGTCTCGACCATCAGCGCCGCGCCGCGCGTCGCGAGCTCCTCGGTCAGCGCTCCCGCGGTCTTGCGGCCGACCGGCGTCTCGACGGTGGCGAGCATCGGGCCGGTGTCGAGCCCACGCTCCATCTGCATGATCGTCACGCCGGTCAGGGCGTCCCCGGCGAGGATCGCCCTTTGCACCGGCGCCGCGCCGCGCCAGCGCGGCAGCAGCGAGCCGTGGACGTTGAGGCAGCCCCGGCGCGGCGCATCGAGGATCGGTTGCGGCAGGATCAGCCCGTAAGCGGCGACCACCGCTGCATCGAGATCGAGTGCAGCAAACGCGGCCTGGGCCTCCGCGTCGCGCAGCGTGAGAGGGGTCCTGACCTCGATACCCGCGTCCTCCGCCCGCTGCTGAACGGGGGAGGGGCGAAGCGCCTTGCCGCGTCCTGCGGGGCGCGGCGGCTGCGAATAGACGGCGACCACCTCGTGCCCGGCGGCGAGCAGGGCGTCGAGCGTCGGCACGGCAAAATCCGGTGTACCCATGAAGGCGATGCGCATGGCGGCGCGTGTAGCGGGCGAGACGAGGAGGGGGAAGGGAGTCACAATTCCTCTCCGTACCGGGGGGATTGGTCCCCGATTTGAATCCTCGCCGTCCGCCCGCTACCTGTGCGCCATGGCCTCTCCCGAAATCGACGCGCTGACCCAGGCGCTGGCGCGCCTGCCCGGGCTCGGTCCGCGCTCGGCGCGGCGCGCGGTGCTGCACCTGCTGAAGAAGCGGGAGGTGGCGCTGACGCCGCTGCTGCGCGCGCTCGAGCAGGTGAACGAGCGCCTCTCGGTCTGCTCGCTTTGCGGCAATGTCGACACGTCCGATCCGTGCGCGGTCTGCTCCGATCCGCGCCGCGACGATCGCCTGCTCTGCGTCGTCGAGGAGGTGTCGGACCTGTGGGCGCTCGACCGTTCGCGATTGTTCCCCGGCCGCTTCCACGTTCTCGGCGGCCGCCTCTCCGCGCTGGAAGGCGTGCGGCCGGAAGATCTCTCGATCGACCGGCTGATCGCGCGCGTCGCCGGGGGCGGCATCGACGAAGTGGTGCTGGCGATGAATGCCACGCTGGAGGGCCAGACCACGGCCCATTATCTCGCCGAGCGGCTGGAGGGCCATCCAGTGCGGATTACCCAGCTCGCCCACGGCCTGCCGGTCGGCGGCGAGCTCGACTATCTCGACGAAGGCACGCTCGCCCAAGCCTTGCGGGCGCGGCGGCCGGTGGCCTGATCGCCACGGCGGAGCGCCCCTAAACGGGGCTTCTTCGCAGCTGCAAAATCTTGATTTCGGGGGCTCTCTCACCTATTTCGGGCCTATGGCCATCCTCCCGATCATCGAGACTCCGGACCCGTTGCTCCGGCAGAAATCCACGCCCGTCGAGGCGGTCACGGACGAGATCCGGACGCTGATCGACGACATGTTCGAGACGATGTACGCCGCGCCGGGCATCGGCCTCGCTGCCATCCAGGTCGGCGTGCCCAAGCGCCTGCTCGTCATCGATCTCCAGGAGGAGGAAGACGAGGACGGCAAGCCGGTGCGCCAGCCCCTGGTCTTCATCAACCCCGAGATCCTCGAGGAATCCGACCATTTCGTGCCCTATAACGAGGGCTGCCTCTCGGTCCCCGAAATGTATGCCGAGGTCGACCGGCCGGACCGGATCCGCGCCCGCTGGCTCGATCGCGACGGCGTCAGCCACGAGGAAGAGCTGACCGGCCTGCTCGCGGTCTGCCTGCAGCACGAGATGGACCATCTCGAAGGCATATTGTTCATCGACCATCTCTCCCGCCTGAAGCGCGAGATGATCCTCAAGAAGCTCGCCAAGTACCGGAAAGAGAAAGCGAAGCTGGCCGCCTAAGCGGCACTCCCAAGCACGTCATCCCGGCGAAAGTCGGGATCTCGGGTCGGAAGCGCGCAGTCGCCGGTGGAAGGTTCGGCGCATTCGCTTGAAGCTCGCGCCTTCTCCCCCTGAGATGCCGGCTTTCGCCGGGATGACGTGTCCCGGTAAGGGTGCGCCCCACGCGCCGGCGCGTTTCCTTTCTCCATTTCTCCACAGCTATTTTTCCCTTGCTTCCGCAAAGGCTTGAGCAGGCGCGTTCGCTCGCGTAGGTTCCTGCTTCGTTCCTGTGGGGTTTGAACATGGATCCGCTCGTCATCGTCGCCATCGCCGCCGCTTTCGCGGGCGTCGCCGCGGGCTGGCTGCTCGGCAGCCGGCTGGCCGCAACCCTGCGCAGGGAGCGCGACGCCGCGGTGGAAAACCATCGCAGCGCCGTCGCCGACCTCGCCGTCGCCGAGGAACGGGCGAAGCAGTTGCCGGCGCTCCAGGAACAGCTCCATGCACTGACCGCCGAGCGCAACACGGCGCTGCAGGAGACGGCGGCGCTGCGGCCGGTCGCCGCGCGGGTCGCGCCGCTCGAGGCGGAGATCGCCACCCTACGCGCCGAGCGCCAGCAGCTCGCCGAGGCCAAAGCGGCGTTCGAGAAGGGCGAGGAGGAGCGCCGCCGCGCCTATGAGGAGCAGCTCGCCAACCTCAAGGATCTCGAGACGAAGGTCGAAACGCGGTTCGGCGAGCTGGCCGGCAAGGCGCTCGAAGGCGCGCACGACAGCTTCCTCAAGCGAGCCGAGGAAAGATTCAAGCATAGCGAGCAGCTCGCCAGCAATGGTCTCAAGGCGCTGCTCCAGCCGGTCAACGAGCGGCTGCAGCGTTACGAGGAGGGCGTCGCCAAGGTCGAAGCCGAGCGGCGGGACGCCTTCGGCAATCTCGTCGGCCTGATCGAATCGATGCGCGTCGGCCAGGAGAAGGTCAGCGCGGAGGCCGCCAAGCTCGTCAACTCGCTACGCAACGCGCCGAAATCGCGCGGCCGCTGGGGCGAGCAGCAGCTCAAGAACGTGCTCGAGACCTGCGGCCTGACCGAGAATTGCGACTTCCAGACGGAGGTAAGCGTCGAGAGCGAGGACGGACGCCTGCGGCCCGACGTCATCATCCGGATTCCGGGCGGCCGGACGCTGATCATCGACGCCAAGGTCTCGCTCAACGCCTATCAGGATGCGTTCGGCGCGGTGGACGAAGCAGAGCGCAACATCGGTCTCGCGGCGCATGCGGCGGCCATGCGGGCGCACGTGACGACGCTCGGCAACAAGGCGTATCAGAACCAGTTCGGCAACAGCCCGGACTATGTGATCATGTTCGTGCCTGGAGAGCATTTCCTCTCCGCCGCCCTGGAGCATGATCCGAGCCTCTGGGACTATGCATTCGATCGCAAGGTGCTGCTCGCCACGCCGACCAATCTGATCGCGATCGCGCGCTCGGTCGCCTCCGTCTGGCAGCAGGAGGCGCTGGCGAAGAACGCGCGGGACATCGCTCTGCTCGGCAAGGAGCTGTACGATCGTCTCGCCAAGGTCGGCGAGGACCTGCGCAGGGTCGGCACCGGCCTCAACAGCGCGGTCACCAACTTCAACACCTTCACCAATTCGTTCAACAGCCGCCTGGTCTCGACCGGTCGCAAGTTCCGCGAGCTGAACATCGAGACCGGCTCGCGCGAGCTCGACGACGTCCCGAAGGTCGAGGCGCTGGCGAGCGCCGGCGAGGTGGCAATGATCGAGGCGCGCCCGATCGACGAGGCGGCCGAGTAAGAGAGGTCCTCCCGCAAGCGGGAGAATCTGATCCTAGACGTCCCAGTCCTTGCGCCGGGCGCCGCCGCAGCCGCGGACGGTCTGGCCGTCGGCGGTGACAAGGACCTCGTGCTCGTAGCCGTGGCCGCTCATGTCGTCGATGCACCGGTTGTAGCTGACGTCGACAGTCAGGCGCGCCGTCTCGTAGCGGCGGCCGTTGAAGCTCGGCCTCGGATCGGGGCGCGCGACCTGGATCTTCTGATCGCCGTAGCCGCCGGTGTAGTCGATCTGGCGGCCGTGAATGACGAGGTTCCAGCCGGGCTCGTTGCCGCGGGCTTCGTAATGCTCGAGGCCCGGATCCTGGGGCGGCGGGTTCGAGATGGCCGGATAGGCGCAGGCCGCGCAGACCGCCAGCATCGCCCAGGCGGGCCAGCGCGGCATCGTTACTCGGTTACGCATGAACCTTACTCCGTTACGACCCGTCAAAGCGTTCGAACGGAATCGATGTTCCTACCTGAACGAAGCCGTAACGTTCATGGTTGTCGCCGCCATTGGTTTATGACTTCATAGGCCATCACCGCCGTCGCGACCGCGGCGTTGAGGCTGTCCGCCTTGCCGAGCATCGGCATCTTCACCAGCACGTCGCACTCGGCCTCATATTCGGGGGGCAGGCCCTGCGCCTCGTTGCCCACGAGGATGAAGGCGGGCTTGCGGTAGCGCGGCGCCTGATAATCGTGCTCAGCCTTGAGGCTGGTGCCGATCAGCTCGCCCTCGCCAGCGCGCAGCCAGGCAACGAACTGGTCCCACGGTGCGGCGGCGATCCGCTGGGTGAAGAGGGCGCCCATCGTCGCCCGCACCGCCTCGACCGAGAAGGGATCGACGCAATCGTCGACCAGGATCAGGCCGCCGGCGCCGACCGCGTCGCCGGTCCGCAGGATCGTGCCGAGATTGCCCGGATCGCGCAGCGACTGGGCCACGATCCACAGGTCCGCGGCGCTCCGGTCGAGACGATCGAGCGTGAGGTCGAGCGCCCGGTAGACGCCGAGGACGGTCTGCGGATTGTCCTTGCCGGAGAGCTTGTGGAGGATGTCCGAGCTGGTCTCGATCACGTCGCCGCCCGCGGCCTCCGTCGCGGCGATCAGCTGGTCGAGCAAAGGATGGCCGCCGTGCTCCCAGTAGAACAGGATCTCGGGCACGAAGCCGGCCTCGAGCGCCTCGGTGAGGATGCGCAGCCCCTCGGCGATGAACAGGCCCTCGCGGCGACGGTTCTTCTTTTCCCGCAGCCCGCGGACCTGCTTGACCAGGGGATTGGAGAAAGCGGTGATCTGCCTCGGCATCAGTCCTCGCCGAAGCGTTCCTCGACGAGCCCGGCGAGCGCCGCCACCGCCTCGTCGGCACCGTCGCCGATCGCGGTGATGGTGATCGAATCCCCCATTGCGGCGCCGAGCATCATCAGGCCCATGATCGAGGTGCCGCAGACGCGCGAGCCGTCCTTCTCCACCTCGACCTGCGCCGACTGGCCTGCGGCGAGGGTGACGAATTTGGCGCTGGCCCGGGCGTGAAGGCCGCGCTTGTTGCGGAGCTCGACGGTCCGGCTTGCCACGCTCAGACCGTTTCGCCCAGGATTTCCGACGCGACCGAAATGTACTTGCGGCCGGCGTCGCGGGCCGCCGCGACCGCGGCCTTGACGTCCATCGTCTTGCGCGCGCCTTCGAGGCGGATCAGCATCGGCAGGTTCACGCCGGCGATCACCTCTACCCGCTCCGACTTCATCAGCGAGATCGCCAGGTTCGACGGCGTGCCGCCGAACAGATCGGTGAGGATGATCACCCCGCTGCCGTCATCGGCGCGGCCGATCGCCGCGGCGATGTCGTTGCGCCGCCCCTCCATGTCGTCGTCCGGGCCGATGCAGATCGCCTCGATGCGCTGCTGCGGGCCGACGACATGCTCCATGGCGGTGACGAATTCGGCCGCGAGTCGGCCGTGGGTCACCAGAACCAAACCAATCATTCAACCATCCTATTCCTGCGGCCCGCCCCCCGAAGGGCCGCCCTCCACGCCCTCGCGCGGCGGCGAGGCGAGGTCACGATGCTCAACCGTGGGCGAAAATCCCTTTTCGCGCAACACCGCGCCAATACGCTCCGCCACATGAACGGAACGGTGTCTTCCGCCGGTACAGCCGAAGGCGATGGTCACGTAGGATCGCCCTTCGTCGCGGTAGCGGGGCAGGAGGGTGAGGAGCAGATCCTCGATCCGCGCCAGGACGGGCCCGTACGATTCATCCTCGGCGATATGGGCGCCGACCGCGGGATCGAGACCGGTCAGCTCGCGCAATTCGTCCTGCCAATAAGGGTTCCTGAGGAAGCGCATGTCGAACACGCTGTCGGCATTGCGCGGCAGCCCGCGCGCGAAGCCGAATGACATGATGGTCACGGTGGGCGTCAGCGCGCCCGCGGCGAAGCGCTCCCGGACCTGCTGCTGCAGCGCCTTGGGGACCGTGTCGGTGGTGTCGATGACATGGTCGGCCCAGCGGCGGAGCGGCGCCATCAGCTCCCGTTCGGCGGCGATGCCGTCGGTTGCGGGACGGTCCGGCGCGAGCGGGTGGCGGCGGCGAGTCTCCGAATAGCGGCGCAGCAGCTCGACTCCGCCGCAGTCGAAGAACAGGGTCTCAACCGGGAAATCGTGCTCGGCAATCAGGCTCTTGATCTGCTCGACGATCCTCTTGGCGTCGAAATCCCGGGTGCGGCTGTCGATGCCGATCGCGAGCGGCCGACGGCGGCGCGACATCCCCTTGCCGAGGGGGGTCGAGAGGAGATGCTCGAGCAGCGACAGGGGAAGATTGTCGACGACCTCCCAGCCGATGTCCTCCAGCGTCTTGAGCGCGGTCGATTTGCCTGCACCGGAGAGGCCGGTGACGAGCAGGATTCGTTGGGGACGGGTGCCGGAGGTCACGACAGGGCGAAGCTCACGTAAGGGGCAGGCCGAAGCGGAGGAGGGCGCTCTCTACCTTGATCGGCGCCGACGCCTCAAGCGCCGACAGCGCGATGAGCGGCAGGTCGAGGCCGGCGATCGTCCGCGTCCCTGCGTCCGGCAGGCGCTCGACGGGGAGGTCGAGATCGACAACCAGGCAGACCGGCACGCCGCGCAACGGCTCGAGCTCGACGATTCCGACGCCGCGCAGCTCGATCTTCCCCGCGATGCGATCGGGCGGCGTGGCGATCAGCCTCGGGCCGTTGGCGGCGAGAAGGGTGTAATCGTCGCTGACCAGGCGGGCGCCGCGATCGATCAGGCGGATGGCGAGATCGGACTTGCCGCGGCCCGAGGCGCCGGCGATCAGTACCGCTCGGCCGCCGATCGCGACGCACGAGGCATGGACGAGCGCCTCGCTCATGCCGCGGCCGCCGGCGCCGGAAAGCGGATGACGAAGCGCGCGCCGCTGCTGCCCCCATGCCGGTCCTCGACGTCGATCCTGCCGCCATGACCTTCGACGGTAGCGCGGGCGAGCGCCAGGCCGAGGCCGGAATGCCGGCCGAACTCCTCCTCCGGCGGCCTGATCGAATGAAAGCGGTCGAAGATCTGCTCGCGCTTGTCGGCGGGAACGCCGGGGCCTTCGTCTTCGACGGTGACGACGACCTGGTCGTCGATCTCCGCGGCGCCGACCTCGACCAGGCCGTCGGCGGGGGAGAAGGAAATCGCGTTATCGACCAGATTGTCGATCGCGCGCGCGATCCGCGATTCGTCGCCGGAAACGACGGCGCTGCCGCTTCCCGGACGGGCGAAGGCGATGCGCACCTGCCGCTCCGCCGCCTGTCGTTCCCAATGCGGCAGCATCGACTGGATCACCTCGCCCAGATCAACCGGCTCGAAGCGGGCGCGGGAAAGCTCGGCGTCGAGGCGGGAGATTTCGGCAATCTCCACCACCAGCCGATCGAGCCGGGCGACGTCGTGGCGGACGACGTCGAGCAGCCGCTGCTGGAGCTCCGGATCCTTGACCCGGTCGAGCGTGTCGACGGCCGAGCGCAACGAGGCGAGGGGGTTCTTGAGCTCGTGCGTCACGTCGGCGGCGAAGGCTTCGGTGGCGTCGATCCGGTTCCTCAGCGTGTGGGTCATGTCGTGCAGCGCGCGGGCGAGCAGGCCGATCTCGTCGCGGCGCTCGGGAAGGAGCGGCACCTTGACCTCCCGCGCGCGGCCGAGCCGGACGCGGTGGGCGGCGCGCGCGAGGCGGCGGAGTGGCAGGGCGATGGTCCGGGCGAGGAACAGCGAGAGCAGCACCGAGAGCAGGATGGCGGCGAGCAGGACGAAGCCGAGCGTCATCCTCTCGTCGCGCACGATCGTCCTGATGTCGCGCGCGTTGCGGGTGAGGAGCAGCACGCTGTCGGGCGAGACTCGCGCCGCGGCGGAGAGAAAGAGCGTACCCTCCGGTGCACGCCGCAGCATCCGTACCGCGCGGCCGCTGCGAAGCGCCTGCGCCGCCTCGGGCCACGCGGCGAGGCCTTCGCCGGGCGGAACCACGAGCAGGGGCGCGTCGGGCGCGCCGACGATGGCGTCGAAGACGTTGTCGAGCAGGCGGGCGACGTTCTTGCGCAGGGGCTCGCGCGCCGGATCGCGCAGCTCGTAGGTCGGCGGCGCCCCGGCCCAGCTGTCCATCGCCTGGCTGCCGTCGGCGCGGAACAGGCGCAGCCGCGTGCCGGAGGCTGCGCCGGTTCGGCGGAGGAGCCACGCGCGCTCGGCCGGATCGGCGACGCGCAGCGAGTCCGAGATGATGCGGACCTCGGTCTCGGCGGTGACGAGTCCGGCCGCGGTCAGCCGGCTGCGGAAGCCGTCGAGATAGAAAAGCGAGCCGGCGAGCATTGCCAGGGCGAAAATGTTGACCGCGAGGATGCGGTGGAGAAGCATCCAGCGGCCCGACCAGCGCGTGTCGAGCGCGCGGACGTCACTCCTCGCCAAAGCGGTAGCCCACCCCGTAGAGCGTCTCGATCGCCCTGAACTCGCCGTCGACCTGGCGGAACTTGCGGCGCAGCCGCTTGATGTGGCTGTCGATGGTGCGATCGTCGACATAGATGTCGTCCTGATAAGCCACGTCCATCAGCTGGTTGCGCGACTTTACCACACCGGGACGCTGCGCGAGCGCCTCCAGGATCATGAATTCGGTGACGGTGAGAGTGACGTCGCGGCCGTCCCAGGTGACGCGGTGCCGGGCCGGATCCATCGCCAGCCGGCCGCGGACGATCTGCGCGGACTCGCCTTCCGCCGGGCCGTCCTCCGCAGGCGTCGCCCGCAGTTCGGCGCGGCGAAGGATGGCGCGGATCCGCGCGATCAGCAGGCGCTGGGAGAATGGCTTGGTGATGTAATCGTCCGCCCCCATTGCGAGGCCGAGCGCCTCGTCCAGCTCCTCGTCCTTAGAGGTGAGGAAGATCACCGGCAGGTCGCTTCGCTCGCGCAGCCGGCGAAGCAGCTCCATGCCGTCCATCCGCGGCATCTTCACGTCGAGAACGGCGAGATCGGGCGGATTGTCGACCAGCGCCTTCAGCGCGGTCTCGCCGTCCGAATAGACGCGGGTGGCGAAGCCCTCGGCCTGCAGCGCGATGGAAACGGAGGTCAGGATGTTCCGGTCATCGTCGACGAGCGCGATCGTCACGGACATGTCGCAAATACGCCTCTCGCCGTCATCGAACGGCTTGTATCGAAAGGGTCGGGGACCCGCAACCGAAGGCCCGGAAACCGTGACAGCGCTGTCTTTGACGGGCCTGATCCGCTCCGATATTCGCCGTCTCCAGAAGTCGGCAAACCGCCGCGCAGAAACGAAAAACATAGGGAGAGACGAGTGGCCAAGAGCCAGCCGACGCACGGCCTTGCCGAGCAGAATATCAGCACGCCGGCGCGCATTCAGTGGAACCTCGGGACGCCGCAGCTGGTCGAGCAGGCGCTCGCCCGCGGCGAAGGCGTGCTCGCCAAGGACGGCCCGCTGGTGGTCCGCACCGGTAAGCACACCGGCCGGTCCGCGCAGGACAAGTTCATCGTCCGCGACGCCGAGACCGACGGCACGATCTGGTGGGACAACAACAAGTCGATGACTGCCGCGCAATTCGCGGCGCTGCGCGAGGACTTCCTCGCCGAGCTGGCGAAGAAGGACGATCTGTTCGTCGCCGATCTCTACGGCGGCTCGCAGCCGGAGCATCGCGTCCGCGTCCGCGTGATCAACGAGCTGGCCTGGCACAATCTGTTCATCCGCACGCTGCTGGTGCGGCCGGAGGCGCACGAGCTGGAGGGCTTCGCGCCGGAGTTCACGATCATCGATCTGCCGAGCTTCCGCGCGGATCCGGCGCGCCACGGTACGCGGTCCGAGACGGTGATCGCGGTCAACCTCTCCGAGCGGATGATCCTGATCGGCGGCACCGCCTATGCCGGCGAGATGAAGAAGTCGGTGTTCGGCATCCTCAACTACCTGCTGCCGGCCAAGGGCGTGATGCCGATGCATTGCTCTGCGAACATCGGGCCGAACGGCGACACCGCCGTCTTCTTCGGTCTCTCGGGGACCGGCAAGACGACCCTCTCGGCGGATGCGAGCCGCACCCTGATCGGGGACGACGAGCACGGCTGGTCCGACACTGCCGTCTTCAACTTCGAGGGCGGCTGCTATGCGAAGATGATCCGCCTCTCGCCGGAGGCGGAGCCGGAGATCTACGCGACCACCAAGCGCTTCGGCACGGTGCTCGAGAACGTCGTGATCGATCCCGAGACCCGCACCCTGGATCTCGACGACAACAGCCTCGCGGAGAACACCCGCGGCGCTTACCCGATCGACTTCATCCCCAATGCCTCCGCCGAGAACATGGGCCCGGTGCCGAAGAACATCGTGATGCTCACGGCCGATGCGTTCGGCGTGCTGCCTCCGATCGCGCGGCTGACTCCGGACCAGGCGATGTACCACTTCCTCTCCGGCTACACCGCGAAGGTTGCCGGGACCGAGATCGGCGTGACCGAGCCCGAAGCGACCTTCTCGACCTGCTTCGGCGCGCCGTTCATGCCGCGCCACCCGTCGGTCTACGGCAACCTGCTCAAGGAGCGGATCGCCAAGGGTGCGGTCTCCTGCTGGCTGGTCAACACCGGCTGGACGGGCGGCAAGTACGGCGTCGGCAAGCGCATGCCGATCAAGGCGACCCGGGCGCTGCTCAATGCGGCGCTGGACGGCAGCCTCAATGCCGCCGAGTTCCGCAAGGATCCCTATTTCGGGTTCGACGTCCCGGTCGCCGTGCCCGGCGTCGACAGCGCCATCCTCAATCCGCGCGACACCTGGGCCGACAAGGCGGATTACGACGCGACGGCGGCCCGGCTGGTGAACCTGTTCATCGACAATTTCGCCAAGTTCGAGACCCATGTCGACCAAAGCGTCCGGGAAGCTGCGCCGCACGCCGCCTGACGCTCCGCACCAGACCTTCCAGGGAGCGCGTCGGCCCGGCCGGCGCGCTCCTTCTTTTTGCACGCCAGTTTCGGAGAAAGATCGGAATGACCGAAGACCATCCCATACGACCGTTCGCGAGCGACGCGGCCGTCCGCCATATCGGCGAGGGGCTGCTCGCCTGCACCCTGTCGCGGGGAGAATGGACGCACGAAGCGCACCTCGCCGCCTGCCTCTGGATCCTGGTCGAGCGCCCCGACATCCTGCCCG
Source organism: Sphingomonas parva (ex Maeng et al. 2020) (assembly GCF_004564275.1). Lineage (GTDB taxonomy): Bacteria > Pseudomonadota > Alphaproteobacteria > Sphingomonadales > Sphingomonadaceae > Allosphingosinicella > Allosphingosinicella parva. The sequence goes on from NZ_SPDV01000019.1 coordinate 106,775, forward strand.
AGCGTGACCTGCCGTCGATCATCCGCCGCTTCAACGAGAGCGTCGGCGGCGTGAACGACGAGACGCAGGGCTATCACGAGACAATCACCCAGTGCTTCGTGCGCGGCGTTCGCCTCTACCTGGAGCGCGTGGATCCGTCGCTGGCGCTGGCCGACAAGGTCAACGGCCTGCTCGCCGGGCCCGAAGGCCGCCGCGACTGGCCGCTGCGGTTCTTCTCGCCGGAGCGGCTCTTCGCGGTGGAGGCGCGGCTCGGCGCGATCGCCCCCGATCTGGCGCCGCTGCCTGCATCCAAAGGCGGGGCGGAGAGTTTGTTACGCTGACTCAACCAGAGGGAGAGACGAGATGGCCGATCTCAGCCAGGTCCGCGAGCATATGGAGATCGTCGGGGCCGACGGCGTCCATATCGGGACGGTCGACGCCGTCGAAGGCAATCGGATCAAGATGATCCGCGCCGACAGCGGCTCGCATTCCGACCATCATCATTATCTCTCCGGCGGCCTCGTCGCCACCGTGGACGACGGCCAGGTGCGCCTGTCCGCCAATGGCGCCAACGCCGCGTGGCTCGAGGAGGAGGAAGGCGGCCAGGGCCTGGGCGAGAGCCGTTTGTTCAACTGGCGCAACCTGGGCCTCGGAGCCGCCGCGGCGGGCGTCGCCGCCGCCGCCGCGGGCGCCCTTTATTACAGCCGGCGGGGCCGCGACGACGAATAGCCTAGACCAAGATCGCCTCAGGCTGAATCAGCCTGAGGCGTGGATCTTGGTCTCAACCATTTGAATAGAGCGCGATTAACGCCATCGGCGGAAGCGCGAAGCGCTTCCACCTCAGCCGATCGCGCTTGTCTTATGAGAGTCTGCCCGTTCGTGGCAAAACGGACCGCCGTTGGCGGCTGTACCCACCAACGGCGGAAGGGGTCGGATCGAGATCGCGCTGGTCGTCGCGGACCGAGCTAGAGTTTGATCACCCCTTTCTTTTCCTTGAGCCCTGAACGGATACCCGAGGTGCCGCCTCGGATGACAAGCAGAGGGGAGGAAAAGATGAGCAAGAGCCTACCACAGGTCCTCGGCGTCGACATCTCCAAAGACCATCTCGACGTGTGCCTCAATCCCGGCGGCAGCACCTTGCATGTCGCGAATATCGCGGCAGGCCACGCACAGCTGTTGGCTTGGCTCGATCGTGTCTCGATCGACCTGGTCGTCTTCGAGCCCACCGGGCCCTATCATCGCCTGTTTGAACGTACGCTCGTCCGGAGCGGTCTGCCCTATGCCAAGGTCAATCCGAGGCAGGCGCGCCGCTTCGCTGAGGCA
>NZ_SPDV01000020.1 GCF_004564275.1 Sphingomonas parva (ex Maeng et al. 2020)
CTTCCTCAGCGAGAGCTACATCTTCGAGCACAATGACCGCTTCGCGGTCGCTGCGGCCGAGGAGGGTGATGCCTTTGTCCCGTTCGTCGGCGATCTCGCCGGCGTGCTCTGCGCCAAGCACGAGCGGGTCGTCAGCAACGACAATTGCATCCGCTTCGAGGGCTTGGTGCTGCAAATTCCCGAGCAGCGTCACCGCCGTCACTACGTCAAGGCGACCGTCCAGGTGCGTCAGCAAGGCGACGGCTCCATCGCGATCTATCACGGTCCGAGGCGCCTCGCCGGCTACATGAGCGATGGCCGCCTGGTCATCGAACAGGGAGGACCCACGAAATCGGCCGCTTAAGTCTGCTCGGCGGCCGACCTGTGGCCTCCTGGTCGGTGCTCCGCACCGCCCACGATCCCACAGGTCGAACAGGAAAGAAGCGGACATTTGATGTGCTACGAAAGCCGGACATCTTTACGTGCTAGCGACATGCCGCTGCCTCTCCCCGGGGACGCGGCGCTTCAGCGCAGCGCCTCGAGCCAGCGCACCACCTCCGCCGCCAGCGTGATCCTCTTGTCCGCGAAGGCGTGGTCGCTTTCCAGGCCGACGTCCGTCACCCGCTTCGCGCCGGCCTTGCGCAGCGCCGCGGCGAAGGCCCTGTTCTCGGCGGCGAGCCCGCCGCTGGCATAGACGCTGAGCACTGGCGTCACGCTGAGGCGCGCGGCGAGCGGCGCCAGCGCCCATTGGCCGCCGCGGCGGTCGAGCTCGTCGGCGATGTCGGCGGCGGTGATCGGGCCGAGGGCGTGGCCGAGGTCGTCGAAGCTCGCGATCAGCGCCTGGCGCCCGGCGGCGCCGGCCGCCTTCACCTGGGCCGCGGTCTCGCCGATCGGCCAGGCGTCGAGCAGGATGAGGCCGGCCAGCGGCTCCCAACGCTCGGGCGGGCCGTGATCGGCGCGGGGCGCCGACAGCAGATCGTTCGCCGCGGTGAAGGCCGCCGCATAGCCGCCCATCGAATGGCCGGCGAGGACGAGACGGCTGCGGTCGATGCCGTATTCGCGCGCCGCCGCGTCGGAGCGGAGGAAGGCGAGGGCGGCCTTCGTGTCCTCCAGCGCGTGCTGGATCGAGAAGGTCCCCTGGCTGCCCCAGGCGCCGCGATAGGTGAAGGTGAGAACGTTCCATCCGGCGCGGCGGACCGCCTGGGCGAGATCGAGATTGCGCTCGTTGCCGGGCAGGCCGTGGAGGAGGAGCATGGTCGGCTTCGGCCCCTCGCCGGCGGCGAGCAGGAAGAGCGCGTTCATCCCGAAGCCGTTGGAGGGAATGACGAGCTGGCGGTTGCTCGCGGGATGCGCGGCATCGCGCGGCAAGTCCGCATAGGCCGCCTCCGGGATCTCGCGCCCCTGCGCGTCGAGGTAGATCGGCCTGCGACTCGGATCGCCTTGCATTGCGTCGAACGGCTCGAGCCTTTCCAGCTGGTTGGTCGTCACGGCCGCGGCCGTCGGATCGTCCGACGAGGTCTGCTCGGCGCTCGCGGAGGCGCAGGCGCCAAGAAAGAGACAGGCCACAAGGATCATGTGCTTCATAAAGGCTCCCCCTAGAGCCGGAGCCTAAGGCGCAGTCCGGCGCCTGACCAGCATTGAAGCAGGCGATTGCGCATCAAGCTTTGTGAACGCTAACATGTACGCGAGACCTGCTTCAGCAGGCATCAACAGGGAGAGTGATCGATGGGCTTCAGACATTTCCTCGCCGGTCTGGCGGCGCTGGCGGCGAGCGCCTGCGCGAGCGCGCCGAGCGAGACCGCGTCGGCGGGCGACAATGCCGCGCCGGCCGCGCCGGCGGCGACCGCGTTCAGGCGCGGGGTCAACATCATCGGCTACGATCCGATCTGGGAGGATGCGTCCAAGGCGCGCTTCCAGGAGCGGCATTTCGGCGAGATCAAGCGCGGCGGCTTCGACTTCGTCCGGGTCAATCTGATGGCCTTCCGCCACATGGACGGTGAGAACCGGCTCGACCCCAAGTGGCTGGAGCGGCTCGACTGGGTGGTGCGCGAGGCGACCGAGGCGGGCCTTGGCGTGATCCTCGACGAGCATGATTTCGATCCCTGCGCCAAGGACGTGCCGACCTGCCGGGTGAAGCTCGCCGCTTTCTGGCGCCAGGTCGCGCCGCGCTACAAGGACACGCCGGCGAGCGTCGCCTACGAGCTGATGAACGAGCCCTACGGCCCGGTCGACGCCGCCACCTGGAACGAGATGTCGGCCGAGCTGCTCGCCATCGTCCGCGAGACCAACCCGACCCGCATTGTCGTGATCGGCCCGACGCAGTGGAACAACTTCAGCCAGCTCAAGACGCTGAAGCTGCCCGAGAACGACCGCAACATCCTCGTCACCTTCCATTATTACGAGCCGTTCCGCTTCACTCACCAGGGCGCGAGCTGGGCCGGCGACATGAAGGACGTGAAGGGCGTGCAGTGGACCGAGGAGGGCCGGCTGCAGGCGCGCAGGGACTTCGCCGAGGTCGCTGCCTGGGCGGGGGCCAACGACCGGCCGGTGCTGCTCGGCGAGTTCGGCGCGTACGACAAGAGCGGCACGCCGGTCGACCAGCGCGTCGCCTATACGGTCGCGATCCGCGAGGAGGCCGAGGCGGCCGGCTTCCCCTGGGCCTATTGGCAGTTCGATTCGAACTTCCTGGTCTGGGACATGGAGAAGAACGGCTGGGTCGAGCCGATTCACAGGGCGCTGATCCCGCGGGAGTAAGGGCGCCCTGATCCTCCCTGTCAGCCCGCAGGGCTGATGGGGAGGGGGACCGCGCGCAGCGCGGTGGAGGGGCCAGCAGCGCAGGACGCCAGTATCTCCTTCAACACGCTTTCCGGCTCGCGGATCACGTCCTCAGCGATGAACCGGACGATCGTCACGCCGTGCTCTCGAAGCCACGCATCTCGCTTCGCATCTCTCTCGGGATTGTTCCCCATGTCGTGCACGGCACCGTCCACCTCGACCCCCAAGCGAGCAGCCGGACAGTAGAAGTCCAGGATGAACGGCCCGAGCGGGTGCTGCCTGCGAAACTTTACGCCTTGCGGCCGCTGTCTGAGAATGGTCCAGAGTATCTCCTCCGGAGGTGACATCGTTCTCCGCAGTGCCCGTGCTTTTGCGACCGTCCTCTTCGTCGTGCTCCGCACCGGCCCCTCCACCGCCTTCGGCGGTCCCCCTCCCCACCGCCTTCGGCGGCAGGGAGGATAACCCATCGGCATGGGGAAGTCAGTGGCCCGCCGAGCGTAAAGCGCCTCCACGCGGAGCACGAACCCCCTTCGCAACCTCGCCGCCGCGGCTTAGGCTCGCGCGCATGGACGAGAGCGACTCCCTGTTCGAGGATACGCCGCAGGTCGGATCGGCCGATCGGCTGACGCTCGACCTCGACGGCTGGGAGGGGCCGCTCGACCTCCTGCTCACCCTGGCGCGGTCGCAGAAGGTCGATCTCGCCAAGATCTCGATCCTGGCGCTGGTCGAGCAATATCTCGCCTTCATCGCCGACGCGAAGAAGCTGAAGCTCGAGATCGCCGCCGATTATCTCGTCATGGCGGCGTGGCTCGCCTACCTCAAATCGTGCCTGCTGCTGCCCAAGGATCCGGAGCAGGATCCCTCGCCCGAGGAGCTGGCGCTGCGCCTGCAATTGCGGCTGCAGCGGCTCAGCGCGATGCGCGAGGCGGGGGCGCGGCTGATGGCGCGGGACCGGCTCGGCCGCGACGTCTTCCTTCGCGCGGCGCCGGAAGGGCTGCGGGTGGTGCGCAAGTCGCTGTGGCAGGCGGACCTCTACGACCTGATCGCCGCCTACGGCAACGTCCGGGCGCGCAACGAGCCGGCGGTGCACGTCGTCGGCCGCCGCCCGGTGATGACGCTCGACGAGGCGCTGCACCGGGTCGAGCGGCTGCTCGGCCTGCGGCTCGAATGGACCCGGCTGGAGAGCTTCCTGCCCGAGACCCAGGACGGCGAGTATCGCAAGTCGGCGCTCGCCTCGAGCTTCGTCGCGGCGCTCGAGCTGGCCAAGCGCGGCAGGCTCGAGATCGACCAGGAAGCCGCCTTCGCGCCCCTGTTCGTGCGGGCGGCATGAGCACGGAAATGCCGGACGAGCCCGGCCCGGAGCCGCTGTCCGACGCGGTCCGCGCCGTCGAGGCGGTGCTGTTCGCCGCCGCCGAGCCGCTCGGCGCCGACGAGATCGGCGAGCATGTCGGCCAGGGGGTGGACGTCAAGGCGGCGCTCGCCGCGCTCGAGGCGCATTATGCCGGCCGCGGGATCAACCTGGTCGAGCGGGCGAAGCGCTGGCATTTCCAGACGGCGCCCGATCTCGCCAACCTGCTCCGCCGCGAGCGCGACGAGAGCCGCAAGCTGTCGCGCGCGGCGGTCGAGACGCTGGCGATCATCGCCTATCACGAGCCGGTCAGCCGCGCCGAGATCGAGGCGATCCGCGGCGTCCAGATCTCCAAGGGCACGCTCGACGTGCTGATGGAGGCGGGCTGGGTGCGGCCGGCTGGCCGGCGCGAGGTGCCGGGGCGACCGCTGACCTATGCCACCACCGCCGATTTCCTCGCCCATTTCGGCCTCGCCAGCCGCCGCGACCTGCCGGGCATCGACGATCTCAAGGCCGCCGGCCTGCTCGACCCGATCGACGCCGCGATGGAGCAGCTCGTGCTGGAGACGGGGCCGGAGGGAGAGTAGGGGGGGGCACATCCTCCCCATGAGGCTGCGCCTCAAAGTGAGGATTGTCTCCCGCCGCGCAAAACGCTTTCCCGACATCCGTCGAAGGGCTAGAGGCGCAGGCGGGGGTGACCGGCGTGACGAGCGCCGGCGCGCATCTATTTGGCGCGGGAGGCGCGGAATCGGGCCCGGCGCATTGAGCCGGGGCCGTTCAGTGCCTAGGTACGCACCAGGTTTTTTCGGAGAAGTCCCATGGGTGGTTTGAGCATCTGGCACTGGCTGATCGTCGGGGTCATCATCCTGCTGCTGTTCGGCAAGGGGCGTTTCTCCGACATGATGGGCGATGTCGCTAAGGGCCTGAAGAGCTTCAAGAAGGGCATGGCCGAGGACGACGAGCCGACGACCCGCACGCCGCCGCAGGCACCGCCGCGGCTGCGCGACGAGAGCAATCTCGAGGTTCCGGTCGATCGCACCAAGGACATCGACGGCGCCGGCAGCCGCCGCGAGCCCTGAACCCCCGCCGAGACGGACCCTAGATGTTCGACATCGGCTATTCGGAGCTCCTCGTCGTCGCGATCGTCGCCCTGGTGGTGATCGGGCCGAAGGACCTGCCGCGGGTGATGCGCACGGTCGGCCAGTGGGTCGGCCGCGCCCGCGGCATGGCCCGCCATTTCCGCTCGGGCATCGACACGATGATCCGCGAGGCGGAGCTCGAGGAGATGGAGCAGAAGTGGCGCGCGGAGAACGAGCGGATCATGCGCGAGCATCCGGCCGCGGCGAGCTGGGACGATCCGGTCGCGCTGCCGCCGCCGGCCGCCGGCGACGCTGAGGCCGACGCCGGCGAAATCATCCCCGCGACGGTGCCCGCGCCCGATCCGGGCAATGTGATGCTGCCGATCGAGCCGCCGGCTGCGGCCGAGCCGGCATCAAGCGCGCCCGCCGCGCCGCCGCCCGCCGACGACGGCCAGCTATCGCTGCTGCCGCCCGATCCCGCGCCGCCTCGGGGCGCGAGCGAAGGGGAGGGCGGCGCCGTCCGCCGGCCGCTGCCATGATCCGCGACATCGACGACAGCCGCGCGCCGCTGATGGACCATCTGATCGAGCTGCGGCGGCGGCTGATCTGGTCGTTCCTCGCGCTCGGCGCCGCCTTCGCCGTCTGCTTCTATTTCGCCGACGACATCTACGCCTTCCTCGCCCAGCCGCTGGTCCAGGCGTTCGGGCCCGGCCAGGGCAAATTGATCTACACCAAGCTCTACGAGGCCTTCTTCACCGAGGTCAGGGTCGCGCTTTTCGCCGCCTTCTTCCTCGCCTTCCCGATCATCGCCATGCAGATCTGGCTGTTTGTCGCGCCCGGCCTCTACGCCAAGGAGAAACGGGCGTTCCTGCCGTTCCTGATCGCGACGCCGATCCTGTTCCTGATGGGCGGGGCGCTGGCTTATTACGTGGTGATGCCGACCGCCTTCCGCTTCTTCCTGAAATACCAGGGGAACATGGGCGGGATCGAGCAGGAGGCGCTGCCCGCGATCGGCGAATATCTGTCGATGGTGATGCAGTTCATCTTCGCCTTCGGCGTCGCCTTCCTGCTGCCGATCCTGCTGATGCTGCTCGAGCGGGCCGGACTGGTCACCCGCAAGCAACTGGTCGGCGGCCGCCGCTACGCCATTCTCGTCGCGTTCGTCGTCGCGGCGGTGGCGACGCCGCCCGACGTCGTCTCGCAGTTCATGCTCGCGATACCCCTGTGGCTGCTCTACGAGATGTCGATGATCGCGATCTGGTTCACCGAACGCCGCCGGGCCCGAGAGGTCACCGCGAGCGCCGAAGCCGAGCAGGGCTGAGCCCGTCCCGAGCGACGGGCCCGGGATTCAGCGCGCCGTCACCTGGACCTTGTTGCCGCGATCGCTGGTGATCGCCCGGGTCTGGCCTCGGCGCAGCGGCACCGCATAGGGCCAGCATTCGCGGAAATTGCCCGACCAGGTGAAGCAGAGCTCGTCGCCGTCCATCGCCCAGCGGCCGGCCACCTCGCGGCCGCCGAACCGCGCGGTCACCGCCCCGCCGTCGCCGAGGCGCAGGGTGGACACCTGGCCCGCCGCGGTCCTCACCTCGAGGGTCTGACCGACGAGCGCGGCCGAGCGCGGCGACCGGTCGCCGCCGCCTCCGGTGGCGCAGGCGCCGAGCGCCGCAGCCAGGCCGAGCGCGAAAAATCGTCTCATGTCTCTTTCCTCCAGCTTCGTGTCGAACGCGGAACGAGGCCGCCGGTTCAACGGCAAAGCCGACGCACCCGTATTGTTACGTAACCGCCGGTTGACCGGCGTTAAGCACGGCCGGGCGATCACCCGCGTGCGCTCGGGGGAGCGCGAGGCGGCCGAGGGCCGGTCGGGGGGAGCAGGACCTTTGTGGAGCGCGTTCGATTCGGCGGAGCCACGCGTTCCGGGGGAGCGGTCGCTGCTGCACGAGCAGTTCCGCATCCTCGCCGCCCAAATCCCCTTCATGTACGCGTTGATGTTCGTCGACGCCTGCTTCCTCAGCTTCGCGATCTACGAGAAGGTGCCGGTTGCGCAGAGCCTCGGCGTGCCGGCGCTGCTCGTCCTCGCCGCGCTGGTCCGGGCCATGTTCTGGCTGCGCCGCCGCGACGCGCATCTCTCCGAGGCGAGGATCGCCCGCTATCTGAAGGTCACGCTCGTCACGGCGGGCGTGCTGAGCTTCGGCTTCGGCGGATGGGGCCTGCTGCTGTTCGAGAGCGCTGACCTGACCCAGCGCACCTGCATCGCGCTCTACATCTTCATCGGCGCGATCAGCTGCTCCTATTGCCTGCAGGCGCTGCCCGGCGCGGCGCGGCTGGTTCTCTATTGCGGGGCGGCGCCGATGACCTTGCGCCTGCTGGTCGGCAACGACCTTCTGCTGATCGGCCTTGGCGTCGACATGCTGCTGGTCATGCTGCTGATCCTGCGCCTGCTCGGCACCAGCTATTCGGGCTTCGTCGAGGTCGTCTCGTCGCGCACGACCGTGATCGCCGAGCGCGAGCGCGCCCGCGACGCCGAGCAGCGCGCGCACCAGCTCGCTTACCATGATCCGCTCACCGGTCTCGCCAACCGGCGTGCGCTCAGCGACCATATCGATCGCGCCCTCGCGGCACCGGCCGGGGGGGCCGGAGTCGGGCTGCTGGTCATCGATCTCGACCGCTTCAAGATCGTCAACGACGTGCACGGCCACCCGGTCGGCGACGCGCTGCTGCGCGACGTCGCGGCGCGGCTGATCGAGCTCGATGCCGAGAATGCCCGCGCCTTCCGGCTCGGCGGCGACGAGTTTGCGATCGTGGTCGAACCCGGCCCCGACGACAAGGACGCGCCGCGGCGGCTCGGCCGGCAGATCGTCCAGCATCTGGGCGAGCCGTTCGCGATCGGCGGGGTCATCCACCATATCGGGGCCAGCGTCGGCATCTCCCTCTTCCCGCACGACGCGCAGGATCGCGAGACGCTGATGCGCCGCGCCGACATCGCCCTCTACCGCGCCAAGGAAGCCGGCCGGAACCAGCATCGCTGCTTCGAGCCGCTGATGGACGCCGAGATCAAGCGGCGCTCTGTCCTGGAGCGGCAGCTGCGCGAGGCGATCCTGGCCGACGATCTCCGGCCGCATTTTCAGCCGCTGGTCGAGCTCGCCGGCCGGCGCCTGGTCGGCTTCGAACTGCTCGCCCGCTGGCCGCGGCGCGACGGCCTCAACATCGGCCCCGACCAGTTCATCCCGATCGCGGAGGAAAGCGGGCTGATCAACGAGCTGATGCTGCAATTGCTCGAGCGCGGCTGCCGCGAGGCGCTGGGCTGGGACGCGCGCCTCAGCATCGCGATCAACATCTCCCCGGTCCAGCTCAAGGACCCATGGCTCGCGCAGAAGATCCTGGCGACGCTCACCCGGCTCGCCTTCCCGCCGCAGCGGCTGGAGATCGAGGTCACCGAGAATGCGCTGATCGTCGATGCGGACAATGCGCGCAGGACGATCGAATCGCTGAAGAACCAGGGCATCAAGGTCGCCCTCGACGATTTCGGCACCGGCTATTCGTCGATGCACCATCTGCGCATGCTGGCCTTCGACAAGATCAAGATCGACCGCTCCTTCATCCAGGCGCTCGACACCGATCCCGATGCGAGGAAGATCGTGCGGGCGATCGTCGGCCTCGCCTCGAGCTTCGATCTGCCGGTGGTGGCGGAAGGGATCGAGACCGAGGCCGCGGCGCAGACGCTGGCGGCGCTCGGCTGCTCCTACGGCCAGGGTTATCTGTTCGGCGCGGCGCTCTCGGCCGAGCAATTGTGGCGCGAGTGGCTGGTCCCGGTCACCCGCGGCGGCGAGCTCGGCACCGCCTGAGCGGGCAACGAAAGAGGGCCGCCCCGGCGGGACGGCCCTCTTCGCAATCCAGGACGGATCGGGCGGCTCAGATCGCCTTGTCGCCGGCCTCGCCGACCGACTTGATATCCTCGCCGGCGCCCTTGACGGTGTTGCAGGCGCCGAGCGCCATCGTGGTGGTGAGGGCGAAAAGACAAAGAAGCTTACGGACCATGACAATTCTCCTGGGGCTACTCCAAGCGCATCGCTCGCGTTCGGTGTGCTGGCGGAGGCCTAAATGCCCGCTGGCGCGCGATGGTTCCGGCGCCGCACGGAGATGGGGGATGCCGGGCAGCGCCCGCGCCGGCAGGCGCCGGTCCGCAGACCAAAAAAAAGCCGCTCCGGCGGGAGCGGCGTCGCAGGGGGGGCCAGACGAATTTGAGCCCGGAGGCGCCACCGGGGGGGGGGAGGTTGGCGCGTCCGGGCTCATTTTCTGGATAGCGAGAGCGGGGGGGCAAAAGGTCACTATCCGAAGTGCACAACGTCGATGCAGTGCCCGGGTTCCGCGCCGTTCGAAAAAAATCTGCGCGAACGCATTTTTTTGAAACCCGCCGCGCCGGCTGCCGGTTCAGGGTCGAAAGACAGGAGACACGACGTGCCCAAACCGCCCGAGGCGACCCCGCACAGCGACATCGACGGCATCCACCGCGACGAGAAGAAGAACATCGACAGCGCCAACGAGGCCGGTCAGGACAGCAGCGATCTCCAGAAGGCGCACGAGGAATCCGCGGCGCGACCGCCCTATAGCGACGACAAGGGCGGCGGCTGAGCGGCGAGCAGCCTCCGCAGGAGCTGCGCAGCTGACGTCAGAGCTCCGAAAAACCCTTCCTCCCCTTACAGGGGAGGATGGTGGAGCCGCTTCCCGCCCGCCTCAGTGCCTGTCGGCCTTGTCGACCACGGCGATGTTGAGCGCGTAGCGGCCGATCTCGGTATCGCGGTCGATACTGGTGCGCAGCTGGCGCGACAGGCCGGTGACGATCCGCTCGAACCGGTCGCTCAATTTCTCGTCGCACGACACCTGGCCGCGCAGGCTGTCCGATTCGAGGACGAGCTCCGCCAGGGCAGGATTCGCGTTGCCGCCAGTGAGCGCGATCTGGACCGAGCTCGCGCCGCAGAACATGGCGAATTCGACGACCTCGGTGACCAGGAAGGCGACCGAGACGGCGACGTCCTGGGTCGCGTAATAAGGCTCGAGGTCGAGACGGATCGTCATCGACGCGGCCGAGCCCGGCGCCGTGGCGCGCAGGTTGGCGGCAAGCTCGGAGACGAGCGGCTTCAGGGCGACGCCGCGATTTTCCTCGAGCTCGGCATAATGGTTGCGGTGGACCACGGCGAGCGCGTCCACCCGCCGCTGGATCGAGGCGTAGGCGGCGGCGGCCGCCTCGTTGGGCGAGCCGCGCGAATGGATGTTGAGCAGCGACGCCACGACCTGCAGGTTGTTCTTCACCCGGTGATGGACCTCGCGGACGAGCTTGGTCTGCCGCTCCACCGCCGCCTCGAGCTCCGCTTCGTGGCGGGCAACAGTCTGGGCGACGCCTTCGAAGGCGAGGCCGAGATCCGAAATCTCCCGCGCCGGCGAGGCGATGCGCGGCAGGCCGAACTCGCGATCGCCGGGCTGATAGGCCGAGACGTGGCGCTGCATCCGGACCAAGGGCCGCAGCAGCAGGCGATCGACGACCAGCCAGCCGATCACCGAGGCGGCCAGCCACATCAGCACGGGGAGGAGGATCAGCAGCCCCTCGAGCGGAGTGATCGGGACGGCGCTGGCCGAGATGTCGAGCCGCAGCTGGCCGTCGGCCAGCGCTTCGGAGGCGTTGACGGTATGGACGAACGGACCGTCCTCATATTCGTCGCGCAGCACCATGCTGCGGCCATCCTGCCTGAGCGTCAGATCGAAGGCGGTGGAGGTGCCGGCGATATAGGTGATGCCGGAAAGCGTCTCGCGCGAATATTCGGCGACGCCTTCGAGCAGACCGGTGTCGCCGAAGACGAACAGCTGGAGCGCGCGACCGTCGGCGGTGATCCGGACGATGCCTTTGCCCGCGGGCCCGGTCCGGGGAAGCGGCGGACGGAAGCCCCGGCTCGCGCAGCGCACCTCGCGCCCCTGGGCGATCAGCGCGTACCGTCCGGGATAAGGCGCGTTCTCGAGCCGGGTCAGCGTCCGTTCGCAGACCCGCGAGCCCGGCGGCGCGACGGCGATCGCCCCGCCGGCAGTGCCGATGGTGATCTCCGCGCGGGTGAGGTTGCTGCTGATCCGCTGCGCCTTCACCTCGAGCCGCGAGATGGTCTGATCGGTGCGGTCCTGATTCTTCTGCTGCGCGCTCTGAATCGAGGCGAGGATCGCGACCAGGCCGAGCGGGAAGAGGGCGAGGCTGAGGATGAGCAGCATCTTCGCGCCCGTCGAGAGGCCCGCGAAGCGCGCTGCGATCCAGCCCTGTCTGTCTGCGTTCACGATGATCGGCCGCCTTGGCGGCGGCTCTTAGCCAAGCTTGCCCAGTAGATCGAGAAGATCCGGCGGGATGTCCTCGTTGATGGTCTGCTGATACGCGGCGCGCAGCGCGTGGCCGACCTCGGGCGTGTTCGCGCGCTTCTTGCTGGCTCTCGACTCGTTCCGATTGGCGCCGTCCGGGGAAGATGCCGCCCTGCGCCGGCGCTCGCCATCCTGTTCGTCTGCGAAAGTCAAATCAAATTACCCCTCACGGCCGGACGCCGCGCCCGCTGCCTAGACAAAAGGAACGTGCCTGGACAAGCGGTGAGTGGCCGATTGCAGCTGGCAAGCCCCGTGCCGCGCGCGAAATTAATCGCCCGCAGATGCCGTGGAAACAAAAAACTCCGCCATTGGTTCCACCCCTTCATGCGAGGGCGGGCCGACGTTTTTTCTGCACACGTCACCTTCCTTCGTGCCTTTATTGGGGCGGGGTTGCAAAGCCGTTTGCACGCTCTCACAAAGCCCCGGGGATTCGAATAGGAGTCGTAACGAATGTCGCTTGGTCAGGAACTCGCCCCCCATCTTCCCTTTCTGCGGCGCTACGCCCGCGCCCTGACGGGTAGCCAGGGGCACGGCGATGCGTTCGTCCGGGCGACCCTGGAGGCGATCGTCGCGGCGCCGGGCGATTTCCCGCGCGACGTCGATCCGCGGCTCGGCCTCTACCGCACCTTTCACGCGATCTGGTCGTCGGCCAATATCGAGGAAGATCCGGGCGCGAGCTCGGGCGTCGATCCCGAGAGCATCGCCCAGGCGCGCCTCGCCCGGATCACGCCGCTGTCCCGCCAGGCGCTGCTGCTGACCGCGATGGAAGGCTTCACCCCGGAGGACGCCGGCTACCTGATCGGCGCGCAGCCGAACGAGGTCGAGCGGCTGGTCGCCGAGGCGCTGGCCGAGATCGAGCGCCAGACCCGCGCCGAAGTGCTGATCATCGAGGACGAGCCGATCATCGCGATGGACATCGAGACGATCGTCCGCGACCTCGGCCATTCGGTTACCGGCGTCGCCGTGACCCGCGACGAGGCGGTCGCCCAGGCGATCGCGCGCCGCCCCGGCCTGGTCCTCGCCGACATCCAGCTCGCCGACGACAGCTCGGGCATCGACGCCGTCAAGGACATCCTGCAGGAATTCCAGGTGCCGGTGATCTTCATCACCGCCTTCCCGGAGCGGCTGCTGACCGGCGAGCGGCCGGAGCCGACCTTCCTGATCACCAAGCCGTTCCAGCGCTCGACCGTGAAGGCGGCGATCGCCCAGGCGCTGTTCTTCGATCAGGCGACGATTCCCGCCTGATCAACTATTTGCGGAACCCCCTCGTCCAGAGAGCGTTGCCCCGATGTAACGACTGGAACCGAGGAACCATGGACGAGGGTAATCCGCATATCGACACGACCAGGGCACGTCAGGGGGCGACCCCGCACATGACGCGCTACATCCTGCCGATATCGCTCGGACTGGTCGTCATCCTCTTCCTGCTCCTGTTGCTACTCTGGAGCTGAAAGCTTACATCTGAAGCGTGAAGGGGGCGCGCGTCCGCGCGCCTGAGCGGCATGACCGAATTCAGTGCATCCTATCATGACGGGGCCAGCTTGAGCCATACTCCTGCATCTGCCGACGAGATCGACGAGGTTCGTCCGGAACCGGTCCCGCTTCCCGACAACGAGTTCAAGGACCAGCTCGCGCAGGTCATTCCGCATCTGCGCGCGTTCGGGCGATCCCTCTCGGGAAGCCGCGACCTGGCCGACGATCTCGTCCAGGAGACGCTGCTGAAGGCCTGGGCGGCGCGCAAGCGCTTCCAGGCCGGCACCAACATGCGTGCCTGGACCTTCATCATCCTCAGGAACCTGTTCCTCAGCCAGATGCGCCGCGCGCGCTTCAAGGGCGAGTGGGACGAGATCACCGCGTCGAAGATGCTGGCGGCGCCGGCGAGCCAGGACCGGCACGTCGAGCTTTCCGACATGCAGCGCGCGCTGCTCCACCTCCCGCAGCCGCAGCGCGAGGCGCTGATCCTGGTCGGCGCCGGCGGCTTCGCCTACGAGGAAGCGGCCGAGATCTGCGGCTGCGCGGTCGGCACGATCAAGAGCCGGGTCGCCCGCGGCCGGGTCGCGCTCGAGAACCTTCTCGCCGAAGGCAAATTGCCGTCGCGGCGCGAGCACGAGACCGACGGCACGTCGGCGCTGCAGAGCATCATGAGCGAGGTCGAGGACCTCAGCCGCGACCGCGACCTCTAAGCGGCTGTCGCCGACGGGCGCCCACCGGCCTGGCCGGCGGCGTCCGCGGTGCGTCCGCCCGGGCGATCGCGGTCGCGCCGCTCCGCAGCAGGCGCAATGAAAAACCCCTTCGGCAGAGCCGAAGGGGCTGGCGGCAAGCCGGAAGGCGCGTCAGTCCTGGTCGAGGCGGGCGAGCAATTCCTCGAACATCTTCAGCGAGCGCACCTCGCCGTCCATCGCGAACGCCTGGCGCAGCGCGCTGCCGACGCCGGCGTGCACGGTCGGGGGGGCGACCTTCACGAACCGCCTCTCGGAAGCATCCACCATGGCTTCGTTTCTCGGATTCATTGTACTCACGCGGGTCCAACGCCCGGGACCGGCCCCGGTTGCAAATGTTGCGCACCCTCAATGGAACTGATCTGTGATGTTGTATGGACGACACATTAGGTAAATCCGTTGTTAACCAAGCACTTGCGAGGGCGCGCGAGCATTCGCCCTTCCTCCGGCTGCAGCTCGACCGCTTCCCGGCGGTGGCGGCGGCACTGGCCGAGGGGGCCGTCAAGGACGCGCTGGAACGGGCGCGCGACGCCGGCCGCGATGCGCCCGATACCGCTGCGGCGCTGCGCCGCGAGCGCAGCGCGACCGCGGCGGCGCTCGCGATCGGAGACCTCGCCGGGCTGATCCCGCTCGAGGGGCTGGTCACCACCCTGTCCGATCTCGCCGACCGCGCGCTGGAGCAGGCGATCGCGACCGCGATCGCCGAGCGCACGCCCGGTGAGGCGCCGCGCGGCTTCGCGATCATCGCGCTCGGCAAGCACGGCAGCCGCGAGCTCAATTATTCGTCCGACATCGATCCCCTGTTCCTGTTCGATCCGGCCACGCTGCCGCTCAAGCCGCGCGAGGAGCCGGGCCAGGCGGCGGTGCGGATCGGCCAGCGCGTCGTCGAGCTCCTCCAGAAGCGCGACGGCGACGGCTATGTCTTCCGCGTCGACCTGCGGCTGCGGCCCTCGCCCGAAGTGACCCCGATCGCGCTGCCGGTCGACGCCGCGATCTCTTATTACGAATCGTCGGCGCTGCCGTGGGAGCGGGCGGCGTTCATCCGCGCGCGCCACGCGGCGGGCGATGCCGAGGTCGGCCGCTATTTCCTCGAGGCGATCCATCCGTTCGTCTGGCGGCGCTCGCTCGATTTCGGCGCGATCGGCGAGCTCCAGACGATCACCCGGAGGATTCGCGACCATTATGCGCAGGGGCAGAGCTTCGGCCCCGGCTACGACCTGAAGCGCGGCCGCGGCGGCATCCGCGAGGTCGAGTTCTTCGCGCAGATCCATCAGCTGATCCACGGCGGCCGCGAGCCGGGGCTGCGGCAGCCGGCGACGCTCGACGCGCTCGCCGCCCTCGCCGAGGCTGGGCGCATCACCGCCGACGATGCCGAGGTGATGGCGGAGGCCTATCGGCTCTACCGCACGATCGAGCACCGGCTGCAGATGGTTGACGACCGGCAGACCCACAGCCTGCCCAAGGACGCGGAGGCGCTGGACAATGTCGCGCGGCTGCACGGCCTCGGCAACGGCGCGGCGCTGGTCGCCCTGCTCGAGCCGCATGTCGGACGGGTGGCGCGGCTCTACACTGGCCTGGCCGGGGAGGACGAGCAGCGCCTTCCGCTCGATCCGGAAGCGCTGGAGGCGCATCTCGCCGGCATCGGCTTCGGCGAGGCGGCGCAGGGGCGGGGGCGGATCGAGCGCTGGCGCACCGGCAAGGCGCGCTCGCTGCGCACCTCCGCCGCGCGCGACGCCTTCGAGGCGATGCTGCCGGTGCTGGTCGAATCGTTCGCCCGCGCGCCCGATCCGATGGCGGCGATGAACCGCTTCGAGGACGTGATCGAGCGATTGCCGAGCGGCGTCAATTTCTACCGCTTGCTCGAGGCGCGCCCCGGGCTGACCGCGCACCTCGCCGAGATCCTGAGCCACGCCGCGCCGCTCGCCGAGCAGCTCGCCCGGCGGCCCGAGCTGCTCGACGGGATGATCGATGCCTCGGCCTTCGCGCTGCCGCCGCCGCTGTCCGAGCTGGCGGCCGAATTCGCCCGCGCCGACCGGCCGGACGAGGATTATCAGCTGGTCCTCGACCGGGTGCGGCGGCGGGTCAACGAGCGGCGCTTCGCGCTGGGCGTGCAGCTCGTCACCGGCCGTAGCGCGCCGCTCGACGTCACCGAGGGCTATGCGCGGGTCGCCGAGGCGGCGATTCAGGTGCTCGCCGACGCGGCGATCGCCGAGTTCGAGCAGAGGCACGGGCGGGTCCCCGGATCGGAGCTGCTGATCCTCGCGCTCGGCCGCTTCGGCGGCGAGGCTTTGACCCATGCCTCCGATCTCGACCTCGTCTATCTGTTCAGCGGCACGCACGAGGCCGAATCCGACGGGTCGAAGCCGCTTCGCGCCACCGATTATTTCAACCGCCTGGCGCCGCGGGTGACGGCGGCGCTCAGCGTCGCCACCGCCGCGGGGCCGCTCTACGAGATCGACACGCGGCTGCGCCCGTCGGGCAAGGACGGATTGCTGGCGGTCAGCGTCGAGAGCTTCGACCGCTATCAGAAGGAGCAGGCCTGGACCTGGGAGCATCTCGCCCTGTGCCGCGCCCGGCCGGTGTACGGATCGGCCCCGGCCCGTGACGCGCTTCGCCGGGTGGTCGAGGAGACGCTGCGGCGGCCGCGCGACCGCGGCGCCGTCACCGCCGACGCGGTGCGGATGCGCGGCGAGATCGACGCCCACAAAAGGCCGAGCGGACCGTTCGACACCAAGCTCGGCCCGGGCGGCCTCGTCGATCTCGAATTCGCCGTCCATACCCTGCAGCTCACCACCGGCATCGGGCTCGATCCGCATCTCGAGGTGGCGATCGCGGCGCTCGCCGGCGCGGGGCTGGTGCCGGCCGACATCGAGGACGCCCTGCGCCTGCTGATCTCGATGCTGGTGATGTTCCGCCTGGTCTCGCCCAGCTCGGCGGAGCCGGCCGAGGCGGCGAAGCCGCTGGTCGCGCGGGCCTGCGGCCTGGCCGACTGGAACGCCCTGCTTGCAGCGCACGAGACGGCGCGGCAGAGGGTGTCGCAGCTTTGGCGCGGCGTCGCCGCGGCCGCCGGGCCGAACAGCGAAGGGATAGAGTGATGGTGAACGAAGGTGATGTGGCCCCGGACGTGAAGATGGTCAGCGTAGAGGGCAAGGAGATCAGCCCGACCGACTTCCGGAGCCAGAAGCTGGTCCTCTATTTCTACCCCAAGGACGACACGTCCGGCTGCACCGCCGAGGCGCAGGCGTTCAGCGCGCTCGCCGACGCCTTCGAGGAGGCCAATGCCTGGGTGCTCGGCGTCTCCAAGGACGATGCCAAGAAGCACGCGAAGTTCATCGAGAAATACGATCTCAAGGTCCAGCTCGCCACCGATCCGGACGGTTCGGTCTGCGAGGCGTTCGGCACCTGGGTCGAGAAATCGATGTACGGCCGCAAGTACATGGGCATCGACCGCGCGACCTTCCTGATCGACCGCGACGGCGTGGTGAAGGGCGTCTGGCGCAAGGTGAAGGTCCCCGGCCACGCCGAAGCGGTGCTCGAGGCGGCGCGGGCGCTGCCGTGAGTTTCTGACTTGCGCGCGCCCTTGCTTCCCCTCCCCCATCGAGGGGGAGGGACTGGGAGGAGGGAGTAGGTTGCGGCCTGCATCCGGCGCCGCGGCTTAGCGTTGGAGTTAGCATGACCCCCAGCTTTCACCCGCGCCTTGTCAACGACCGCTTCGGCGATCCGGGCGTGTTCGTGGAGATTCTGCATCGGCGCGAGGCGTTGCTGTTCGATCTCGGCGATCTCTCGCCGCTCTCGACGCGCGACCTGCTGCGGGTGAGCCACGTCTTCGTCACCCACGGCCATATCGACCATTTCATCGGCTTCGACGCATTGCTGCGCGTGCTGGTCGGGCGCGACAGGATCGTGGAGGTGGTCGGCCCGCGCGGCTTCGCCGACCGGGTCGGACACAAGTTGCTCGGCTATCAATGGGACCTGGTCGATCGCTACGAGACCGATCTGGTCTTCGAGGTCACCGAGCTCGAGGCCGATCTCACCACCCGCCGCGCCCGCTTCCGCTTCAAGCGCGGCTTCGCCCGCGAGGATCTCGGCGCGGGCGAGGCCCCGGACGGTCTCGTCGCGCGCGGCGACGGCTTCTGCGTCCGGGCGGCGGTGCTCGAGCATCACGGGCCTTCGATCGGCTATGCCGTGGAGGAGCCGGAGCACGTCAACATCTGGCGCAACCGGCTCGCCGAGCGCGGCCTCGCGCCGGGACCGTGGCTGCAGGCGCTGAAGCAGGCGGTGATCGACAGGCGTGGCGACGCGTTTCCGGTCGAGACGCCGGACGGGGTCGCTTCGCTCGGCGCGCTGCGGGAGATGCTCAGCGTCACGCCGGGCCAGCGGGTCGCCTACGTCACCGATGTCGCCGATACGCCGGGCAATCGGGAGGCGATCGCGCAGCTCGCCGGCGGCGCGGACCTGCTGTTCATCGAGAGCTGCTTCGCCGCCGGCGACGAGGCCCAGGCGCAGGCCCGGGCGCATCTCACCACCCGCGCCGCCGGCGAGATTGCCCGGGCCGCCGGAGTGCGCCGAGTGGAGCCCTTCCATTTCTCGCCGCGCTACGAGCAGGGCGGCGCGGACGCGATGATCGCCGAGGTGGCCGCCGCCTTCGAGAGTCAGACGCGCGCCGGATCGAGGTCAGAGAGCGGCGCCACGGCCTCGTAGAGGGCGTCGAGATCGGCCTCGAGCACGCTGTCGAGCAGGCCCTCGAAGCTGTCGATGACGAAATAGCCCGTCTGGAAGGCGTCGCTGCGATAGGTGGTGCGCAGCACCTCGGCGAGATCGAACGGGCGGCGCCGGGGCATGGCGCTCTCCAGGCTGAAGCGGGATTCGCCGAAGCTCGACAGGATGCCGGCGCCGTAGATGCGCAGCGCGCCGTCCTCGCGGGCGAGGCCGAACTCGACCGTGTACCAATAGAGGCGGGCGAGCCGATCGAGCACGCCCCTGTCGAGCGCCTCGAGCCCCTTGCGGCCGAGCGCCTGCATGAAATCGGCGACGGCGGGAAGGGCGAGCAGGGGAACATGGCCGAACACGTCGTGGAAGACGTCGGGTTCCTCGAGATAGTCGAGCTGGTCGCGGCTGCGGATGAAATTTCCCGCCGGGAAGCGTCGGTTGGCGAGATGCGCGAAGAAGACGTCGTCCGGCACCAGCCCGGGGACCGAGACGACGGTCCAGCCGGTGCGGGCGTGGAGCCGGGCGTTGAGCTCGCCGAGCTCCGGGATGCCGGGCCGCGAGAGACGGAGCACGTCCAGCCCCTCGGCGAAGGCGCGCACCGCGCGGCCGCGCAGCATCTCCTGCTGGCGGGCGAAGAGCAGGTCCCAGACCGCATGCTCCTCGGCGGTGAACCTCTCCCAATGCTGGGGGACGGTCCAATCGGCCGCGGCGCCGGCGGGCGGCGTGGCCGCGACCGGCGGCGAAATCTCGGCGGAGTCGATGAAATCCTTGAACATTGGCGGCCTTCCTCGTGCGAAAAGAAAGACCCCGCCCGGAGCGGTCCGGACGGGGTCGATTGAAGCTCGATCTGCGATCAGCGCGTCAAATCAATCCCGTCCCCGGGGCGTAATAATAGGAATAGACGGTCGCGCTGACGCGGCGGCCGGCGAGGGCCGAGGCGTCGAGAGAGAAGAGCGCGAGCGCAGTCATTGCAATTCCTGCCTGACCTTCGGGATCCCGTTTGTCAACCCGAAGGGGAAGGGCGATGCTGCGCCCCAGCGGATGAACCCCGCCTTGCCGCGCCTCGGCGGTTGACCGGGACACCATGGCCGTTTAGCTGTTTGCGAGATGACGCTTTCTTCCTCGTCTTTCGCTCCGACTCGCACTCTGTGGTGGCGCTGGCCCTCGCAGACCGACGCGGCGCGCCCATCGACGGAGTAGAGGAAGCCCGAGCTTCCTTCGCAACCGACCAAGGCCCGCCCTCCAGGCGGGCTTTTTTTTGACCTTCAGACACGGAAAACCTCCCATGATCATCGTCCTCAAGCCGGAAGCCTCGGCCGAAGTCGCCCAGGAACTGCTCGATCAGATCGCGGCCAAGGGCCTGAAGCCGCTCCACATGCCCGGCAGCGAGCGCGTCGTGCTCGGCGCGCTCGGCGATGAACGGGTGCTCGCCGAACTCGCCCTCGAAGGCCATCCGATGGTGGAGTCGCTGAAGCCGATCCTCGCGCCGTACAAACTGGTCAGTCGCGAGATGCACGCGCACGATACGGTCGTGCGGCTCGGCAAGGTCGCGGTCGGCGGCCGCGGCTTCACCGTCATCGCCGGGCCCTGCGCCGTCGAGACCGAAAGCCAGATGCGCAACACCACGCGGGCCGCCAAGGCCGCCGGCGCCCACGGCCTGCGCGCCGGCGCCTTCAAGCCGCGGACCAGCCCCTATGCCTTCCAGGGCCATGGCCTCGAAGGGCTGAAGCTGCTGCGCGCGACCGGCGACGAGTTCGACCTGCCGGTGGTCACCGAGGTGATGGAGACGGCCGACGTCGAGGTGGTCGCCGAATATGCCGACGCGCTGCAGATCGGCGCCCGCAACATGCAGAACTTCTCGCTGCTGAAGGCGGTCGGCCGCGCCGGCAAGCCGGTGGTACTGAAGCGCGGCATGGCCGCCAAGGTCGAGGATCTGCTGCTCGCCGCGGAATATCTTCTCGCCGAAGGCAACGAGCAGGTGATCCTGTGCGAGCGCGGCATCCGCACGTTCGAGACCGCGACCCGCAATACGCTCGATCTCAACGCCATCCCCTACATCAAGCAGAAGACCCATCTGCCGGTGCTGGTCGATCCCTCGCACGGCACCGGCGTGCGCGACTTCGTCATCCCGATGGCGCTGGCGGCGGCGGCGTGCGGCGCCGACGGCATCCTCGTCGAGATGCACGAAAATCCGCCCGCCGCCTGGTCCGACGGCGCGCAGTCGCTCTACCCCGAAGGGTTCGAGCGGCTGATGGCGGCGCTCGAGCCGATCACCGCCGCCGTCGGACGGCAGTTGCGGTGACCGCCGCCGCGCTCTCCGGCGGCGGCGCCAAGGCGCTCACCCGCCGGCTCTACCGCTCGCCCGATCCGCTGGCGCTCTACGCCGCGCTGAGCGACCGCGGACGGCGCAGCGATACGATGCTGGTCGAGACGCTCGCCGGCCCGACGCTGATCATGGACCAGGCGGCGCTGCGCATCGAATGCCGCGGCCAGGAGGTCCATCTCGCCGCGCTGACCGCCTCGGGCGCGCTCCTGCTGCGCACCCTTGCAAAATGCTTCGCGCATTTCGTCGCCGGCGAGAGCGGAGGGGCCGAGCGGCGGCTCGTGCTGCGCTTCCCGCGCCCCTGCGGCGACGACGCCGAGGCGCGCCTGCTCGCCGCCTCGCCCTTCGACGTGCTCCGGGCGCTCTCGACCGGCATGCGGAGCGACACGCCGGAGGAGCCGTTCACCCTCGCGCTGCTCGGCACCGTGGCGTTCGATCACGTCGATCTGTTCGAGGACCTGCCGGCACCGGCCGAGGACGCGCTCGGCTTTCCCGATTTCGTCTTCTGGCTCGCCGAGAGCCTGATCGTGTTCGAGCAGGGGCTGGCGCCGCGGCTGGTCTGCACCGCCTTCGCCAGCGACGATGCGGCCGAATCGACGCGCGCCCATTTCAGCGCCGCCGACCGCCTCGCGGCGCTCGCCGAACGCTGCGAGCGGCCGCTGGACGAGGTGGGTCCCGCCGCGCCGAGCGATCCCGCCGTCGCCGAGACCGATCTCGACGACGCGGCCTATGGCGCGGTGGTGGCGCGGATGAAGGCGCACATCCTGGCCGGCGACGTCTACCAGATCGTGCCGTCGCGGACCTTCCGGGCGCCCTGCGCAGATCCGATCGCGGCCTTTGCCGCGGTGCGCCGGCTCGATCGCTCTCCCTACATGTTCTTCATGGCCGCGCCCGATCACCTGCTGTTCGGCGCCTCGCCCGAGACTTCGGTGCGGATCACGCGCGAGGACAAATGGCCGATGGTCGAGGTCAAGCCGATCGCCGGCACCCGGCCGCGCGGCGGCGACGCCGACGAGGACGACCGGATGGAGGCGGACCTGCGCCTCGACCAGAAGGAGATCGCCGAGCACATGATGCTGGTCGATCTCGCCCGCAACGATGTCGCCCGGGTGAGCATCCCCGGCACGCGGCGGGTGGCGAAGCTGATGACGGTCGAGCGCTATGCGCGGGTCATGCACCTCGTCTCCTCGGTGAAGGGGGCGCTGGCGATCGGCTATGACGCGCTGCACGCGCTCCAGGCCTGCCTCAACGTCGGCACCCTCTCGGGCGCGCCCAAGCTCAAGGCGACCGAGCTGCTCCGCCGCACCGAGCGGACGAAGCGGGGCCCCTATGGCGGCGCGCTCGGCTGGCTGAACGGGGAGGGGTTGATGGACACCGGCGTCGTCATCCGCTCGGCGGTGG
This sequence comes from Sphingomonas parva (ex Maeng et al. 2020), assembly GCF_004564275.1. Classification (GTDB taxonomy): domain Bacteria; phylum Pseudomonadota; class Alphaproteobacteria; order Sphingomonadales; family Sphingomonadaceae; genus Allosphingosinicella; species Allosphingosinicella parva. The sequence continues at coordinate 22,225 of NZ_SPDV01000020.1, forward strand.
TGCGGGACGGCATCGCCTACGTCCGCGCCGGCGCCGGCGTGGTCCACGACAGCGATCCGCAGAAGGAAGCGGACGAGACGCGGCGGAAGGCCTCCGCCATCCTTTCGGCGCTCGGCGCCCCGGAGACGAAGCTGTGAGCGCCCCCGTTACCGCCAATGTGCTGATGATCGACAATCTCGACAGCTTCACCTTCAACCTGGTCGAATCGATCGAGCGGCTCGGCGCCAAGGTGCGGGTGCTGCGCAACAGCGTCGCCGCCGCCGACGCGCTGGCGCTGGCCGAGGAGAGCGGCGCCCATCTCGTCCTGTCGCCGGGACCGGGACGGCCGGAGGATGCCGGATGCTGCCTGGAGCTGCTCGCCCTCGCCAGGGGGCGCGTGCCGGTGCTCGGCGTCTGCCTCGGCCATCAGGCTATGGTGCTCGAGGCGGGCGGCGAAGTGGTGCGCGCGCCGGCGCCGGTGCACGGCAAGACGTCGCTGCTGGTCCACGACGGGCAGGGACCGTTCGCCGGGCTCGACGGGCCGGTGCAGATCGGCCGCTACCATTCGCTCTGCACCCGCAACATTCCGCCGCGCTTCACCGTCCATGCCGAGACCGAGGGCATGGCGATGGCGATCAGCGATCCCGCGGCGCTGCAGACCGGCCTGCAGTTCCACCCGGAATCGATCCTGACGCCGACCGGCAACCGGATGCTGGCGAACATCCTGCTGAAGGGGCGGGGCCAGAGCGACACACCGTGACGCGTGGCGGGCCATCCGCTACGCGCCTCGCATGATACCGGATACTCTCGCCCAGGCTTGCCGCAACGTCCTCCTTACCGCCGAACCGCGGGAGAAGGTGCGCGCGGCGCGGGAGGCAGCGCGGGGGTGGCGGCGGGGAAGGCTGGCGCACGTCTTCGACGTCGCGATGCCGGACCGGCCGGCGCGGCCCGAGGCGCCCGAATTGCTGCCCGCCTCGCGCATGCCCAAGCGCGGACGCGGCGGATCGGAGCGGGGGCGGATCGCGATGCTGCACGCGCTCGCCCATATCGAGTTCGGCGCGATCGACCTCGCCTTCGATCTGGTCGGCCGGTTCGGCGGCGACTTCCCGCCGGACTTCGCCGACGACTGGATCGGCGTCGGCGCCGACGAGGCGATGCATTTCGCCTTGCTCGACCGGCGGCTGCGGGCGCTCGGCGGCGGCTATGGCGCGATGCCGGCGCACGACGGTCTGTGGGAGGCCGCGGAGGAGACCGCGGGTGACGTCCTCGCCCGCCTCGCCGTCGTCCCGATGGTCCTGGAAGCGCGCGGGCTCGACGTCACGCCGGCCACCGTCGCGCGGTTCGAAGCGGCCGGCGACCGGCGCTCGGCAGCCATATTGAACCGTATTTTTACGGATGAAATTCGCCACGTCAGGGCCGGAACGAAATGGTTTGTCTCCCGGTGTCAATCGCAGGGATTCGCGACAATTCCGCACTGGCAACGATTGGTCCGGAGGCATTTTCGGGGTGCGATTAAGCCACCTTTCAACGACTCGGCGCGCGACCAAGCCGGTCTGTCCCGCGATTTCTACCTCGGGGTTGCGGCGTCAAAAGATGTTTAACAATCTCCGGCCACACGTCGCGGGGTGGGCAAGATTCCTTGACGTCACAGGCCGGGCAGCGAAGTCCGGCACTTTGGTTTGGACATAGAAGAGGGCGGCCTTGGCGCTTCGAAGCCGAGACCGGACCGGGGACAGATAGTGCTGACTGAGACGATCAACGCCGGCTGGGGGAAAGGGTTCCGTAAGCTCTTCCGCTCGCGCGACATTTTCCTGCACGACGGCCGCAGCCTGCGCCGCGTGCGGATCAGCGCCGGCGTGCAGCTGTTCGGCGCCGTCGCCGCCCTGCTGACGCTCTGCTGGTCGGTCTTCGCCGCGGCCCAGCTCGCCACCGTCGACAGCGCGCCGGTTCCGGCCGACGTCGCCCGCATGGAGCGCGAGGTCCGCGCGATGCAGGCCGATGTCGCCGCCATCCGCGAAGCCGCGCAGAAGCGCTTTCAGCTCACCGCCGGCGAAGTCCGGCGCCTCGGCCTCGATCCGCAGCGCCTGCAGGCCGGCGGCGTCGGCGGCCCGTACGAGCCGGTCGATACCGACCACGCCGCCGATCCCAATTTCAAGGCGCTGTTCATGAGCTGGAAGCAGCTCGACAGCCTCGAGCAGGGCACGATCGCCATTCCGTCGCTCGAGCCGGTGAAGGGCACCCGCTTCACCTCCGGCTACGGCGTCCGCTCCGATCCGTTCAAGGGCCGCGCCGCGATGCACGCCGGCCTCGACCTCGCCGGTCCGATCGGCACCCCGATCTACGCGACTGCCGACGGCACCGTGGGCCGCGCCGAATATAACAATGGCGGCTACGGCAACCTCGTCGAGATCGAGCACGGCCACGGCATCCAGACCCGCTACGGCCATCTCTCCAAGTACATGGTCAGCGCCGGCCAGAAGGTGAAGCGCGGCGACCTGATCGCCCTGATGGGCTCGACCGGCCGCTCGACCGGCAGCCACCTCCATTACGAGGTCCGGATCGACGGCAAGGCCGTCAACCCGATCCCCTTCATGCAGTCGTCCGATTACCTCCAGTCGGTGCAGCGCCGCGCCGCCGCGGTCGCGATCGGCGGACCGGCCAAGGCCGAGTAAGACTTCAGGAGAGAGCCAGAAGGCCAGAGCCCCGGCGGAAACGCCGGGGCTTTTTTCATATCGGCACTCGCCGGGGCGAGTGCCCGGCACTCGCCGGGGCGAGTGCCGGGGGAAGGGGAAGGGCCGGGTAAAATTGCTCCGGTCCGAAGCTCGTCGTCCCGGCGCAGGCCGGGAGCTCAGGACGAGACGTCCCAAACGCCAAGGGAGCGCGCCATTGACGGCGGCGCGGACTGACCCCGAGATCCCGGCCTCCGCCGGGATGACGGACCCGGACTATTTGCCGCGCTTGGCGCGGTGCTGGTCGAGGTCGAGGACGCTGTTCTCGCCTTCCGGAAGCAGGCCGAGGCGGCGGGCGACTTCCTGATAGGCTTCGGCCTCGCCGCCGAGGTCGCGGCGGAAGCGGTCCTTGTCGAGCTTCTCGTTGGTGGTCATGTCCCACAGGCGGCAGCCGTCGGGGCTGATCTCGTCGGCGAGGATGACGCGGGCGTAGTCATTCTCCCAGATCCGGCCGAACTCGAGCTTGAAGTCGACCAGGCGGATGCCGATCGCCGCGAACAGGCCGCAGAGGAAGTCGTTCACGCGCACCGCCATGTCGGCGATGTCGTTCATCTCTTCCTGGCTCGCCCAGCCGAAGCAGGCGATATGCTCGTCGGCGATCAGCGGATCGCCGAGCGCATCGTCCTTGTAATAATATTCGATGATCGTGCGCGGGAGCTGGGTACCCTCCTCGATGCCGAGGCGCTTCGACAGCGAGCCGGCGGCGACGTTGCGCACCACCACCTCGATCGGGATGATCTCGACCTGGCGGATCAGCTGCTCGCGCATGTTGAGCCGGCGGATGAAGTGGGTCGGCACGCCGATCGTGCCGAGCAGGGTGAAGACGTGCTCCGAGATGCGGTTGTTGAGCACGCCCTTGCCGGAGATCGTGCCCTTCTTCTGCGCGTTGAACGCGGTCGCGTCGTCCTTGAAATACTGGATCAGCGTGCCCGGCTCGGGGCCCTCGTAGAGGATCTTGGCCTTGCCTTCGTAGATCTGGCGGCGGCGGGACATGGCAAAGCTCCGACTCGAAAAAGGTGCGCCCCGCCCGCGGCGTCTCCTCGCGGGAGCGCGCGGGCGGGGCGGAGGCGTGCCCTATAGCCGATGGGTCCGGGCGGCGCAATTCGCCGGACCGGCCTCCCGCCGCGAGCGGCGGGAGGTTCGAGCGTCCTATTTCGAGGCGAGCGCGTCGGTGAGTCCCGGCGCGAATTCCGCCCCGTGCGGCACCTGCGCGGTCGATGCCTTCACGGCGCCGCCGATCGGCTCGGCGCGGCCGCCGAGGCACTTCGCGAGGAAGTTCTCGGTCACCGCATTGAACGCGATGTTGTTGGCCGGCCTGGCGAAGCCATGGCCTTCGTCAGGAAAGACGACATAGGTGACGGGAATGTTCTTCGCCTTCATCGCGTTCACGATCTGCTCCGATTCCGCGACGTTGACCCGCGGATCGTTGGCGCCCTGGCCGATCAGCAGCGGCTTGCGGATCTGATCCGCCTTGTAGAGCGGCGAGCGCTCCTTGAGCAGCGCCTGGCCCTCGGGCGTGTTGGGATCGCCCATCCTCTTGTAGAATTGGGTGCGGATCGCGGTCCAGTAAGGCGGGATCGTCTTGAGCAGGGTCTCGAGGTTCGACGGGCCGACGATGTCGACGCCGCAGGCGAACTTGTCCGGCGTGAAGGTGAGGCCGGCGAGCGTCGCATAGCCGCCGTAGGAGCCGCCCATGATCGCCACCTTGTCGGCGCTGGTGACGCCGCGCCCGACCGCCCAATCGACCGCGTCGAGCAGATCGTCGTGCATCTTCCTGCCCCATTGCAGATCGCCGGCCGAGATGAACTTCTTGCCGAAGCCGGTCGAGGCGCGGAAGTTGGGCGAGAGGACGGCATAGCCGCGATTGGCCAGCCACTGGTGATAGCCGTTATAGCCATAAGCGTCGCGGCCCCAGGGACCGCCATGGATCAGCAGCACCAGCGGCACCGCCTTGTCCGGCCGGCCGTCCCCGTCGGGATCGCTGCCCGGCGGGAGCGTGAGATAGGAGACCATGTTGAGGCCGTCGCGAGTCCTGATCTCCACCGGATGCATGGCCGCCAGCGGCGCGCCTTCCAGCTCCGGCCGGGTCGTGTAGAGCTTGGTCAGGCGCTTCGCCTTGCGATCGTAGAGATAGGCGGAGGAGGGGGCGGTGACCGGATCCTCGGCGACGATCCACTTGTCGTCGGCGTCGGTGCGGGAGGCGACTGCGAACTCGCCCTTCAACCGGCTCCTCAGGAAATCGAGATCGCCCTTCACCGCCGGATCGAGCGGCGTCCACTCGTTGCGGAAGTAATTGACCGCATAGGCCTCGATCCTGCCCGTCTTCGGGTTCTGCAGGGCGCCGCCGATGTCCGCGCGCGGGTTCTCCGCAAGCACCGTCTTGCGGCCGGTGGCGACGTCCTGCGCGATCAGCGCGGCGGTGTCGCGGCCGCGGCTGTCGATCCAGTAGAGCGTCTTGCCGTCGGTGGTGAAGCCGGCAGGGGAGGTGGTCTGGCTGTCCTCGAGCCCGACTTTCTCGAACGGCTGCGCGTCGACGACGTTGTTGGTCACCCGGTAGAATTCGCTGCCGCCGTCGTCGGTGGGCTTGGTGGCGCCGCGAATGGCGAGCTGCTCGTCCGCCAGGAAGCCGGAATAGCCGCCGGTGTTGATCAGCACCGGAGTCAGCTTGCCGGTGGCGAGATCGAGGCTGTGGACGTCATGCCAGCGCGCGTCGCGGTTGTTGATGCCGACGAGGATGTGGTCCTTGACGTCGGTCGAGATGCCGACGATCTGGACCCGCGTCTTCTCGAACGGGGTCAGCGTCTTTTGCGCACCCGAGGCGACATCGACGCCGTAGAGCAGGAAATTCTCGTCTCCGCCCTTGTCGTTGATGAACAGGATCTGCCGGCTGTCGGGCGACCAGAAGTAGCTGCGGATCGGCCGCTCCTTCTCGCTGGTCAGCGCCCTGGCCTGCTGCGGGTTCGAGGCCGGGGCGACCCAGACGTTGAGCACCCCGTCGCGCGGCGCGATCCAGCTCAGCCACTTGCCGTCGGGAGAGAGGCGCCCCGCCGCCTTGCTGGGATTGCCGAAGATCTTCTCGCGCGGGATCAGCGGCACATTGCTCTGGGCGAGCGCCGCGGTCGCGGCGACGGGAATGAGAAAAGCAGCGGCGGCCAGCAGCACGGATTTCTTCATGAACACCCTCCCTGTTCGTCCAAGCCGTTGCGTACCTTATGATTCGCAGCGGCCGAGGCGCAGATGATGTGTCTTATTGAAATAAGACACAAGAGGGTTGTGGACGCGGGCGCGCCAATCAGGTCACCTTGCCGCGGACGGCGAAGCGCGGGTCGCGCCAGCGCCCGGTGTCGAGGATGTCGGCCATGATCGCGACGGCGCGGAACACGTCCTCGAAGCCGAGATAGAGCGGGGTAAGGCCGAAGCGGACCACGTCGGGTGCGCGAAAATCGCCGATCACGCCTTCGGCGATCAGCGCCTGGCAGATCTCGAAGGCGTGCGGGTGGCGGAAGGAGATGTGGCTGCCGCGGCGCTCGGCATCGGCCGGCGAGATGCAGGCGAGCGCTGGGCATGTCTCCGCGACCAGCGAGGCGAACAGGTCGAACAGCGCAACCGACTTGGCCCAGATCGCGTCCATCGTGATTCCGTCGAATGCGTCGACGCCGCTCTCCAGGGCCGCCATCGCGAGGATCGGCGGGGTGCCGGCGAGGAAGCGGGCGATCCCCGGCGCCGGCACGTAATCGTCGGTGAAGGCGAACGGCGCCGCATGCCCCATCCAGCCGCGCAGCGGCGAGACGAGCTGCTCCTGGAGGTGCTCGGCGACGTAGAGGAAGGCCGGGGCGCCGGGGCCGCCGTTCAGATATTTGTAGCCACAGCCGACGGCGAGCTCGGCGCCGTCGCGGTTGAGGTGGAGCGGCACCGCCCCGGCGCTGTGCGACAGGTCCCAGAGGGTTCGCGCCCCTGCCGCCTTGGCGCGCGCGGTCACCGAAGCCATGTCGAAGCGGAACCCCGCCTTGAAGTGGACGTGGGTGAGCAGCAGGAGGTTGGTGTCCGCGCCGATGCGGGCCTCGATCGCCTCGCGCTCGGCGATCTCGAGCCCGAGGTTCGGGACCAGCTCGGCCGCGCCCGAGGCGATGTGCAGGTCGGTGTGGAAATTGCCGGCTTCGGACAGCAGCGTCGGCCGCTCGGGCGTCAGCGACGCGGCGGCGACGATCAGCTTGAACAGATTCACCGAGACGCTGTCCGCGACGATGACCTCGTGCGGCTGCGCGCCGATCAACGCGGCGATCTTGGCGCCGACGCGTTGCGGCGCCTCGATCCACCCGTGATCGTTCCAGCTGCGGATCAGGCTGGTGCCCCATTCCTGCTCGACCGCGCGGCGCTGCCGCTCGGGCGTGGCGGCGGGCAGGGCACCGAGCGAATTGCCGTCGAGATAGATGATCCCGTCCGGCAGCAGGAAACGGTCGCGGCAGGCGCGCAGCGGATCTTCGGCATCGAGGGCGCGTGCCCGGGCGAGGTCGATCGTCATCGGCCGAGCGCCTTCTCGATCTCGCCGCGCGCCACCCGCCAGGCGTCGCTCTCCGGCGCGATCAGCTCGACATGGCCGGTGCGGTCGACCATCCGGATCGTCACGTCGTCGCCGGCGGCGCGCATCGGCTGCGCATAGCCTTCCGCATAAGCGGCGGGAATGATCCGATCCTGTACACCGTTGACCAGCACCTGCCGCACGCCGAGCGGCGCAAGCCGCGGCACCGACGTGTCGTCGAACCGGCCGCCGGTCAGCTGGGCGATCACCTCGGTGCCGCAGCCGCTGCCCGGGGGGCGCGCCGCTTCCTCGAGATCGGGAAGCCCGCCGAGGCTGACCACGCTCGCGATCGGCAGCGGATCGGCGCTGCGCAGCGGACTGTCCGCCGGCAGACGTGGCCGGCCGGCGAGCCACAGGGCGAGGTGCCCCCCGGCGGAATGGCCGATCGCGACCACGCGCGAAAGATCGAGGTGGTATTCGGCCGCGTGGGCGCGGAGCGCATCGGTGGCCGCCGCCGCATCGAGGAAGGTGCCGGGATAGCCGCCGCCGTCGCGATCGACGCCGCGATAGTCGATGTTCCAGACGGCGATCCCGCGCGCCCGAAGATCGGCGGCGATCCAGTTCATGATCCGCCGGTCGGCGATCTCGCTCTGCCAGCAGCCGCCATGGACCATCAGCACCGTCGGGTGCGGACCGGACCCGGCGGGCAGCCAGAGATCGACGATCTGCATTTGCGCCTCGCCGTAGCGGACCGATGCGGTCGGCTCGGGCCGCTCCCGCTCGAGCAGGTCGGGCCAGACCATCAGGCCGTCGGGGCGGGTGTCGGGGGCCGCAGGGTTCACGGCGCAAGCGGCTAGCGCGAGGGCGAGGGCAGCGGCAAGCGCTTTCGGGCGGGCGATCATCCGCCCTTCATGGCCGAGCGGACGGCGCGCCGCCAGCCCGGCCGAGGCTCAGCAGGCGCCGCGCCGCTCCTTCCACGGCGCCGCGAACTGGATGCGGTTGAGCTTGCAGAAGGCGGCATCGAGGGCGGCGAGGCTGCGGCGGAGGCGGGCGGCGAGGCGGATGATGGTCGACATGGCGAATCTCCCGGAGTCGTGATCAGACCGCGGAGGCGGTGAAGGTGAGGAGGGTGAGGCTGGTGGCGACGGTCGCGGCGAGCAGCTGGGCGCCGGCCGGCCGGTCCGCGAGGACTCGCCCGATCGCGCCGGCCAGGCTGCGGATCGACCCGCCGATCCATCTGGAAAACTGATCATGATGATCGATCCAGAGCTGCGCATCATATTGATCCCGCATCGTTCTTCTCCCGTCTGGTCTAGAGAGCCGAAGCGTTCGGCTGCAGCAGGAGAATGGCGCTTTCCGGAGCGCGCCGCCAACTAAAGGCTCGACACGGGTGATAAGCAGGACTTATCATCTTCAACGATGCGCCACCTTCCGCCCCTGGCCGCCGTCCGCGCCTTCGAGGCCGCGGCCCGCCACGAGAATTTCTCGCAGGCGGCGGCGGAGCTCGGCATGACCCAGGCCGGCGTGAGCTACCAGATCAGGCTGCTCGAGGAGCGGCTCGGCCTTCCCCTGTTCGTGCGCTCGAAGCGGCGGGTGACGCTGAGCGACGCCGGCCGCAAGGTCGCGCCTTTGATCTCGGCCGCGCTCGACGGCATCTCCGAAGCATTCGAGAGTGTCACCCAGGAGGATGACGGCGTGCTGACGATCAGCACGGCCCAGACCTTCGCCGCCAACTGGCTCGCCCCGCGGCTCGGCAATTTCCAGATCGAGCGGCCGGAGCTCGCCGTGAGGCTCCAGACCAGCGAGCGCCTGGTCGATTTCGCGCGGGACGAGGTCGACGTTGCGATCCGCATGGGGGCGGGGCCGTGGCCGGGCCTCTGCCAGCACTTCCTGATGCGGCTCCACAACACGCCGTTCTGCAGCCCCGCCTTCCGCGATCGTCACCGGATCGAGCGGCCCGAGGACCTGCTGCGGGTGCCGCGGCTGAGCGCCGACGATCCGATGTGGCGCACCTGGCTGCGGGCGGCCGGAGTCGTCGAGGCCGAGCCGGCGGGATCGCGCGGAATCCGGCTCGATTCGCAGGTGGCGGAGGGCAATGCCGCGCTCGCCGGGCACGGCGTCGGCCTGCTGACGCCGCTCTACTGGCGCAGCGAGATCGCCGACGGGCGCCTCGTTCGCCTGTTCGAGCCGCTCGCCTTCGAGCGCGCCTCGATGTGGCTGGTCTATCCCGAGCACAAGCGCGCCCGGCCGAAGATCCGCGCCTTCCGCCTCTGGCTCGAGGCGGCGGTGCGCCGCGAGGCCGAGCTCGGCCCCGCGGAGGTGTTCACGCCGCCGGAGCCCTGACCGGCTCGGCGCGGGGCGCGGCGCCGCCGAGGAAGCGGCGGTTCACCCAGCGCCAGATCAGCGCGACGGCCAGGACGAGCGCGATCCAGGGAAGCAGGGTAAGGACGACGACGATCAGCGCGGCGAAGCTGCCCTCGAGCATGCCGAGGGCGTTGCGAGCGGCGCGCGCGATCGGCCCCCCGGTCTCGCCGGACCGATAGTCGAACACCACGGGCGTCGTGGCGAGCTGGCTGCGGCGATCGGTCTGCTGCGCCTGATTGGCACGCGCCGCCTCACGCAGCTGCTCGGCCTGCCGCTGCAGCTCGGCGCGCTCGGCGGCCGGGAGACCGCCGGCGGCGAGACGCCGCTCGATCGCGGCGAGCTCGGCGGAGACGCTCTCGCCTTCGCGCGCACCGGCCTGGATCTCGGCACCGACGTCGGTGCCCGTGATGTCGGCGCTGCGGACCTCGCCCTGGGCCCGCTCGACCGCGGCGATGCCGTCCCGCCCGAAGCCGCGGGCCAGCGCCGGATCGAGCTTGAACGCCAGCTGGGCGCTGACATCCTCCTCGCCGTCCTGCTCGTAATGCATGCCGGTGATCCGGCAGCGGCTGACGCCGAGCTTCTCGCAGGCTGCGGCATGCTGCTCCTGCACGGCCGAGATCCGCGCACCCGGCAAAGCGAAGACGTAGCGATAGTTGAAGGCGACGCCTGGCGCCGCGGTGGGCGTGACACCGGGCGGGGTCGGGCGGCCGGAGGCGTCGGTGCTCTCCGCGAGCTGCTCGCCGCCGGAGGTGCCGCGATCATCTTCGGCGCCGCTGCAGCCGGCGAGCAGAAGGACCGTGAACAGGGCCACTGCCTTGCGCATCTTGCTCTCCTTCGAGCCCGTTTCGAGCTTCTTCTTTACTCTACCGCAAGAGTAGACAATCAGCAATAGCGGCTCGCATCGCGCCCTCCTCCTTGCTATCGCTCGCGCCATGTCCGACGCCGTCAACGATATCGATCCGATCGAAAACACGCCTTTCGACAAGGCCTTGTCGCAGCGTTACCTGGTCTACGCGCTGTCGACGATCACCGCGCGCTCGCTGCCCGACGTGCGCGACGGGCTGAAGCCGGTGCACCGGCGCCTGCTCTGGGCGATGCGGCTGCTGCGGCTCGATCCGGCGGCCGGCTACAAGAAATGCGCCCGCGTCGTCGGCGACGTGATCGGCAAATATCATCCGCACGGCGACCAGTCGGTCTACGACGCGATGGTCCGCCTCGCGCAGACCTTCTCGCTGCGCTACCCGCTGGTCGACGGCCAGGGCAATTTCGGCAATGTCGACGGCGATAACGCCGCGGCGATGCGCTACACCGAGGCGCGCCTCACCCAGGCCGCCAACGACCTGATGGCCGGCCTCGACGAGGGCACGGTCGACTACCGCCCGACCTACAATGGCGAGGAGGAAGAGCCGGAGGTCTTCCCCGGCCTGTTCCCCAACCTGCTCGCCAACGGCGCCAGCGGCATTGCGGTCGGCATGGCGACCTCGATCCCGCCGCACAACCTCGCCGAGATCATCGAGGCGGCGATCCACCTGATCGACAATCCGCAGGCCGAGCCCTCGGCGCTGATGGATTTCGTTTCCGGTCCGGACGTCCCGACCGGGGGCGTGATCGTCGACAGCGCCGAGGCGATCGCGCTCGCCTATCGCACCGGTCGCGGCGCCTTCCGCGTGCGCGCGCGCTGGGCGACCGAGGACCAGGGCCGGGGAACCTGGAACGCGGTGATCACCGAGATCCCGTTCCAGGTGCCGAAATCGAAGCTGATCGAGCAGATCGCGGCGCTGATCTCCGACAAGAAGCTGCCGATCCTCGCCGACATCCGCGACGAATCCGACGAGCAGATCCGGATCGTGCTCGAGCCGCGCAGCCGCACGGTGGAGCCCGCGCTGCTGATGGAGAGCCTGTTCCGGCTCACCGATCTCGAGGTGCGGATACCGCTGAACATGAACGTCCTCGACGCCGATCGCACGCCGCGCGTGATGGGCCTCAAGGAGGTGCTGTCCGCCTGGCTCGCGCATCAGTTCGAAGTGCTGGTGCGCCGATCGCAGCATCGCATCGCCAAGATCGAGGACCGGGTCGAGCTGCTGGTCGGCTATCTCGCCGCCTATTTGAACCTCGACCGCGTGATCCAGATCATTCGCGAGGAGGACGATCCCAAGGCGGTGATGATCGCCGAGTTCGAGCTCAGCGACCGCCAGGCCGAGGCGATCCTCAACATGCGCCTGCGCTCGCTGCGCAAGCTCGAGGAGATGCAGATCCGCGGCGAGCGCGAGACGCTGGAGAAGGAGCGCGATCAGCTGATCAAGCTGGTCGGCTCGCCGGCGCTGCAGCGCAAGCGGCTGCAGAAGGATCTGACCGCGCTGCGCGACCGCTACGGTCCGGATACGGAGCTCGGCCGCCGCCGGACGCTGATCGAGGAAGCGGCGCCCGCCCGCGAGATCCCGCTGGAGGCGATGATCGAGCGCGAGCCGATCACCGTGATCATGTCGCAGCGCGGCTGGATCCGGGCGATGAAGGGCCATGTCGACCTCTCCAACCCGGACGCGATGAAGTTCAAGGAAGGCGACGGGCCGCGCTTCTTCTTCCACGCCCAGACCACCGACAAGATCCTGCTCGCCTCGACCACGGGGCGTTTCTACACGCTCGGGGCCGACAAATTGCCGGGCGGCCGCGGCTTCGGCGAGCCGGTGCGGCTGATGGTCGATATCGAGGGAGAGGGCGACATCGCCGCCTTGGTCCCGGCCGCGCCGGGGGCGAAGCTGCTGCTCGCCTCGTCGGACGGCCGCGGCTTCCTCACCGCCGCGGCCGGCGCGATCGCCGAGACCCGCAAGGGCAAGCAGGTGGTGAACGTGCGCACCGGCGCCCGCCTCGCGATCGTGCGGCCGGTCGGTCCCGAAGACGATTATGTCGCCGTCATCGGCGAGAACCGGAAGATGGTCGTGTTCCCGATCGCCGAGCTGCCGGAGATGGGCCGGGGCCAGGGCGTCCAGCTCCAGCGCTATCGCGACGGAGGCCTCTCCGATGCGCGGACGCTGCGTTTCGCGGACGGGCTGAGCTGGAGCATGGGCGGATCGAGCGGGCGCAACCGCACCGAGGCCGATCTCTCGGCCTGGCGGACGGCGCGCGGCGCCGGCGGGCGAATGGCGCCGAACGGCTTCCCGCGCGACAACAGATTCTGACCCGCGACCGCTGATCGAGACTCGCTGCAGCACCGCAGGAACGGGGCGGCGGCGCGGGCCGCGAGCCGTAAAGACTAGCCCATGTTGCTCAACCGGCTGTTAACGCCTGCGGCCCTATTCCCGGCTCATGGAAGCCGCTGCCGCGCCTGCGCGAACCTGTGACGACGCCGACGCGGGCGAGCTGCCGGAGGCGTCGCACGACGCGCGGATGAGCACTTCGGTGCGGCAGGACTATATCGACGCCCTGCCGATCGCCGCCGCCGTGTTCCGGCTCGGCGACGGCGCGCCGCTGTGGATCGACATCGCCAACGAGCCGTTCGTCGATCTCGCCGGCTGGGACCTGCTGGCCGGTCCGCGCGAGGCGAGCGAAAGCGCGTTCCTCGACGACAGCGGCCTCGGCGATGCGATCGCGCAATTCCTCAAGACCAACGAATGCACGCGCCAGTTCGAGAGCAGCGACGGCCAATTGGTCGGCGCGCGGCACTTCGTCGTTCGCCTGGCGCGCCTCCGCGCCTATCCCGGTCTCGGCGTCCGCTGCCTCGTCTCGCTGATCGACCGCACCGCGCAGGTCGAGACCGAGCGGAGCCTTCGCGCCGAGATGCTGCGCGACAGCCTCACCGGTCTTCCGAACCGCCTCGCCTTCAACGAGGAGGTCGAGAAGGTGCTGGAGGATCCGGCCTTCCTGCCCGGCAGCCACGCCGTCCTGGTCGTCGACATGACTCGCTTCAGCCGGGTCAACGAATGCGTCGGATCGATGGCCGGCGACGAGCTTCTGATCACCTTCGCCCGCCGGCTGTTCTCGTCGCTGCGCGCCGGCGATTTCCTCGCCCGGACCGGCGGCGACGAGTTCGGCCTGCTGCTCAAGCTCGACAAGGGGCTGGAGGACGCGATCCAGGCGGCGGAGCGGATCCGCACCGCGCTCTCGGCGCCGTTCCGGCTGTCCGAGCTCGAGATCCGGGTCGATTGCGCGATGGGCTGCGCCCTGCTCGGCGGATCGGAGGAGCTTGCCGAGGAAGTGCTTCGCAACGCCCAGTTCGCGCTCAAGCGGGCCAAGGTCGACGGCGGAATCCGCTTCTACGAGCCCAACCAGGCGCGAGCCGCCAGGCGGCGGTTCAGCATCGAGACCGAGCTCAGGCGCGCGATCGAGGGCAACGAGCTCACGCTCGCCTTCCAGCCCCTGGTCGATCTCAAGACGGGCGCGGTCTCCGGCTTCGAGGCGCTCGCCCGTTGGGAGAACGGCCGCCGCGGCGCCATTTCGCCGGTGGAGTTCATCCCCGTCGCCGAGGAATCGGGGCTGATCGTCCCGCTCGGGCGCTGGGCGCTGGAAGCGGCGGTGGAGACGCTCGCGTCGTGGGACCGCAAGGCCGGACGGACGCTTCCGCTCTCGGTCAGCGTCAACCTCTCGGCCATTCAGATCGCGCGCGACGACGTCGCCACCCGCGTTTCCGCGGCGCTGGAGGCACACGGAATCGGCGGTGACCGGCTGACGCTCGAGCTGACCGAAAGCGCCATCGTCCAGGATCCGCGCCGCGCGACCAAGGTGCTCCAGGAGCTCAAGGATCTGCGCGCCCGGGTGGCGATGGACGATTTCGGCACCGGCTACACGTCGCTCGCCTATCTCCAGCGCCTGCCGATCGACGTGCTCAAGATCGACCAAAGCTTCGTCGCTGCAATGCTCGGCGACGGCGATTCGATCGCGATCGTTCGCGCCATCCTGTCGCTGGCCGACGCACTCGGCATGGACACGACCGCCGAGGGGATCGACTCTCCCGAGCTCGCCAAGGCGCTGACCCGGCTCGGCTGCACGCATGGCCAGGGCTTCTACTTCGCGCGGCCGCTGCCCGGAGACGCGGCGCTCGATTACTGGCTGGCGCGCAGCGCCTGATCGACCAGGGTGCGGGCGAGCGCCTGCTGGGTTTCCGCCTCGGCCGGAAAGCCCGCTTCGGCCCAGCTCCGCTCCAGCGCCTGCAGCGTCGCCGCCACCACCGGACCGGGCCGGAGCCCCATCGCGATCAGGTCTCCCCCGCCCAAGGAGAGACGCGGCCGCTGCCAGGATTCGAGCGAGGCCGCGTCCGCCGCATCGCCGCTGCCGAGCAGGATCCGGTCGACCGCCTCGTCCCGGCCGAGGCGATAGGCGAGGCGCTGCGCCGGCTCCCCAGCGTCGGCAGCGGACCGCCGGGCGGCGCTGGCCAGGCGCTTCGCGGCCTTGTTCGACAGGCGCAGGCGCGCGGCGACCGAAGCCGCGACCTCGGCATTGGCCGGGAGCAGCGCCGCCAGGCGGCGCAGCGGGTCGGCGGCGAGACCGGCCTCGGCCTCGCGCGCGATCAGCGCCTCGAGCGGCTCCGCGTCGGAAATCTCGGGCAGCACCGGCCGCAGGATTCCGCCGTCGATCATCAGGCGCACGGCGCCGCACGGCGCGGGCAGGGCGAGGAGCTTCAGCACCTCGTCGGCGATCCGCTCGCGCGAGAGCGCCATCAGGTCGTTGGCCCGCGCCACGCAGGCGGCGAGCCCTTCCGGCTCGGCGGGCCCGCGCCCGAAGCGCGCGTGGAAGCGGAAGAAGCGCAGGATGCGCAGATGATCCTCGGCGATGCGCTTCAGCGGCTCGCCGATGAAGCGGACGCGGCCCGCGGCGAGATCGCCCTCGCCGTCGAAATAATCGTGGACGTCGCCGGTCTGCGGATCCGCCGACAAAGCGTTGATCGTGAAGTCGCGGCGCGCCGCGTCCTCCTTCCAATCGTCGGTATAGGCGATGGTCGCGCGCCGTCCGTCGGTGGAGACGTCGCGGCGCAGGGTGGTGACCTCGACCGGCCGCCCTTCCACGATGGCCGTGATCGTCCCATGGGCGAGCCCCGTGGGCACCGCCTTGATGCCGGCGCGGCGCAGCCGGGCGAGGACCTCGTCAGGCCTCAGCCGCGTGGCCAGATCGAGATCGGAGACGGGAACGCCGAGCAGGGTGTCGCGAACCCAGCCGCCGACATAGCGAGTCTCGCCCTCCCGGGCGCCCAGGGTGTCGAGGAGCCGCCTGAGAGCGGCGGTGGTCGTAACGTCGGGAAGCTTCACGACACCAGCTCCAGACGGCGCGACAGGTTGACGATCATCGCCGCCGTCGCGCCCCAGATGCGCCGCCCGTCCCACATGATCTCGTAATAGGAGCGGCGCTGTCCCTGGAAATCGACGGTGCGCACGGTCTGCCGCGCCGGATCGAGCAGGAAATCCAGCGGCGCCTCGAACATGCCCGCGACCTCGCGCGGATCCGGGCGCAGCGGGAGGTCCGCCGGGACGACGCCGACGATCGGAATCACCTGGAAACCGGTGATCGTGCGGTAGGGATCGGCCTCGCCGATCACGTCGACCACGGCCGGCGCGAGGCCGATCTCTTCCTCCGCCTCGCGCAGGGCGGCTTCGATCGGCCCGCGATCCTCGGGCTCGATCCGGCCACCCGGGAAGCTGATCTGTCCCGGATGCTTGCGCATCGTGTGCGGCCGCTCGGTGAGGATGACGGTCGGCACCGCCCGGTCGACCACGGCGACGAGCACCGCTGCGGGGACGCTCGCCGGGCCGTCGTCCTCGAGCAGATCGCCGGCGAGCAGCTCCGGACTGCGCGTCCGGCCCAGCTCGAGCGCCTCGCGGAGGCGGTCGGCGAGGCTCATTCGACGGGCTCGAGCGCGAAGAACGCGCCGTTGCTCCACACCCCGCCGCCTTCGGCGAGCGCCAGCTCGGCAAGCTCGTAATAGGCGGCGCGGCCGATCAGCGCATCGAGGCCGGGGCGGACCTCCAGATAGGGATGGGGGCCGTCGCTGCGATCCTCCAGCCAGAGACGGTGGCGCGGGCCGGCGACGATCACATCGCCGGTGTTCAGCCTGAAGGCGATCCGGCGCGCCTCGCCTTCGCCTTCGGTCTTGAGCTCGACCGCAACGAACGGCGCGTCCTCGACCGCGATGTCGAGCTTTTCGACCGGGGTGACGAGCACGTAGCCGCCGTCCGGCTCCCTGCGCAGGATGGTGGAAAACAGGCGCACCATCGCCGGCCGGGCGATCGGGCTACCCTGATGAAACCAGCTGCCGTCCCGCGCGATGCGCATCTCGCTGTCGCCGCAGCTTTCCGGGGTCCACGCCTCGACGGGGGGAAGCTTCTTTTCCTCGGCGAGCCGCGCGATCTCGGCGAGCGACAGGCCGGACAGATCCTGGAGGGGCGGGAGCATCGGCATGGCCCGGCGTTAGGCGAGGGACCGGGGGGCGGGCAAGCCTTGCCGCTGGCCGGGGCGGCGCCTAACGCTCCGGCCATGGAGAGCGAATTCCAGGGACCGCGAACCGCGATCGTCACCGGCGGCGGCAAGCGCATCGGCGCTGCCTTGTGCCGCGCCCTCGCCGCCGACGGCTGGCATCTGCTGATCCACTGCAACCGCTCGCGGGCCGAAGCCGAAGCGCTGGCCGCGGAGCTTGGCAACGCGCGAACGGTGGCGGCGGAGCTCGGCCGGCCGGACACGGCGGAAACGATCATGGCCGCGCTCGCCGGCCTGCCGCCGGCGCGGCTGCTGGTCAACAACGCCTCGCTCTTCGCCTATGACAGCGCCGACGATTTCACGATCGAGCAATGGGACCGGCATCTCGACATCAACCTGCGGGCTCCGGCGCTGCTTTCGCAGGCGTTCGCGCGGCGCGCCGAGGTCGGCGGACTGATCGTGAACCTCCTCGACGCGAAGCTCGAGGCGCCGAATCCCGACTTCTTCACCTACACGGTGTCGAAGGGCGGCCTCGCCACCCTCACCGAACTCGCCGCGCGCGCCTGGGCGGGGCGGGGGATCCGCGTCTGCGGCATCGCCCCTTCGGTGACGCTTGTCTCCGGCCCTCAAAGCCGCGACAATTTCGATGCGGTGCATGCGCTGAACGCGCTCCGCCGCGGTGTCCGGGTCGAGGAGATCGTCGGCGCACTGCGCTTCCTCATTGCGACTCCGACCATTACCGGGCAGACGATCACGCTCGACGGCGGGCAGCGCTTTCTCGGCCTCGCCCGCGACGTCCAGTTCCTGGAGACCGACGATGAATGACCGGCCGAGGCTCGATGGCCTCGTCCCCGAACGGCTGGCGCCGAAGACGCGCAAGATCGTGCTCGAGGATTATACGCTCCCCGCCGACATCGGCTTCCACGACTTCGAGATCGGCACGGCGCAGCGCCTGTCGATCACCGTCGAGGTCTGGCTCGACGAGGCGGCCTTCGCCGCCAGCGATGCGGTGGAGGACGCCTGGGACTATGACGTCCTGCGCCGGGAGATCGGCGCGCTGGTCAGCGGCCGGCGCTACAATCTCCAGGAGACGCTGGCGCGCGCCATCTACGACGTGGTCGCCGCGCGGCGCGGAGTCACCGGCCTGCGGGTGTCGACCCGCAAGCCGGACATCTATCCCGATTGCGGCGGCGTCGGAGTCGAGCTCGCCTCCTTCTGATCCGCGCGTCCCGGCGGAGGCTGCTCGACGCCTCCGTCAGGCGCGCGTCCGCGTCCGCGGACAGGGGCCGAGCTGCTCGAGGATGAAGCGGTAGTCGTTCTGGATGGCTGCGGCGCCGGCGGCATCGGCGTCCGCCAGGCTCCGGCCGGGGAGAGCGCGCGGCAGGGTGCAGGCGAGGCGATACCAGAGCAGTGAGTCGCGTTTGGGCGCGGCCGCGGCGTCGTCGACGATCTCGCTCAGCGCCACCGCCCATTGCGGGGTCTCGCCCGGCCGGCGCAGCACCGTCATCGAGACCGGCTGGTTGGCGGCGGTCTGCAGGAAGATCTGGGTCTCGCTCTCGCCGGGGATCGCGCCGGGAACGTGGAAGGCGCGGCCGATGCCGGTAATCCTGGGCGCTGCGTCCGGCTGAGTCGATTCGCGCAGGATCGTCCGCACCTGATCGGTGCGTGCCGCCGCGTAGGGAATCTGGGCGTCCGGCGCGGCGAGCTGGATCTCGTCCGCCTTGCCCGGCACGGGAAGGCCGAAGACGAGGAATTCGGTGCCCTTGCGAACCTTCGGAACCTTGCCTTTGGGATCCCGTGGCAGGTCGACGACGTAGCGGATACGGCTGGGGAGGCCACCGTCCGCGCTGCGGATCAGCGAGACGATTTCTGCCTCAATGTAGACTCGCCCGAAGCCGGGGCGAACGCCGGCGGCCGCCTCCTTCTTGAGCTCCTGCGCACGCGCGACCCGGACGTGCGCGGCGATCGGCGCCGCCAGAGCCAGATCCGCGAGGTCGGCGTAGGTAGGCGCATTCACCTGAATCGAAGGGGCGGAGCCCTGCGAATCGCCGGCCGTCGCGACTCCGCTCAGCAGCGCCAGAGCGACGCCGAGAGCGATCCTGGAAACGTTAATCTTCATTCCGGCTCCGCAAATATTTCATGTTCCTGCCATAGCCTTAGCCTCATTAACGCCGGATTTCAGCCACTTTTGCCACCGGTGGCAGGAACGCACAGGAGGATTGCACAGGCGTTTGGGACACGATAGAGACACGCCGCAGTCGCAATGATATGTTGAAACATCAATGGACCCGAAGGGTGCGAAACGCGTTGTTGGTTAACGCCGTGCCCGGAAGAGTTTGAGAGAGGGAGTCTGGCTGGTTAATGTCATATGCTGACAACAACAGGATGAGCTCGAGCCGGATTGCCGCGATCGTGGTCGTGGCGCTCCTCCATGCTCTCCTCGGCTACGCCTTCGTTACCGGCCTGGCCTTCAATGTGGTCAAGAAGGTGGCGCAAGACCTGAAGACCTTCAACGTCGAGGAGCCGCCGCCCCCCGAAGAGGAGCCGCCGCCCCCGCCGCCGGAGCAGCCGCAGGTCGAGACTCCGCCGCCGCCGATCGTCAGTCCGCCGCCGCTGGTCCGCATGCCGACGCCGCCGCCGCCGGTCGCCGTCGTCAACACGGCGCCGCCGACCACGGTGATCACGACGACCGCGACTCCGGCGCCGCCGGCGCCGCCGGCGCCGCCGCCTCCGCCGCCGCCGCCGCCCGCCAAGAAGGTCGAGGCCGCGCGCGCCAAGGCGAACCTCGCGTCCTACGTCTCGAACGCCGACTATCCGGCCGCCGCGCTGCGCGGGGAAGAGGAAGGCACGACCGGATTCCGACTCGAGATCGGTCCCAACGGCCGCGTCACCAACTGCACCGTCACCTCGTCGAGCGGATCCTCTTCCCTCGATTCGACGACCTGCAGGCTCATGCGCAGCCGTGCCCGCTTCACGCCGGCGATCGACAGCAACGGCAATCCGACGTCCGACTCGGTCAGTAGCCGCATCACCTGGCGTCTCGAATAGGCCTTGCCCGATTTCGATTGCCGACATCGCAAGTTTCAATTGAGAGGAAAGTAACAATCATGGCCAACCCAGCAGCAGCCCCCGGCGGCGAAAATCCTTATGGTCTTTTTGCTGCGCTCGAGCAGGGCGGCGCGATCGCCTGGTCGGTGTTCATCATCCTGGTGATCATGTCCGCCGCCTCCTGGTACGTGCTGTTCGTCAAGCTGTTCGAACAGCAGAAGATCATCAATCAGGGTCGTCGGGCACGCACCTCGTTCTGGCAGGCGCCGAACCTGCGCGAGGGCGCCAACAAGCTGGAGAAGAACAGCGCCTATCGTCAGATCGTCGACGACGGCATTCTCGCTCTCGAGCAGCACGACAAGCTGACCGATCCGATCGATCAGCACGACTGGATGCAGAACTCGCTGGCCCGCAGCCACGGCGCGATCGCCTCGCGTCTCAGCACCGGCCTCGCGCTGCTCGCCACCGTCGGTTCGACTGCGCCGTTCATCGGTCTGTTCGGCACCGTCGTCGGCATCTACCGCGCGCTGGTGAAGATCGGCGCCGCCGGTCAGGCCTCGATCGACGCCGTCGCCGGTCCGGTCGGTGAAGCGCTGATCATGACCGCCCTCGGCCTCGTCGTCGCGGTTCCGGCCGTGCTCGCCTACAACTGGCTGCAGCGCCGCAACAAGGCGATCCTCGAGGAGCTCGCCCGCTTCTCGAACGACCTGCACGGCTACATGATGTCCGGCGGCGCCGTCCGTCCGACCGTCACCACCCGTGGCGCCGCCACCCCGGCCGCGGCGGCCGGTGCGACCAAGGCGGGCTCGACCGCCTCGGGCAGCGCGCAGGGCACCACCACCCCGGGCCTCAAGAAGGTCTAAGGACAGTCCCGGCGGAGCGGCCCGTCCGCTCCGCCGGTTGCTCAGTTCGCTGCAGGCTTTGAGACAGAGTAGGAATCAATAAGATGGCCATGAGTGTCGGCGGCGAAGGCGGTGAAGACACCCCGATGTCCGACATCAACACGACGCCGCTCGTCGACGTCATGCTGGTGCTCCTCATCATCTTCCTCATCACCGTTCCGGTGGTGATCCAAACGGTGAAGGTCGATCTGCCGGAAGTCCGGTTCGAGCCGACCACCACCAAGCCGGAGAACGTCTCGCTCTCCGTGCGCACGGAGGATGACGGCAGCTGCGGGATTTACTGGAACCTCAAGCGGGTGAACTCCGAGGAGCTCCTCGATCTCGCCGCGAAGAAGCTCGAGGCCGAGGTCAAGAAGGCCGGCGGTCCCGACAACATCACCGAAGAGAATATGCCCGAGGCGCATATCCGCGGCGACATCAACACGCCGTACCGTTGTATCGGCGGCGCGGTCTTCACGATGCAGCGGGCAGGGTTCGCACGGGTCGGCTTCATTTCCGAGCCGGCGCCCGGCGGCGCCACCACCCGCCTCTAGAGTTCAGGAGTCACGACAATGGCAATGGCAGTTGGCGGCGGTGAATCCGACGAGCCGATGATGGACATCAACACCACCCCGCTGATCGACGTCATGCTGGTGCTGCTGATCATGTTCATCATCACGATCCCGATCCAGACTCACGCGGTGAAGCTGGATCTGCCGCAGAACGACAATACGCAGACCCCGCCCCCGGTCGATCCGGTGAAGAACAAGATCGTCATCACGCCGCAGGGCGCGGTGCTCTGGAACGGCGAGCAGGTCGACCTGGTCCGGCTTCGTCAGTATCTGGACCTCTCCCAGACGATGACGCCGATCCCCGAGCTGCACCTGCAGCCCGATCCGGCGGCCCGCTACGAGCTGGTCGACGAGGTTCTCGCGGTCACCAAGCGCGCCGCGGTCGAGAAGATGGGCTTCGTCGGCAACGAGGCCTACGCGACGGCCTTCTGAGGCTGCGACAGCGACGGAACAGGAAGGGCGGCCCTCGGGCCGCCCATTTTGTTTGCCATCGGCCCAATGCGCCATCCCGGCGGAGGCCGGGATCTCAGGTCGAGAAAGCGCCAACGTCCGTAAAGGGCGCTGCCGCCGTTGCGCCGCTGCGATGCGACGCCGGCGTCCACGAACGAAGTGCAACACACCGGCGGCTCATTCTTGCGGCACGCTCCCTTGCCGCCGGCGTGTATTCTCCCCGAGATCCCCCAAGTTCACACACGAAGTGCAACACACCCGCCTCATCGTCGCCGCGGCGCGCTCCCCTGCCGCCGGCGCCTGCTCTCCCCGAGATCCCGGCCTACGCCGGGATGACGGTGAGGGGCAGGCGCGCTCCAAGTGAGGCGTCAGCGAACGAAGGCGCCGGCGCGGTTAGCCCCTGTACTCGTCAGGCAGCGGCGTCGAACTGAAGGCGGGCGAGGCGGGCGTAGAGGCCGTTCTGGACGAGCAGGCTCTCGTGATTGCCCTGCTCGACGATCCGGCCATGGTCCATCACCACGATCCTGTCGGCGGCCCGGACGGTGGCGAGGCGATGGGCGATCACCATCGTGGTCCGGTCCTTCATCAGCCGCTCGAGCGAGGCCTGGACGAGACGCTCGCTTTCGGCGTCGAGCGCCGAGGTCGCCTCGTCGAGGAGGAGGAGGGGCGCATCGCGCAAAATGGCGCGGGCGATGGCGAGGCGCTGGCGCTGCCCGCCGGACAGGCGGGCGCCGCCTTCGCCCATGAACGTGTCGAGGCCCTCGGGAAGGGCGCGGAGGAAATCGGCGGCATTTGCCGCCTCGGCCGCGGCCCAGAGCGCCTCGTCGCTCGCGTCCCAGCGCCCGTAACGGAGATTGTCGCGCGCGGAGGCGGCGAAGATCACCGTCTCCTGCGGGACCAGCGCGATGCGCGCGCGCACGTCGGCGGGATCGGCGTCGCGCAGGTCCACTCCGTCGAGCGATATCGATCCGGCTTCGGGATCGTAGAAGCGCTGGGCGAGCTGGAACAGGGTCGACTTGCCGGCGCCCGAGGGACCGACCACCGCCACCGTCTCGCCCCGCGCGACCTCGAGCGAAAAATCGACCAGGGCGCTCACCTCGGGGCGGGTCGGGTAGCGAAACGCGACCTGGTGGAAGGCAATCTCGCCCCGCGCCGGCTCCGGCAGCGCGCGAGGCCGGGCCGGAGCGGCGATCGTCGGCTGCTCCTGCAGGAGCTCGGACAGGCGCCCGGCGGCGCCCGCGCCGCGCAGCAGGTCTCCATAGACCTCGGTGAGGGCGCCGAGCGCGCCGGCGACGAGGCCGCCGGTGAGCACGAAAGCGGCGATCGTGCCGCCGGACAGGCGGCCGGCCTGAACGTCGAGCGCGCCCTGCCACATCACCAAGGTGATGCCGCTGAAGATCAGGGCGATCACCATCGCGGTCATCACCGCGCGCAGCCGGATGCGGCGCCGCGCGGTGTCGAACACGCTGTCGACCGCCGCCTGGAAGCGGGAGGCCTCGCGTGCCTCCTGGCCGAAGGCCTGCACGACCTTCATCGCGCCGAGCACCTCGTCGACCATCGCGCCGACCTCGGCGACCCGGTCCTGGCTCTCGCGTGAGACATTGCGCACCCGGCGCCCCATCAGCACGATCGGGGCGACGATCGCCGGAATGCCGAGGAGCAGCATGGCGGCAAGCTTCGGCGCCAGAGCGAACAGATAGACGATCCCGCCGATGCCCATCACGACGTTGCGCAGCGCCACCGAGATGGTGGTGCCGACGACCTGTTCTATAATGGTGGTATCGGCGGTGAGCCGCGACGCGATTTCGGAAGGACGATTTTCCTCGAAGAAGCTCGGCGCGAGACGCAGCAGGTTGCGCTGAACCGAGGAGCGGACGTCGGCGACGACCCGCTCCCCCAGCCAGGAGACGAAATAGAAGCGGAAGGCGGTGGCCAGCGCCATCACGACGACGACGACCAGCAGATACTGGAACCAGCGGCCGACTTCGCCACCCGAGGCATTGAAGCCGCGGTCGATGATCAGCCGGAAGGCGTTGGGGATGGCGAGCGTCGCTGCCGCGGCCACCAGCAGGGCGAGCAAGGCGCCGGCGACATGGCCGCGATAGCGGGCGGTGAAGCGCCAGATGATGGCCAAGTTCGAAAGTTTTCTCGGCGCGCCGGCGCTGTCCTCTGCCATCCGGGCCGCCTAGCAGCGCCTGCCGGACGGCTCAACAGAAGAGGCGGAGCCTTCGCGCATACCGTTGGTTTACTTAGGGTAATCGTTACCCGTTGACGCGCCGTCCGGCGGGTCTCATCTTGGAGAGCAGATGCTTTACGACGCCTATGAAATGCAGCGTTCGCTGCTCGCCGGAGCCAGCACGCTCGCCAACATCGGCGCCGGCTGGATGCAGAACCCCGCCAATCCGTTCGCCTACAGCCAGATGGGCCCGATCGTCGCTTCGGCGCTCGACGTCTTCGCCCATGCCTCGGCGCCGCGCGGCAAGCCCGCGTTCGGCTTCGACGCCGTGGAGATCGACGGCGAGCTGGTGCCGGTGCACGAGGAGATCGTGCTGAGGAAGCCGTTCGGCCAGCTCAAGCGGTTCGTCCGCGAGGGCGTGGAGAGCGGACCCAAGCTGCTGATCGTGGCGCCAATGTCCGGCCATTACGCCACCCTGCTGCGCGGCACGGTCGAGCGGATGCTTCCGGGGCACGACGTCTACATCACCGACTGGCGCGATGCGAAGCTGGTTCCGCCCGAAGCAGGCCGCTTCGATCTCGACGATTATATCGATTATCTGATCACCGTCCTCGAGCATATCGGGCCGGGCGCGCACATGCTCGCCGTCTGCCAGCCGTCGGTGCCGGCTTATGCGGCCGCCGCGGTGATGAGCGAGGACCGCCACCCGTGCCGCCCGCGGACGCTGACCATGATGGGCGGGCCGGTGGACACGCGCAAGGCGCCGACCGCGGTCAACACGCTGGCGACGCAACGTCCCTACGCCTGGTTCCAGCGCAACGTCATTGCGACCGTGCCGGTGCTCTATCCGGGCAACGGCCGCCAGGTTTACCCCGGCTTCCTGCAGCTCGCCGGCTTCATGACGATGAACCTCGGCAACCACCTCACCAGCCACTGGGAGATGTTCAAGCATCTCGTCGAGGGCGACGGCGAGAGCGCCGAGGCGACCAAGGCGTTCTACGACGAATATCGTTCGGTCTGCGACATGACCGCCGAATTCTATCTGCAGACCATCGACGTCGTCTTCCAGCGCCACCTGCTGCCCAAGGGCGAGATGATGCACCGCGGCCGCCGCGTCGATCCGGGCGCGATCACCGACGTCGGCCTGCTCGCGATCGAGGGCGAGCGCGACGACATTTCCGGGATCGGCCAGACCAAGGCGGCGCTCGACATCGCCGTCAATCTGCCCCGCAAGCACCGCAAATACCATCTTGCGCCCGGCGTCGGCCATTACGGCATCTTCAACGGCAGCAAGTGGCGCGGGAAGATCGCGCCGGTCGTTGAGCAATGGATCGCGGCCCACGAGGGGTGAGGCCCTACCCAAGCTATTGGTATCTCTTGAAAACCTATTTGTCCGGCCTATCTTCCAATCAGTGTTCAACAACTGAAAGGAGGTGGTCTGATGTCTCATTGTCACATGCCGAACGCGGCTGATCTGGTGAGCGTCGCCTCCGCGGGGGCCTGCGCCTAAGGATTACAGCCGCGACCGGCTGACAATGTGGAGGCCGTCGGGGCGACCCGGCGGCCTCTTGTTTTTGGGGCTCAGAGTTGCTGGCGCGGGCAAACCAAAGACGTCACCCCGGCGAAAGCCGGGGTCTCGATGAGAGTTCTCGGGGCGCCTTTGGAGCGCGCCCTTGCGGACTGCGCCTTTTCGACCTGAGGTCCCGGCCTTCGCCGGGACGACGGGTTTGGACAGGAGGCCGGGAGAACCTCAGGCCGTCGCGCTCGCGCCTCGATCCTCCGCCTCGATCGCGGCAACGACCATTCGCTCCCAGGTCGCGACGTCGCCGGCTTCGGCCATGATCTGGTCGGGCTCGCGCAGGGTGCGCAGCACCGAGAGGGCGTCGCCGACATAGTCGCGCCAGATCTCGTCGACCCGCGGCCCCGCGGACGGATCGGCGCCGTCGGCGTTGATGCTCACCACCCTGCCGGCGATGACCCTCGCGATCCGCTCGACGATGGACGTGTTCGATACCGGCATTCCGCTCCTCCTTCGTTTCGAGCCGACAACGGCAGAAGCGGCAGGGGGTTTCGTGCGGCGGGGAGAATTGGCGTGCTCAGGCCTGGCAGCCGCCGAGCCGGCGCAGGCTGGCCTCGATCAGCGGCCGCACCTCGTTGGCCGGCATCGCAGCAAGGGTCTTCAGCGGGCGATCCTTGCCGATCTCCGCGGCGACGAGATAGCCGACGTAATAACCGTAGCGGGGCGGCAGCGGGCCGCCCGATGCCCGTCCCATGAACAAGGGCCGGATATCCTCGTCGCTGGTGGAGTCGAGCTGCGCGACGATCGGGCAGAGCGCCGCGCGGCGGTCCTTCTCGACCGCCGGGCGCAGCGGCACCGGCTGGGTGAGCAGCAGCTGGTCGTCGCTGGCCGCCGGATTGAGCCGGTGTGCCACATAGGTGGCGAGACCCTCGTTCCACAGGCCGCACCAGAGCGCATCACAGTCGGAGAACGTGCGCCCGTGCAGCAGATGGAAGAGCTCGTGATGGAAGAAGGGCCGGATGTCGCGGTCGCCATGGATGCGGGCGATCACGTCTGCGCCGAACATCAGCCGGCTTCCGCCCGGCAGATCGCGCGTGCCGCCGTCGAACTCGCCGGCGCTGTGGACGAGGAGGATCGGCGGGTAGTCGGTCATCGGGCCGAATTCGGCCTCGAAACTGTGCTGCGCCGGGACGAGGGCAGCGGCGAAGCGATCGCGCACCGCCTCGATCGCCGTCCGCTGCTCAGGCCAGCTCTTCAACGCGCTCAGGATCGCCGCGTCATAGCCCGGAAAGGGCGAGCGGCCGCTGTAGAAGCCGGGTAGCCGGGTGGCGAAATAGGCCTTGAACGCCTCCAGCCGCGCCGCATCGGCCTGTCCCTCGCTCTGGGCCTGGAAGGCGGCGAAATCGTCGACCAGATCGACGAACGCGAGCGGCGTCGAGGCTCGCGCTCCCTCGGCTGTCTCAGGGCGCCGGTCGGTCGCGGTACAGGCGCAGAGCGCCGCCACGACCAGCAGCAACGAAGCAATCCTTCCCATCCTGTCCCCCAAAGTCACTCATAGGTCCAGATCCAGACCTGCCACACGGCCAGCGCGGCAACCAGCCATAGAGCCACGACGATCGCTGCCCCCCAGGCCGATTTCGGGCGCCCGGCCGCGGCGGCGGCGGCGGCGCGGTGCTCCGCGAACAGGCCCTTCGGCAGCAGACGGACGAACAGCCACAGGCCGAGGGGGATGAGGATCGCGTCGTCGACCAGCCCGAGCACCGGAATGAAATCCGGGATCAGGTCGATCGGCGACAGCGCGTAGGCCGCGACGAGCAGGCCGAGGGCCCGGGCATGCCAGGGGCAGCGCGGGTCGCGCGCCGCCAGCCAGACGGCGTGCACGTCGATCCGCAGCCGCTCGGCCAGCGAGGGACGGACCTTCGGATCCGCGCGACTCATCGCGGCGCGTCCCTGCGCCTCAGAGCACCTCGAACAGCCCGGCCGCGCCCATGCCGCCGCCGACGCACATCGTCACCACGACGAAGCGGGCGCCGCGGCGCTTGCCCTCGATGAGGGCGTGACCGGTCATCCGGGCGCCCGACATGCCGTAGGGGTGGCCGATCGAGATCGAGCCGCCGTTGACGTTCATCTTCTCGTCAGGGATGCCGAGCTGGTCCTGGCAGTAGAGCACCTGGACGGCGAAGGCCTCGTTCAGCTCCCAGAGATCGATATCGGCCACCGTGAGACCGAAACGGCCGAGCAGCTTCGGCACCGCAAAGACCGGGCCGATGCCCATCTCGTCCGGCTCCGTCCCCGCCACGGCCATGCCGACGTAGCGGCCGAGCGGCGTCAGGCCGCGCTTGGCGGCGAGGCCCGCCTCCATCAGCACGCAGGCGGAGGCGCCGTCGGAGAGCTGAGACGCATTGCCGGCGGTGATCGCACCTTCCGGCCCCATCACCGGGTGCAGCTTCTTGAGGTCCTCGATGGTGGTCGACGGACGGTTGCCCTCGTCCCTGGCGATGGTGACCTCGTGCATCGAGGTCTCGCCGGTCTCCTTGCTGGTCACCTTCATGGTGGCGGTGACCGGCACGATCTCGTCGTCGAACTTGCCGGCGGCCTGCGCTGCGGCGGTGCGCTGCTGCGACCTCAGCGCATATTCGTCCTGGCGGTCGCGGCTGACCGAGTAGCGCTTGCCGACCACCTCGGCGGTCTGGATCATCGGCATGTAGACGCCATTGTGCATCGACAGCAGCTCCGGGTCGGGTCCGAGGCGCATCTCCGGCGTCTGGACGAGCGAGATCGATTCGACACCGCCGGCGACAGCGACGTCCATCCGATCGACGATGATCTGCTTCGCGGCAGTGGCGATCGCCATCAGGCCGGAGGCGCATTGGCGGTCGATCGACATTCCGGACACGGTGACGGGCAAGCCGGCGCGCAGCGCCGCGGTACGGCCGATCGTCGTCTGCACCCCCTGCTGGAGCGCGGCGCCGATGATGCAATCGTCGACCTCGGCGGGATCGATGCGGGCGCGCTCGACCGCCGCGCGGATCGCATGCGCCGCAAGGGTAGGGGAGGGCGTCGCGTTGAACGCGCCGCGATAGGCTTTCCCTATCGCGGTGCGCGCGGTCGAGACGATGACGGCTTCACGATTGGCCATGATCAAGCTCCTGTTGAAGGCAGAATGGGCATCCCCTGCTCGGGGGCTAGAGCGAGCGCGCCGCAGATCAGCGACACGCCGTGATAGAAAGCGACGAGCTGGATGACCTCCAGTATCTGGTCGTCGGAGCAGTGAGCACGCAGGTGCTCGAATTCCTCATCGTCGAGGCGCTTGCGATCGATCAGGGCGTCGGTGGTCTCGAGCAGCGCGACCTCCGCGTCCGACCACAAGCTCCGGTCGATCGCCGGCGCGGCCGTATCCCGAAGCTGCGCCGCGCTGAGCTCCGCTCGCGCGCCGAACAGCGTCGCGTGGATTCCCCATTCGTAGCTGCAGCCGCACCGGGCGGTGGTGCGATCAATCACGATCTCGCGCTCGCGAAGCGGCAGGGGACCCTTGTCCAGCAAGGATCCTGCGGCGAACTTCGTCCAGGCACGCTCCGACGTCGCGATGCTCCGAAACAGCGCGAGCGGAGGCACGTCCGGCGGCATCGTCCGCGTCATCGCCTCTGCGAACCAGTCCGGCCACGGCGCTTCGAGAGGCGCGATCCGGCTCACAGGAAGATCAGTCCGATCCAGGCGGCGGTCAGGGCGGGCTTGTCCTCGCCTTCGATCTCCACCGTCACGTCGTGGACGAACTGCCACTGCCCCCGCCGCTTTTCCTCTACCGAACTGAGCACGAAGCGGCCGCGCACCCGGCGGCCGGAGCGGACCGGCGCTATGAAGCGGACCCGTTCGAAGCCGTAGTTCACGGCCATCTTGATGCCGTCGGGCACCAGCATCACGCCCGCGGCCATCTGGCTGAGCAGCGACAGGGTGAGGAAGCCGTGGGCGATCGTGCCTCCGAACGGCGTCCGTGCCGCCGCCTGCGGATCGACATGGATGAACTGGTGATCGCCGGTCACGTCGGCGAAGGTGTCGATCGCCTGCTGATCGACGACGATCCAGGGCGAGACGCCGATCTCCTCGCCGACCCTGCTGCTGATGTCCTCGATCGCCGCGAGCGGCATGTCGCTTCCCCAATTGCGCGTCGGCGGCCGCCGACCAGAGGGTCCTAAAGCCCTCGACGCCGCGGACTCAAGCCTTGCCCGCGCCGGTCGAGAGCATCGGGCGAGCGCGACGCTACGGCATTGCCGGGGATGGCGCTGCAATTTTTTGGCCGGCTCGCGGCGGTGCCCGTCTTCGTGCCTCAGACGGGCAGCGCGACTCCGCTCTTCACCTCCTCGATCACCGGGTAGCTTCGCGTCTCTCGTACCCCCGGCATTTCGGCGAGCGTGGTGAGGAAGACGCGGTAGGTGCCCATATCGGGCATGCGCAGCTTCAGCAGATAGTCGAAGCCGCCGGCCACCATGTGGCATTCGATGATCTCCGCCCGCTCGCGCACGGCTTCGGCGAACTCGCGGAAGACGTCGCCGGTGGTGCGGTCCAGCGTCACCTCGATGAAGATCAGCAGCGGCTGTCCGAGCTTCTCCGGATCGAGCAAGGCGGCGTAGCCGAGGATGTAGCCGCGCTCGCGCAGCCGCCGCATCCGCTCGAGGCAAGCGGACGGAGACATGCCGCACCGGGCGGCGAGCTCCTGATTGGTGATGCGACCATCCTCCTGAAGGATGCGCAGCAGCTTCCTGTCGGTCTCGCTCAACATGGGAAATTCGCTGTATCCGCCTCTTGCCGAAGGATCTGCGGGAAATCCGTCAGAGACCCGCGAAATTACGTCAGATTTTCGGCTCGCGACAGGCTATTCCTGCGCCATGCCGACTCCGATCCATCGCGAAGCGATCCGCCGCCTTCACCGGGCTCCCGAGCCCGAGGTCCTTGCTCCCCTGCTGCGTGACGCGGCGCTTTCGCCCGAGGCGCGCCGCAGGATCGAATCGCGCGCGCTGGCGATGCTCGCCGATCTTCGCGCCGCCCAATCCTCCGGCTGGGTGAACCAGTTCCTGCAGGAATACCGGCTCAACACCTCGGAGGGCGTCGCCTTGCTGTCGCTCGCCGAGGCGTTCCTGCGGGTTCCGGACCCGGAGACCGCCGACGCGCTGATCGCCGACAAGCTCGGCAATGCGGACTGGCGCGCCCATGCCGGCAAATCGCATTCGAAGCTGGTCAATTCGGCGACCTGGGGTCTGGTGATCGGCCGCGCGCTGGTCAGCGAAAGCGAGCAGGCGAGCGCGCTCAAGCGGCTGCTCTCCCGCGCCGGCGAGCCGTTCGTCCGCCAGGCGGTCGGCGCCGCGATGCGGCTGATGGGGGAGATCTTCGTCATGGGCCGGACGATCGACGAGGCGATCGGCCGGATGGACAAGCGCGAGAACCGCGGCTTCACCGCGAGCTTCGACATGCTCGGCGAATCCGCCCGCACCTTCGCCGATGCCGAAGTCTATTTCCGCGCCTATGATCAGGCGATCCGCGCCGTCGGCCGGGTCGCCGAGCGCGGCCATTCGATCTCGGTCAAGCTCTCCGCGCTCCACCCGCGCTACGAGGTCGCGCAATACGATCGCTGCGTGCCGTCGCTGATCGAGCAGGTCGAGGCGCTGGCGACCCTCGCCAAGGACGCCGGCATCGCCTTCACCATCGACGCGGAGGAGAGCGAGCGGCTGGAGATGAGCCTCGACATCATCGAGGCAGTGGCCGGGCTTCCCGCGCTCCGCGGCTGGGACGGCCTCGGCATGGCCGTCCAGGCCTATGGCAAGCGCTGCCGGCCGGTGCTCGGTTGGGCCGATGCGCTCGGCGCCGCCACCGGCCGCCGCATCGCGGTCCGCCTGGTGAAGGGCGCTTATTGGGACAGCGAGATCAAGCGCACCCAGGAGCTCGGCCTGCCCGATTATCCGCTGTTCACGCGCAAGGCGGCGACCGACGTCTCCTATCTCGCCTGCGCCCGTGACATGCTGGCGGCGAGGAACATCTACCCGGCTTTCGCCACCCACAATGCGCTGACCGTCGCGACCATCCTCGAGCATGCCGGCGCGAGCCGCGACTTCGAGTTCCAGCGCCTCCACGGCATGGGCGAGGGCCTGTACGAGCAGCTCGTCCGCGAGGAGGGCTACCACACGCGCATCTACGCCCCGGTCGGCGGCCATCGCGACCTGCTCGCCTATCTGGTGCGACGCCTGCTCGAGAACGGCGCCAATTCCAGCTTCGTCCACCAGCTCGCCGACGAAAGGCTGAGCGACGCCGAGATCCTGGCGGACCCGGTTGCCAAGATCGCGGCGGTGGGCGGCAGCCGGCATCCGGGAATCCCCTTGCCCAAGGACCTGTTCGAGCCGAGCCGCGGCAACAGCGAAGGCCTGGATTTCTCGGACCGCGCCGAGCTCGGCCGGGTCGCGCGCGTGGTAAGCGGCGGCGACAAGGCGTTCGAGGCGAAGCCGGCGGTCACGTCGGCGGGCGAGCAATGGAGCGATTGCGGCATCGAAGCCAAGGCGATGGTGTCGCGCGCGCTCGCTGCTTTCCCCACGTGGGATGCGAGGAGCATCGAGGATCGCGCCGGCTGCCTCGACCGTCTCGCCGACCTGCTCGAGCAGGAGCGCGACACGCTGATGCGGATCTGCGTCCAGGAGGCGAAAAAGACGATTCCCGACGCGCTCGCCGAAGTGCGGGAGGCGGTGGATTTCTGCCGTTACTATGCGCAGCAGGCGCGCACCGGCCTGCAGCCGATCGAGCTGCCCGGGCCGACCGGCGAACGCAACGTGCTGAGGATGAACGGTCGCGGCGTCTGGGTGTGCATCGCGCCGTGGAACTTCCCGCTGGCGATCTTCCTCGGGCAGGTCGCGGCCGCGCTCGTCACCGGCAATGCGGTGGTCGCCAAGCCGGCGCCGCAGACCCCCGAGATCGCCGCCTTCGCCGTCGGCCTCGCCCACGGCGTCGGTATTCCGGAGGACGTGCTGATCCTCGCGCCGGGCGGGCCGGATCTCGGCGCCGCCCTGGTCGAGGACAGCCGCATCGCCGGCATCGCCTTCACCGGCTCCACCGCGACGGCCAAGAGGATCGCCCGCGCGCTGCTCGACGACGAGGAAAGGCCGATCGTGCCGCTGATCGCCGAGACCGGCGGCATCAACGCGATGATCGTCGATTCCACCGCTTTGCCGGAGCAGGTGGTGGTCGACGTCGTCACCTCCGCCTTCCGCTCCGCCGGCCAGCGCTGCTCGGCACTGCGCCTGCTCCTGCTGCAGGAGGAGATCGCCGAGCGGACGCTGGAGATGCTCGCCGGCGCGATGGACACGCTGATCGTCGGAGATCCGGCGCTTCCCAGCACCGACGTCGGCCCGGTCATCGACCAGGGTGCCTATGAGCGGCTGATGGGCCATCGCGAAGCGATGCGCGGTCGCTGGCTGAAGACGATCGCGGCGCCGGACAACGGCCTGTTCGTGCCGCCGACGCTGATCCGGGTCGACCAGATCGAGGACGTCCGCAAGGAATGGTTCGGTCCGTTGCTCCACGTCGCCACGTGGAAGAGCGGCGAGCTCGCCGCCACGGTCGAGCGGGTCAACCGCTCCGGCTTCGGCCTCACCATGGGCCTGCACAGCCGCATCGCCCGCGCCGCGGAGACGGTCGAGGAGGTGGCGACGGTCGGCAATCTTTACGTCAACCGCTCGATGATCGGCGCGATCGTCGGTTCGCAGCCGTTCGGCGGCGAGGGCCTGTCGGGCACCGGCCCGAAGGCCGGCGGGCCGCATTACCTGCCGCGTTTCTGCGCCGAGCGGGTGACCAGCACCGACACGACCAGCGCCGGCGGCAACGCGACGCTGCTCAGCCTCGAGGACGTGGGGCTTTAATCCTCCCCGCTGTGCGGGGAGGGCGACCGATCGCGAAGCCACCGCTCGAAGACATCTCTCACACGCACGAGCCCCAATGAACCCCCTCCACCACGCTCGCGCGGCGGACCCCTCCCCGCGAGCGGGGAGGATCTTCTGATCTTGAACTCGCCCACCGCTCCGCATACATCTGTGGTGCGGACCGGGCCCCTCTGGCGGGCGTCTCCTCGACGCTCGTGATGTCGGACCGCATCGGGTTAGCTCGATGCAGGTTCAGGTGCCTACGCCCTCCCTCCCGAAGCCGACCCGATCGAAGCAATTTCGATGGAGAACGGCCTTGAATACTCCCTTTGCGCATCCTCGGACGGGCGTCGGCGACCGTGCCGCGTTCGATGCCGGCCTCCGCCAGCACATGCTGGCGATCTACAACAACATGGGGCTGGGCCTGGTCGTCACCGGCCTCGTCGCCTTCCTGGTAGCGAGCTCGCCCGCCCTTACCGCATTGATCTTCGGCACTCCGCTGAAGTGGGTGGCGATGTTCGCGCCGCTCGCCTTCGTCTTCTTCCTCTCGTTCAGGATCGAGCGGATGAGCGTCGGCTCGGCCCGGCTCGCCTTCTTTGCCTTCGCGGCGGTGATGGGCGTGTCGATGGCGAGCATCTTCCTGGTCTTCACCGGCGCGAGCATCGCCCGCACCTTCTTCATCGCCTCGGCGATGTTCCTCAGCGTCAGCCTGTGGGGCTATACGACGAAGCGGGACCTGACGAAGGTCTCGACCTTCCTGTTCATGGGTCTGATCGGCGTCGTGATCGCCAGCATCGTCAACATCTTCCTCGCCTCGAGCGCGCTGCAGATGGTGGTCTCGCTGGTCGGCGTGCTGGTCTTCACCGGCCTCACCGCCTGGGACACGCAGCGGGCGAAATCGGACTATCTCCATTATGCGGGCACGCCGCATGCCGAGAAGCTCGGCATCATGGGCGCGCTCTCGCTCTATTTGAACTTCGTCAACCTGTTCCAGCTGCTGCTGACCTTCACCGGCCAGCGCGAGGAATAAGGCGTTTCAATCCTCCCTGCGCGCGCAGCGCGTGGGGAGGGGGACCGCGCATCGCGCGGTGGAGGGGCCGGGTAGAAGCGCAAACCCCCGGCCCCTCCACCAGGCTTCGCCTGGTCCCCCTCCCCATCGCCTAACGGCGACAGGGAGGATTAGATTACTTCACCGTCACCGCCGTCTGGTCGACCGGCACCACCGGCAGCCAGACGGCGCTCGCCGCGTTGCCGCCGCGCTCGATCGTCACCGTCGCCTTCTGATAGTCGCTCTTCTTCGCCAGGAAGATGTTCGGCACGTATTTCTGCGGGTTGCGGTCGTAGAGCGGGAACAGGCTCGACTGGACCTGGATCATGATCCTGTGCCCCGGCTGGAAGACGTGGTTCACCGTCGGCAGGCGGAAGCGGTAGCGCTGGGTCTTTCCCGCCGGAATCGCGGTCGGCTTCTCGAAGCTGTCGCGGTAGCGGCCGCGGAAGATGTCGAGGCTGATCGGCAGCTGGTATCCGCCCATCTTGGTGTCGGTGGCGACCTCCTCGGGATAGACGTCGATCACCTTCACGACGAAATCGCCGTCGGTGCCGGTCGTCCTCGCGAAGACGTCGGCGATCGGCGCGCCGGACACGCGCACCGGGGCGGTCAGCACCTCGGTCTGATAGGTCAGCACGTCGGTGCGGCCGTCGGCGTGGCGCTGGTCGCTGACCAGCCAATCGCCCCAGCGGCCGTCGTTGAAGTTCACCGGCCGCGGCAGATGGGGCACGGGCTTGTCCGGATCGGAGACGTAGGAATCGTCGCCCATGGCCGGCCGGTCGAAGCCGAGCCGGCCGTCCGCCTGGAGGTAGATCGGCTTCAGCGGCGCCTCGCAGCCCTGCTCGCAGGCGAGCGGCCAGGTGGTGAGGCGATCCCAGCGGTTCTCGCCGGTGTTGTAGATCGTCGCGGCCGGCATCTGCACCGGCGGCCCGTCCTTCAGATACTGGTTGAAGAAGGGCAGGACCATCTGCTCGCGGAACTGGGCGGCGGTGTCGCCGTCCCATTTGAAGGCGCCGAGCTCGCGGCCCTCGCGATTGATCTGGCTGTGCCGCCACGGGCCCATCACCAGGAAGTTGTTGCCCATCTTGCCCTTGGCCTTCAGCGTCTCCCAGGCGGTGATCGCGCCGTACATGTCCTCCTGGTCCCAGAGGCCCTGCTCCCAGAGCGTCGGCACGTTGGACGGGTTGGCGGCGAGCATCTTGTCGAGCGCCTGACCCTGCCAGAATTCGTCATAGGCCGGGTGGGAGACCATCTTCTGCCAGAACGGCAGTTGGGCATAGCCGGAGGCTTTCGCCCACTCGCCCGCCGAGCCGATCCGGCGGAAATTGTCGTAATCGTCATAGCCGCCGGTCGGCGGCGCCTTGCCTTCGCCCTTGTAGCCGGTCTGGGCGCCGATCCAGGCGATGTTGGCGAGGCGGAAGGCGCCATAATGGAACCAGTCGTCGCCCATCCAGCCGTCGATCATCGGGCTCTCCGGCGCCGCGACCTTGAGCGCCGGGTGCGGCTTCAGCAGGGCGTTCACCACCGTGAACCCTTCGTAGGAGGAGCCGATCATGCCGACGCGGCCGTTCGATTCCGGCAGATTGGCCTTGTTGACCAGCCAGTCGATCGTGTCCCAGGCGTCGGTGACGTGATCGACATTGGTCTTGTTGAGCGGGCCGATCGGGGGGCGCGTGACGATATAGTCGCCCTCGGAGCCGTATTTGCCGCGGATGTCCTGATAGACGCGGATGTAGCCGGCCTTGACGAACATCTCGTCGGCCAGCGGCAGAGTGGAGAGAATGCGCGGGCTGTCCATCCGTTTCGCCCGCCCCGCGGCATTGTAGGGGGTGCGGGTGAGGACGATCGGGGCGTTGGTGATGCCCTTGGGGTAGACGATGACGGTGAACAGCTTGGTGCCGTCGCGCATCGGGATCATCACTTCGCGCTTCACATAATCGCGATTCTCGATCGGCGGCTTGAACTCGGCCGGGATGTCGCCGCCGGCCGGCGGCGCCGCCTGCTGGGCCGGAGCGATCGTCGAGAGAGCGAGGGACGCGAGGAGGAGAAGCTTGATCTTCATGAGGATACGGCTCCGCGTAGAGGTTCGGTGACTTAGGACGGTAGCATCTCGCAACGCAATGCCTCCGCGGGGCCGAGATCAGCTCTCCGCGGGCGCGAACACATAGCCGCCGCCGCGCACCGTCTTGAGCACGCGCGGCAGCCTGGGATCGGCCTCGATCTTGCGGCGGAGACGAACGATGCGAAGATCGACCGAGCGGTCGAACGCGCCCATCTCCTTGTGGTGCGCCATCGCCATGATCTCGTGGCGCGAGAGGACCTTGTTCGGATTGCGGGCGAAGATCGCCAGCAGATCGTGCTCCATCGCCGTGATCGGGACGTCGGCGCCATCCTCGGTGCGGAGCTTGCCGGTCTCGAGATCGAGGATGCAGCGGCCGAAGCGGACCTCGGAGCCCATCGTCGCGGGCGCGACCTCGGCCGTCTCCAGCCGGCGCAGCACGGCGCGTATCCGGGCGAGCAGCTCGCGCAGCTCGAACGGCTTGCCGACATAATCGTCGGCGCCGACCTCGAGGCCGGTCACCCGATCGACCAGTTCGGTGTTGGCGGTGAGCATCACGATGCCGACGGGGCCGCGGCTGCGCAGCTGGCGGGCGATCGTGATCCCGTCCTCGCCCGGCATGTTGACGTCGAGCACGACAAGATCGACCGGCCGCTCGCGCATCAGCGTGTGCAGCGCCTCGCCACCATCGGCCTCGCTCACCTCATAGCCGTTCGCGCGAAGATAGGTCGCCACGGCGTCGCGCAGGTCGGGCTCGTCGTCGACGACGGCGATATGGGGCGGCGCGTCCGCCGCAATCTGTACGCTGCTCATGCTGCCGGTCCTGCCTTGATCTTCTGCACCACCGGCTCTTCCGGTTGCGCCAGGGCGGCGAGAAGCTGGCGGACGCTCTCGCCGGTGAACGGCTTCTCGATCACCGGCCGGTCGCAGCGCGCGACGAAGCGCGCCGCAGCCTCGCCGAGCGTGTCGCCGGTGACGAAGCCGATGCGCGCGAGCAGGTGCGGCTTCTCGCGCGCCAGCCAATCGTACAGCGCCGGTCCGTCGAGCTTCGGCATGCGAAGGTCGGAGACGATGATGTCGTAGTCGCACTTGCCGATCAGCGCCTGGGCGACGAGGCCGTCGGCGGCGATGTCGACCCGATAGCCGGCGCGCTCGGCGATCAGCGCCAGCACCTCCGCGACGTCGGGTTCATCGTCGACGATCAGCGCCGTGCCGCGCGACGCGCTCGGGACCGGCGGCTGGGCCGGCATCGCCACGATCTGCGGCGTCGGCGGCGCCGCGTCGAGCGTGATCCGGAAGCACGCGCCGCCGCCGTCGCCCTCGATCAGCTCGAGCCGGCCGCCATGTGCCTCGATCAGGCCGAGCGAGAAGCTGAGGCCGACACCGGTGCCGGTGCCCTGCGGCTTGGTGGTGAAGAACGGCTCGAAGATCCGCCGGCGGATCTCCTCCGGAACGCCGGGCCCGTTGTCCTGCACCTCGATGCCGAGCCGTCCGCCGTCGAAGCGGCGGACCCGCACGATCAGCCGGCGCGGCGCCTTCTGCTCTTCCAGCGCCTGCTGGGCATTGACGATCAGGTTGACGAGGACCTGATGGAGCTGGTCGGGATCGGCGTGGAGCGCGGGAAGATCGGGGCCGATCTCCAGCCGCACCTCGATGCCGGCGGTGCGCAGCGGATATTCGGTGAGATCGAGCGCAGCGCGGACGACCTCCGCCGGATCGACGTTGCGCCGCTCGGGCTCCTTCTGCCGCGCCATGGCGAGGAAGGTCTGGACGATCTTGGAGCAGCGCTCGGCCGCACGGCGCACCTTCTCGGCGCGGGCGGCGAGGGGCGAGCCCTCGGCCATCTCCTCGAGCAAGGCGCTCTGGGCGGTGACGATCGAGAGCGGGTTGTTGAGCTCGTGGCTGACTCCGGCGAGCAGGCTGCCCAAAGCGGTCAGCTTCTCCGCCTGGAGCAAGGCCTCGCGCGAGCGGGCGAGCTCCTCCTCCGCCCGCTTGCGCTCGGTGAGATCGACGATCGAGGAGATGACGGCAGGCTCGCCTCGGTAGACGATGTGCCGCCAGCTCACCGCGACGGGGAAGCGGACGCCGTGGCGCACCATGTTTGTCTCGTAATTGTCGATGCGCGGATTGGCGCGGACGATCTCGATGAACTTCTCCCAGCCATAGCCGCCCGCGGTCCATCCGCGCGGATCGATCGCGCCGAGCGCGCCCTGCTCGACGCCCATCATCTCGAAGAAGGCCGGGTTGCCGAGCACGATGCCGTTCTCGTCGGCGATCACCACCGGGATCGGGTGCGCCTCGGTGACGGTGCGGAACATCTCCTCGCTCTTGCGCAGGGCCGCATCGGCGTCGGCGCGTTCGAGGGTCGCCCAGGTCCGGTCGGCGACGTCGGTGAGCAGCCGCAGCTCCGTCTCCCGCCACTGGCGCGGCATGAATTGCTGCGCCGCCATGACCGCGCACAGCCGTCCGCGCTTGACCAGGGGCACGCTGAGGAAGGCGTGAACGCCGGCGGCGAGGAACCGCTCGCGCATCGGGCCCGAGACTCCGGGATCGTCGGCGAGATCGTCAGACGCGAGCGGCTGACCGCGGGAATGGGCGGTGACATAGTCCTCGGGATAGGCCG
Source organism: Sphingomonas parva (ex Maeng et al. 2020) (assembly GCF_004564275.1). Taxonomy (GTDB): domain Bacteria; phylum Pseudomonadota; class Alphaproteobacteria; order Sphingomonadales; family Sphingomonadaceae; genus Allosphingosinicella; species Allosphingosinicella parva. Next base: position 61,485 of record NZ_SPDV01000020.1, read on the forward strand.
ACATCGGAAAATCGTGCGCCTCGAGCGGAGGCCCCGCCGCGCGCCAGTCGCGGCCGACGTGCATGACTCCTTCGTCCATGTCGATCGTCGCGTAGACCACCCGGTCCGCGCCGAGCTCGCGGCCGACCGCCTCGGACACGATGGCGAGGATCGCTTCCGGATCGGATTCCTCGCGGATGCGGTCGCCGAGCCGCAGGAGGAAGGCCTGTGACCGCGTGACCCGCCGGTCCTCATGGATCTCGCAGCACGTTCCGATCCAGTGCGAAAGCGCCTCGCCTTCCCCGCGTACCGGCTTGGCCGAGACGGTGAAGGGGCGGAGCGTGCCGCCGATGCCGGGAAGGTCGATGGTCCGGCTGAACGGAGTGCCGCGCGCCGCCCTGATCGCCTCGGCCACCGGCCGGAAACCGTCGTCGGCGCCGTAATCGAGGCCGCGCCGGTTCAGCCAGGTTAGGCGCCCCTCGGCATCGGCCGTCCAGCAGATCACTGGCAATTGATCGGCGAAGCTGCGCCCCTCCTGCGTTCCTGCAGCCTCCATCCGGTCCCCCAACCTGGCCGAAGCCTGTGCGCTTCGCGGCCGGAATGTAGCGAGGTTCCGCCATACAATCGATACCAAGTTGAGCCTGCCGGGACGTCCCGTCGCAACACCCCAGGGTCATCAACCGCCGCCGTGGGCGGGCCGCCGATGGGCGGCGGTTCGCCTCGAAATGACCAGGAGAATCTTGAATGAAGCGCATCAAGGGCAAGGAGGGGAGCGACCTCCTCATCGGCGGGGAAAAGGACGAGCGAATCGACGGCATGGGCGGCAATGACCTGCTGTTCGGCTTCGGCGGCGACGACGATATCGACGGCGGCGCCGGCGACGACACGATCTACGGCGGCGCGGGCAACGATCTGATCGACGGCGGCAGCGGCACCGACATGATGGTGCTGGCCGGCCGCCGCAGCGATTTCCGAATCGAGTCGCTCTCCGACGGGCGCATCCGCATCACCGATCTGCGCGGCGGCTGGATCTCGGAAGGCACCGATATCGTCCAGAATGTCGAGCGCTTCCACTTCCTGCTCGAAGGCCGCACCTACAATGCCGGCGAGCTGATCAACCGCACCCCGACGGCGCGGGCCGATGCGGCGAGCGTGAGCGAGGACGGCAGCATCCAGATCGACGTGCTCGCCAACGACAGCGATCCGGATGCCGGCGACGGCAAGACGATCGTCTCGCTGGGCACGAGCGGAACGCTGGGCACCGCCTCGATCGTCGGCGGCAAGATCTCCTACGCGCCCGGCGCAGGCTTCCAGTCGCTCGGCGCCGGCCAGACCGCGACCGACACCCTGACCTACACGATGCGCGACTCCGCGGGCGCGACGTCGACGGCGACGGTCACCGTCACGATCACCGGCGCGAACGACGGACCGGCCGCGATCGCCGACAGCGTCGTCGTCTCCGAGGATTCGGGCGCAACGATCGATGTTCTGGCCAACGATACCGACGTCGATGCCGGCGACAGCAAGGCGATCGTCTCGGTCAGCGCCAATCCGGCGCACGGCAGCGCCGCGGTGATCGACGGCAAGGTCGCCTACACGCCGGGCGCCTTCTTCCAGTCGCTCGCGGCCGGCCAGAGCGCGACGGAGACGCTGACCTATACGATGCGCGACGCCGCGGGCGCGACGTCCAGCGCGACCGTCACCGTGACCGTGACCGGCGCCAATGACGCACCGACGGCGGCCGCCGATGATGCGTCGGTGAGCGAGGACGGAAGCGTCACGCTGAACCTGCTCGCCAACGATGCCGATGCCGATGCCGGCGCGACGCTGACCCTCGACGGCGTCGACACCCATGGCACGCTCGGCCAGGTGAAGATCGGCGTCGCCGGACAGGTCACCTACGATCCGGGCACTGCCTTCCAGCATCTCGCCGCCGGCGAGATCGCGACCGACAGCTTCACCTACAGCGTGCGTGACGAGCATGGCGCGCTGTCGCAGGCGACCGTCACTCTCACCATCACCGGCGAGGACGAGCCGGCGCCCGAAGGGCCGGTCGCGAACGACGATGCTCTCGCCTTCGTGGCTTACCAAGGCGCGGTCGAGATCGACGGACTGCTCGACAACGACTTCGGCGAGGGTCTGCAGCTCAGCGGCGTCGACGATGAATCCGCGGCCGGAGCCCGGCTGTATCTCGGCAAGGACGGCCGCGTGATCTACGATCCGGACATGCTGTTCCTGGAGCTCGACTACGGCGAGACGGCGACCGACAGCTTCACCTACACGATCACCGACGAGACCGGCGCCACCACCACCGGCACCGCGGTGATCTTGGTCACCACCCCCTACGAGCTGATCGCGCCGATCTGGGTTGCCGAGGATATGTCCTCCGACAATCTGGTCGACGAGATCCTGTCGCTCGCCGCGAGCGAATTCGGTCCGGGTGTCGGCATCGAGAGCATCGACACGACCGGGACGATCGGCATCGTCGACGATGCGATGAGCGAGGGCGTGCTGATCTACACGGCCAGCCACCCCTGGTTCGATCCGATGTGGGGCGACATGCCTTCGGTGCACACCAGCTTCACCTTCACGGTGTCCGACGCCAGCGGCGGCCTCCACCAGGGACGGGTGTTCATCACGATCAGCGGCACGAACGACGTTCCCACCGCGATCGACGACACGTTCAGCGTGACGGAAGGGCTGCCGAGCGCCAACCTCTACGCCGCGATGCTCGACAACGACGTGGATCCCGATTCCGGCAACTGGCTCAGCGTCGTCTCGATCGACGCGACGGGGACCATCGGCCAGCTCAGCTTCGATGCCGAGAGCGGGAGCCTGGTCTACACCGCGGCCGACCGAAGCGCCTATGGACCCACCGGGACCGACAGCTTCACCTACACGGTGGAGGACGACACCGGCCTTCAGAGCACGGCCACGGTGACGCTGGACATCATGCCGGCGAACGGCCTCTCGATGGTCTCGCCGGGTGCGTTCGGCGACGGTGACGACGCGATCGGCGTTCTGCCGAGCGGCGCGGCCGAGATGCTGAACACCCTCATGGTCGATTTCCTCGTTTGAGGAACAGCCCCGCCCGCCACGCTGCGACGTGGCGGGCGGGCGCCCGCCGCATGTCGTTACGCACATGCTATCGGCAAAGCTTCGTGAGCCTCGCTACCGACAGTTAAGATTTGGGGGCTAACCCGGTCTCCAGGGCGGCCGACATAGGGTCGATCGCATGAAGAGCGAGGACCGCGACGCATGATTCCAGCCTCTGCCATCCGGATCATGATCGTCGACGACGACAGCGGGATGCGCCGGCTGATCCGTCGATCGCTGCAGCATGTCGGCCTCACGCAGGTGTTCGAGGCGCGGGACGGGCTCGAAGCGCTGACGCGGGTGCTGGAGGAACGCATCCACATCGTCATCTGCGACTATAGCATGCCGGTGATGAACGGTCTCGACCTGCTCGAGGCGATCCGCAACGATCCGAAGCTCAGCAAGGTGGGCTTCATCATGCTGAGCGGCGTCACCGAGAACGACGTCATCCGCAAGGCCGAAGCCCTCGGCGTCAACGGCTACATCATCAAGCCCTTCTCGCTGGTCGACCTCCAGCAGCGGCTGGACGCCCTTTTTCACAAGCTCAACGGCCGCAACATCGAGTGGCGAATGGCGTCCTGACGGGCGGGCGCCGGCGCGCCGTTCGTCAGCCGGCGGTCAGCGGCCCCAGCGCACCGAGCCGGTCGGGCTGGCCGAGGCAGGGTGGCCGCCACCTCGCACAGGATCGAGCGATCCACGACGGCAGATCCGGACCGCGGAGCGGACGCGACATCAGATAGCCCTGCGCCCTGTCGCAGCCCCATTCCCGGAGCAGCGACAGCGTCTCGAAATCCTCGACGCCCTCCGCCGTCGCCGAGAGGCCCATGCCGTGGGCGAGGTCGATCAGCGCCTTGATGATCAACCGCGACTCACGAGAGATCGTCGCCTCCCGCACGAACGCCTGATCGATCTTGAGCTCGGAATAGGGAAGCTGGCGAAGCTGGAGCAGCGACGAATAGCCGGTGCCGAAATCGTCGAGCGCCAGTCCCATGCCCTTGAGACGAATCCGGGTCAGCGTGTCGAGCAGCGGGACGAGCTCCTGTGTCGCGCTCTCGGTGATCTCGATCGTCAGGAACATGGGCGGGACTCCCTCCGTCGCGCACATGCGCTCCAGCCGATCGGGAAGCCCGGGGTCGCGCAGGCTGATGGCGGAGAGATTGAGGGCGAGGCCGACCTGATGCCCCTCCCGCTCCCAGGCGGACCATTGGGCGAGCGCCTCGCGCAGCAGCCAATCGGTGAGGCGATCGACGAGGTCGTGCCGTTCGGCGACCGCGACGAAGGTGGCCGGGGACACGGGGCCGAGTTCGTCCTCGTGCCAGCGCGCGAGCGCCTCCACCCCGGCGATCGCGCCGGATTCGAGGTCGATCTTGGGCTGGTATTCGAGCGACAGCGCGCCTGCGGCGATCGCCTCGCCGAGCCGATCGGCCAGCGCATCGTCCGCTCCTGCCGCGCAGCGCATCGCCGGTCGGCCGCTCAGCGTCCCGCCGCGGCGAGGGCGCATTTCAGATCCTCCACCAGGACCGGCTTGGTCAGGGCACCACCGATGTCGAGCCCGATCTCGGTGCCGAAGCGCATTGCCGCCTCGACCACGCGCCGGTCGAAGCCGCTGGCGATCAGCACCAGCGATTCGCTCTTTTCCTGCGCGAGGAACTTCAGGATCTCGATGCCGTCGGTGCCGACCAGGGCAAGGTCGATGATCACGACGGCCGGCGGCTCGGCGCGATAGGCGGCGCGGAACGCCTCGCCGGTGGCGGTCAGCCGCGGCCGCCAGCCGCATTCTTCGGCGGCGCGGCCGAGCGTCTGCGCGACCGAGGCTTCGTCGTCGATGATCAGCATCGTGCGCGCGCCCGTCCGGCGTGGACGGTCGATCATGGTCGCGCTGGAAACAGAAGCCGGCATCGGTGCACCTTGTTCCTCAAAGGTGTACAACAGCACGGACCTGTAATTGTTTCAACGTGAAGCAGATAACTTCAAATCGTCAACAAGTTAACGAATGACGTCATGCCGTCATCCGTAAGGTATCTTCAATCGACGCGGCGATGCACTGCTTCCGGTTCGGCTCGGAGAGGCGTGGCAGGCGACATGTCGCGGCGCTGACCTGCAGGGTGGGCCGCCTGCATCAGAATGCCCGCCGGGTGCTCCCGCTCATTTCTCGACGTCTTCCTTTACCCGCTCCGCGGCCATCTTGCGGCCGCCCTGGTCGATTACCAGGCGTGCGACCGCGCCGTTCTCGGATTCGAAGGCAATTCGCGCGTCGACCGCCGGAACATCGAACTCGGTCTCGCTCACCGCCCTGAGCGGCAGCGCCGGCTGGCCGGCGAGCTGGATGGTCAGGCTGTCGCCCTTGCCCCAGGCGATGGTGCCATGGGCCGCCCCGATGGCGTAGCGGCCGAGATAGCGCTGGAGCACCTCGCGCGGGACCGCGGCCGCTTTCGGCTCGGCCGGCACCGGGCCGCTGCGAACCGCCCGCTCGATCTTGTCCTCGCCCTGGTCATGCATCTCGAGGACGTGCGCACCGGACGAGTCGCGGGCGACGCGGAACCAGGTCAGGGAATTGGGACCGTAGAAGAACCGGTCGCCACCGGCGGCGAATGCCTCGAGCTCGGGCGCGCCGCTGCGCTTGGTGTAGAGCTTGCCGTCGCGGGCGTAGAACAGCCGCTGCTCGGCCTTGGCGTCGGGCTTGGCGGGATCGATCGTGTAGCTGCCGAACAGCGGCTCCAGCGCCGCCGCCGGAACGTCTACCTTGGCGAATTCGGGATAGGGTTCCCCAAGCGCGAGCGCGGCGAGCCTCCGCATCGCAACCCCAGGATGGGTCGCGGGCTTGTCGCTGTTGGTGAAGACGGCGACGAACAGATCGTCCTTTGGCAGATAGGTGCTGTCGGTGGTGAAGCCGAAGATCCCGCCGCCATGGCCGATCGCCTGGCGCCCGCGCAGCTCGGCCGTTCCCATGCCGAAGCCGTACGGCACGGTTTCGCCGTTCGGAAGCCTGGTGGGAGCGATCATCGCCGCGTAGCTCGCCGGCTTCAGCACCTTTCCGTGGTGAAGCGCCTGTCCCCAGGCCGCGAGATCGCCGACCGTGCCGACCAGGGCGCCGGCGGCATGGGGTACGCTCATGTGAATCCTGACGGCGGGGGCGACGCCTTCCTCCCGCAGCGTGTAGCCGGTCGCCATGCTGGCGATGGTCGGCTCCTCGACTCCGTAGCGAATGGTCTCGAGGCCGAGCGGGGCGGCGATCCGTTCGCGAACCACCTGGTGCCACGGCTTGCCGGTCACCTTCTCGATGATCGCGCCGACCAGCACATAACCCGAATTGTTGTACGCCCACGCCTCGCCGGGCCTGGTCGGCGACGGCAGGTCCTTGAACAGCGCGATCATCTCGTCGGTCGTGCGCGCCCGGGCCGTATTCTCCTCGCGCATCCACCCGGGAATGGCGGTGTAGGATTGGACACCAATGGTATGGTTCAGCGCCTGGCGCACGGTCGCGCTCGCGCCCGGTTCGGCAAGGCCGGGGACGTATCTGGAGATCGGATCGTCGAGGGAGAGCTTCCCCTCGTCGGCCAGCTGGAGGAGGACCGCGGAGGAGAATTGCTTGGTGATCGATCCCAGCCGGAAGACCGTGTCGGGCCCGATCGGCCTGCCGCCGGCGACGTCCGCGAGACCGCGACCGCCGGCGTAGACCGTCTTGCCCCGCTCCACGATGATCACCGCCGCGCCGGGCCCATCCACCGGGTAGGCGCTCTGCAGGAAGGCATCCGCTCTGGCCTTGAGATCGGCGGGCGCGGCGAGCGCCTGCGCCGAGCAGGCCAGGCAGAGCGCGGCGAGCGTGGTGAGGCCGGTGAATCGGATCGTGCTGGTCATGCTGAGATTACCCCTGCTCCTTGATCCAGTGTCTTATACACATAACACACCAGCGATCAACAAGGGAGTCTTCGTACCCGCGCCCGATCGGGACCGGCCGCGACGGGCTGCCGGATGCCGAACAGCGAGCGTCTGATCGGTCTCGCGAGCCGGTAAATCCACCTCAGCAGCGGCACCGGCAATGCGGCTACTCCAAACAGGAGCCGGTCACGCCATCCGCAATGGCCGCGATAGAAGCGGCGCACCGTCCGCGCGGTCGTGATGTCGTGAACCTGCAGCGCCGTGCGAAGATGCGAGCGCACGTAAAAGTTCACGAATGCGTCGGTGCCGGACGGCATGGCGTCCGCACCCACATCCTTTTCACGCGCGAGCAGCACATCGAGACAGCTGGCGATATCACCTGGCGTCACAACCGCCGTGACCGGTCCGCCGCGACGCCAGCGTTCGATGCGGCTCTCTATGTCGCCGCCGGTGCCGTGCATGTAAACGGAGGTCCTGCGCGTCGACGCCGCCGCTTCGTGGTCAAGCGCCACACGGACGAGAAAGTCGCTGTCGTCTCCCGGGACACGGGCCCGAAAGCCGCCGACCGCCTGCCAGGCTCGACGCCGCACCGCGCAGGACCCGATCCAGAACGGCCGCCGGCCGGCGCCCACTTCTTCGAAATAGCGTATTGTGCCGATCCTCGCCGCGGCTTGCGCGGGCACATCGAAGCGCCCCTGCAGATCGCTGTCGAGGAACCGGGTGCCGATCAGATCCGCTTGCGGACACGCCGCTCGAATGCGGTCGAGCTCCTCGAGATGTCCGGGCAGCCAGACGTCGTCGCCATCGAGGAAGGCGATCCATTCCGCTTCGGCAGCCTGCACGCCGGTGTTCCGTGCCGCAGCCGCGCCGCCGTTCGGGCGAAGCAGCAATCGCAATCGTGGATCCGTCAGGTCGGCAATCGCCGCGATGGAGCCGTCGCTCGAGCCGTCGTCGACGATCACCAGCTCGAAAACGGAATAGGTTTGGGTGAAGACGCTCTCGACGGTCCGCCGGATCGTCTTGCGTGCATTCCAGACTGGAATGACGATGCTGAACACCGGCGATGGATATCAGACGGGGCCGGGCATGAGAAGGTCGGCGGCCCGGCGACTTCCACGCCTGTCGCGGTCCTGCTAGGTTCGCGGGCGAGGTTGCCGCCTCCTGTCCGCGTCAGGCCCCCGGGCCGCCGAACTCTTTTCCGTGGAGGTCGAGGAGGCGTGACCAGGCGTTGCACGGTGGAGGTCGCGCTCGCGACCTTCAATTGCGAGAGCTTTCTTGCCGACCTGCTCGACTCCCTGTTGTCGCAGACCCACGAGGATTTCACTATCCTGGTGGCTGATGACGCGTCGACCGACGGGACGCGCGCCATTGTGGACAGCTTCGTCCGGCGCCATCCGGAGCGGATCAGGCTGCTCGGCTATTCGGAGCATGCCGGCTATCTCGGCAATTTCGCCAGGCTGATCGAGGCGGTTTCCGCCGATCACGTGCTGTTCTGCGATCACGACGACGTCTGGCTGCCGAACAAGATCGCCCTCACCCTGAGGCAGATGCAGGCGCTGGAGCAGGAATATGGGGCCGAACGACCTGCCCTGGTCCACACCGATCTCGTCGTCACCGATGCCGCGTTGCGCGTCGTGCACCCTTCCTATGCGTCTTATGCCGGGCTCGATCCGCGGCAGAACCGGCTGGAACGCCTGCTGCTCACCAACGTCGCCACGGGCTGCACGGCGATGGCCAACCGGGCGCTTTACGAGCGGGCCCGGCCGATCCCGCCGGAGGCGACCTGGCACGACCATTGGCTCGCCCTGACGGCGGCGATCCACGGCAACATCCGCTTCGTCGCGGAATCGACGATCCTCTATCGGCAGCATGGCGCCAACGAGGTCGGCGTCGCGCGCTGGTCGACCCCGGCGATCGCGAGGCGGGTATGCGACACCCTTTTCTCTTCCGCGAAGCAGGCGACCGTCGCGCGCTACAGCCACCAGGCCGGCGCCTTGCTCGACCGCTTCGCCATCGACATGACCGAGGAGCAGCGCGCCGCCACGAGGGTGGTCGCGGATCTCTGGTCGCTCAAGCGGCGCCAGCGGTTCCGGACGCTGCTTCGCCACGGCGCCCTTCTCCAGGGCGCGCTCCGCAACCTCGGACTGATGGCGGTGACGATGCGCAAGGCGGAGCATCTGCAAGCATGAGCCGATCGGATTCGGCCCGAGCCGCACGGCAGCCGACCATCCTCTACACTTTGGGGGCCCTGGATATCGGCGGCACCGAGATGCGGTCGCTCCAATTGTTCACCGAGCTGAGAAGACGGCACCCGTCGCTCCCCATCCACCTCTACGTCCAGTCGCAGCGGCGCGGACCCCTCGATGCGAAATTCGTCGATCTCGGTGTGTCCGTGATCCGCGGCTATACCGGATGGCCGGCGTTGCGGCACTTCTGGCAGGTATGCCGGCAGGTGCGGCCGGACATCGTCCACACCTGCATCGGCACCACCAACGGCTTCATGCTGTTCGCCGCCTTCCTCTGCGGCATTCCTGACCGCATCTGCCATTTCAGTACGACGGTCGACGGCCGGACCAGCCTCGTCGGCCGCCTCAAGGCGCAGGTCGGCCTCCTCCTCGCCCGCGCCTTCTCCACGCATCTCGTCGGCGTCGCGGACGCCTGCCGGGCGCAGATCTGGCGCCCCGACGGCAAATGGCGAACGATCTACCGCGGGCTTGCAGCCGAGGCCCCCCAGGCGGCGGCCGCCGGCCGCGCCGGCCGCCGCCGCATCCTCGTCCTGGCGCGGATCCATCCGCAGAAGAACCATCTTCGTCCCGTCCCGATCTTCGAGGCGCTGCGCCGCCGGGCACCCGACCTTCCTGTCATCCTTGAGTATGTCGGCCCCGGACAGGAGGAGCATGTCGACGCACTGCGAAGACGGATCGCGGCGTCTCCCGAAGCGGAATGGATCGAGTTGAGCGGTCCGACGAGGACGCCGCTCGACACGCTGCGCGGCGCGGACCTGCTCCTGCTGCCGTCCCAGTGGGAGGGACTGCCGGGCGTCGTCCTCGAGGCCCTCTCCGTCGGAACGCCCGTGGTCGCCTCCGATCTTCCGGGCGTGCGGGAGATCGCCCAACGTGCGGACGGCATTCGCCTGGTGCCCACTCATGCCCCGGACGAGTGCTGGGTCGATGCCATCGTTGCCGCGCTCGCCGGACCGGCGCGGGAGCACGTCCGCGCCTCGTTCGCTGCGGCGCCGGCCTTTCACATGGAGACCTATGTCGCCGGCTTCGAGGATCTCTGGGGGCTTCCCCGAACGACCCACGCAGCCTCTAGCCAGGCCGCCGCGACCCGGCTTAGGCTGCCGGGATGACCGATCTGTCCGCCTTCATCGCCCGCTTGCCCAAGGCCGAGCTCCACATGCACATCGAGGGGAGCCTCGAGCCCGAGCTGATGTTCGCCCTGGCGCGCCGCAACGGCGTCGAGATCCCGTTCGACAGCGTCGAAGCGGTCCGCGCCGCTTACTCCTTCTCGAACCTGCAGGATTTCCTCGACATCTATTACCAGGGCGCCGACGTCCTGCGCACCGAGGAGGACTTCCGCGACCTCGCCGCCGCCTATTTCGATCGCGCCGCGGCCGACGGAGTCGTCCATGCGGAGATCTTCTTCGATCCCCAGACCCACACCGACCGCGGGATCTCGTTCGACGTGGTCATGCGCGGGCTCACCGCCGGGATGGACGAGGCGCAGGCCCGCCACGGCATCAGCTCGAAGCTGATCCTCTGCTTCCTCCGTCACCTCGACGAGGAGGCGGCGTTCGCCACTTTGCGCCTGGCCGAGCCCTGGCTGCACAGGATCGAGGCGGTCGGGCTCGACAGCTCCGAGCTCGGCCATCCTCCGGAGAAGTTCGCGCGCGTGTTCGAGGCGGCGGCCGCGCTCGGACTGAAGCGGGTCGCCCATGCCGGGGAGGAGGGGCCGCCCGAATATGTCCACCAGGCGCTCGATCTGCTGAAGGTCGACCGGCTGGACCACGGCAATCGCTCGCTCGAGGATCCTGGCCTAATCGAGCGGCTGGTGCGGGAGCAGATGACGCTGACTGTCTGCCCTTTGTCCAACCTCAAGCTCTGCGTCGTTGGCGACATGGCCGAGCATCCGATCGACCGGATGCTCGACGCGGGGCTCAGGGTCACGATCAACTCGGACGATCCGGCCTATTTCGGCGGCTATGTGAACGACAATTTCGGCGCCGCCGCCGAGGCGCGCGGGCTCGATCGCGAGCAGCTCGTCACCCTCGCCCGCAATTCCTTCCTAGGGTCGTTCCTGAGCGAGGACGAGAAAGCGGCACACGTCGCCCGCGTGGATTCCTACGCCGCCGGGACCTGAGGCCTGCCGCGTGCCGACACCGATAGTGGACCCGTCGCGGCTCCGGCGGTACGAACTTGCTGGCGTCGATCTGGTCTTCGCGCCGCAGCCAGCGCTCTCGAGTGATCATTCGGCGGGACTTGCCACCCGCCGATAATCGAGCAGCACGTGGCGATCGTCGAGATAAACCTCGCCGAACGAGCCCTCCGCCAGCTCCCGCGTCGAGATCCGGCGCGGCGTGTCGCGCTCAGGGCCGGCGTCGCAGGGAAGGGCGAGATCGATGAGCCCGCGCGGCGTCAGTCCGGCGCCGCGGACGACGCCGACCACGCGTCCCTGAATCAGGCAATGGCCGCGGATGCCGCGCGGGACGCCGACGTGGTCGACGGCGATGGCGAGCACGCTCGCGGCGTGCGCCCGCGCCTCCTCGGCGTCGGCGATCTCGAGCTCTTCCGTGTATCGAACGCCATAGATGGCCGGCGGCGCAAGTCCCTCGCCTGGCGCCGCGCCATCCAGGCACGCTTGCAGTTCGGTGCCGTCCCGGGCCGTCCTCTTCGGACGCAGGGTCATTTCGGCCGAGCCGCCGGAGCCGATGCAGTAAACCGTCGTGCCGGTCCGATCGGTAGGACCATAGGTGTTGAGCACGATCGTCGGTCGACCGCGCGGAAGCCGCGACTGGATGCATCCGTCGGTCTGCGTCCGATCGCCGCGCCACGGCGCGACGCAGCCCGCGTAGCCCATGCCTCCTGCGAGCTCGGACCGATAATGCGCACCGGAAAGGCGTTCGAGCAGCGGCTCGAGGCGCTCGCGGCTCTCGCTGTTGCCGAGGATGACGACGGAAATCTCCGGCGTCGACGGTGTCACCGAGACAACGGCCAGCTGAGCCAATGCGATCGCGAGTGCCAACATGCTCCACCTCCCCCACGCAAGGTGTCGAGCCCCGGCTGCACCCGGAATGAACGGAGCGGCCCGAGCGGTGCTAGAGGCGCTTGCCCATGCTCACCCGCTCCTCCACCTCGTAGCCGAGCCGCCTGTAGAAGGCGGCGACCGCGGCGTTGGTCGCCCGCACCTGGAGGTTGATCTTCAGGCATCCGAGCGCCTTCAGGCGCCGCTCGGCCTCGGCGATCAGCTGCGTGCCGAGGCCGCTGCGGCGGTGCGAGCGCCGCACCGCGACCGAATAGAGCCATCCGCGGTGGCCGTCATAGCCCGCCATCACCGTGGCGAGCACTGCGTCCCCATCCGACGCGACGAGCAGGAGATCGGGCTGGACGGCAAGCTTCGCGGGAATGGCATTGGCGGCGCTGTTCCAGGGCGGATCGTCGGGGAAGGCCTCCAGCCAGAGCGCCTGCACGCCTGCGAACTGCTCGCTGCGATAGGCGCTGACCTCGATCACGCGCGGCTCCCTCCTGCTCGAGGGGGAGGATCTAGGGGAGATGCGCAGCGCGGGGAAGGGAAAGCTCGCTCAGGGCGGGATCGGGCGCGTGCTGCCCAATGGCAGGCACGCCGGACTTGTTCAGGGGGGCGGATCGGACGCCGCCTATCGCTTCTCTGTCACCTCGCCTCACGGAGGGACCGTGACGACGATGATCTCCCCGATCTTCGCGAGGGTCAAAGCGGCCGGCGACTGGGCGAGGACGATCGTACCGCCGGGCGGCGGCGTCGAGAAGACCTCGCCCTTGTTCGAATGGAACTCCGCCTCGAAGCCGAGCCGGGCGAGGGCGGCCGAGGCATCGGTGACGCTCTTGCCGAGCAGGTCCGGCACGGGGCGTCGCTCGTCGAGCGCCAGGGGCGGCGGCACCGGTACGATCTTGAAGGTGAGCTTCGCGCTCGCCGAGGCCTCGTAGCCGAACCGGTTGGCGAAGCTGGCATCGACCGGGGTCGCATAGGCCTTGGCCTGGAGCAGGCGCGGGGTCTCCGGCGGCGCATTGGCGCTGCCGTCGCTGGCGCTGCTGCCGCCGACACGCATCGACATCTGCACTTCGCAGGTGGTCTCCGGGAGTACGTAGAACGTCGGGCGGTAGCCGATTTCGCGCAGCAGCGTCGTGGCGGCATCGCCCTCCGTTTCATAGAGGCTGAGGGTTGCCTGCAGTGAGGCCTGATCGAGTGCCGCCTGAGCGTCGGCGACTCCCCGGCCAACGGCGGCGATGACGTCACCTAACGGGGCGACGAACCCATCGCTTATGACGTCCTTCAGCGGATCGGCCATGTCGTGCTCCCCTGCCTCATGCCGGTCCCCGCGCGAAAACGGCGAGGACGGTGGCGCCGCGTGCCGCGGTAGTGCCGGGGCCCGGCGCCTGCAGCATCGCCTGGCCGGGCGCGCAGTTCGCCCTCATGCCGAGCGGCCCGTGGCTCACCTCGAGCACCAACCCGACCGAGGCGAGGACTCGCCGGGCGGCGCTTTCGGTAAGATCGCGGATGTCCGGAACCTGCACGCTGCCCTCGCTCGCTTCCGCGGTCTGGGTCGGTTCGAACGAAAGCTTGATGTCGGACAGGCTCCCGGCGACCACCGTCTTCAAGGTCTCGGTGTCGGGGAAGACCAGCGACGATCCGCCCTCGACCACCGTCCTTGCGGTGATCTGGACTGATCCGAGGGAGAAGCCGGTGGCCCTCAGCGCCGTCTGTGCGCTGCCGATCTCTCCGCCCACCTTGGTGGCGAAGTCCCCGAGGCTCACAGGCGCCGACGTCGTCGTGCCGATCGTGCCGAAGGTGGTGCCAAGGGTCTCACGGGCGCCGGTCGGCTTTGCGACGGCGTCGGCGAGTTGCTGCTGAAGGGCGGCGATGCGCTTTTCACTGTCCGCAACCTTCGTTTCGGACGCCTCCAGCCGGCCGTTCAGCGCGTCGCGCTCGCTGGTCAGGCGATCGAGGTCGAGCTCTCGCGCGGCGAGACGCTTCTCGGTCTCCGTGAGCCGCGGCTCCGACGCCGCCAGCCGCCCCGCCAGGGCGTCGCGCTCGCTGGTCACCCGCTTGAGGTCGAGCTCTCGCGCAGCGAGACGCTTTTCGCTCTCCGCGAGCCGGGGTTCCGACGCCGCCAGCCGCCCTGCCAGCGAATCGCGCTCGCTGGTTACCCTCTTGAGGTCGAGCTCGCGCTCGGCAAGTCGCTTGTCGCTCTCGGCAAGCCGGGGTTCGGAAGCGGCCAGCCGCCCTGCCAGCGCGTCTCGCTCGCCGGCCACCCGCTTGAGGTCGAGCTCTCGCTCGGCGAGCTTCTTCTCGCTCTCCGTCAGCCGCTTCTCGCTCTCCGCAAGGCGTGGTTGCGAGGTCGCAAGCTGGCCGGCCAAGGCGTCACGCTCGCCGGTAACTTTCTTGAGATCGAGCTCCCGCTCCGCGAGCTTCTTCTCGCTTTCGGCAAGCCGTGGCTCGAAAGCCGCGACCCGGTCAGCGAGGGAATCGCGCTCGCCGGTGACTCGGTTGAGGTCGAGCTCGCGCTGGGAAAGTCGTGCCTCGACATCCCGGAACGCCGTCGCCGAGGGAAGGGCCGCGGCGACCGGCGCTGCGACCCCGGCAATCGTGCCAACCTCCTCGACCGCCAGCTTGCCGAGAGTAGCACGCTTCGGGGCCGTGCGCGGTTCGGCTCGCGCCGGCGCGGGGACGTGGACGATGTCGCCGAAGTCGGCAGACAGCGACGGAGGAGTGCCTGCCGCCGCGAGCGTCGGAACGCCACCGAGTATTGCGGCAGGGCGGGCCGTCTCGACGAGCCGGAGCATCGGCGCGGTGACCGGCTTTGCCGTGCCGTCGTCCGCCTTGCCGCGGATCGTGCCGTCGCTCGCCGTCGCCGCGTCGGCGAGGCGCCTCCAGCCGCCCGCAAGGTCGAACACCTGAAGCTGGATCGAAATCCCGGCGGCAGGCGATCCATCGGCGGCAAGGAGGCGGAGCGCCCAGCTGATCTGGGTCATCCGACTTCCTCCAGCGGGATTGCTCCACGCGCCGAGGCCACGCCGAGGGTCGCGTTCACAACCACCACCTGGCGCGCGCTTTGCTGGGGATCGATGAGCAGCCGCGTCGTCGCCACGCCGTCGCTTCCCGTCGTCAGCACCGCCGCCTCGAGCCGGGTCCCAGGGAGGCGGGAGAAGGACGCGCCCCGGGCCGTCGACAGCGTCGTGGAGGCGGCCGTGTCGATGTTGAGCTCGATCGGCTGATTTGCGAGCGTTTCTCCGGCGCTGTTGGTGACCTTGACGCTGATCGTCGCAACCCCGCCGATATTTCCTCCGGTCGATACGCTCATCCTCGGCACCGGGAGGCCCTCGCCGGGGGGCACCGCAATGAGGCGGCCGGAAACCTGGCTCTGCGTGCCGCTCGTCGTCGAGCTCTTCGGCGCGGCGATCAGCAAGGCGACCGGCCTGCCGCCGCTATCCGTCTGAGTCGTCATCTCGACTCTGATCGTGAAATCGAGAAAGGGGAGATGGTAGGTCGACAGCGGACGCCCGTTGCCGTCAAACTGGGGAGCGGTGTCGAGCGCGCTTTGCGCCTCGCGAACACCCTCCGCTATGGCGACGAGCAATTCCTCGATCGAGTTGCCCATGAAGCGGGTGTCCGTCGCCATCAGCCGCCGTCCTCGCGCTTGGCTCGCAGCCGCTCGATCGCACGATCCCGGCGCGCTTCGTCATTCGCTTCGTCGGCGGCGCGGAGCTCACGCACGTCGCGAGCGAGGCTGCGCATGCGATCCGATTGTTCGCTGACCTGATCGACCGTGCCGACCGCGACCTCGAGCAGCTTCTTCATCCGGCGATCGTAATCGTCGCCTTTGCCGAGGGCCGGGACGGCGCGGCGGGCGCGTTCCGCCCATTCGTCGGGAATGGCGCGGCGTGCCCTGTCGAGCATCTTTTCGGCTTGCCGAGGCTTGTCGCGCAGGCTCTCCCATCGATCGAACGCCCGGTCGAGCATGCCGCTGTCGGCCGAATCCTGCTTTGTTCGGCGGCGGGGCCGCTCGACGGGCGCCTCGGCCCTCTCGGCGAAGGCACGGGCGGCGTCGCGGGCAGTCTCGAAGCTCTGAACGGCATCGAGAAGCCGGCGGCTGCGGACATTCTCTCCCGGCGTCGCGCGCAGCTGAGGGGGCGCGCCGCCACCGGCGCTTTCGCCGGGTGTCGGCCGTAAGGCGGGCATCGGTTCGCCAGGCCGCTCCCGCACCGGGCGAGCGAGCGCGCTGGCGGGAGTCTCGCCGGGCGTGGCGCGGAGCGGCGGCGGCACGGGCGCGGCCTCTCGGGCGGCATCGAGCCCGCCGAGCATCCGGCCGGCGATGGACCGCACCTGCTCCGCGGTCGAGGGTCGGGCCGGTCGCGCCTGCCGGCGATCCACGGCGGTCTGCTGCGGTTGTGAAGGCGTCGGCCGCTCGGCCCGGCGCGCCTCGCGACCCTGCAGCCAGCGGTCGATCTCGGCGCGGCGCTCGCGCATCGAGGTCACCGGGAAGCGCGGATCGGGGCCGGCCGATGCGGCGGCGCCCTGCAGCGCCGCGATCGACGATTGAAGCGCCTCGCGTTCCCTGATGAGGGCGGCGAGCTTCGGGGACACGGCCGCCGGATCGATCGCGCTCGGCGGCGCGGTGCCAGCAGCGGGCGCCACCGCCGTCTCGGCCGGGAGCTTCGCTCCCCCGCGCTTCAGCGCATCCCGCCAGGGTGCCGCCATGCTCAGGGCGTCGCTGCGGCGGTCCGGGCGGCGAGCAGATCGCGAATCCGCTGCTCGAGCACCGCCGGGGGAGGTACCGGGACGAGCTTGGTTCGCATCAGGCTCGAGCCCTCGGC